>JAFUGS010000076.1 GCA_017469265.1 Clostridia bacterium
CCAGTGCGCGATGATGCCGCAGGATACTCTCCGCCGTCGCGCGCATGGCCGGTACCTCGCTTCGCATCAGCTGGTTGGCGTAGATGACGATGTTGACGCCCCGGGCTTTGAACTCCTCTTCCGTCACCGCGTGGAAGGAAGTGGGCACCACCACCAGCGGTGTCTTGCGGTCCCGCGCGCGGAATTTCTCCACAAATTCGAAAATCTCCGCGGGATCCTTTTTCCGGCTGTGAATCATGATTCCGTCCGCGCCGGCCCGGACGAAGGCAAAAGCCCGGGTCAGCGCGTCCTCCATGCCCCGCTCCAGAATCAGGGACTCGATCCGGGCGATAATCATGAAATCCGAGGATTTCTGGGCCTTCTTACCCGCCGCGATTTTTGCGGAGAAGGCCTCGATGCTGTCCTGGGTCTGAGGCACTTCCGTGCCAAAGAGGCTGTTCTTCTTCAGCCCGGTTTTGTCCTCAATGATCACGGCGGATACGCCCAGCTTTTCCAGGGAGCGCACTGTGTACACAAAATGCTCCGTCAGGCCGCCGGTGTCGCCGTCAAAAATGATCGGTTTCGTCGTCACCTCGGTAATATCGTCAATGGTACGGAAGCGGCTGGTCATATCCACCAGCTCGATATCCGGCTTTCCCCTGGCCGTGGAATCGCAGAGGGAGGAAATCCACATGGCGTCAAACTGACAGGTTTTGCCCGCCTCGTGCACCGCCGTGTTTTCCACGATCAGGCCGGAAAGCCCGTCATGCGCCTCCATCACCGTAACCAGGCCCTTCATATCCAGCAGCTTGCGGAGACGGGCCCGGCGGTTATCCGGCAGGGAAAGCTCCTTCCGGGAGGCGTCCTCCAGGGCTTTCAGCTTCGGATCATCCGTGTAGGGAAACTCCACCAGTCTTCCGCCGTAGGAGGCCAGCGTTTCCAGCACCTCCGCCCGCAGCTCCTTCTGGAATCCCTGGCGCCAGTTATCCCCGTGCACAACAATCTCCGGTTTCATCGCCAGAAGGATTTCCCGATAGGACAGCGTCCGCTGTTCCACCACCTGATCCACGCCCCGGATGTTGGCGAAGAGGGCCATGCGTTCCTTCGCGGGCACGATCGGGAATCGCTTGTAAGAGGCGACCGCCTCATCCGACAGCACGCCGATGGTGAGGCGGCCCAGACGGGCGGCTTTCCGGATGATGGCCATATGGCCGGAATGGAGCACGTCCGCGGAGAAGCACATGTACACCCGGCGGTTTTCCACCGTTTTCAGCGCCGCGGAAACCTTTCCCAGATCCTCCGGCGTGTCCACCTCCGCGCAAAGCGCGTCCTTCACATCCAAGGGATACAGCGCGCAGGTGTCAGATACCTGATTCAGCGCGTTTTCCGCGTAGCATTTACGCTGACCCGCCTCGCAGAAGGCAATGATCTTTTCCAGCCAGACGCTCCAGTCCGCCTGTTTCAGATGATAGAGCGGCTGAGCCGCCATGGCGCTGTCAAAGAATTCGATACCCACCTTTTCGATCCGGCCGTCCCGGATCACCGCCTTGAAGTCCTTCTCCGGCAGCGGAGATGTGGAGGACACCGCCATGCAGGAGCGCTCCGCGGCCAGCGCCTGATCCAGCACCGCGTTTTCAAACACCAGGTCGCCATGCATCAGGAGGATATCATCCCGCAGGTATTCCCTGGCGCAGTATATACTGTAAATGTAATTTGTTTCCCGATACAGCGGATTCTGCACAAAGGTAAAGCGCAGCTTCGTATGTAACGCCTGACAGTACCGCTCCAGCACCTCCGCGAAGGATCCGGTGGTCATGACCACCTCCTGAATGCCCGCGGCCTCAATCTGCTTCAGCTGACGGGAAAGGATGGTCTCCGTGGGAGAGATTTCCGTCATGCATTTGGGATGCTCTGACGACAGCACCCCCATCCGCGTGCCCATCCCTGAATTCAAAATCAGCGCTTTCATTCGTCCGCCCTTCTCCTTCGCCCTGTTTCACCGTTTCCCTTTTTTGGGCATAGCTTCGCCGGGCGAGGCGGAGAACCGCCTTGCCAGATCCCGGAGCTATGTCCACCGTTTCCCGGGCACGGCCCTCAGCGCGATACCCATTCTACTGGATCCTGAGGGAGAGAAACCCATCACGAAAAAGGGTATACTCCCCCATGTGCAATCATACCACAAACAAAAAGGCCTGTCCACTTTTGAAACAGCGGGCAGGTCCCTCTATTCGGTTTTATCCTTACTCTCAGGCTTCCCTTTTCACGCGTCTTTTGCCCTTTCCCGTCATCCGGAAGGCCGCTGTTTTTGTCACGGAATCCCTGTTTTCCCGGACGCCCGTCTTTCCGGTTAAAAGTCCTCCGGAAGCTCCGGCGTATCCGATTCTTCCTCCAATGATTCCTGCCCCAGGGCGGTCAGCTTGATTTTTCCAGCCTCTCCATACTGATACAGCTGATCCAGCAATTCAATGGCGGCCCGGATACGGGTTCGAAGCAGATAACCGCCGCCTTCCGTGTTGGCATAAAGCGTCTCCGGTGACACCCCCGGCGTCCAGTCGTAGGCAAGACCATGGAATTCCTGAATATTGGACAGCACCAGAAGGATTTCCTCCCTGCTGAGCGGCGCCAGTTCCGGCGCGTCCAGCACCGCGTTCAGCGTAGCCCGGGCCGCTTTCAGCGCGGCGGGATCCTCCGCGAAGGTTTCCTCCACATTGGCGATCTCGTGACGGCGGTCAATCACTTCGTCCGCGAAAGACGCGCTGAAAGCAAAAAGCGAAAACACGCCCTCCAGTTCCTTTCCCGGGTTCAGGAACGCCTGCATGTTTCGATAGCATTTCATCCGGGCCTTTTTGCCCAGCCTGCCCAGCAGCTCCGCCTCATCAAACAGGATCACCCATCCATTCAGTCCGGCCCTGCGGAACAGGACGCTGATGAAGTCAAAGTAATCCATATAATGCTTTGTCTTGCTGAAGTTCTGGTTCATTTTCGCCGGTTTGCCCGTAACCCGCCGGAAGCTTTTCTTTATCAGCGCGCTGGAAACGAAGTCTCCTTCCAGATCCGCAAGAAACTGCGCCCGTTCTTCTTCTTCCTGCGTTCCAAGGAACGCTTCCAGCAGATGATAAATCTTATTGGTTTCCAGACTGGTGGCCGCGTAAGCCATGAGCTGACCTGCCACACCGCTGCCTTCCGTCATTTCCTCCAGCAGTGACCTGAATCCCGGCTGCGCCTTTCCCGGCAGGTAGGTGTTCGCGATCAGCTTCGGGTACAGCAGATGCATTTTATCCATTGGTGTTTCCTTGCCCAGCGATACATAGCTCACGGCCATATTCGACTCGGACGCCATGGAAAACACCGTGTTCAGCATGTGGGTCTTTCCTTCGCCATATTTTCCCGTGAAAACCATGCCCCGCGACTTACCGCTCTGCTGAACCGCCTCCATCTCAGATCGGAGCTTCTTCAGCATTGCCGGCCGGGCTTCGGAAAAATACGCACCAACCGCCCGGGAAGGGACACCGGACCGCAGGGCTTCAATCACATGCATCGCCTGGAAATCAGCCATTGTCTTTCCCTCCCTCCAGCGTCATACGGTTCATCAGGTACGGCAGTCCCAGGCGGCCGAAAGCAGCTCGCTCCTGCAGTTCTTTTGTTTCCTCTTCGGTCAGCGGTTTTGTTTCCACCGACGCTTCCCGCAGCGCTTCGCTCAGTTTCCTCGACATTTCCGCCAGCACAGGCGGGGAATACATCTCATCTCCATACCGATCCATATCAACGATGTCCGCGAAACGGTTAAACCTTGTGCTGACCACCTCATTCTGAATCCGCATCCACAGCGCGCCATAGGTCTTTATCCCCAGACTTTCGTTTTCCATCAGCTCCCGGTCAAAGCAGAACAGGAATCCGACAAAGCGCATGCTGTCAATATCATCAATCAGCTGACGGATGCTTTCATAGGTATCGTCCCGCCGCAGTTTTGTATATCGAATCGGGTCGCCCGCGGTTCTGTTCATCAGCATTTCCATATCATCCACCGTCACGATCATCCCCGCGTATCCGGCCATCTTTACCACCTCACAGAGGGAACGCAGCAGATGGCGCGCGTTGTATTTCGTAATGGGGGTCGGATTCAGGCCAATCGCCCGCAGCTGTGCCGTCTTCACCGTCCTGTCGCCCTTCAGGTAAGCCAGAATCAGCTTTCTGCTCGCGTTTTCCAGCACGGGATGACCCAGCATACCGCCAACGAGCATGGAGCAGCACAGCGCAAACGTATTATCCAGCAGGGGGTTGCGGGCAAACAGCTCCCGAAGCGTTCCCCGGATCGCGTTCTTGGTAAAAGCGTCCGCCTCGCCGCGCTCCGCCAGCAGGTCCATCAGATTTGTTCCTTCTCTGATTTCGGATGGGTCCACATTCATTTCCCGCGCGACCCGGTCCGCGCAGCGGGCCAGCACCCGCTCAATATCACATTGGCGGAGTATTTCCAGATAAACCTCCCGAAAGTCATGCAGCCAGACCTGTTTCGCGGAAAAGGAAACCGTCAGGAAGCCCCGGTCTGCCGCTTCAGCCTGCAGCATCCGCGCAAAATGCGTCTTCCCGCTGCCCGGATTTCCCGTGATGAATTTAATCTTGCTGCCGCCTGCCGGCAAATAGGATTCCAGGTACGTTTTCGTCCAGAAATCCATCAGTGAATCCAGTCCCACGGAAATCCGCCGCAGCAGTCCGGAATCGCGTGGCGGACGGCCCTCACGCAGCTGGTCCAGTCCCTCCATTCTGCTTTCCTCTTTCCCGGTCGCCATGCGCCCTCCTCCTTATTCCGTGACGGTTTTTACCAGGTTCATCGTGTTGATGTAGCTTTCCACACCTGTACGGCTCAGCACCCGGTATCCGCTGCCTTCCCGTCCGGGACCAAAGTCAAAACGCTTTCCATCCCTTGTAACCCACGCGTCCCGTCCCATTTCATACAACCTGGCGAGGTCAAACGCGAACGCCTGCTTGTCGTATTCCTTCCGGGTTCTGGCCATCGGCGCCAGATGCTTATATACCTTCTCCAGGGTCTGATTGGAGCCAATCCTGGCGTTGCTGCTCCGCAGGCAGGTAATTTCATACGCCTCCACCAGTTCCTCCATGAAGGTGTCCGCCTTAAAAGCTGTTTTGTACAGTTTTTCCTGACCCTGGCGGATGGTCTCCGCCACAGCCTGCGGACGGCAGCTCTGTACTTTCTTCCGATCCAGCCAGACCTCAGCGGGATGATCCTGATCCCCGAGGATCCGGACTTTGTTGGGGAACATCTCATAGACGCCCTTTTCCCCTTTGACGTTGATTCCTTTTTCACCGCAGGCTTGCAGCAGCTGTTCCGTAAAATCGCCGCTGACAAAATAATCCTGCACATCAAAGGAGTCAAGTTCCGCATGCAGCGCTTCAGCCTGCGCCGCTAACTGCCGAATGGTCTCCTCCAGATCAGCCAGGTTCTTCCGCGCCTCAGCCACATTTCCCGCCGTCAGGCTCTTGGTCACGGCCTTCTCCTTCCGCACAGCCGCGGCGGCCCCATCCTTCACAGGTTTCTGCAGAGGTTCCAGATTTTTCAACAGGGTTTCATAATTCTGCATGCTGCGTTTCCTCCTTTATCGACGCGCAGTCTCCTAAAATCGTTCTGTTCCATTATAGGAGGAAGCGGTTCTTTCCGCAAGCTTTTTCTTGCTCCTTCAGGGAAGGGGTGATAAGATAAAGCATATTCGTTCTCATATGATCCGGGAGGTGCATGGCCCATGAAGCTTTATCCATGGCAAACCGCTTGCCTGAAAGCCTGGGAGGCGAATCATTTCCGCGGAATTGCCCATGTTACCACCGGCGCTGGCAAAACCGTCCTGGCCCTGAACGCGATGGATCGTTTTCTTTCCCTGCATCCTGAGGGACGGGTGCGGATCATCGTTCCCACCATTCCCCTGGCTCAGCAATGGGAAACCGCGCTTCTGCGTCATGAAAACGCCGCGGACAAAATGATCGGTTTCTTTGGCGGCGGCTCCCGGGACGACGCGGACACGCAGATCCTGATCTATATTGTCAATTCCGCGCGTGACGCCCTTTCCACCCATGTTCGTCGTTCCTTCTCCCTGGGGCAGCATGTGCTGCTGATCTGTGATGAATGCCATCATTATCAGAGTCCCCAGAATCGGCGCATCTTTGATTTTACCGCTTCCAGCTATGCCGCGGGCGCGCAGTATGCCTGTCTGGGACTTTCCGCCACCCCCTTTGGCGGTCCCGGCGACACGATTCTGACGCAAAGCCTGGGGCCAGTTATTTTTCAATATGATTTTCAAACGGCAGCCGCGGAGGGGATCGTCTCCTCCTTCTCCGTCTGTGATACATCCGTTTCCTTTCTGCCGGAAGAACGGATCCGTTACCTGCGGCTGAGTCAGGAGATTTTTCTGCTTCTGAAAAAAATCTTCCGGCTGCATCCGGACTGGGAACGTCTTTCCCCTCACGCTTTCATGAAAGCCGTGCTCAAAAGCGCGCAGAACGCTAAAATGGACCCTTCTGATCCCTGCGCGGCCTACCTGTTGAAAACCTATGAGCGAAAAGGCGTCACCAGTTCAGCGAGAAGCAGGCTGCAATGCTGTCTCGCCCTGATTGAATCGCTGCCCGAAACAGCGCGTATCCTGGTTTTTTGCGAACGAATTGAGCAGGCCGAATCCATGGCCCGCCTGCTGCGGCGCAGGCATGCCAGCATCTGCGCGGTCTATCACTCCAAGATGTCCTCAGAAGCCCGTCAGCGAAACATGTCTGATTTTCGGGAAGGCAGGGTTCGCGTTCTGGTCAGCTGCCGCTGTCTGGATGAAGGGGTGGATGTGCCAGATACCAGTGTGGGGATTGTGCTCAGCGGCGCGGCAGTTCCCAGACAGCGGATCCAACGGCTGGGCCGCATTCTCCGGCGGGCTGAGGGCAAAGAAGCCGCCTGCCTTTATTACCTGTATATTCGTGAATCCACAGAGGATTCTTCCTATCTGCCCGGCATCGAAGCCTCAAAATGCCGTGCGCTGCGGTATCTGCCCGAGGAAAACGCATTCTCCAGTGAACTGTACGAATTCGCCGCCCGCGAAATCCTGGCTTCCGCCCGGCGCGCTGATCTTTCGTCTGCTCAACAGCGGGAATTGCGCCATTGTCTGGCGGAAGGCCTTCCCCGAGCGGATTACCTTCTTTCATCCGCGCAGATTCAGAAGCATCGCCAGAACGCGGCCTCTCAGCATGAAGCCAACTACTGGATGGCCATGGAAAAAATACGCCGACTGTTCGACAAGGATCAGGAATGCGCGGATTAGGAAAACGCCGGCCTGTTCGAATAAACAGGAAAGGATACAGCGGAAAAACAGCGAGAGAAATGATGCTTTCAACCATCGATAACCATTGCCGCTTTCGATGTGATATAATAGCATTGCCGCAGGGTGCGGTCTCAATAAAACAGCAATTTGATTAGGGGGGCAATGGAAACGAAGAATCGTTGGAAATCCCGGTTTCGGAATCCTGTGAGCGCGTTTTATGCGATTTCAGCCGTCGGCATTCTGTCATTTTTTCTGATCTCTTTACGATATGGAAGCGCGGCCTATACCTGGGTGATTCAGGAAAACAATCCGAACATTCGCTTCAGCGATTATTTCTGGCATCTCGCGCAGACGGTGGACAGAAGCCATCTGTATCAGAATATCTCCTGGGACGCCGCGGGCTGCTTTCCGCCCCTGGCTTACTGCATGTACTATCTGCTGTATAAGTTCACCAGGCCGCTGGATATGATTCCGAGAGACCTCGCGCAGACGGAGCAGATTCCCGGGGCCATGCTGATCTTTATTTATTATCTGCTTTTTTCCTCCCTGTTGCTGCTGGCGGCGATCAGCATTACGGGGAGAAAAAGCCGGAAGCGGGACGCGGTGATTTTTTCGCTGCTGATGTTTTCCGCGGTTTTCTTCGGCAGCGCGATTCCCAGCGGCAATTCAGCGGTACTGGTGCTGAGTCTGCTGCTGACCGCGCTTCATCTGAAGGATACGGAATCCGCGTGGAAACGGGAACTGGGGCTGATCCTTCTGGCGGTCTGCGTGGCCCTGAAGCTGTATCCGGCCGTATTCGGCCTGCTGTACCTGAAGGAGAAGCGGTACAGGGAACTGCTGCGGCTGATGGTCTGCAGCGCGGCGCTGCTGTTTTTGCCCTTTGTGTTTTTTGGCGGATATCCGGGCTTCCGGCACTGGCTGCTTCATATCATGAATACCATGGGGTACAGCGACCTGTACCGGCTGCAGTATTTCCGGGGAATTTTTCATACCATCCTGTTCAGGTTTTTGGGACGGGAAAGACCGCTTGTGACCATGGCGCTGACCTTGGGGGCAGCCGGTGTGCTGGCCTGGAACGCGTGGCGAAGCCGAAATCTGTACAGAACCCTGTTCTTCCTGATCACCATCATGTGCTTTTTTCCGGCAAATGTGTATCGGTATACGCTTTGCTACTTCTCCATCCCGCTGATCATGGGCCTGAAGGAAAGCGGGGAAAAGCGGCGGGGGTGGTGCTCCTGGCCGGTGATGACGCTGTACGGGCTGCTTTTTACCATTCCTTCCTGGTGGCTGCTGGTCATCCCCATGGAAAAACGGTATCCCTATGAAACGCTGACCGGTGTGGAGCTTTATCTGTACCTGATCGTGTATGCCCTGATCGGCGTTGTGCTGGTCATCGAGTGGGCGGACCGCCTGATCCGGACGAGGGAAGCGCATAAGCCATGGATTTTTGCCCTGTAAAAACACTGTCTTTGTGAAGAACACGCCTGCGCGGGTCATCACATTTCAGCCTTCGGGTTGTACAGGCTGATACCAGCTGATGCCAGCACATCAATTTACCATTTTCCTGTCAATGAGGAGCGGAAGATATACCTGATGATGGAAGGGATGATGAAAGAGGAACTGAATTCCTTTATGATCATTCGGAAAAAACTTGCGGAGAGGCTGGAAAAAGGGTAAGATGCAGGGAGGACATCCAAAGGGTGTCTGATCAGGAGACGGATCGCGGGGCAGCCCTGCAATGGGTCATGGAAGCGGAAAGCTTTCCTCTGATGGCAAGGGGCAGCTTATCCCCGGAGTACAGAAGCGGGTTTCCCCGGCGAGTGGAGGCAGCATGAAAAACAGCACCAGCACATCACATTACACCCGAATGACGGAGGAATCCATTCCCAGGCTCATCGTGAGCCTCTCTGTTCCCACCATTCTCAGCATGCTGGTGACCAATATCTATAATCTGGTGGACACGGCGTTTGTGGGACAGCTGGGGACCAGCCAGAGCGCGGCGGTGGGCGTGATCTTCGGGTACATGTCCATCCTGCAGGCGGTGGGCTTCATGTTCGGCCAGGGGGCCGGGAGCATCGCGGCCAGAATGCTGGGCAGCCGGGATGAGGAACAGGCGTCCCGGACGGCTTCCACGGGGATCATCTGCTCCGTAGGGATCGGGCTGCTCATGTCCCTGATCTGTTTTCCCCTGATGGATCCCATCATCCGTTTCCTTGGCAGCACGGAGACGATCGCGCCCTACGCGAGGCAGTATATCACCTATATCCTGATCGCGGCGCCGGCCATGACCGGAGGATACACGCTGAACAACCTGCTCCGGTACGAGGGAAAGGCTTCCCTGGGAATGGTGGGGCTGATGACGGGGGCGGTTCTGAACATCGTCCTGGATCCGCTGCTGATGTTTGGGCTGAACATGGGGATCGCCGGCGCGGCCATCGCCACCGCTTTCAGCCAGGTGATTTCCTTCCTGGTGCTTCTCAGCATGTTCCTCCGGGGGAAGACCTCCCTGCGCCTTTCGCTGAAAAAGGTGGATTTCCGTCCCCGCGCCGTCTGGGATATCGCGACAACGGGCATGCCCAGCATGCTGCGCCAGGTGCTGAACAGCGTGGCTACCATCCTGCTGAACAGCAACGCCGCGGCCTATGGGGATGAGGCGGTGGCGGCCATGAGTATTGTTTCCCGGGTCACGTTTTTCGTCTTCGCGCTGGCGCTGGGCATCGGGCAGGGGTTTCAGCCGGTATGCGCTTTTAATTATGGGGCAAAAAAATACGACCGGCTGATGTCCGCGTTCCGGATCACGGTGATTCTGGCGGAGTCCATCCTGATCGTGATGGCGGGGGCGGGCTTCCTGCTCTCCGGACAGCTGATCGGACTGTTCCGGGATGATCCGCGGGTGATCGAGATCGGAACCCGGGCCCTGAGGCTGCAGTTTGTGACCCTGCTTTTCCTGCCCTTTACCATGGCGGTGGAAATGCTCTATCAAAGCACGGGGCATCGGCTGGGCGCGTCGCTGCTGTCTTCGGCCCGCAGCGGCCTGTTCTTCATTCCCGCCCTGCTGATTCTTTCCGCGGCGCGGGGGCTCAGCGGGATTCAGGAGGCGCAGCCTCTGGCCTATGTGCTGGCATTCCCGCTGTCCATCTGGTTTGTTTACCGCTTTGTGAAAGAGCTTCCCAAGCAAGGATGAATGAAGGAGAAAGGAGACCCCGATGAATTACGCGGAAGAATCCCTGCGCCTGCACGGCGAATGGAAGGGAAAGATTGAGGTGATTTCCCGTGTCCCGGTCAGGACGAAGGAGGAGCTGTCCCTCGCTTATACCCCCGGCGTCGCGCAGCCCTGCCTGGAAATTCAGAAGGATTATGACAAATCCTTTACGCTGACCCGGCGGAGCAATCTGGTCGCGGTCATTACGGACGGCACGGCGGTGCTGGGCCTGGGCGATATCGGCCCGGAAGCGGGTATGCCGGTCATGGAGGGCAAATGCGCCCTTTTCAAGGCCTTCGGGGATGTGGACGCCTTCCCGATCTGCGTCCGCAGCAAGGACGTGGACGAGATCGTCCGCACGGTATATCTGATTTCCGGCAGCTTTGGGGGCATCAACCTGGAGGATATCGCGGCGCCCCGCTGCTTTGAAATTGAGCGGAGGCTGAAGGAAATCTGTGACATTCCGATTTTCCATGACGACCAGCACGGCACGGCGATCGTGGTCGGCGCGGCGATGATCAACGCTCTGCGCGTGGTTGGCAAGAAGATGGAGGACGTGAAAGTCGTCATCAACGGCGCCGGCAGCGCCGGGATCGCCATCGGCCGCCATATGATGGATCTGGGCGTAAGGCACCTGAAAATGGTGGATCGGAACGGTATTCTGTGCGACGGAATCGACATGAACCCCGCCCAGGCGGAAATGGCTGCCCTGACCAATCCGGAAAAGTTTTCCGGCCGGCTGGCGGACGCGCTGAAGGGCGCGGATGTTTTCATCGGCGTCAGCGCGCCGCATATTGTCAGCCGGGAGATGATCGCCTCCATGGCGCCCGGGGCGATCGTCTTCCCCATGGCCAATCCCACCCCGGAAATTGAGCCGGATGAGGCGCTGGAAGCCGGGGCGGCGGTCGTTGGCACCGGGCGCAGCGATCATCCCAACCAGATCAACAATGTGCTGGTCTTCCCCGGCCTCTTCCGCGGCGCGCTGGACGTGCGGGCCAGGGATATCAACCAGCCCATGAAGCTGGCCGCGTCCCACGCGCTGGCGGACCTGGTGGCGCCGGAGGAGCTGAATGACAAATATATTCTGCCCGCCGCCTTTGATCCCCGGGTTGGCCTCGCGGTTGCCAAAGCCGTGGCCCAGGCGGCCAGGGACAGCGGGGTGGCCCGTGTCTGACGCGCGCTTTGGCGGAATCAAAGAGAAAAGGGGGACTGGCACATGAATTTGAAAAGCATGAAAACGTATATTCGGATTATGAGGCTGGATCACTGGATCAAGCAGCTTTTTATTCTACCAGGCATCGGTTTTGCGCTCTTTCTGCTTCCGGAGGTTCATTTTCAGGAAAAAATCGAAAAGATCATTTTGGGCTTTTTCTCGACATGCCTGATTGCTTCCGCCAATTATGTGATTAACGAATGGCTGGACCGGGAGTTCGATCAGTATCATCCGGTCAAAAAACACCGGAGCATCGTGGAAAACGGCGCGAATCCCCGGATCATCTACCTGCTTTATGCCGCCCTGACCATCCTGGGGATTCTGCTGGCGTACTTTGTCGGCTCCCCGTTTATCTTCATGGAAATCTGGCTGTGGGTCATGGGAATTGTCTATAACGTCAAACCCCTGCGGACAAAGGATATTCCATTTGTGGATGTACTGACGGAATCCATCAATAACGCGATTCGGCTGCTGATTGGCTGGTTTATCATTACCGACGCTTTTCTTCCGCCCTCCAGCCTGATTCTTGGATACTGGATGGCCGGCGCGTTCCTGATGGCGACGAAGCGCTTCTCGGAGTACAGGATGATTCACAATCCGGAACTGGCCGGCCTGTATCGGAAATCATTCCGGCATTATACGGAGAAGAGCCTGCTGATCTCCTCCTTCTTCTATGCGATGTGCTCGACGCTGTTCCTGGGAATATGCCTGATCAAATACAATGTCAACCTGATTCTGCTTATGCCTTTCCTGATCGGCCTGTTCTGCTATTATTTCCTGCTGAGCTACAAGGAAGACTCCGCCGCACAGAAACCGGAAAAGCTTTTCAGGGAAAAAGGCCTGATGCTTTATGTGGGGCTTCTCCTGATTCTGTTCTTTGTGCTTCTGAAGGTTCGCATTCCGGTCCTGTCTGTGTTCAATACAACAGAGCTGATTCCCCTCCATTGATGCTTATGAACAAACATTTTTCCGTTATTAGAACAGGAAATGGACAGCATAGAAAGGAGCCGGAGTACAATGGAAAAAGCACTGGGCGGGATAGCTCTTTGGGCCTTGATTGTCGGATTGCTTTTTTTAATTCGTCCACGTTCTTTTATTCACAGAAGCACAGTGACTACGCTGACCCGCGGGCAGACAGCAGCCCTGATACTGCTGGTACTGCTGCTGATCGTGCTGGTTTGTTTTATGATGACACTGTCTCCGATTTGGAAGGGAGCAGCACCTGGAAATGTGTACTTGCATGCGTATGAACAGATGACAGAGTTCATGCTTCAGGGGCACCTGGATTATATTGGAGAAACAGACCCGAAAATGGCGGAGCTGGAAAACCCGTATGACCCTGAAGAACGGAAAGCCGCGGACGTTGGCTTTCCGTGGGATTGGGCATACTATAAAGGGCACTACTATATGTACTTTGGGATTGTGCCCGTTTTCCTGGTTTTTCTGCCTTACCGCCTTTTGACGGGGCACGTACCGGCTAACTATCGTGTCAGCCAGCTGTTTGCCGGACTTTATATTATCGGACTGGCTGTCATGCTTTTCTGGTGGGCCAAGAACAAATACCGAAAAGTTACGCTCGGAGAAATGGCGTGTCTTCTGGCTTCCCTTTCTCTGGCTTCAACTGTATATGTGGCCAAGTATCCAATTCTGTATCAGACTCCTGTTGTGTGCGGAATGTGCCTTGAGATCTGGAGCCTTTTCTTTTTCTCGAAGGCGGTGTGGGAGCGGAGAAATGAGCGTTCGGCGCTGCGGCTGGCATTCTGCGGCTCCCTTTTAGGCGCGCTGAGCTTTGGCTGCAGACCCACACTGGCGTTAGCAAATTTACTGGTCATTCCCATGCTGATTCAGTTTCTGCGTGGAAAGCGGATGACCCGGGGCCTGGTTGGCCAGCTTTTTCTTGCGGCATCCCCTTACTTTCTGGTAGCGGCAGGATTGATGCTGTATAATTACGCCAGGTTTGAGAATCCTTTCGAGTTTGGCCATTCCTATCAGTTGACATTGGCGGATCAGACAAAACTAGGAAGCGTGCTTGATCTTGGTAAAACAGTAACAGGCATTTTTCAGCAACTGTTCGCTATCCCCGGCATAGATGGGACATTTCCTTTTGTTCGGTTGGGGACAGGCATCCTTATTAGTTGCCCGCTGTTGCTGTTTGCCTTTATTTGCATAAAAAAGGATGAACAGCCGGGTTTTATGGAAGGGGAATCTTACGCGTTCAGAATTCTGATTCCAATGATTGCACTGCTGATTATCGCAATCCATTATATAAAGACTCCAGGTGTTTGGGATCGGTACAGGAGTGATTATTTGTGGCTGTTGTGTTTCGGCGCGTGGCTGGGAATCGGAAGATGGAATGAAAGCAAAAAAAACACAAGACGTTCGAGTTCGATCATCTGTGCTGTTGCTCTGTTCTGTACTGTCCTGACGGGTGCTGTTTTTCTGATTCCGGATGATGGAAGCTGCACGGCGTGCAATCCTGAAATAAACCAGTATTTGTGGGGAATCATTACGTTTGGGCTGGCGGGATAACAAATGTGTTTTCATCACCTCATAGTAGGTGCATTTCCGTTGTGTTGGTTTATGAGCTTTCCCGGCCAATGATTTCAATGACTGAAAGCGCTTTGTCAAGGTACGAGCTTCACGGATTTAGGTATTCAATAATACTACGGTGTAATTGCCAGAGCAGGTATTTTCCGTCAAAAGAAGAATCCCTTCTCAATGTCTTCAAAAGGATGAAGTGAATCATGGAAGTACGCAAACTGACACCGGAAGAGAAATTTGAGGCTGAAGTCATCTCCTACGTAGCCTTTCATATGCGCATGGAGAATCCGGAGCAGGTTCGGGAGGATACCCGAAAGCTGACCATTGAGGAATGGGGCGCCTTTGCCGAAGACGGCAAAATGATGGCCCGCGTCATGAACCATCGGTTCCATTGTATGCTGGACGGTCAGGCCGTTCCCAGCGGCGGAATCGGCGGCGTATCCACCCTGCCGGAATACCGAAATTCCGGCGCCATCCGGGGCATCTTTGAAAAGCTGATCCCGGAAGCCTACCGAAACGGAGAGGTCTTTTCCGCCCTCTATCCCTTCAGCCACGCCTTCTATCGCAGGTTCGGCTATGAAACCGTGTGCTGGCGAAACAACTACGCGTTTTCCCCCTCCGTGCTGAGCGGGTATCGTTTTGACGGCGCGGCGGAGCTGTGGAAGCCCGGGAACCCGGTCAGCGAATACACGGCGCTGTACAACCGTTTTGCCGCGGGCTTCAACCTGGCCATGCGCCGGGATGACAAAATGATGCTGGAAAGGCACCTGAAGGGCGAATACTACAGGGACCGGAAGTTCTGCTACCTGCTGCGCGAGAACGGAAAGGCCATAGCCTACCTGATTTATCAGGACATCCGGCACGATCCGGCCGCCATCCTCTCCGTGGAGGACCTGGCCTGGGATGGCCGCGCGGGCCTGAACGCCATTCTGGGCTTTCTTGGCCGCTTTACGGCGGATTACGGAACGATCCGCATGTTCCTGCCGGCCTGCCTGCAGCTGTTTTCCCTGATCCGCAGTCCCCAGGCCTACGACATGGAACAGGTCGTAACCCAGGGCTATATGATCCGCCCCATCAATGTTCGACGGATGCTGGAAATCATCCGGAAGCCGGATCAGGCCCCCTTTATCATCCGGGTGGAAGGCGATGAATACATCCCGGAAAACAACGGCACCTGGGAGGTCCGCGGGGAAAAGGTTTTTCCCGCCAGCGGCGACCCGGATCTGGCCGTTTCCATCCAGGCCTTCGGCCAGCTGGCGGCCGGAAGCGTCAGCCTCTCCGAGGCCGTATACCGCCCCGACGTGGAGGTCTTCGGCAACGAGGAGCTCCTGTCAAAGGTGTTTGCCCGCAAGCCGATCCTGGTGCAGGATTCCTTTTGACCATGAACAGAAAAAACAGAGGGCCCTTCCTGTGGCAGCCCTCTGTTTTTTGTTCTGTCAGCTGTCGGCTTCTGACGGGTAAACCATTTACCCTTTCCCGCTCTCCTCAGATCTTCCTGGCCGCCTCCACAACCCACCGATGCCGCGCACCTTCCCGGCGTTTTCAGCACACGCAGAAAAATCTGATCCCCGATTATAAAGGCGCTGATTATTCCAAAGCGGCATCCTTCAGAACGGACCAGGCTTTCGCAAGCCACTCCGCTGTCCACTGAGCATTGGCCGGGCTGGTAGAAGGCAGGCATTCTGCCTTGCGGCCGGTCATGGGTTCAATGAAGCGGGTGTAAATCTCATAAGATTTCCGCCCATTGCAATAGATTTGCTCAATCGGCGCGCAATCCAGGATGAAGCGCAGGTCATTTGGAATCGCGGAGCGGATCCGGGCATCGGCGGATCCGGTGATCTCGCAGAACGCGATGGAATCCCACAGTGCCAGATGCCGCCCCAGAATCAGCCGCTTCTTTTCCGGGATGGTTCCGGGGACCTTTTCTCCAAACACGAGGGCAACCGTCCGCCAGAAGCGGTTCTGCGGATGCCCGTAGAAAAACCTGTTTTCCCTGGATTTCACGGAAGGAAAGGAACCCAGAATCAGAACCCGGCTGTGTTCGTCATACAGCGGCGGGAAGGGGTGGGTGATAATGAACTCCAGCGACTTTTCCAGGCACAGAAAATGCTGCCGATACATCTCGCATTCACCCACCGTTTCAAAACGGAAAAAACGATAGGAGCGAAGGGCGGGCAGATTCCGGGAATTTACCAGCAGATGGACGCCGCGGCAGCCTCGTTCCTTCAGCACCTGCATCACGTGCGCAACGATCCGCCTGGCCAGCCCGTGATTCTGGAAATCCGGATGAACCGCCAGCCTCGCGATTTCTCCCACGGGACGGAGGTCCGGATTCCAGCAGGGAAGCCGGTCCACCTCCTCATCTTTTTCAACGGATACCGCGGCGGCAATCTGCCCGGTCTCGTTTCTCATCACAAAAAGATCCCCACGGGCCAGATCATCCTCCAGATTCTCGGCGGCCGGATAATTCTCCGTCCAGGAACAGAAAGGCCGCCCTTTCTGAATGGTGTACAGGCGCATCAATTCTTCACGGTCCCGCGCCGCTGCGGGTTCAATCCGAAGCATCGGTTCCTCTCCTCAGGCTAAGCATCATCGAAACGATCCTGATTTTACCATGTCTCACGGGAGGGTGGCAACCCGGTCCCCGCAAGAGGGCTACGAAGTGAATGCCTTGAAGCTGTTGAACCACGCCCGTTCTCAGAATGCCTTTTTCCGCCGGTCAGAATTCCCTCTCCGGCTAAACATAATCAAATATCCCCTGAATGGCATCTACAATGTCTATGAGTTCATAATAGGAAAGAGCATCAATCTTGGTAAACCTTCTTTTGTTCAGATCCACGCTTCGCACCTGATCGCAATAAACATATCCGGGCGTTCGGATACTTTCGCATCTGATCCGGAGCGGACCGCCGACTGTTTCCGAAAGAATCGGGCAGGCCATGATCAAACCGCTTTCATTGAAGAAGTTTTTACTGACAACAACGACAGGATATTGAATAGAAGGTATTTTCAGGACATCTCCCTGCTCGGCTCTCCTCATCTCACCAGACCTCATTCCCAACAGGGTCGCCTCTCCAGTCCAGCTCTCCGTCAAGGTTCAGCTTTCCACCATATTCCGCGGCCCGTTCCTCCAGCGTTCTATGACGAAAGGAGCGAATCAGAACTATTTTTCCCGCTTCCGCCCTGATGAGCAAATGGTCATCAGGCTCAAAGCCCGCTTCACGCAAAACAGCCTTCGGCAAACGAATTCCCTGGCTGTTTCCCCAAGGCTTAAGCTGTACTTCCATTTCCGAACCTCCTCGCAGCATGATCATATACCGTATATACATATTATACGGTATATAAACTTCTTCGTCAATTTGCGGGAAAAGTTTCCGAGCCGCATCGGGTACATCTTCCTGGAGGAATGAGCGGCATAAAAAAGCCCCAAAAGCCAGCTTCCGAAAATGGAAGCTGGTATCTGTATGCTGTGGTCATTCTTTCCAGTGTTTAAGCTGGGAAAAATCCATGCATCATACTGTCTGCGCAGTTCTTCAGCCGGCACACCGCAACCGCCCGGGTTGCAGCATGAGGATACCACGTTTTTCCGCGGCTTTTCAGTTCAGCTGCCTGTGGAACGATAGAACCGCATCGCTTTTGCAAACAGAAACACCATTATCGCGAAAAGCACGAAGCTGGAAAGCGGGCTGAGCCAGGCCGCCCAGTCCGGCCAGCCGAAGATGGGCTTCCCCAGAATCCGGGATGCAGGGACATGCATAACCAGCGCAAAAGGCGCGATCACTGTGAAGAGCGTTCGGAGGGATCGGGGAAACGCGTCCACCGGATACTGACACGCGCTTCGTCCGCCATAGGTCAGGGCATTGGCAATTTCCACGGATTTGACACTGTGGATGCACAGAATCGCTTCAATCAGAAAAAGGCCAAGAATCAGCCAGAAGCCGCAGAAAATGCTTTCCGCCAGCAGAAGGATATTTGCCGCTGTCCAATCCACCCGGGACATTCGGCTGCCGAGAGTCAGACTGACGATTCCGACAGCAATACAGGTAATCCTCCGCGGATCCACAGCGCTGCAAAGCACCTGAGTCAGGATCCCTCTCGGCCGGATCAGCAGCGTATCCAGCTGCCCCGTACGAACCATGGAAGGAAAACTGCCGGTAATCCCTCTTCCAAAGCATTCCGTGATGTAAAAGGTCACCGACATCAGTCCGAAGAAAAAATACAGGTCTCCCGCTGACCATTGATTGAGGTGATCAAACCGATCTACCAGCAGAACCACCGCCAGCATTTCCCCGCCCTCCATAATCAGTTGGGCCATCGTCTGCAGCAGGAAGGAAAGCGGATACTGCAGCTGACTTTTCAGAAGGATCCCCATGGATCGGAGATACAGACGTACCGTATTCATCCCCTCAGCCTCCCTGAATAATCAGTCTGTCCTGATTCCGTCTCCAGAGCATCATGCCCGCCAGGACCAGCAGCAGCGTCCACCCGGCCTGCAGCAGAATGACTTCAGGAGCCCGCAGCAACGTATATTCTCCGGTATACAAACGGATCGGCGCGTCCAGCATCTGGGCATAGGGCAGGAGGGTAATCGCCCGCTGCCAGCTGTCCGGAAACAGGGTCAGCGGCAGAATGTTTCCGCTCAGAATCATCATCAGCAGATTCAGCATGGCCTGAAAGCCTCTCGGGTCCAGCGTCCGCATGGTAAATGCCATGGTAATGTTCTCCATGGCACAGACGCAGCAAAGGCCCAGCAGCAGCGCCGTCAGGAACAGCGTCAGCGCGGGAAGGGAGGCGGGGATCGAAATCCCCCATCCCTCCGGAAGCAGTGCCGCAAACACCAGCATCGGGAAAGCCCGCAGGAGGCTGCCCATCAGCTTCTGCGCCATAATCCGCGCATAGTAGAACCCGTACAGATAAACAGGCCGGCAAAGATCATAGGCAATTCCGCCGGTGCGAATCTTATCCATCAGTTCAGCGTCGGATGAAAGCAGCATCCGGAAAAACGCCTGCTGGAGCCAGACATAGGTGGTTACGTGTGAAAAAGGAAGGTTTTGTGGCTTTCCCGCGTACAAGGCGCGGTATACAGCAATCAGAATCAGGCCGAAAAAAACCTGGCATACAATGCCGCCCAGCACGGCCCCACGGTATTGTGTTTCCATGCGCAGGCGCATCCGGAAGACAGAAAGATATGCTTTCATAGGCCCATCTCCCGATACATGTCCGCGATCAGATGATCGATATTCTGCGGCTGAACGGTCATTTCCCGAATCGGGCCTGCCTGCTGCAGCAAACTGAGCAGTTCCGCCGTAGGGAGTTTTTCAGGCTCATAGATGATTCTGAAACCGTCCCCCTCTTTCCGCGTTTGTACAGATTCCGGAAGATCCGGCACGCTTTCGTCCCTGTCGTAGCGGATTTCCACAGTCCGCGCTTTGTCGTAATGACGCAGCAGATCCTGCAGGGAACCGTCATACAGTTTTCGGCCGGGGCCCAGAACCATCACCCGGGGACACAGGGCAGCGATATCTTCCATGTCATGCGTTGTCAGGAGAATGGTGGTCCGATGCTCCCGGTTTTCCCATTTCAGAAAATCCCGGAGGGCCAGTTTGCTGACCGCGTCCAGACCGATGGTCGGCTCGTCGAGAAACAGCATCTCCGGCTGATGCAGCAGCGATCCGCACAGCTCGGCGCGCATACGCTGCCCCAGGCTCATCTGGCGAAGGGGGGTCCGCAGCAGATCCCCCAGGTTCAGCGCCTCCGCAAGCTCACTGAGCCTTTTCTGATATGCTGCCTCCGGGATCCGGTAGATATCCTTCAGCAGGCTGTAACTGTCCAGGATGGGCACATCCCACCAAAGCTGCATCCGCTGGCCGAAGACCACACCGATGTTCTTCACATACTCTTTTCGGTTCTTCCATGGAATCCGCCCTCCGACCAGAGCGTCCCCTTCATCCGGCGTCAGGATGCCGGAAAGAATTTTGACGGTCGTGGATTTGCCCGCGCCATTCGGCCCGATGTATCCGATCAGTTCACCCTGTTCAATATCAAAGGATACATCCTCTAAAGCCTGAATCGTTGTTTTCTCGCGCCGTAAGGACCTCCGTTCCGATTTCTTACGTGTCTGAAAACGCTTGCTTAAATGCTGTACATGAATATAACTCATCTGCTCTCCTCAAATCACACGATACAGGGGGAAGTTTATGCCCGTCAGAAACTGCGCGCATTGTACGGCAGCGGTCCTTTGGTGTCCTGATTTTACCATGTCTCACGGGAGGGTGGCAACCCTGTCCGTTGCAGGAAGGCGTGCGCATAAAAATTCAGCGGAAAAGCAAAACCCCGGGAGCATTGATTTACAATGTCCCGGGGAGTCGAAGTTGAGGAATTGTCCAAATCTTCGATTTGGGTAACAATTCCCATGCAGAGCTGGCGGGATTCAGCTCCGAGTTTTCTTGCTAACAGGTGCATCGGCAAACTGGATTTGCACGGATCCCACGTTATTTCGCAATCCGGCTGCAGCCGTTAAACTTTGCCAGACGCCCGATGGCGGCATCAACAGCAGCATTCAGTTTTTTTGTCTGACGGACCCCCGGCTCAAACCAAATATTCTTTATGACCAGCGTCTCCGCTTTTCTGTCGGCTGCCGCTTCAATCCGGCCTGCCATCTTTTCACCATAAAGCATCGGCAGGACATAATATCCGTACTTTCTTTTTTCGGCAGGTGTATAGATCTCCCATGAATACTGATAATCCCAGATCGCTTCGATCAGCTTTCTGTCCCACAGCATAGGATCCAGCGGAGCAAGAAACTCCAGACGCTGGGTAAGATCAATATCATCAGATAAAACCGCATCGACCAATGGCAAATCCTCTGTCAGAAAATACACCGGAAATCTTATTCCGTCCACTGCTGCTTTCTGAATCGATCCCTCGGCTTCCAGTTTTTCAAATGCTGCATCTCTCTGCTCGGTATTCATGTCAATACCAAGAAAGGCATCTGATCGCCTGTTCCATAGCAAACCAACTGCTCCAATCCGCCGACTGATCCGCCACGCAAGGAACGACATCTCATTGGGACAGGGGTTTTTCGCATCCAGGAGATCTCGACTGAAATATCTGTCCGCGAGGTCATAAAACTTTCGCGAACCGCTTTTGTGATGGATCAGCAGAACGCCGTCCGTGTATAGCTGTTCCAGGACCGATCGGGCTGCCGGTGATGTTCCGTTCCAGCTTCCGCTCCAATGCATGGAGGAATGCCAGAACACTTTTCCCTGAATCGGCAGCGTATCGCTGCTTACCGGGCCGTTCTTACGGATGTACGCAATGGCCTGTTCTTCCAGTTCCGGAATACCAGGAAAGCCCGCACCGTGCGTTTTGCTCCTGTCACGATAAGACGAAAAAAACGGCCAGTCTTCTTTAGGCCAGATGGACAGCTCTTTGTCAGTATAATCAACCAGCAGGCGATCTTTATACAGAAGATCCGCAAGCATCTTTTTCGTGAATCCGCGCACGCGGGATTGAAGAGTCAGTTCGGCGTTTTTTCCGCATACATCCACGGGATCATACTGAATGCAGCCTGACTGACGTATATACTGGTACGCTCCCGGTTTTCCGACAAAACGATATTTTCCCAACAGTCCCTGCTTACTGAGGATGAACCGTCTTGCCTGCTCCCGTGTCATTGTTCCCATATTTCTGAAACCTCACTGCAAAGCATTGCTGTCTCCATACTCCGTAGCCGACAATTTCAAAAGCTTAATTTGCTTCGACAAATCCCGATTGGCCTTAGTCAACAATTTCAAAATTCAATGGTTCTGTCAGTTGCTCTTTTTGCATCTGAAGAAGATGAACTCAGGGCGGTGAATCGTCCCGCCAAACAAAGCAGGATACTGCGCCCTCATTTCATCCGATAGATGGGCTTCCTGGCATTCCTCAATCATGAATCCTGCGCCGATCAATCCGTTGATCAGGCTGGAAACCGTTCTGTGATAACATTCATAGCCGTTGACAACCCAGTCGACTTTCCTGAGACCTTCCTTGCAGTAGTTTCGCAGGTTTGCGTACAGGCGTTCCCCGGTTTCAGTGCGGGTATATCGGTCATATACACCATCCCAGGCTGTCACAATCGGATGAGACATGCTGAAAACGAATTCAGCGTCTTTTTTCATCAGGTGATGGATCTTTTTCATCAGCCCGGGAAAGTCCTCCGCATAATCAAAAACCAGGGAGCTTGTCACAAGGTCAAATGTTTCGCTGATTGTATCAATATCTTCCATGGCCATTCGCTGATAGACGATATGATCACTGCTATTATGCTCGCGGGCATACTGCAGCATTTTTTCCGATAGATCGATCCCCAGAACAGATTCCGCACCCATTTCAGAATACTGCCTTGCATGCTGCCCCATACCGCAGCCTATGTCCAATACTTTCTTTCCGTGAAGATCCGGAAGCATGCCAAACAGAATCGGCGTCTCGATGCAATCATTAAAATTCACGTCATTGCTCCGGCTGCTCTGAAAGTTTTCAAAAAAATCTTTGTCGTCATAGACATTCTGCTTTGACATGCTGCACCTCCCTTGGAACGGAAAACCAAAAGTTAGCTTATTCTTCGAATGTCTGTTTTAGCAGTTCATAAAAGGAATCCATGTCATTCGTGGTCTCTGACCCACTGAAGCAGTTCTTCATATTTCATGCTGCCGTCTGCGACAGCAAGCCCGATATGAACCAGTTCCGCATCCGTGCAATCAATGCGGATACCGTTCATTTCAAGGAAAGTAAGCATAATATATGTACCGATTCGCTTGTTTCCATCGACAAATGCATGGTTGGAAATCAGCGCGTACCCCAGCCGGGCTCCCTTTTCTTCTTTTGATGGATAGAATTCCTGACTTCCGAAGCCCGCGAACGCACTCTCAAGTGCAGAATCCAGCAATCCTTCATCCCGTACACCGACGCTTCCGCCGGTTGCTTCTGCAAGCACCTGGTGCAGAAGTTTCACTTTCTCTTTGGAGAATTTAATCATTTTGCAAGTTCCTCAAAAGCAGCTTTATGTTCACGAAGAATTCGTGCTGCAACGAAATCGATCTTTTCATCTTCAGTCATTTCAATCTGGGGTTCAGTATCCAAATCAATGACCAGATACTTTGGCCTGTTGTTCTTGAATACGACAATATGCCCTTTCTTCTCAGCCAATTTAGAAACTCTGGAAAAATTCTGATTTGCTTCTGTAGCAGTAACAATGGCGCCGGTATCGATATTCATCAGAACACCTCCTCAACCATATAATACCAAAATTATAGGCTAAATTCAACCTATTATGCTGTTGGTTTCAATCGTATTATATA
>JAFUGS010000077.1 GCA_017469265.1 Clostridia bacterium
ATTATACCACGGAGGCATTGAAAACACTATGTTTTCAGCACCCAACAGGTGCATTTCTATTGTATTGGTTTATGAGCTTCCAGGCTAATAATTTCAACATGTGGAAGCACTTTTTCAAGGTGCGAGTTTCACTGATTCAGGATTACTATAATTTACATGCAGGATGCCGCCTTCTGGATCGATCAGCTGAACCAAAATGCTTAATGCTTCAAATACTACCAAAACGATCACTGCTGTTATTACCGCTGGTTTAAAAGCCTTTTTGTCTAACATAATCGTTTTCCTCCTATTAGCCAAATTCTCATCTGCTCCATGCTCAACAATTTCAAAAAATATATTGCATGACGGTCTCCCGTCACGCCTTATAAATACGGCAACAGGCAGGTCTTTTCCTGCCCGCTGATTGATGTGTGATATCCCTTCACTTTTTGATTCGGGTCTTCTTTCCCAACAGAGAGTCCCAGGTATACCCGACCTTGTGACCATGGTTGTCGTAATGATTCTGATATCCCAGGATGCTCTCGTGTGAACGTCCTACCCGATGGCCAGATTCGTCATAGTGCACTGTGCCAAGCAGGCCTTCCCGGCTGTGGCCTACCTTATGGCCATGCTCATCGTAGTGATTGGTATAACCCAGCAGCGTGGTGCGGCTGTATCCGATCTTGTGGCCGTGTTCATCATAATGATTGGTGCGATCCGGCAGAATGCTCGGACGACTGAAGATCTTTTTCATGACGTTTCATTTCCTTTCCGTATAATCAAAAGGCGGGGCAGGAACGGGTCCTGCCCCATATGTGAAAGCCTGTCCCCGTTTCTGTTATTACGGGTGCGGATTCATAATAGAGGAAAGAATAGATGATCTCTCTGCAGAAGTATTTGGCATTTTGTAATCCAATGCCGCAATCAGGGAGTACACCTTAACGAGCGAACTGTATTCTGTCTTATATGCATTCTGAGGATCTCCAAATTTTACGCTGATCTGTTTGACTTCATGGCGATCGTCCGTAACATTCACCCAAAAAGTAACCCCATCCAGCTGAAGGATTATGGTTCCATCATCCGCCGTTTTTGATTGCTTCTTGTTCGTATCAAAGCTGCCTTGCCACGACTTACAGTAGTATTGATAATCAGCAAGGAAATCATCGAACTCCAGATAGTCATTTGTATTATCGTCTTCCTTGTAATCTGGAAGGCTCATAATGTCATCAAACGATGATGCATTCGCTACAGATCCAAGTAACAAAACAAATGCAAGGAAGATGAAAAACACTTTGATTCGTGAGCACCTCAATGAAAACCCTCCCTTCAGTTATCAGCGTTATCCGTCCACATTTCGCACTGCTCGATAACCGTCTTAACAGCATCTTCCATGCCCTCCGGCGGGTATTTATCGAACTCAATTCTTTCTGTCCGCCGTCGTAGTAGACGATCACTTTGTCAAAGGAATCGATGAACTCCCGGTGGTCAGTCAGCATTTGGTTGATCGCTTTCCCGAGCTTTCCGGACAGTTGCACTCTGTCAGATGCTTCTTTCCTTTTGATGGCAATTGTGTAGTACTGAACCGGACATTCATCGCGAAGTTGAAGATGGTATAGATCATTCTCCGGCGTTCATCCAGAGAATAGCTCTCAAAAATGTCCTCTTTACGAATGATCGGACCGGTATGAATGTACTCAATGTTATGCTTCAGCAGGCGCATGCTTTCTTCAAGCTTCTGGATCTCCGCAGAGATGTTCTTGCTTTAGTCATGAAAAACAAATGTGACGAGATAATAATCCCGCACATCCCGTGTTTCACCGAAATCGCCGCTTTCATCGATCAGCAGACTTAACTCTTTCATGCCATACTCCAAAAAATGACGGGAAATTCTTCCCGCCTGCGGTGATCCAAGGAGCTCATCGCTCAGATCGCCATTATATTACCATGATTCGCTGATGTGCGCAATAGCATATAGAAAATTTCCGAGGAGTGAGTCCGGTGAAATGTCGGGTAGGCACGCCCTTACGAAGTGGGATTTTTTTTGGTTTCTTCAGGAATCAGTTTTTCCCTTATCTGACAGGACGGATGATGAACTGAACCGATCTTCCACCTCCACTTGTGTACAAGTCAGAGTCATCCATGGGTCCGTTTCCGGCGCAGCGCCGGCGCCGTCTGGGCCAGGATCACCGCCAGAAACATCAGCGCGCAGCCCGCCAGCTCCCGGGCCGTCAGGCGTTCCCCCAGCAGCAGCGCCCCGGTCAGCACCGCGAACACGGATTCCATGCACATCAGCAGGGACGCCACTGTCGGATTCACATCCCGCTGGCCGATAATCTGCAGGGTGTATCCCACCGCGCTGGACATAATGCCTGTATACAGGATGGGAATCAGAGCCCCCCGGATGCCTTCCCAGGTAATGGGTTCCAGGAAAAGGGCCAGGATCATGGACAGCGCCCCCGTCATCAGAAACTCATCCCGGGCCAGGGCCGCGCCGTTTACCCGCGCGGCATAGCGGTCGACGCCGAGAATCTGCCCGGTAAAGCAGATCGCGCAGCCGATCAGCAGCAGGTCTCCCCCTTCCACCTCAAAGCCCCCCGCCGGAACGCAGAGCAGGAAAAGCGCCGCCACCGCCAGCCCCACGCCCAGCCAGACCGCCCGGCCCTGGTGGGTATGGAAAAACAGCATACCCGCCACGGGCACCAGCACCACATACAGCGCTGTAATGAATCCGGCCTTGCCCGCCGCGGTCTGCACCAGTCCCAGCTGCTGCAGGGACGTGGCGGCGAACAGGAGCAGCCCGCACAGGAGTCCCGCCTTCCGCTGCGTTCCCGGATCCGCTTTCTCCTGTCCCTGCCGCCGGCCGGTCCAGGCCGCCACGGGAATCATCACAAGGCCGCCCAGCAGCATCCGGATACCGGAGAATGTAAAGGCCCCCAGATGATCCATCCCTGCCCGCTGCGCCACAAAAGCCGCGCCCCAGATCATGGCGCCAAGCAGAAGCAGCAGGCTTCCCCGGACCGCTTTCCGCTGATCCGCCCCGCCCGCCGCGCGCTGTGTTTCCTTCATGCGTTCTCCATCCCTTCCGCTTCCGCGGTCAACCCGTTCCAAAGGCGGTAATACAGTCCTTTTTTCGCCAGCAGCTGCTGGTGGGTGCCCTCTTCCTCAATGATGTTCTGCCCCAGCACCAGGATCCGGTCCGCGTTCTGGATCGTGGTCAGCCGGTGGGCAATGGTCAGGGTGGTCCGGCCCTTCGCCAGCCGCTCCAGGCTCCGGCCAATCAGCACCTCGCTTTCGTTGTCCAGAGCGGAGGTCGCCTCGTCCAGCAGCAGAATCCGCGGGTTCTTCAGGAAAACCCGGGCAATGGAAAGCCGCTGTTTCTGCCCGCCGGACAACTTCACGCCCCGTTCCCCGATATAGCTGTCGTAGCCCTGGGGCAGTTTGCGGATAAAGTCATCCGCCCCGGCCAGCCGGGCGGCTTCCTCGATCTCCGCGTCCGTGGCGCCAGGTTTTCCGTAGGCAAGGTTTTCCCGCACGGTTCCGCTGAAGAGGTATACATCCTGCTGCACCACCCCGATGGCGCCGCGCAGGCTTTCCAGCGTCACCCCGCGGATATCCTGCCCGTCGATCCGGATGCGCCCGTCCGTCACGTCATAAAACCGGGGAATCAGGTTGCAGATCGTGGTCTTTCCACCGCCGGACGGGCCCACCAGCGCCAGGTTCTCACCGGGGCGGATGGAAAGATTCAGATGCCGCAGCACCCGGTTGTGGTCGTCCGGATACTCGAAGGAAACATCCTCAAAATCGATGCCGCCCTTCCCCACGGAAAGCGGCCGCGCGTCCGGCGCGTCCTGAATATCCACCGGCGCGTCCAGGATTTCGTAGAAGCGCTCAATGCCGGTCATGCCGCGCTGGAACTGCTCCGCGAATTCCACAATGCGGCGGATGGTGGCGATCAGGGTGGATACATACAGAATATAAGCCACCAGATCCCCCGGATTGATCCGTTCGGAAACAAGGAACAGCCCGCCGCCCACAATGACAACCAGATACATCAGCCCGTCAAACAGCCGGGTCGCGGTACCAAAGGTCGCCATGGCGTAGTACCATTTGGTCTTGATCCGGCGGAATTCCTGATTGCCCCGGTCAAATTTCTCCGCTTCCAGCTTCTCCCCGGTAAATGCCTTGACCACCTTCTGCCCCAGCAGGCTGTCCTCGATCATGGCGTTCAATTCGCCAATCTGCACCCGCTGCGCTTTCTGGGCCGAGCGGAGCCAGTAGTTCAGCCGGGTGCAGACCACCAGCATCACCGGCACGCAGGCGAAAACCAGCAGCGTCAGCGGCAGGGAGGTTCCGCACAGAATGACAAAGGAAGCCGCCAGCTTGATGCCCGCGATGAAGAATTCCTCCGGGCAATGGTGGGCAAACTCCGTTACGTCGAACAGATCATTGGTGATCCGCCCCATGATCTGGCCGATCTTCGTGTTGGCGTAATAGGTATCGCTCAGGCGCTGCAGGTGGTCAAAGGCCGCCGTCCGCATATCCGTTTCAATGTAGACACCCATGATATGTCCCTGGGACTGCATGTAAAAATTCGCGCCGGCGTCAATCAGCCGCAGCGCGCCGTACAGCGCCGCCATCCGCAGCACCGTGGAAGCGGTCAGCGAGGCCGTCGTTCCCAGCGCCGCGTTGGTCAGCTGGCGCATGATCATCGGGAGGACGATATCGCACAGCGTTGTCAGCGAAGCGAAAAACAGATCCAGCGCCAGCAGCTTCCAGTACTTTCTCAGATACGGCCAGAACCGTCTGATCAGCTCGGAGGAGGCGTAGGTTCTCTCCCCTTTTTGCTTCTCGCTCATGGCGTTCCTCCCTTTCCGTTTTTGTCATGAATCAGCCGGTCCAGAAAGCTGCCCATCACCAGTCCCAGCGCGGTCATGGCGATGATGATCATGGCCTGCACCCCCTGCGACGCCCCCTGCGACATCTGTCCCTGCCCGAGGGAAGCCATCATCCGGTACAGTCCCAGGCCGGGAACCACCGGCACGATGGCGGACATAAGATAAACCGTGTTGATGATCCGCATCCGCCTGGCGCAGAGGTGGCCGAGAATGGATCCCAGAAAGGATCCGCAGAACACCGCCAGGTATTCGGAGATTCCCATCCATGGCAGCTGCCAGTACACCAGATACACCAGTGAGGCAATCACCCCGGACGCCAGCCACGCCCTTCTGGGCACCCGGGCCAGCATGGCAAAGCCCACCGTTCCGAAAAAGGAGCCGGCCAGGTAGCGCAGCGCTTCCGAAAACGCTTCCATCACAGGCCACCCCCGCTCATCAGCCGAAGCAGCGGCGGCGCCAGCAGCGCCCCGCCCGCGATGAGGCACGCCGTCAGCAGGGCCGACGCGCCATGTGAAAGCCCGGAAACCATATCCCCCCGCAGGGTATCCTGAACCGCGTTGGTCATGGCCAGCCCCGGAACCAGGGGCATCAGGGCACCCGCCACCACCGCCTCGGTAAGCAGGCCGGGGATCCAGCCCGCCACAAGGCTGGACAGCATCGCCGTCAGCAGTCCGCCCAGGATGTTGGTCGCGATGCCCGGGTCCCCGATCATGGTCAGCAGAAGGCTCACGCCCTGCACCAGGGCCGCGATGGCCGCGCTCAGCAGCGCCTCCCGCCACCCGCCCTGAAACAGGAAGGCAAACCCGCCGGCGCACAGCGCGGCCGCCCCCATGGGCATGGGGCCCCGTCCCCGTTCCCGCAGCGCGGATACCCCCTGCAGCCGGGAAAGGGCTTTCTCCGGCCGCAGAGCGCCCGCGGCGGTCTCCCGGGAAATCTGGTTCACCGCGTCCACCGTCGTCAGGTTCGTGCTCCGGTGGTGAACGCGCTTAATGCTGGTTTCCAGCTTTCCTTCCGCTGTGCGGTAGCTGATGAAAAGCCCGCTGGGCACGGCGAAGCTCTCCACCTGCCGCAGGCCGAAACCCTGACCCATCCTGCGGACCGTTTCCTCCGCCCGGAAGGTCTCTCCGCCGTTTTCCATGATCATCTGCGCCGCCAGCTGCAGCGCTTCCATTTCGATTTCCGTCTCCTCCACCATGGGGCGCGTCCCCGGCACCGCGGGCTTCCCCGCCGGCGGAACCGTTTCCTTCCGTTCTCGCAGCACGTTCCTTTTCCCTTCTCCCCGCTCAGAGGGGCCATCCTCAGATATCCGCCACCACGTTCTGCGCCCAGAAGTCGCTCCGAAGCATCGCCAGGCCGATGCCCAGCTTGATCAGGTCGATAAACTGGACGCAGAAATAAATCTGTACAATGCTCAGCGCCGTGAACCGGGTCAGCAGGAAAGCAAGCAGCACCGTCACCGCCCAGGTATACACCGCGTCAAACAGGAAGGTAATCAGCGTCTTGCCGCCGGAGCGGATCGTGAAATAACACACATGCGCGAAGGAATGAATCGGCAGGGAAAGGCCCGCGATCACCAGCATCTGCCGGACCAGCTCCTGTACCTCCGTCCCCACGTTGTACAGCCTCGGAATGTACGGCGAAGCCAGGATCATGGCCGCGCCGATGACCACGTGGATGACCTCCGTCAGGAAGATCAGCTTTCTGTCCACATCCCGGGCCTCCCGCAGCTTGCCCGCGCCCAGCAGCTGGCCCACCATGATGGAAATCGCGCTGCCCATGGCGAACATGATCACGCAGAACAGGTTCCACGCCGTGCCGGTAATGTTCAGCGCGGCCACGGCGTTCAGGCCCCTGCTGGAATACAGCTGGTTGATAAAGGTCATGCCCAGGGACCAGAGAATCTCCTTGACCAGCAGCGGCGCCGCCGTGGGCAGCACCCGGCTGACCAGCGGCATCGGAATCCGCGCGCTGCGGTAGACACCCCTGACAAAGGGATACTTCGCCGTATTCATATGCGCGTAGATGACCACGATGCCCAGCTCCACATACCGGGAGATGACCGTGGCGATGGCCGCTCCGCGAACCCCCAGCTCCGGCGCGCCCAGGTGCCCGAAGATCAGGACCCAGTTCAGGAAAAGATTGGTCGCGATGGCGCAGACGCCCGCCGCCATGGGCACCACCGTCTCCCCGCTTTCCCGGAGGGTACTGGCGTAGGCCTGCACAATGGCGAAGGGCGCGATGCCCCACAACATGATCCGAAGGTAGGCGCTGCCCTCCCGCAGCGTCAGGTCCAGATCTCCCCCGTTGCTCTCCCCCTGCAGAAAGCTGCGAATGAATTCTTCTCCGAAGGCCAGGTACACGCCGATGCCCAGCGCGCTCAGCAGCAGGCAGAAGAGGATCTTCAGCCGGAACGCGTGACGCATGCCGTCCATATCGCCCTTGCCGAAGAACTGCGCGCCATAGATGCTGATGCCGCTGAGCCCCCCGAAAATGGCCAGCATGAACACCATCAGCACGGAGTTGGCGATGGACGCCGCGGAGATCGCCTCCGTGCCCAGCCGGCCCACCATGACATTGTCCAGCAGGGAAACGAAGTTGGAAATAAACTGCTGCACAATGATGGGAATCAGCAGCGTCAGCACGGAACGGTAAAAGGCGCGGTCGCCCACAAAGCGTTTCAGCACGAAAATGCCTCCTGATCGGGAATATCCCGCTTATTGCAATCGAAGTCATCCGGAACGCAGACGCGTATAAGCCGCCTGTTCCGGCGCGCCGGAGGCCGGCTTCCGGCGCTGCGTACGCGCCGCGTTCCCCGTCTCCGGATCAGAAGCCGTGGCTTCCGCCGCCGCCGGAAGAATGGCCGCCGCCCCCGGAGAAGCCGCCGCCATGGCTGCCGCCGCCGGAGCCGGAGCCGGAAGAAATATTGGTCTTTTTCTGCTTGGTCATGCGGGCTGCGGTGTTCATCGTCCGGGCAGAGAACATCGCGGCCGCGGCCGCCGTTACGGGCAGGGCCGTCTTCACCGCGCCAATCTTGGGGCGTTTCTCATAGCGGTGGCTCAGGTACAGGTACAGGGCCAGCAGCGCCAGCGTCAGTGCGAGCAGCAGGTTACTGGTCAGCTGCATGGGCCGGGCGATCTCCTCCCCCCGCATCAGGTTCAGCATCTGGCCGAAAGCGCTGCTGGCGCAGTCGTAGTACTGTTCCCTGCCCGCCATCCGGTACACATTGTCCGTGATGGTCTGCGCCTCTCCACGGGTAATAACCCGGTACATGGCGCCATCGGAGAAAACCGTCAGCTGTCTGGCCCGCATATTGATCACAAAGAGCACGCCGCTCTCCCCGTATCCCAGGCGCCTGTGATAGAAACGTTCCGCCAGGCTGGTATAATCTCCCGTCTCCACGGTGGTCCAGAACAGAGGCGTTCCGTAGTCGCAAAGGGGCAGCATATCCGCCCGCAGCGCTTCCTCCTCCGCCTCCGTCAGCAGATCCGCGTCATCCTGGATCACGGGTTCCGGCCGGACCGTCGTCTGTTCCGCCGCCCGGGCGGCGCCGAAGGGCCAGCCGCAGGCCGCGGCCAGCAGCACCGTCATCAGGCGGACCATCCATAAAAGTTTTCTGCTCATGCGGTCTCCTCCTTTCCACCGAAGAAGGGTACCGGCCGGGACGCGTATTCGTTGTGATCCCGGTCCATCTTCACCAGCTCCACAATCATTGCCAGCAGCATCACCGCGGCGCAGGCGTAGAAAATCAGATCCTCCACCTGGCCCGACAGCAGGCTGACCAGCCCGGCCGCGCAGGCCAGGCAGGACAGAATTCTGGGCCAGCTGGGGCCGCTTTCCGCCTTGCGCAGGCGGCGGGCCGTATGAATCACCATGGTCAGCGTAACCACGGCCAGAATCGCGCCGCAAAGCGTCCTGGCATTCGCGCTGCTTCCCAGGCGGCTGACCGCTTCGGCCGCGCCGGCCATCACCATGTATATCGAGATGCCCATCACCGCCACAAGAATGCTCTTCAGCCGGCTGAGCGTCTCCGTCCCCTTCGGCGCGGAAATGCCGTCCCCGTTCCGCTTCAGCAGGGACTGGGCCGGACCCGAAAATGTCTTTCCCGCTTCATCAAAGTCCGGCTCAAACGCCCTGGTCCGCCGGTTGAACAGCCGCTTCTGCGCACCGCTGAACTGGTACTGGATCAGCAGGCTCAGCAGGGCACAGAAGGCCATCAGGATCTCCGGCTTCAGCGTCAGGAAGGTCTGCAGCAGCGCGAAAAGGGCCGCTGTCAGCACCGCGGCGGCGCCGGCGATTTTGCCGTTGCTCACCGGCACGTCGCATACCACTTCGCCATTTTCCCCATTGATGGCCGTATATACGACCCGCTTCCCCTGCCGATGCGCCAGCAGCCATACCGGCATCATCACCAGCGATTCCCGGTACCGCGCGTTGGGCAGCCCAAAGTTCTCCGTGATCCGGCCCTTCATCTGGATGGAATCCATGGCGTTTTCTTCCCGGACCCGGTCCATGAAAATCCGCACGGCGGCAGCCGCGGCTTCCTGCCGGTAGGTTTCCGCGGGCACATCCGCCCCCTGGGCGTAAAAGCCGCTGAGGAAGGCCGGATGGAAAGGCCGCATCTCCCGGGTGGTATGCCGGAGCATGGCCGCTGTTTCATCCTCGAAGGCGGTGCTCGCGTCGTAGAGAATCCCCTTCTGGCGGATCTCCGCGTCCATGGTCAGGTCATAAGTCTCGTCATAATGATAATTGCCTTTGGTATAGCTCCGCTTCCCTTCCAGCCGCACCGGACCTTCCGCCTCCACCTCATAGGACCAGAAGGGCACATATACCGGCCGGAAATGGGAGATCGTCTCCGTCTTTTTCAGGCTGCCCGGCGTCAGGTGATAGCTTTTCAGATGATCCCGGTATGCCTTTTCGCACGCTTCCCTGGTGACGGTAAAAGGCACGATGGCCGCCGGACGGCGGGTTCGGGCCATTTTCCCCGTCAGCACCACGTCGCTGCCGCAGAAGCTGCAGAAGCTGGTGACCTCCGTATCCGTCGAATAGACCGCCGCGCCGCACTGGGGGCAGTGGAATTCTGTCACCTCCAGGATTTCCTCCGCCGGTTCCGCCGGCAGTTCTTCCATCCCCGTCAGCCCGCCGCAGCGGTCGCATTTCATCCCACGCGTGGCAATATCATATCGCAGTCCCCCGCCGCAGGAGGGGCATCCATACCGCCTGGAGGCGGCCTCTGAAGCGTTCATGGTTCCGTTCGCTCCTTTCCCGATCCGTATGCCGGGAAAGTATACCATATCTTCCCTTTTAATGAAAGAAAAAACGCTTCTGTACACGAAGAAAAGGGCAGAAGTCATCGCTTCTGCCCTTGGCTTAGACGCAAGGTGGGAAACCGCGCCCTTTTTTAATAGCTGCCGTAGATGGCCCGGTACTGGGTGGGGGTGCAGTTCTTGTACTCCCGGAAAACCCGGTTGAAGGTGGCCACGCTGCCAAATCCGCTGTCCTGAGCCACCTGGTTCATGGGCTTGTTGGTCCGGATCAGCAGCTCCATCGCCACCTGAATCCGGCGCTGGCTCAGGTAATCCCGGAAGGAATACCCGGTCTGCTGTTTGAAGGAGCGGGAGAAGTAGAACCGGCTGAACCCGGTAAAGGATGCCACATCCTCCAGCGTTACGTTTTCCTGATAGTGGTTATCGATGTAGTTCATGGCGGAGCTGATGACTTCCCGGTCCATGGCCGGGGCGTCCTTCTGCTTCTGCTGATACACACCCCCCAGGTATCTTTGGCCCAGGATCCCGTATACCTTCAGCAGATCGCTGAAGCACAGCGTATTCCACATGATGTCCTGCTGCAGATAGCAGTCGTAAATCCGCATCAGCAGCTCCCGGATCCGCACATGGGCTTCCGACCCGTCCCGCAGGAAGTATATTTTCTCGAAATGATCCTTCAGCTTTTTGATGTCCCGCATCTCCAGCAGGGGTTCCGGCTCGAACAGGAAGAGCAGCCGCTTGCTGTCTTCCCCCATGCTCATGGCGTGCATCATTTCCGGCGGAACAATCAGCACCTCACCCTGCTCGATATGGTACACCTGGGTCTCCGTCTGATAATCCACCCGGCCTTCCAGGGTCAGCACCACTTCCACGGCGGAATGCTGATGCGCTTCATACCGCCAGGGCGTGTCCGAAAACCAGACCCGCAGGGACGCGTCCTCCGGATAGGTCACGAACTCCCGTTTGCCCCGCATCACGCGGAACCCGTCCTCGTACTGGGATCGTCTTTCCCGCCGCTGCGCACTCGTTTCCGCCATCGTTCTCTCTCCTTCCGGGATTCTCCCGCTTATTTTACCCCTTTACGGAGCCAAGCGCCATACCGGTGACAAAATATTTTTGCAGGAAGGGATAAACAACCAGAATCGGCACCGCGGAAACCACGGAAATGGCCGAACGGATCGTAATGGGAGCCACCTTGGAAGAGGAAGCCAGCGCGTCCGCCGTGGCGTTGGCCGCGTTGGAGCTGTTCTGCGTGGTAGCCAGCTTCATCCGCAGCAGGTACTGCAGGGTGTACAGGTCTTTCTTGCTCCCGTTGTACAGATAGGTGTCAAACCAGCTGTTCCAGCTGCCCACGGCGACGAACAGCGCCACCGTCGCCATGACGGGCAGGCACAGGGGCAGAATAATCTGGAAGAAAGCCCTCAGATCCCCCGCGCCGTCGATATGCGCCGATTCTACCAGCGCGTCCGGCAGGCCGTTGATGTACGTGCGGATCACAATCATGTTGAAGCAGGAGAACATGGTGGGAACGATGTAAACCCAGTAGCTTCTGGAAAGCTTCAGCGTGGAGGAGATCAGCAGGTAATTGGGAATCAGGCCCGCGTTCACGTACATGGTCAGCACCATCACCGTGGTGATGAACTTGCGCAGCACGTATTCCTTCCGGCTCAGGGCAAAGGCCAGCATGGAGGTAAAGAAAAGGTTGGTCAGCGTCGTGATCACGGTCTTGGACAGGGAAATCCAGAACGCCTGATACACCGCCGAGTCCTGCAGCAGTTCCTTGTATGCGTCCGTGCTGAAAACCCGGGGCCAGATGCCGATATTGCCCTTCACCGCGTCCATGCCGTCGTTAAAGGAATAAGCCAGCGTGTTCAGCACCGGAAACAGCGTGATAAACATCAGCAGGCAGAGAATAATCGTGTTGACAATCGGGAAAGCGATATCCCGTCTTTTCTTTCTTTTCTTTGTGTTAACTGTCGCCGTTGTCACAGGATAGCCCTCCCTTCCTTAAATCAGCGTATCTTCGTCCAGCGCCTTCGCGATCTTGTTGGCGCCGAACAGCAGGATGATGCCGACCACGCTCTTGAACATGCCGGCCGCGGTGCCGTAAGCGTAGTGCGGCTTGCTGCTGCCGAAGCTGTAAATCAGCGCGAAGACATCGATCGTGTCGGAGTACTTCATGGTCAGGCCGGACCGCAGCAGGTACTGGATTTCAAACCCTGCTTCCATCAGGTGTCCGATATTCATGATCAGCAGCACCATGAAGGTGGATTTGATCCCCGGCAGCGTCACATGAAGGATCCGCTGGAAGCGCCCGGCGCCATCGATGGCAGCCGCCTCATACAGGCAGGGGTCGATGGAGGTCATGGCCGCGATGTAGATGATGGTATTCCATCCGACTTCTTTCCAGACATTGATCACGCCCACCAGCCACCAGAAGTATTCGCCCTTTCCCAGGAAGAACACCGGCTCCTTCACCAGTCCCAGCGCCATCAGCACCGCGTTGACAGAGCCATTGCTGGCAAAAATGTTCTGCGCCATGCTGACAACGATAACCATGCTCAGGAAGTGCGGCAGGTAGGTAACCGTCTGGACGGTACGCTTGAAAGACCTGTTCCGCACCTCATTCAGCAGCACCGCCAGCAGCACCGCGGAAACCGTACCGAAGACCAGGTTGATCACGCTCATGGCCAGGGTGTTCCGGATCGCCAGCAGGAAGTCCTCCCGGCCGAACAGAAATTTGAAATTATCCAGCCCTACCCACGGGCTGCCGGCAAGACCTTTTTTCGGCTGATAGTCCTGGAACGCGGTCAGCCAGCCCCACAGGGGGCCGTAGTTGAACAGCAGCACGTAAAGCAGCATGGGCACCGACATGATCATCAGCTGCCACTGCTTCCCCAGCGTAAACCAGAATCCTTTTTTCTTTCCCGGCGCCAGCGCGCTCCCCGGGTTTGTCTTCGCGACGGTGCTCATGGCCAAGGCCGCTCCTCTCCCTTTCAGCTTTCGGTAACAAAACGGTACAATTCAGGGGGAGAGATCATCTCTCTCCCCCTGAAAACAGGTTTTCAGATCAGTTGGTCGCCGCTTCGACGAGCTTCAGAACTTCCGCCTGCATGAAATCAGTGTAGACCTGGGCGCTGGGGGTGATTTCGGCCACGAAGGCATCCCAGTTGGCGTCCAGCTCGGCGGGATCGCAGGTGATAATGGTGGGCAGCCAGCGGTCCTGAATCGCCAGGAAGTCGTTGTAATCGATGTCGATGGGCGCCTTGTCAATCTGCCAGGCCTCTCCGTAGGGAGCCAGCTCGATCGGCGGGTTGAAGAACTCGGCGGGGGTCTTCTTGCCGGCCGCGCTCAGGAATTCCTTGTCATAGTCGCTCATCTGATCGAAGTAGATCTCCGGCTGGTTGGCGGGATCCCAGGCATTGCCGTTGTCCATGGTGCCCTGCTTCTTGGGCATGGATTCCCAGATCGCGGTGGCCATGTTGGCGCGCTTCCACTGGGCGTCAGACCGGTTCATGTACTGCTCACGGGTCTTCAGCATCCGGCCGTTCTCATCCACGGTGTAATCCTCACCCTCGATGCCCCACTGCAGGATGGTCTGCCATTCGTCGCTCAGCAGCGCTTCCATCAGCTGCACCAGGCGCTCCGGATCCTTGCAGGAGGTGGAGATGCCGAAGCCGCGGTCCTTATTCATGACGGAGCCGTTCAGATAGTGCTCTTCAATGGTCTTGCCGTCCACGTATTCCGGATCGTACACCAGCGGCAGCGCCAGGTAGGTGTTCGCGTACATGTTTGAGGTTTCCAGCGACTGGGTGGCGGTGCCAAAGTCCCAGGTCTGATCGAACATGCCCAGCACGGTGCCGTTGGACAGGGCCGCGATGTACTGGTCATAGTTCATGACGAAGGTGTCCTTGCTGATCAGGCCCTTGTGGAATTCCTCGTTCAGCTTGGCATAGTAGGCCTTGGCATAGGGCTTGTCGATGAAGGTCTCGGTCTTGTACTCGGGGGTGGTCACGTCGATCATCACTTCGCCGTCGTTGGGCCGGCCCATCAGATGCTGCACGGGGTTGATCAGGCAGAAATGCCGCCAGCCTTCGCACAGGATCGCGAAGCCCTGATAGGGGGTGCCGTCCGCGGTGGTGGGATTCTCCGCCAGGAACCGCTCGATCAGGTCGAAGTACTCGTTCAGCGTGGTGGGAACCTGGTAGTTGTTCCACGCGATGACCTGCTTCTGAATGAAGAAGGCGGGGCCATTGCAGTAGTTCTGGATCTGATCGTTGTAGTTGATGCCGTAGTTCGGGATGATGAACAGCTCGCCGTCTTCGTTGGTCAGCTGCTTGATCCGGTCATCCGTGTAGATATGCTTGTACAGGTTCGGGGTCTTCTCCTCGCTGATGTAGGGCAGCAGGTCGATCAGCACGCCCGCGTTCTCCAGCGTCTCGGCGCTGTTGCCGCCGTCGAAGAGATCCGGATACACTTCATCCGCGATCTTCAGGCCCAGGGTCTCGTCCAGGTTCCCGGCCAGGAACTCGAACTCGAACTTGATGCCGAACTGCTCCTCGATCATCTTGTAGATCTTGTTGTCATCGGTGGGCTGATCGCCGGGATCGCCGCGGAAAACCGTCACCGTCCAGGGCTCGGGAGTTTCCTCCGCCACGGCGGCGGGGATCATGGCCAGCAGCATCATGGCCGCCAGCAGGATCGCCAAAAACTTCTTCATGTTCTTCCCTCCATTTTTATTCGAACGCTTTCGCGTCCTTCGATGGCAACATTATGAGGGGAAGCGGCACAAACCGCAATGTGCAATCGGGGAATATGCGGTCAATAATTGCGTTTATTCTTCTTATTTTTTGTCTTTCATCATGAAAGCATTTACATCTTTTGCTTTCACGGAAGCCGTTCAAGCATCGTGTTTCCTTCCGTTTTTCGTCGTTTTTATATTTTTTCTGGTCTTTAATCTTCCTGTTGTGACATTTAGGAAGATTTTCTTTCTCGCAGCATCCGCAAATTCTGTTTCGGTTTTGCGAATGATGATCAAAAGCGCGCCCGCAAACCGCGAGCGCAATCATTGATCAATTCTGTTTCCATTTTTATCAGGGTACCGTTTCCTCCCCCGCAGGGCGGAACACAAAATAATCTTTTACATTGTCAAAGCTCATGATGGTTACGCACGCGCCTTCCACGTCAAAGCCGGAATAGGTGCGGCCGTGGCAGGTAACGGTGAAAGCAGCGTCCTCCCTGGGCACTCCCAGCACGCACAGGGAAACACCTCCGTCCGAGGGAAGCGCCTTGTTCAGCCTTCCGTCCTCCGACCGGGTCACCAGACAGTCAAACCGCTGATAGGCCAGCGGGTTTTCCCCGCTGTGAATCATCAGCGGATAATCCAGATAATCCGCCAGCCCGGGCAGCTGCTCCTCCGTATATCCGTAATCCCGCAGCGTGCCGATACAGATCATCGCGTGCCGGCCCGGATGATGCAGGGCCAGTACATCCCCTGCCCGCAGGGCGGCCGCCGCCTGGCGCCAGTCCGCCGGAAAGGGATTCTTCTCGCTGCAGAAAAGGTGATCCCCTGCCTGGCAGTGCGTTTTGCCGCCCAGGTCATTCAGGGATTCCGCCAGCGGCGTACCCGCCCGCTCCAGCGCGGTTTTGACAAAGCCCACGCAGTCCAGGCCGAAGACATAGACGCTGTCCTTCTCATAAAAATCGTGGGTGCCCTGCCACTGCTTCCGCGTCGTATAATCCGGCCAGCGCTCCAGCATGATTTTCTGATCCTGCCCGCCCCAGAAATAGGGCACGCCCGCGGCAAAAAGCGGCGTCACCGGGTTTCCCGTGATTTTTCCGTACCGCGCGGCGATTGGATTTCCGGCTTCCAGCATGGAAAAGGCCTGCTCCAGCAAGGCGCTGGCGGATACGCTTCCCGTTTCCGTCCGCAGTCCGTCCCGCCACGCGTCCGCCTCCGCCCCGGTCAGCAGCCTGACGCAGCTTCGGGGGACATAGCCCAGCCGGCCCTCATCCCATACGGCGGCATAGTTTCCGTAAGCCGTAAACACATATACCCGCTGGCCGGGCCGCAGCTGCTCCTCCCGCTGCTCCTCCGGCAGGAACAGCAGGCCGTCCGTCTCCCCGATGACCGCCGCCGACATGACATTTTCCACCGGCAGGCGCGGCTTGCCGCTGGCTACATGAGGCAGCTTGAACATGGTGCCCGCCGTCAGATCCTTCGCGTTCAGAATGCGGACATACCCCTTGTTCACATAGCCCGTCCTGCCCGCTTCATCCGTCAGCAGATAGTACTGATCCACGTGCTGATCCGTCTGGTACAGCCGGTCCGTCTTCAAAGTCCAGACCACGTCCGCGTCCTCCGAGGGACTTTTCCGGGCGGGCGTCTCCTCCCCGGCGCAAAGCCAGGTGAGGAGAATCGTTTTAATCTGCGGCGCTTTCTTCGCGGCCAGCCCCGCTCCCGGCCAAAGCAGCGCCAGCGTCAAAACCAGCGCCAGGGTTTTCTTTCTTCCCATGCTCCGCTCCCATCTGTTTTCTGTCCCTGTTCCGGTGGTTTCCGTCCGTCGGCATTCATTCTGAAAGGGCGCGCCTCCCGCGGCGCTGTCCGTCCTTCCGTCCCGCCGGATCCTCTATACGCCATATTTCAGCCGGATTCTCGCGAGCTTTTCCCCGAAGGGCCGGCCCAGCAGCAGCAGAAAAACCACGTTGCTGGCCGCGTAGCTGGCCATATATGGCAGCGCCGTGATCACTGCCGCCCGGTACAGGGGCCAGTTGACGCCGCCGTTATACCAGAGCACCGTCCACACATCCATGAACAGGCTGTAGGCGACCCCGGCGAAAGCGCCGTACAGGATCAGCCACACCCGGTTTTTCCGCAGGGGCCCGCTGAGAAAGCCCGCCATCAGGCCGATCATCCCCCAGGCAAACATCTGGAAAGGCGTCCAGGGCCCCTGGCCGGAAAAAAAGTTGGAGATCAGCGCGGAAAGGGAGCCTACGAGAAAGCCCGTTTCGCCGCCGATCCAGATGGCCGTAATCACCACAATGGCGGTGATAGGCTTAAACCCGGGAATCGGCGCGAAAATCACGCGGCCCAGCACGCTCAGCGCCGTCATCACCGCCGCGATCACCATCCGGCGGGATCCGACGGTCCTTTTCTCAAAGCCGGTAAAGAACAGCACCTGGCTCAGCCCTACCATGCCCAGGATGCCCCAGGCGTAGAACCGTTCTCCCAGCCGCCAGCCGCCCAGCACCACCAGCAGCGGCATCAGCAGGAAGGGAATGCCGTACCGCAGCGCTGTTTTCCACCGGAAAGCGTTTTCCGTTCTTCGCGCTGTCATGGCTTCCCCTCCTCTCTCAGCTCCCGCCGCTTTCCGGGGCATCCCGTGCCCCCGCGTCTGTCTTAATCCTGCCGCTTCAGCGCCGCCGTCATCTCCGCCACCGTGGCGCATCCGGGCAGCAGCCCTCTGGTCATCCGGCTTACGCTGGTTCCGTAATAACTTGCGCCGGCAAAGAAGGCTCCGGGCTCCTCCACCGCCTCCACCCGTCCCCGGAACAGCAGGCCGCACCGGTCCGCCGTTTCCGCCGCGAATTCCGCGTCATGGGTCACCAGCAGCAGCGTCATTCCCTGAGCCTGCAGCTGCTTCATCCAGGCCCGCGTCCGCTGCCGCCAGGCGGCGTCCAGCCCGCCGGTGGGTTCATCCATCAGCAGCAGCTTCGGCTTCGCGCTGAGCACCTTCGCCAGTCCCAGCAGCTGCTGCTCGCCCCCCGAAAGGTCATAGGGATGCCGGTCCAGAAGCCCGCTCAGGTCAAAAGGCAGCTCCTCCGGCCGAAGTCCGGCGTCCCGCAGTTCTTCCCGCACGCTGCCCCGCAGAAACAGCGTCTGCACATCCTGGGGCAGCAGGGCGATCCCCTCATGCCGTAGGGTTCCGTGGCGGTAATCCTTCAGTTTTTTGCCAAAGAAAAGGATTTCGCCGCTGTAAGGGGGAATCATTCCCGCCGCGGTTCGCAGCAGGGTCGTCTTTCCGCTGCCGTTTCCGCCCAGCAGAGCAAAGATCTCCCCCTGCCGCACCGTCAGATTCACGGAGCGCAGGACATCCTTTCCCTCCCGGGAAAAGCGGAACCATACCTCCCGGAGGCACAGGGCCGCGGAATCCTCCCGTTTCGGTTCCGCCCTTTGGGCCGCGCAGGACCGCGCCGGAAGCTTTCCCCGGTTCCGCGTCCCGGCGGCGGTTTGCCGCGTCTCCCCGTCCTCCGGCTTTGACGCGCCGGTCCGGGCAGCCAGCCACCGTCTGCCTTCTCCGGCGTTCAGCGGACAGCTTCCCTGTCCGCCCGTACCCTGCCAGACCCGTACCGCCGCGGGCAAAGCGCCGGCAAGGGCTCCCTGCCTGGGGATCCGGGCACACACCTCCCGGGGCGCGCCATTCAGCCGGATGGCACCGTTTTCCATGCAGATCAGCCGGTCCGCCCGGTCCAGCACATCCTCCAGCCGGTGCTCTGACATCAGAATCGTCATTCCCATCTCCCGGTGCAGCCGCTCCAGCATGGAGAGAAAGCTCCGGGCCGCGATGGGGTCCAGCCGGGCCGTGGGTTCATCCAGGATCAGCAGATCCGGTTCCATCACCATCACCGCCGCCAGGTTCAGCAGCTGTTTCTGCCCGCCGGACAGCTGGTCCGGCCGGACATCCCAGTGCTCCTCCAGGCCGAAAAACTGGGCGGTTTCCGCCACACGGCGCCGCATCTCCTTTTCCGGCGTCCCCAGATTTTCCAGCCCGAAGGCCAGCTCATGCCACACCCGGTCCGTCACAATCTGCTGCTCCGGGCGCTGAAAAACAAACCCGATTTTTTCCGCCGCTTCCCGGTCCGACAGGGACTCCGTCTCCCGGCCTCCCAGCAGAATGCTTCCCTGCCTGGCGCCCCGCGGCGCCAGCTCCCGCTTGATCAGCCGCAGCAGCGTGGTTTTCCCGCAGCCGGTTTCCCCGGTCAGCAGCGCGAATTCTCCCGCTTCCAGCCGCAGGCTGACCCCCCGCAGGGTCGGTTCCGCCGCGCCGGCGTACGTAAAGCTCAAATCCTTGACCGCAAGACTTTCCATTTCCACCGATCCTTTATCTCCAGCGCCGCCGGCGTCAGGCAGAGCAGCCCGAAGGCGCCGTAGGCAGCGGCGCTTCCAAAGCCGGCCGCCGGCACGCGCAGCTCGGGATACCAGGTATAACCGATCTGCCCTGTCACCCGCGCCGCGGCGACAATCAGCATCAGCCCAAGGCTCAGCGCCGTCAGCGCCGTGTCTCCCCGCTCCCAGACATAAACCCGGTACCGGGTTCTGGACCCGCTGCCGTATCCCCGGGCCGTCATGCTGTCCGCCGTGGTGATCCCGTTCTCCAGGGCCCAGGTCACCATCCCGTCCATCACCCGCAGCCCGCCCCGCAGCCGGTCCAGTCCGTTCTCCTCCCGGATCAGGCCCAGACCGGCCTGCGCCTCCCGGACCTGAGCCGCCTGGCGCCGGAAGAGGGGCAGGTAACGCAGGCTCATGCTGAGAATCAGGGAGACCTTCGGGCTCAGCCGGCCGGTCACCGCCTGCAGCTTTTCCGTATCCATCACGTGGGAAAAGCACCTGGCCCATACCAGCGCCGCCGCGATCAGCATGCCCATCACCAGGCCGTACAGCACCGCCTCCCGGGTCACGGGATTCCGGTTCAGAAAGAAGAGCACTGTCCGTCCGTTATGGTTGAACAGGGGGTTCAGCACCCCGCTGGCCAGCGCGACCGCCGGATACCAGCCAAGGCGCCGCCGGCCCCGCCCCTCCTCCAGGAGGAAGAGCAGCCCCATGCCGCTGACCAGGCCGATGCCCGCCGTCACCGGATTGACGCCGAAGATCACCGGCAGCAGCACGCAGGCGAACACCACGCACGCGCAGCCCGGATGCCGGTGCCGCAGGCTCATCATGGGCTTTCCCTCCTTTGCTCAGGGTTCCTGGTCCTTGCCCAGGTTCCGGGTATAAATCCATTCCACCCGGTCTCCGGGCCGCAGGCGGTACTGGCTGCAGCCCACATCGGCGAATACGCCGTTCACCCGGTACATCCAGCCGGACAGGTTGCCGAACTGATACTCGTACAGATACCCGATCCCCCGGACGTACGCACCGGCGGTGGTCCCATCGTATTCCATCTGGATGCGGTGGGCCCGGGTCGCCTCCAGCAGCTGGTCAAAAGCCGTATCCCCCTCCGCCACGTACAGCGTCTCCTCCGCCAGCAGGATGCCATCCGCCGGCACATCCGCGTTTTCCCCGGCCACGGTGTCGCAGCGGATGGAAATGGTGGTTTCCACGTTCCGATCCCCGGAATCCTTTTCGTCGTTTCCGGCGTAATATCCTTCCGGGCTCTGAATCTCCAGGACGGAAACCGCCGCCGCGGCCGCCAGGGCCAGCAGCAGCGGGAAGGCATAGCTTCGCCAGTTCCTCTTGCCCCGCCGCCAGGCCAGGATCCAGCTGGCCAGCAGCGCCAGTCCAATCCCCAGCCAGGCCCAGCCCCGGGCCGTCAACCCTTCCGGAAAGAAGCCCGCCCTCACGGGGGCTGCTTCCGGAAAGTCAAAAACGTAATAAGGTTCCCCGCCGTTCCGTGATCCCTGATACCCCACCAGCGCGTAAAAACACTGCACCGTGGCGGTTTCATTCATTTTCCCGGTTTTCAGATCATGGGCGAAGCCTTCCCCCTCCAGGCGGAAGCGCATCATGGCGTCCATCACGCTGCCGCCGGGCCGGACAAAGGCCTCCTCCTTCGCGCCGTCCAGCCCCAGGTCGCTGAGGGCCAGCAGCACCTGGGCGCAGCTCTCCGCGCTTTCCATTCCCATGCCCAGGAATCCGCCGTTCTCCTGCTGGATGCCGGTCAAGGCCGTCATGCCCCGGTCGACCGCCGCCGCGACCGCGGCGGATTCCTCCCGAAGCGGGGCAAGCGCCTGCAGGGTCATGGCCGTGCAGTCCACATCGCAGTCCGTTCCGATCACGGCCCATCCGCCATCCGCCAGCTGCAGGTTCAGGATTTTCTCCGCCGTCTTCCGCCGGTTTTCCGGCTGTCCGGCCCCATTGTTCATCAGATGCAGTCCGAACACCAGAGGCATCAGGGTTTCCTCCTCCGCCCCCCGGTCCGCCACCGCATCAATGGCCGGGTTCCGGCTGCCCAGGGCCAGCAGCGTCAGGGCCATCCGCTCCCTTTTGGTAATGCCGGCGGTCTCCGCCGCCGCCAGCTTTTCCTCCAGGGCCCGCCGGGGCCTGGTATAATCCGCGGGAAGGCCCAGATGCCGCAGGGCGATCAGATACCATCCGCCCAGGCTGTCCGCCGTTTCCGTCAGGGCGCCGTCCACCCAGGCCTGCAGCGTTCCGCCCGCCTGCCGCTCCGCCAGCACCGCCTGGATGAGCGCTTCCGGGCTTTCCGCCCTGGCCGGCAGGCGGGCAGGCCACAGAAAAACGATTGCGAGCAGCGCAGCTGCCAGCCACCCGATTCTTTTCATCCGTCTCCTCACCGCGTTTTCCCTCCGGCCGCCCGCTTCTTCCGCCGCGTTCCCGCCGGAAGAAGCGCCGCGCCGCCGTGGTCTTCCTTCACGCTTTCGCCCTTATGCCTCCAGCAGGCCCAGTGTCCGAAAGGCACAGGCCAGCCCGTCCGCGTCCACATCCGCCGTCACCAGATCCGCGGCCGCCTTCGCCGCCGGGGTGCCATTGCCCATGGCCACCCCCACGCCCGCGTATTCCAGCATTTCCACATCATTGTCCGCGTCGCCGAAGACAGCGGTTTCTTCCCGCCGCAGGTCAAAGCTGCGCAGCATTTCCTCGATCCCCCGGGCCTTGCCAACCTCCCGGCTGATAATGTCAAAGCCCGTCTCATACCAGGCAGACAGCCGGCATCCCGGCATCCCGGTCATGAGCTGTTCCGCCTCCGCCCGGGTGCTGTACAGCGCGGCGGCGTAGATTGGCTCGCCGTTATACGCCGCGGTCTGCGGCGGCGCGGAGGACACCGCGGCCATCATCCCGGCGGTCAGCGCGTCCACATAGTTGATGTATTCCTCATGCTCATGCAGCAGCAGCAGCGGATGCCTGCGCGCTTCAAAAGCCCTCACCAGCGCCGCCTGATCCGCCTCCGGAAGGGAAGAGCGGAAAACCGGCCGCCAGTCCCGATCATAGCACAGGTGGCCCGTCAGCGTCACGTATCCGTCAAAAGGAAACGCGGGCAGGTTCAGCTTCTTCAGCGCCATCTGATGCCGCCCCGTGGCCAGAAAGATCCGGATTCCCCCCTCCCGCAGCGCCTCCAGCGCCCGCAGCGCGGAAGGCGGAACCGCGTGCATCCCGTGAGAATACAGGGTGCCGTCCACATCCAGAAAAACTGCCTTGATCATGTTTCTTCCCTTTCCCCGCGAAAAAAGCTCTTTTTCCCTATTGACAGTCCGTGTATGTCCTGCTATAATGCAGCTGTTAGCCAGTGCTAACTAATTCGGCGGCAGGCCAGCTTCCTCACATATGTCCGCCGCCGGGCGTTCTCACAGGCCATACCCCTCCATTGGAACCAACCCCATTCTTCAAACAAGGGAAACGCGCTCTCCCGGTCCGCATACCCGGGAGGGGCGTTTTTCTTATGACCTGAAAAAGCCCCGGAAGAAGCCTTCCGGGGTTTTTGTTCATTGTACCGCTTCCGCGCCTTTTTCCATGGCCTGGCGGTTGATGGGCAGCAGGTGTTCCTTCTTGGGCCCGAAGGTCGCCTTCAGCGCCTCCATGGCCGCGTCGATGGAAACAATGCCCGTCTTTTTCAGGATCGCCCCCAGCATCACCATGTTGGCGGTACGGCTGTTGCCCAGCTGCTCGGCAATCCCGTTGCAGTCCACGGGGATGGCCGTGATGTCCTCCCGGTCCGGGGTGATGTCGATCAGGGAGGAATTGTACAGCATGACGCCGCCCTTTTCCATGGCGGGGGTGAACTTCAGCATGCTGGGCTTGTTCATGATCACCGCGAAGGGAATCTCCGTCACCAGAGGGGAGCCGATGGGCTCATCGGAAATAACGACGGCGCAGTTGGCTTCGCCGCCCCGCATCTCGGGGCCGTAAGAGGGCATCCAGGAAACATTCATGCCCTCGTGCATGGCGGCCTTGGCCAGCAGCTGGCCGATCAGCAGCACGCCCTGCCCGCCGAAACCGGCAATCAGGAATTGCGCTTCCATGAATTACTCCACCTCCTTCTTCACGCCCAGGGGATACTGGGGAATCATGTTGGCTTCCAGCCAGTTCAGCGCCTCCCGGGGCGTCATGCCCCAGTTGGTGGGACAGGAGGAAAGCACCTCCACCATGGAAAAGCCCTTCCCCGCGATCTGGGTCTCAAAAGCCTTTTTAATGCATTTTTTCGCGTCCATGATGTGCTTCACGTCATGAACGGAGCACCGGGCGATGTAGGCGGGGCCGTCCAGGGTGGCCAGCATTTCGCTCACCCGGATCGGATAGCCGCAGAGGGCGGGATCCCGGCCGTAGGGAGAGGTGGTGGTCACCTGACCCGGCAGGGTCGTCGGCGCCATCTGGCCGCCGGTCATGCCGTAAATCGCGTTGTTTACGAAAATCACGGTGATGTTCTCCCCCCGGGTGGCGGCATGGGTGATTTCCGCCGCGCCGATGGAGGCCAGGTCGCCGTCGCCCTGGTAGGTGAAAACGATGTTCTTCGGGTTGACCCGCTTGCAGCCCGTAGCCACCGCGGGAGCCCGGCCGTGGGCCGCTTCCATCATATCCACGTTAAAGTAATTATAGGCGAACACGGCGCAGCCCACCGGAGCGATGCCGATGGTTTTCCCCTGAATTCCCAGTTCATCAATGGCCTCCGCCACCAGCCGGTGGATGATGCCATGGGTGCAGCCGGGACAGTAATGAAGGGGTGTGTCCGTCAGGATGTTCGTCTTTTCATATACAACCGCCATGCCTTACTCCCCCTCCTTTGCCAGGTTTTCCACCTGGGTCATGATCTCCCGTACGGTGGGCACAATGCCGCCGGTGCGGCCAAAGAAGTGAACCGGTTTCTTTCCTTCCACGGCCAGGCGCACGTCGTCCACCATCTGGCCCATGCTCATTTCCACCGTCAGGAAAGCCTTCGCGTGTTCCGCGGCCCGCGCGATGGGCTCGGCCGGGAACGGCCAGAGGGTAATCGGCCGGATCAGCCCCGCCCGGATGCCTTCCGCCCGCAGCTTCCGCATGGCGCTGCGCGCGATACGGGCCGTGGTGCCGTACGCCACGATGACATAGTCCGCGTCCTCGGTCATTTCCTCCTGCCAGCGGCACTCAGTCCGTTCCATCACGGCGTATTTCTCGTACAGATGGTTCACGTGCTTTTCCAGCACGGCGGGGTCAATGTACAGGGAGTTGATGATCGCCCGCTCCCGGTCCGAGGAGGGCGTCCAGCCCGTCGCCGCCCAGGTTTTCTCCGGCAGGTCCGCCGGCTTCTGATAGTCCGGCATCTCCACCGGCTCCATCATCTGGCCGATGAGCCCGTCGCCCATGACCAGCACGGGGTTCCGGTACTTGTCCGCCAGGTCGAAAGCCAGCTGCGTTAGCTCCACCGCCTCCTGCACGGAGGACGGCGCCAGCACCAGCATGCGGTAGTCGCCATGGCCGCCGCCCCGGGTGGACTGATAATAGTCGCTCTGCGCCGGCTGAATGGAGCCCAGGCCGGGGCCGCCGCGAACCATGTTCACGATGACGCAGGGCAGCTCCGCGCCGACGATATAGCTGATCCCTTCCTGCTTCAGGGAAATGCCCGGAGAGGAGGACGAGGTCATGACCCGTCCGCCGGCGCCGGCCGCGCCGTAGACCATGTTAATGGCCGCGACTTCGCTCTCCGCCTGCAGGAAGCAGCCGCCTTCCACCTTTGGCAGCCGCTTGGACATGTATTCCGGAATCTGGTTCTGAGGGGTAATGGGGTAGCCAAAGAAGAACCGGCAGCCGGCCTGGATGGCGGCCTCGGCGATGGCCTCATTCCCCTTCATGAGCATTTTCTGTCCCATGGTGAAACACTCCTTTTACTTTTCGACCTTGATCACGGCGTCCGGGCACATCCGCGCGCAAAAGGCGCAGCCGATGCACTGGCTTTGATCGGTAACAGCGATGGGATGATAGCCCCGTGAATTGATCTCCTTGCTCAGCGCCAGGATCTTCCTGGGACATACATCGGCGCAAAGCCCGCAGCCTTTGCAGGTCTCCCGGGCGATGGTCAGCAGAGCCATGTTTTCCGCCTCCTTCATTGGGTTTAAAACAGATTATACCGGGTATTCCGCGGACGCGTCAACAAAAAACAGAAAAAAAGCACGGCGGGCTGTTTTTCCATCACGCTTCCTTTCCCTGTCCCCGCAGCATGTCCCGCAGTTCCCGCCAGTCCGCCTGCTCCCGGGCCAGGGATTCCAGCACGGCCGCGCATTCCGCGTCCCCGGCCAGCACTTCCCCCGCGGCCCGCACCGCCTCCACAAAGGCGGGATCCAGCGCCTTCAGCCCCCTGCGGGACAGGGGGCACACCGCTCCGGCCCGCAGATCCATGACGCAGCGGATTCCTTCCTCCGTGATCTTCGGCAGCAGGGGGAACAGCCGGCAGGACAGGGGGCGTTCCGCCCGCGCGCAGGTGCCGGGACAGACCGCCAGCTTTCCCCGGGCGCCCTGCTTCACCTGCCAGCCCGGAAGGTCCTGATACTCGCGCTCCTCTCCGGGAAAAAGCAGCATCCCGGTTTCCTCTCCCTCCAGGGACCGGCAGCACCGGGCCCCGCAGAGCCGGCCGCAGTCCCGCTTCAGCGGCGTCACGTTTTCCAGGCGGCGCCTGGCCTCCATCACCGGATCCTTTTTCTCCAATTTCATCCGCGCCTCTTTTCCATGGCAGCATTGTATGCTTCTATTTATACGCCGATCCCGCCGGAAGTCAATCCCTTTTCCGCCCGCCGTGGCGCAAAAAAATCCGCTTGCGGGAAAGCCGGAAAAAAGATAAGATGAACCCGCGGAACAGTGAAAACTGCCGCCAAAGGAGAGTTAAATCTGTTATGAAGCTGATCTGGAAATATGTCCGCTCCTGGCGCTGGTACATCCTGGCCGTCATGCTCATCAAGCTGCTGGGCACGGGGACGGAGCTCCTCGTTCCCTATGTGCTGGAGCACCTGCTGGATCATGTGGTGCCCGCGGCCTCCGACGCCTGGCCGGTGGTGGCCTGGGGGCTGGTCATGCTGGCGCTGACGCTGGTGACCCGTTTCCTGAATGTGCGGGCCAACCGGATGAGCGTCCGGGTCGCCCGGGAAAGCACCTTCGGTATCCGGCGGGACCTGTTTCACACCGCCCTGAACCTCTCCGGCCAGCAGATGGACCAGGTGGGGCTCCCCTCCCTGATCTCCCGGATGACCAGCGATACCTACAATGTGCAGAATTTTGTCCGCATGATCCAGACCATGGGCATCCGGGCGCCGATTATGCTGCTGGGCGGCATTGCCATCACCCTGACCATGGACAGCGGCCTGGCCATGATTCTCTGCGTCATGGCGCCGGTCATGATCGTGCTGGTCTCCTTTGTCTCCTGGAAGGGGATTCCGCTCTACGATGAGGTGCAGCGGCGGATGGATGTGCTGGTTCGGCTGATGCGGGAAAGCATCACCGGCATCCGGGTGGTGAAGGCCCTGAGCAAGGAGGACTACGAGCAGCGCCGCTACGGTGAAGCCAATACACGCATGGCCCGGCAGGAGGTACGGGCCAGCGTCATCATGAGCCTTCCCGGGCCCATCGTGACCCTCTTTCTGAACGTGGGGCTCACGCTGGTGGTCCTGGTGGGCGCCCGCCGGGTCAACGCCGGCCAGACCGCGCCGGGGGTGATTCTCGCCTTCCTGACCTACTTTAATATGATCCTCATGGGCGTCATGGGGCTGAACCGGATCTTTATGATGATGTCCAAGGCCAACGCCTCCGCCAACCGTATCGCCGAGGTGGTGGAGATGCCGGAGGAGCTGACGCCCCTGCCCGCGGCGGAAACAGCCCAGGCGCCCTCCGGGGACGCGCTGATCTTTGACCATGTCTCCTTCAATTACGACGCGGATCCCTCCGTGGAGGCCCATGGCCAGTTTCTGGGGGAGGAACGCCAGCAGTGCCTGAAGGACATCTCCTTCCGGGTGAAGAAGGGCGGCAGCCTTGGCATCATCGGCGCCACCGGCAGCGGCAAGACCAGCATCGTCAACCTGCTGATGCGCTTTTACGACCCACAGCAGGGGCATGTCTTTGTGGATGGGCAGGATGTCCGGGCCTATGACCGGGATACCCTGCACCGGAAGTTCGGCGTCGTCTTCCAGAATGACGTGATCTTCGCCGACACCATCCGGGAAAACGTAACCTTCGGCCGGGAAGTCAGCGACCGCATGCTGCGCCGCGCCGCGAAGGACGCCATGGCTCAGGGCTTTATCGAGGGATATGAGGAAGCCTACGACCATGAAGCCGCCATTCACGGGGCCAACTTCTCCGGCGGCCAGAAGCAGCGTCTGCTCATTGCCCGGGCCCTGGCGGCGGATCCGGAAATCCTGATCCTGGATGACGCCTCCTCCGCCCTGGACTACCGGACGGACGCGGAGCTGCGCCGGGCCATCCGGGAGCATCACGGCGAGGCCACCACCGTGGTCATCGCCCAGCGGGTCTCCTCCATCCTGTCCATGGATGAAATTCTCGTCCTGCACGAGGGGGAAATGATCGGCCGGGGCACCCACGCCGAGCTGATGGCCTCCTGCCCCGTGTACCAGGATATCTACCGGACACAGATGAGCGAGGAGGTGGCGTAAGTGGCGCGACGGGATACGGTCATGAAGAAGCCGAAGGACACCCGGGGCGCGCTGCGCCGCATGCTGAGCTATCTGGGGCCGTGGCGGTACGTGATCTTCGGCGTTCTCCTGCTGAGCCTTGTCAGCAATCTGCTGAATCTGTGGGGGCCCAGCCTGGCGGGCTCCGCCATCCGGGAGGCGGCCGCCGGCCCGGGGAAGGTCAATTTTGAAGCCGTGACCCATGACGCGGGGCTGATGCTCCTGTGCTATCTGGGTTCCGCCCTGCTGGGCTTCGGCATCAGCCTGATGATGACCATCGTCAGCCGGCGGGTAGCCCGCCAGATGCGGCAGGATGTGTTTGACAAGCTGATGCGTCTGCCCGTGAGCTATTTTGACCGGCATCAGGCCGGGGACATCATCAGCCGGGTCAGCTATGACATTGACGTGATCTCCACCAGTATGGCCACGGACATCGTCCAGATTCTCTCCAGCGTGATCACGGTGGTCGGTTCCCTGATCATGATGATCACCATCTCTCTGCCCCTCTCCGCCCTGACCCTGGTCACGGTGCCGGCGGCCATCTGCTATACCATGCATATGCGGAAAAAGACCCAGCCCCGCTACGCCCGCCGCTCCCGGAGCTACGGCGTCATGAACGGCTTCGTGGAGGAGATGCTCTCCGGCCAGAAGACCATTCTGGCCTATGCCTATGAGGACCGGGTGGATGAGCGTTTTCACCGGATCAACCAGGACGCGGCGGACGCCTTTTCCGACGCGGAGCATTATGGCGTCACCATCGGCCCCACCATGTCCGCCATCAACAATCTGGGGCTGAGCCTCATCGGCCTGCTGGGCGGAGTGCTCTATCTGCGCGGCGCCATTGACCTGGGACGGATTTCCTCCTTCGTGCTGTACAGCCGGAAGTTTGCCGGTCCCATCAACGCCATCGCGGAGATCTTCAACGAGCTGTTTTCCGCCCTGGCCGCCGCGGAGCGGGTCTTCACCCTGCTGGATGAGCAGGAGGAAACCGCCGATGTGCCGGATGCCCGGCTGCTGGAAAATGTCCGCGGCGATGTAAGCGCCGAGCATGTGACCTTCGGATATGTTCCGGGTGAAACCATCCTTCATGACCTGAACCTGGAAGCTCCCGCCGGCAAGCTGATCGCCATCGTCGGTCCCACCGGCGCCGGCAAAACCACCATCATCAACCTGCTGATGCGCTTCTATGACCCGGACAGCGGCGTCATCCGCATCGACGGGCAGGATATCCGCGCCGCCGCGCGCCGCACCGTGCGGGGAAGCTACGCCATGGTGCTGCAGGATACCTGGGTTTTCCAGGGCACCATCTTCGAGAACATCGCCTACGGCAGGGAAAACGCCACCATGGAGGAGGTGGTCGCCGCGGCCAAAGCGGCCCGGATTCACCCCTTCATCATGAGCCTGCCCCAGGGGTATGACACGCTGATCAACGAGGACGGGGGCAACATCTCCAAGGGGCAGAAACAGCTGCTGACCATTGCCCGGGCCATGCTGTACGACGCGCCCATGCTGATCCTGGATGAGGCCACCTCCAACGTGGATACCGCCACCGAGCGGGAGATCCAGAAAGCCATGCGGGAGCTGATGAAAAACCGGACCTGTTTTGTCATCGCCCACCGGCTGTCCACCATTGAAAACGCGGATCAGATTCTCGTCCTCCGGGACGGGGACGTAGTGGAGCAGGGCACCCACCGCCAGCTGATGGACCAAAAAGGCTTCTATCATCAGCTTTACGCCGCCCAGTTCGAATAAGCTGTTTTCCGGTGTCAAAAGGACCGGCCCACGAATGCCGCAGGGCTGGTCCTTTTGCATGCCAGTGATTCTTTTTGTTTCGTTCACTCAGGGGCTGGCCCGGTTCGTTTCCTCCAGCAGCGCCAGCGCGTCGGCGAAATAGGTGTCCATTTCCTCCTTCGTCAGCTTCATGGCCGTCTTCAGCAGCCCGGGAATCTTTTTGGGCCGGACCCGGGCATAGTATTTCGTGGCCCGGATGTTCTTCTGCCAGTTGCTGAGCTTCATGTTCTTCCATCGGGCGATATGCCGGGGCAGGATGGGCTCCAGCTGGGCTATCACCTCATCAAACCGCTGCTCCACCCGATCCCATCGGAACACCGTCGTCAGCAGCTCACTCACCCGCCGCAGGAACTTCTCCCGATAGGCCGGCACCTTCAGCAGCGCGTTCAGCGGCTCATGGCGGAAGCCCTGGATTTTCGCGCTCAAAGGCTTGATGTAGTACTCGATGGGCGTTTTATCCAGCCCCCGCCAGCAGGCTTCCACGTCAAACAGCAGGTACTTCCACTTTCCTCCGGGTACCCGGTAAATCCGCACATTCGTAAAGTCCACATTGCCCAGGATGATCTCGAACGCCGCGTGCGTAAACAGGCTGTCCACGTCCAGCCGGTCCGTCACGTATTCCAGGTTGTCCGGATCGTTCAGATCCTGCTTTTTGCAGAAATCGCACAGGGCCAGCCAGTCCGTGTTGTCCCCGTTCTGCAGGAACTGATCCGTGCCCGTCCTGGCCAGGAGATCAATCCGGTCGATGTCCGCCTGCTCCGTCACACCCTCGTACTGGGCCACAAAATACTTGTTGATCTTTTCCCGCAGGTTATAGTGCCCATAGTAGGCGCCGTTGATATACACCTGAATCACCTGGTGATCCTGGTACAGAATGCCCTGCCCCTCCGCCAGGGAACTGGCCACAATGTCCCGCAGGCGGGTGGCGCTGTAATCGGAGTTAGCCGCCCGCAGCAGCAGGCTCTTATAACCGGTATAGTCCCGCGTCGGAAAAGGATTGAACGCGAATTCCCCGCCGCCCCAGGCTTTCCGGGCGTACAGGGCGATGCTCTTCTGGGCGTTGATCCGGGCGCTGTGCCCGGAGCAGGTGAAGGTGCCCATCTGGTTGATCTGTCCCAGGCCCTCCCGGGTGTAGTACTCGATGTTCACCGGATATTCCCAGCCCCTGGCGTAATTGGGGATGGACCCGGTCCCCTTGGTCAGGATGCCGGTCCTGGAGCTGAAAAGGTATTTGTCATCCGTGATCAGGGAAACGATGGCCGTCTGCGGCGCGTCGTCAATCCAGTAGGTGGCGCTCACCGTTTCCGAGCTGACCTGTCCTTCCGCGAAAGCCCGCAGGCGCAGCGCCGTCGTCTTCCTCAGGGTCAGCCCCTCCGCGGGGAAGACCCTGCTCTTTGCCGTCGGGGTGTCCCCGTCCGTCGTGTAGCGCAGCACCGCGCCTTCCGGCGCGGTCGCGCGGACCGTCACCTCCCCCGTGTAAAACCCGCCCGGCGTTTCCATCTCTGGCGCCGCTGTCCGGGTTTCGTAAGCCCGGGCATCGTTTTTCCCGCCGCGGGTCGGGGTTTCAAAAAAGCCGTAAGCTCCGCCGTCCCGGGGCAGGCCGTAGCTGACACAGCCATACTGGGCGGGCAGCTTCAGCCGCTGCTGTTCCTCCCCCGCGCTGTTGGAAAGGATCAGCGTCTCCCCCTGCGCGGAAATGGCGAACGGCGCGTAAAAGGTGTCTCCCTTTCCGGCACTTTCATTTTCCTCCCCGGTGCAGAAAACGGTCAGGTAAGCGCCGGCCTTCAGCTTCGCGCCTTCCGGAAAAGCCCATTTGAAGGGATCTTTTTTGCTGTCGCTCAGGTACCAGCCGCTCAGGTTCACCGTGCTCTTCCCCGTGTTTCGCAGCTCCACCCAGTCCCAGGCATGCCCGTTCTCAAACCAGCCGTTGCTGGCCATGACTTCGCTGATGATCACATCCGCCCGGGCCGCCCCGGCGGCCAGCAGCAGGAACAGCAGCGCCAGCAGCGCGCCTCCCCGGCGCGCGCTCCGCCGCGATTCCGCCCGCGGGGCATTTGTCCCCCCGGCCCGCCGCCCCTGTGTGTTTTCCTTTCTCATGCGTATTCCTTTCCTGTATACCGTTTTACGGTTCTACCGGCCGCGTCCAGGCCAGCTCCGTGCAGTCCGCCAGGGGCAGCACCGTCAGGGGCTGCTCCCCCACCAGAAAATAGCCGTATTCCCTGCCCCATGGCGCCTGCCGCACATGCGGCGCGTCCGTGAGGCGGGGCACCAGCAGGGAAACGGTGACCCCTCCGTCCGGCGGGCTGGTGGTCATGCGGTAATCCTGCGCCGCGATGTATTCACTGAACCGGTCATAGCAAAAGGGATCCTCGCCGCAGTGAATCAGCAGCGGCGCGTCCAGCCAGTCCGCCAGCTCCGGCGCGCTCTCCGCCGTCAGGCCGAACATGCGGGGCGTCCCCAGATACATGCCCACATGATAGCTGCCATGGTTCATGACGATCAGATCGCCGGGCACCAGCGCCTGATGCCAGACCCGCAGCGCCAGGCTGGCCATGGGGAAAGCCTTCCCCCGCTGCTGAAGGATGTCGCTCAGATCCGGGTGCGGCAGGCATCCCGCCTGTTCCTCCACCCAGTGCAGATAGCTTCCGCAGTCAAAGCCGCACAGGTACAGGCGGTCCGACCGGTAGTAGCGGGATTCCTGCAGCGGAAAAAAGCGGTGCATCACCTTTTCCTCGCTGTGCCCGCCGAAGTAATAGGGCACGCCGGTTTCCGGCCAGCGGGCCTGCAGCAGGGATCCGGTCTCCTCCCGGTACTGCCGCAGAGCCCAGTGGTCCGCCGGCAGCGCGGACAGCGCCGCGTCCAGCAGCCGGGAATCAGCGGCCCGGCTTTCCTCCAGGTCCGGCTGCGGCGAGGGAAAGGCCACGGTCACGTAGATCCGGCTTCCCTGAAAAACAAAGCTTCCCGTATCCTCGCCGTCCGCCGTCTGAACCCGCAGGGAAAACGCCTCTCCTTCCATCAGCGCCGCCCGCATGTAGTCCGTGATTTCCCACAGATTCCATCCGGGAAAGGCGGTTCGAACCGTGGAGGCCATGCGTCCGCCCTCCGGCCACAACAGGAATCGGGCCCCTTTTGCCTCGATCTCCGTTCCCTCCAGCCGCCACCAGGCGCCGGTCACCGTCCCCTGCCGCTGCCGGATCAGCTCCGCCAGCGGCCAGGTGTTTCCCTCCGGGGATCGTCCCTCCAGGCCCAAGGACAGCTGCGCGGTCTGCTGTTTTCCCTGGCGCCGGCCCAGAAAGACCAGGCCGTCCGCCCGCTCCCTGTCCACCCGCGTCACCTCCGGCCGGACACGGAACACGCAGATCTGCTCCCCGCGCGCTACGGCGCATCCCAGCGCCCAGAGTATCAGAAGCAGCGCCGGCAGCGCCTTCCATCCCATCCCTTTCATGCGTGTTTTCCTCCTCCAACCTGCCATTGCCGTTTATTCTACCCCATCATTCCCTGAATCGCAAGGCACACAAAAACCAGCCTTCTGAAAGAGAAGGCTGGTCTGGATGCATGGAAAACGCCAATGGATCCCTCCTGGCCGAAAGCCGCATCCCGTCCTTTGTGCGGAACCGGCTTCGCGCGGGCGGTTTACAGCCGAAGGGCGCCCGTTTTCAGGCGTTTCCGCCGTTTTCAATGCGCTTTCCCGTCCGCTGCTGATAGTCCTCCAGCGCGGACTGAATCGCTTCCTCCGCCAGCACGGAACAGTGCATCTTATAATCCGGCAGGCCGTCCAGCGCTTCCGCCACCGCCTTGTTGGTCAGCTTCATGGCATCCGCCACCGGCTTCCCCTTGATCAGCTCCGTCGCCATGGAGCTGGATGCGATGGCGCTGCCGCATCCGAAGGTCTCAAACTTCACGTCCTGAATCACGTCATCCTCAATTTTCAGGTACATCTTCATGATGTCGCCGCATTTGGCATTGCCCACCTCGCCAATGCCGTTGGCATCCTCGATCACGCCCACGTTCCGCGGATTGCGGAAGTGGTCCATCACTTTTTCGCTGTATAACGCCATTACCAGATAACCTCCTCTTCTTTCCGCCCGAGCGGGCCGGTTTTTCAGGCCCGGCGCGCCGGCGGCCCGGTTTACAGGATGAACTCCTTTTTTCCGCTCATCAGATCCCGCCAGATCGGCGAGAAGCCCCGCAGGTAGGTGACCACCTCCGTCACCGCTCCCACGATCGTTTTCACATCCTCCGCCGTGATCTCCGGGCCGATGCTCAGCCGCAGGGAACCGTGGGCTACGTCATGCACCCGGCCGATGGCCAGCAGCACATGGCTGGGATCCAGGTCCCCGGAGGTACACGCGCTGCCGGAGGAAGCCTGGATTCCCTTATCGTCCAGCAGCAGCAGCAGGGATTCGCCTTCGATGCCCTCAAAGCAGAAGTTCACGTTCCCCGGCAGCCTGCGGCGCGCGTCGCCGTTCAGATCCCCGTGCGGAATGCCCCGCAGCCCGGCGATCAGCAGATCCCGCATCTCCGTCAGATGCGCGGCGTTCTCCGCCATGTGGGCGTTTTCCTCCCGCAGGGCCGCCGCCATAGCCGCGATGCCCGCCACGTTCTCCGTGCCGGCCCGCTTTCCCCGCTCCTGGGCGCCGCCCTCGATCAGGCTGGTAAGCCGGATTCCCTTCCGGGCGTACAGAAAGCCAACGCCCTTGGGGCCGTGAAACTTGTGGGCGGAGGCGGACAGCATATCAATGTTCTCGGCTTTTACGTCGATCGGCACATGCCCGACAGCCTGAACCGCGTCCGTATGAAAAAGCACCTTCTTCTCCCGGCAGATCTCCCCAATCTCCCGGATCGGCTGGATGGTGCCGATTTCATTGTTCGCGTACATGATCGTCACCAGGCAGGTGTCCTCCCGGATGGCGTCCCGCACCTCCTCCGGCCGGATCAGTCCGTCCGAATGCACATCCACCAGCGTCACCTGAAAGCCCTCGGCCTCCAGGCGCTTCAGGGTATGCAGCACCGCGTGATGCTCAAAGGCGGAGGACACAATATGCTTTTTCCCGCTCTTTTCCCCCAGCCGTGCGGCGGATAGAATCGCCTGATTATCCGCCTCGCTGCCGCCGGAGGTAAACAGAATCTCCCTGGGCTCCGCCCCGATGATGTCGGCAATGGTAGCTCTCGCCTCCTCCAGGACCTCTTTCGCCCGCTGGCCCACCCCGTACAGGCTGGAGGGGTTTCCCCAGGTTTCCTTCATCACGGCCGTCATCGTGGCCAGGGCCGTGTCGCTCATTTGGGTTGTCGCGGCGTTATCCGCGTAGATCATGCTTCTTCGCTCCTTTCCGGCTGATCTCAGCATGGATTATATTCCTATTATCCTACTATGTCAATATGTTTTATTCAGATCCCCAGCAGATCATTTTCTGCCAGCGGAACATGCGGATTCCCTGCTTCTTTTCCGTTTTTTCCTTGACAGCGCAGGGTTTTCGCGTACCATAGAATTGCTTTGCCGCGAGGCGGCGCAGATTTTTGCGGAGAGGGACAGGATGCGTACGGATTTTACGGAGGGGAAAATTGCCCCGGAGCTGCTGAAGTTTACGGTTCCCCTGGTGCTTGGAAACATCTTCCAGCTGCTTTACAACGCCGCCGACAGCATGGTCGTGGGCCGTTTCGTGGGCAAGGAGGCCCTGGCGGCCGTGGGGACCTCCAATCCCCTCATGACGCTAGTCATCCTGTTTCTGAACGGCATCACCCTTGGCGCCGGAATCCTGATCGGTACCCATTACGGCGCCAGGGATTATGACACCCTGCGCCGGCAGGTCAGCACCACCATGCTGGGCGGTCTCGGCTTTACCGCCGCCATCTCCGTCCTGTTCATGCTGCTGGCCCGTCCGCTTTTCCTGCTGCTGCAGGTGGAGGAATCCGTCCTGCCCATGGCCGTCTCCTACATGCGGGTCATTTTCTGCGGACTGGTCTTTACCTTCGTGTACAACTGCCTGGCCGGCGTTCTTCGCGCGCTGGGGGACAGCACCGGCCCGCTGGTCTTCCTGGTCATCAGCGCGGTGCTGAACATCCTGGGGGATCTGCTCCTGGTGGCCAAATGGCGCATGGGTATCCAGGGCGCCGCCCTGTCCACGGTTCTCTGCGAAGCCATCAGCTGCGTTCTCTGCCTGCTCTATCTGCAGAAGCGGGAGCCCATGCTGCGGCTGGGAAAGGGCTGGCTCGTCTTTGACCGGGCCCTGTTCCGCCAGACCGTCGCCTATGGCTGGACCTCCGCCATGCAGCAGGCCACCGTCCAGCTGGGAAAGATCGGCATCCAGGCTATCGTGAACACCATGGGGGTCACCGCCATGGCCGCCTTCACCATCGTGAACCGTATCGATGATTTCGCCTACATTCCCCAGCAGAACATCGGCCACGCCATGACCTCCTTCATGGCCATTAACCGGGGCGCCGGCAAGCGGGACCGGGTGCGGGAAGGTTTCAGAAAGGGGATGCTTATCGAGATCTGCTACGGCCTCCTCATTTTTCTGGCCTGTCTGCTGCTGGCCTACCCCCTGGTCAGCCTTTCCACCACGGATCCCCAGGTCACGGCGCATGGCGTCCGTTACCTGCGGCTGATCTCCTTTATGTATCTGCTTCCCGCTCTGACCAATGGCATTCAGGGCTTTTTCCGGGGCATGGGCGACCTGCGGATCACGCTGATCAGTTCCATCACCAATATGGGCGTCCGCCTGGCCGCCGCGCTGCCGCTGGTCTTCCTGCTGCATATGGAGCTGGAAGCTCTGCCCTTCAGCTATCTGGCCGGCTGGATCGGCATGCTGCTGGTGGAAGTTCCCCTGCTGCGCAGAACCCTGACCACCTGGCAGTCCTGAAACGGGATGGACGGAGCCCCGCCCTGCTCCTTAAGAAGAGTGGGAGGGCTCGCATGTCCTAAGACAATCTGGATTTGCGGAGGTAACCGGCATGAAATACGCAATAGAATTGTTCTTCGATCAAAGCACAGAGCTGGAGCTCATTCGAACTTTTGAAATTGTCGGCTAAAACAAACATGGAATTTATCGGGCTAACCCCAAAAGGTACGGAGGTGCAATCCGATGGAAACAATCAGAAGAAGATCTGTAGATCCTGTATATTCGATGTGCGTTCAGCCTTCTTTCATCATCGGAACAAACAACGAAGACGGAACGGACAATTTCGCTCCGATCACGTGGATCAGCGTCACGCATGAGGAAGGTGACAGATACCTGCTGGTGATCAGTATATCCGGAACGAAGATGACAAAGCGGAACGTACTGCGAACCGGCGTTTTCAGCGCCAACCTTGTCAGCACAGAGATGCTGCCCCTGATGGACTACTTTGGTTCGCATCATGCTGCGGATGGAAAAAAGAACGGAATGGAATACTCTGTGAGCCGTGGACAGGTGTTGGACGTTCCGGTGCTTGATCAGAGTCCGTGGGTGTATGAGTGCGAAGTATCACAGAAACTGGACACCGGAGATTCCACTACATTTTTCTGTCCTATCCGGAACATCCAGATGGATGAACGGCTGATTTGCAAAGACTCTTTCGATGTCGATCTGACTGTTCTGGATCCGGTTATCTATTCCGGCAAATATCACAGTCTGGGGAAAGTACTCGGAAATATCGGTGACTATCTGTAACCAATATCTTTGAGTTTTACAGGCAAGGGAGGAATACCGCGATATGGCGTCGAGCAGAGAGTATCTGGATTTTATTCTGGAGCAGCTTTCCGGCCTGGAAAGAATCGCGTATAGGGCTATGATGGGTGAATTCATCCTCTATTATCGCGGAAAGATTGTTGGTGGCATATATGATGACCGTTTTCTGGTCAAGCCCACAAAGTCTGCTTTGGAGAGGATGCCGGATGCAGACCGGGAGATTCCCTATGAAG
>JAFUGS010000078.1 GCA_017469265.1 Clostridia bacterium
CAGCCTTTTCAGCGGCTTCCTTCGCGGCCTGCTCGGCAGCGGCCTGTTCGGCAGCTTCCTTCGCGGCCTGCTCGGCGGCGGCCTTTTCTGCGGCTTCCTTCGCGGCCTGCTCGGCGGCGGCCTTTTCGGCGGCTTCCTTCGCGGCCTGCTCGGCGGCTTCCGCCTCAGCCTGCGCTTCCATCTCTTCGATGGCAGCCACGGATTCCACTTCGATATCCTCACCAATGGCAGTACCCATGAGGCAGCTCGTCATCATCAGGAGCGCCATCAGGGTCGCGATCAGCTTGCTCATCTTTTTCATCTTCATTCTCCTATCATATCGCTTCTGGGTCGGTCAGCCTGTTGTTCCGTAAGGGAGATGTTCACCTTACGGGCACATTATCGCATGTCAAGGTTACAGAAGCGGTTACAGGCACAGTTTCACGAAAAATTTTTTGAAAAATTTTTACAGGTCCGCGTATCGCGGAAGTTACGTCTCTCCGCCCAGGGGGGTGATGCGAGAGTGGAAAGGAACCTTCTCCCGGGGATAGGCGGTGTAAAAGATATGCTCAATGCGTTCCATGACCATGGCGCCGGACTGATAGTTGACCGTCGGCAGCAGCAGGGCCATGACGTAGTCGTCACAGCGGGTAACGATGTCGCCGCGGCGCAGATTGCGGCGGAGAATTTCCTCCAGGGTGGCGATGGCGCCTTTGTAGACAATGGGATCCGCGTCTTTTTTATCCCCGTCCCCCAGCATGATGAGCCCCAGGAACATGGTGGAACCCAGGCGCTCCAGGTTCCGCATCTGGATGTGATAAAACTCACGGAAGGTCTCCATCTCGCAGAAGAAGGGCCCGGGCTGGACGTCCCCGTCCTCCGTCAGGCGGGCGCGCAGGACATCCAGGTTGTAGCGCAGGCTGGAGCCGGCCTGGCTCATCTGACGGTAGAAGGACTGCAGATCCTCCCCGGGTTCAGCGTCCAGCAGGCGGCGCTCCCGCTCCGTGATCTGCCGGTACTCGTTCATGGCTTCGTTGGTGCGATGCAGCTGGACAAGGGCGCGGAGGCGCTCGATCTGCAGCGGCTCGTCCATGTCGTCGATTTTGAGCGCCGCGTCGCTGATAGAGAGAATATCACTCCAGGCTTCGCGCTTCCGCTTCAGTTCGATCAGGCTGAGGGCGGTGTCCAGATAGATCCGGTGCAGCTGGCTGGCGGATGTGGAGCTGTTCAGCATATCCTCGGGCTGATACAGATCCCCCGCGTACAGGCTCAGCAGCTGCTGGCAGCAGGTGACGCGTTCACTTTCCGTCATCTCCTGCTTCAGGCGGTCGTGCAGAGAAAGAACCTCCAGCACGTCCACAAAGACGCCGGGCTGGTTTTCCCACCAGTAGGCCCCCTGGCCGGAGGCGACGCAGGCGCTGAGCGTGGGAGAAATCTCCCCCAGCATGGCGCGCAGACGGCTGACCATGGTCTTCAGGGCGTTTTCCGGATTCACGTTCTGACGGCGGTTCCACAGCTCGCGGATCAGGCGGGGGGCGGGCATGGGCTGGCCGCGGTGCATGATCAGGTACGTCATGAGCGCGGTGCCTTTTTTGCTGCGCTGAGGCAGCGTCTCGATCAGTTCTTCTCCATGGCGAATAATACACCCGCCCAGCAGGCGGACCTCAATTTCCTTATCCATGCTGCCTCATCCCTCCTTCGCGATAAAGTGTGAAAGCTTGTCCTGGTGTTATCGTCCTTTAACAGGGGGATGATCCATTCCCCCAAATTCATTATACTACATCAAAGACGTCCATAGGTCAAGATTCTATTCGCATTTTTTGCAGAAATATTTCTTTTTATTTCAGTTTTATTTATTTTATGTTAATTTGCCGCAATATGATTTGTCTGTTTATAAAAACCCCCTCCGGGTTAATTCTCGGAGGGGGTGAATCCGTTGCTGATTTACTCCACCGTGTAGGGCATCAGCGCGATGGCACGGGCGCGCTTGATGGCCTCGCTCAGCTGGCGCTGATGCTTGGCGCAGTTGCCGCTCATCCGGCGGGGCAGAATCTTGCCGCGCTCGTTGGTGAAGCGACGCAGACGGTTAATGTCCTTGTAATCGATGTATTCGATCTTATCCACGCAGAAAGCGCAGACCTTCCGGCGGGGACGGCGTCCTCCGCGGGGGCGCGGCCTTCTTTCTCCACGATCTTCAGACATGGGGCTGTACCTCCTTACTCAAGCGTTAAAAGGGCAGTTCGTCGGTTTCCACAGCGGTGAAACCGGCGGACGCGGGCTCCACGGGCGCGGCAGGCGCGGCGGCCGGCGCGTAACCGGTCATTCCTGCATCCTGCTCACTCCGGGGAGTGAGGAATTCAACATCATCCGCCTGAACCTCCAGAGAAGCGCGGGTCGTCCCGTCGCTCGCCTGATAGGTCCGAACGCGCACGGAACCGGTCACCGCGACCTTCCGGCCCTTGGCCAGATACTTGGCGCAGTTCTCCCCCAGCTGCCGCCAGGCGGAAACACGGAAGAAATCCGCTTCCTGCTGGCCGGCCTGGGCGTCCCGGCGGGCGCGGCGATTCACGGCCACGGTAAAGTCACACACGCTGTCGCCGGCGGGGGTGCTCCGCAGCTCCGGATCACGGGTCAGATTGCCAACAATAAACAGTTTGTTCATGTCGCTGCTCTCCCCTTATTCCGCGTCGGTTTCAGGAGCGGCTTCCACGGCCTCGGCCACGGCTTCCGTCACCGCTTCCGCGGGGACAGCTTCCTCGGCGGGAGCTTCCTCCACAGGGGCGGGCCGGACGGCGCGCGGCTTCACGGCGGAACGCTTTTCGACCAGCTTCACGACCAGATACCGCAGAACGTTTTCATTGATCTGCAGGTTCCGCTCCAGCTCCCGGGGCAGCTCCGCCGGCGCCTGGAAGGTCACCAGCACGTACCAGCCCTCGGTCTTGTAGTCGATGGCGTAAGCCAGGCGGCGCTTGCCCCAGGTCTCATCCACCTTCTCGATCTCGCCACCATTGGCCGTGATCAGGCCGGAAACCTTTTCAATCAGCTCCTTGCGAGCGGTTTCCTCCAGACCCGTGTCGATGATGTAGATCATTTCATACCTGTTCATCATTCTTTCACCTCCTCACGGACTTATGGCGCTGCACCTTGCAGCGCAAGGATGTGCCAAGTTGGGATTATAACAGACTTTTTTCGTCATTGCAAGCTTTTTTTCTTTAAAGAAAACGCTGATTGATTCCAATCAGCGTAAAAGCGTTTTGTTGATTTGAAAGGGTTTTCCTGAATCCCCGCTTCGCGGGGATTCTTTGACCAGCATTTTCTTATTCTTCCGGCAGCAGGGTACCGCTGCGGATGCGGCGGCCCAGGCGCGTCTCCGCATATCGGCGCAGCAGCGAAAACGGCGCGTAGGCTTCCGGGGTGTTCAGCCAGGAGGCGGTGCCGGACTGGAGGGCCTGCCGCATCCATCGAACCTCCTCCGCCGCCAGGGGCTCCGGTTTCGGTTCCCCCGGCCGGGAAACCCGTTTTCGTTTTTCCGCGCAGGCGGCACAGCAGAGCCCGCCTCCGGGCAGATCAAAGAAGAAGGGCCCCTCCTCCCCCAGGCGCGTTCCGCAGGAAACGCAGTGGTTCAGCCGGGGCTTGAAGCCCTCGCAGGCCGCGAAATGCAGCAGGAATCCCGCCAGCAGCGGCCGCCAGGGCTGGTCGGAAAAAGCCAGGCGGCTCAGGGTATGCAGCAGCAGCATGAACAGTTCCTGCCGCTCCTGTTCCGGCTCAATCACCGCCTCCGTCAGGCTCAGGGCGTAGGTTCCGCAGGTCAGCCTGCTGTAATCCTGCCGCAGGGCATAGAAGGTCTCTATTAAATGCACGGAGGTCACGGTCACATGGCCACCGGCTTCATACAGCATATAGTCCCCCAGGGCGAAGAGCTCTCCCGCGTTCAGGTTGTGGGATTTCGGCTTCCGGCAGTTCCGGATGATGGCGTCAATCCGGCCCCGGGAAGGGCTGAAGAGCGTCACCATCCGGTCATTGTCCCGGTAATTGACGTGCCGCAGCACGATCGCGGTGTTTTCTGTCTGAATCATGGTAAAAAACAGATTTCACGGCGCAGCCGCCGCCAAAGGCGCGGAAAGCGTTTTCGGCGGCGGCTCCGTGAGGGTTCAATATTTATTTGCTGTCCTTGTTCCGGATCTCAAAGCGGCGAACCTTCCCGCTGATCGTCTTGGGCAGTTCATCCACAAATTCCACCCGGCGGGGATACTTATACGGCGCGGTCAGGTGCTTCACGTGATCCTGCAGCTCCTTCACCATCGCTTCGGAAGCGGTGTAGCCGGGCTTCAGCACCACGGTGGCCTTCACGATCTGTCCCCGCAGGGGATCCGGCACGCCGGTGATGGCGCATTCCAGCACCGCCGGATGCTCCAGCAGCGCGCTTTCCACCTCGAAGGGGCCGATCCGGTATCCGCTGGACTTGATGACATCATCCGCCCGGCCCACATACCAGTAGTAGCCCCACTCATCCTTCCAGGCCAGGTCCCGGGTGTGGTAGAGATTCCCCGCCAGGATCTCCTCCGTCATCTCCGGATGCTTGTAGTACCCGGCAAACATCCCGTAGGGCTTGCCATGATGCACCCGGATAACGATTTCGCCCGTGGTGCCCGCGGGGCAGGAATTGCCCTCCGCGTCCACGATATCCACGTCGAAAAGCGGTGCGGGTTTGCCCATGGAGCCCGGCTGGACCTTCATCCAGGGGAAGGTGACCAGGGTCGGCACCAGCTCCGTCTGGCCGAAGCATTCGTGCAGCTCAATCCCGGTCTGCCGCTTCCAGTCCTCCGCGATCTCCGGGCTCAGGGGTTCCCCGGCCACGGAGCAGTGGCGCAGGCTGCTCAGGTCATATTTGGAAAGATCCTCCTGCAGGATGAAGCGGTACATCGTGGGCGGCGAGCAGTAGGTGGTGACATGGAATTTTTCCATCACCCCCAGGATCTCGGACGCCTTGAACTTGTCAAAATCGTAGACAAAAACGCAGCTTCCGCCCAGCCACTGGCCATACAGCTTGCCCCAGACGGACTTGGCCCACCCGGTTTCGGAAATGGTCAGATGCAGGCCGCCGTCCTCCACCTGCAGCCAGTACACACCGGTGAGGATATGCCCCAGCGGATAGTAGAAGTCATGCGCCACCATTTTGGGCTGGCCTGTGGTGCCGGAGGTGAAGTACACCAGCATGATATCCCGGTCACAGGCCAGCGCGTCCCCTGTCGGCTTCTCCCACTGATCCGACGCGGCGGCGAATCCCCGGTCAAAGCTTTCGAAGCCTTCCCGCTCGGACCGGACCAGCACCAGGTGCTTCAGGGTCGGGCAGTCCGGCGCCGCTTCCAGCACCGCGTCCGCCACGGTGGACGTGTGCTCCGTGCAGATGATTACGCTGATGTCCGCGCTCTGTACCCGGTACCGGATATCCTTGGCGGTCAGCAGGTGCGTCGCCGGCACGGCGATGGCCCCGATCTTGTGCAGGCCCATCAGCACGGGCCAGAACTCGTGGTGCCGCTTCAGGATCACCAGCACCGCGTCTCCCTTCCTGACCCCCAGGGAGGTAAAGTAGTTGGCGGCCTTGTTGCTGTCCAGCATCATCCGGCGGAAATCGTAGCGGACCACGTCCCCTTCCGGATCCGTCCACAGCAGCGCCGGCCGGTCCGGGTCCTCCCGGCCGTAACGGTCCACCACGTCGTAGGCAAAGTTAAAGCCTTCCACCTTCTTCAGGCGGAAATTCTTGTTAAAATCGTCGTAGTTGAGAAAATCCCCTTCCACGTCCAGGTATTCATGATATAGCGGCTGCATTTGGATCATCCTTCCTTACTGCGGATTATTCATTCACGCTTGTCTTGATCACCACCGCGATGAAGCGGCAGTCCCCTTCCGGGGCGTACATCACATGCGGCAGGGAGGAATCGAAATACACGCTGTCCCCGGGGCCCAGCAGCAGTTCGTTTCCTCCCAGAATAATTCGCAGATACCCCTCCAGCACATAGTCAAACTCCTGGCCCTCATGGCTGTGCGCCTGCTTCTGCACGCCGGGCTGATCCTTCTCCACGGTGACGATAAACGGTTCCGCCAGCTTTTTGGAAAAATTGTACGCCAGGTGCTGGTAGTGGTACTGCTTCCGCCGGTCGAAGGCCAGGCCCTTGCCGCTGCGGGACAGGATATATCCGCGCAGCTTGGGGCTTTCACCGGTGAGCAGATCGGAGATATCCACCCCCAGCGTCTCCGCGATGTTAAACAGATGGGAGAAGGAAAAATCCTTTTCCCCCTTTTCGTATTCGATATAATCCGCCAGCGGCACCTGGCTCTTTTCCGCCACTTCCTCCTGGGTCATGCCGACAATATCCCGCAGGTCCGCGATGCGCATCGCGATCATCTGAATCTGATTCATCTTCTGCCTCCGTTGCCTGCCAGATTTGATTGCAGAGCAGGCTGATGTATGTTATCATGAGCCGAATCAGAAAGCAACTTTTCGGAATGTTTTCTTTTTGTTTACGGAAAGGAGAGGATTCCCGCATGGATGAGCGGCTCCTCCGGCAGGCGCAGGCAGGCGACCCCGAAGCCTTTGAAGCCCTGATGGGCGGGCTGGAAGCTCTGGTCTGGCGCGTCTGCTGGCATTATACGGGCAGCCGGGAGGACGCCTCCGACTGCGGCCAGGAAACCATGATTCGGATATGGCGCGGTTTGCCGTCCTTCCGGTTCGACTGCGCCTTTGAATCCTGGGTTTACCGCGTCGCCGCCAACTGCTGTATGGATTTTCTGCGCCAGCGGAAAAAGGAAAGCGGGGTTTCCTCCCTGGAGCCCCTGCGGGAGCAGGGATTTGATCCGCCGGATCCGTCCCCGGGTGTGGAGGCGCAGGTGCTGCGGCAGGACGCCCACGCGCGTCTGCGTGGGGCCATTGCCGATCTGCCGGAGGAGCAGCGGGACGCCCTCGTGTTGACCCAGCTGGAGGGAAAGTCCTACGCAGACGCCGCCATCCTGCTGCAGGTAAACGAAGGAACCGTCAAAAGCAGGGTCAACCGGGCGCGCAGCCGCCTGCGGGAACTGCTGGCCGGGGACCGGGAACTTTCGCCCGATTCTCCCGTCCAAAAAGAGGAAAGGAGGGGAAAGCCATGAGCAAGCAGCCGCAAAACCGTCGGTCCATGGAGCGGATGGCGGATCTGTCTTCATCCGGTCAGGGGATGGATCCCGGTCTGTCCGGGCTGGATCAGGCCCTGGCCCGCATGGCGGAGGACGTCCCTCCCGTCCCTCCCGAATTCAGCCAGCGCTGGCGCGCGGCCGTCCGAAAAGAAGCGACGGCCGCGGGTGAAAACCTTCCCCGTGAAGCAGCGGCCTCCCCGGCCTCCGAAAGGCCCGGCCCGCAGGCCCGGACGGACAGCGGACAAACCGAAGCAGCCCGCGTCATTCCGCTGAAACCCGCGGGAGCGTCCCGCCGCGTTTCCCCGCGGCTTCGCGGGGTGCTGAGCATGGCCGCCGCGATGCTGTTCCTGCTGGGCGGAACCCTCATGGTTCGTCCTTCCCTGCTGCGCGTCGCGCCGCGCGCTGGGACGGAGAAGACCGCCTCCGGCGTGTTCACCGCCCCCGCGTCAGAATCGGCGGCCTTCGATGGGATGGAAGCCGGGGAGGAAGTCCTGGAGAACGCCGTAAAATACACCATGGCAGAAGCCCTGGAAAGCGCCGCGGAAACCGCCCCGAAAGGAGCCTCGGAAGCGGAAATCCCCCTGCCGACCGCCATGCCGCTCGCGGCGAACGACGCGTTGGTGGACGATACTGACACAGGAGCGGAAGCGGCCGTAACCGCCGCGGCCGCTTACTCCGTCCTCGCGGCGGATCAGGCTGCGGGGTTTGTCGAAGAAGCCGCCGAAGAAAATCAGGCGGCGGGGTTCATCGAAGAAGCCGACGAAGCGGATCCAGCGGCGGATTTCGCCGAAGAAACCGCCGAAGCGGATCAGGCGGCGGATTTCGCCGAAGAAACCGCCGAAGCGAAGCAAGCGGCGGGCTTCGACGGAGCAGCCGGCGAAACGGAGAGCCTGGACGGCGCGGCGCCGGCCGCGGGAGTAGCCGCTCCGGCGCCGGTTCCGGAGGCCGCCGCCCGGGAAGCCGAACCCGTCAGCCCGCCCACCGTCGCGGAACCGCTCCGCTGGGTAGGCCTGGCCCTGATGCTGCTGTCTCTGCTGCTGCTGTACCTGGCCCGGAAAAACCGCGGATAACCGGCGCGGAACCGCCTTCTCTACTAAGGGAACGCTGATTTATTCAAATCAGCGTAAAAGCACTCCAATTTAAAAGGCTTTCTTGCTCCCCCGCTTCGCGGGGGATCTTAATCAGCGTTTCCTTAAATTCCCGCCAAAAAAGCGTTCAGCCGTCCTGAACGCTTTTTTGAATTCCATTTGCGAGAAATGCCCGCACAGGGTCAGATCCTGACGCGCGGACCGCCGCCTTCTCCTGTATTCCGCCGGCCGCACTTACAAATACGGTTTCAGACGGTCATATACCGTACGGTAAGCGGCCGCATCAAAATGCACACCGTCCAGGGTGTGCTCCAGCCGCAGATTTCCCGCTTCATCCTTCAGGCCGTCATTTACATCGATATAGTGGAACCCAAACTCCGCCGCCAGGTCGCGAACCATCTCGTTGGCCCGGGCGATGGCTTCATTGGTGCGCACCCGTAATCCGGGGTTGTCCCGGCGGGGATTGACAGGATAGTATGCCATCATGTAAACGATGGTTTCCGGCAGCTTTTCCCGGATGGTTTCGCAGATTATTCTGTAGTTGGCGGACAGATGGGTGAACCAGTCCTCCCCTTCCGGCATCTCGCGGATATCGTTGGTGCCGATGTTGATAAAAAGCCTGGACGGCGCCAGATCCAGCAGTATCGGACCGATGGCCGCCAGAAATTCATCCGTGGTATAGCCGCCGATCCCCCGGTTATATACGATGGGCAGGCCATCATTCAGGCAGAATTCCGCGATGGGAAACATCTCCATCAGTGAAGAACCGGTAAACAGCGTTTTCCCCTTCTGGATATACTGGTTCTGACAAATATAATTGGTCAGCTTTCTTTCCTTTTCATTCCCCATTCTCGCCATCATTTCCTCCATGAACTGCCGGCGCGCTTCCTGCGTGATCTGTTCCCGTTCGCTCATGACTGCTTCCCCTTCATGCCGGTGCGGTTCCGGCCTGTATTGAAGATTAATCCACCTGACGGGCCGTGAAGGACCCGTGTTCATCTCGTTCCTGCCCTGTTTTGAATCTCTCTGTGGTATTTTACAACATTGGCTGCGCAAAAACAAGCAAAAGCATTTGTGGAAACACGCGTGGTGAATCCCAGTCGATCGAGGTCGATAACTTCCTTGACAGGAATCGTTTTTTCAGGTAAACTTACATCAAGATCAGGAAACTGATTGGGGCTGGTCGAAAGACCCGGGTCCATCTGCTGGCGGGTAAGACACCCGCCTTTATTCTTTTACGGAGAATCGACATGAGTGAACTGAGCGTTTTCATCGATGAAAGTGGCGATTTCGGAGAGTATGACAAAATTGCACCGTATTACATCGTTGCGCTTGTTATACATCATCAGGAAACCGACATCGCCCCTCAGCTCCAGCAACTTGAGAACTCACTGGCAGAAGTAGGGTTTCCTCACCATTGCATTCATGCTGGGCCAATCATCCGGCGGGAGAATGAGTATGCGTTGGAGGATCTTCATACCCGACAGGGAATCTTAAAGAAACTGATGGCTTTCGTTCGTCATGTAGACATCAGCTATAGAACGATCCATATCGAAAAGAAGCATGTGAAGGATACAATTGATGCCACAGGAAAACTGAGCAAGCATCTTTCGCACTTCATCCGTGATCATTATGAGACCTTCATGTCGCTCGATTCCATCAAGGTTTACTATGATAACGGTCAGATAGAGCTCACAAGGATTATCTCCTCGGTATTCAATACGCTTCTGGAAGATGTGACCTTCCGAAAGGTGATACCATCCGATTATAGGCTCTTCCAAGTTGCTGATCTAATCTGCACAATGAAGCTGATTGAGCTGAAGATGGAAGCGCATACATTATCGAAATCCGAGTTGCTGTTCTTTGGGGATGAACGCACACTGAAGAAGAACTATCTGAAGCCTCTGGCAGCAAAGCAGATATCATGATGGCTGCTTCTTCGCCGGAGGAACGAGATTGTACTCCCTGCGGCAGCATGGACGCGGGAGCGCTGTCCGCGGGCTTTTCCCCGCGGCGCGGCGATCGGGCGGAGCCCCGGATGAAAATTGTCCCTTTGTCATCAATCGCGGCGCAACCGCTGTTTCAGTAAAGGAGAGAACAGATCATGGAAATTGGAGCGCAGTTTTATACCGTCAGGGAGCAGTGCCAGAATCTGGAAGATTTCGCGCTTTCCCTGAAGAAGGTGGCGGAGATCGGATACCGCACGGTGCAGATTTCCGGCACCTGCCCCTATCCGGCGGACTGGCTGAAAGAAAACCTGGAGAAGAACGGCCTGCGCTGCGTCCTGACGCATATTCCGGTCCCCCGCCTGACCAACGAGCTGGATCAGGTCATCGAGGATCACCGTGTTTTCAACTGTCATCATATCGGCCTGGGATGGTGGGCCTTTGATCCGGAAAAGGACATGAGCTACGACCAGTGGATGGCGCTTTTCCCGCCCATCGCGAAGAAGATCGCCGCCTCCGGTCATCTCTTCATGTATCACAACCACGATCAGGAGTTTAAAAAGCTGGACGGAAAACTGATTCTGGACCGGCTGGCCGAAGCCCTTCCCCCGGAGGAAATGGGGTTCACACTGGACACCTTCTGGATCCAGGCCGGCGGCGGTGATCCCGCCCAGTGGATCGAAAAGCTGAGCGGCCGGGTGCCCGTCATTCATCTGAAGGACTACGCCTACGGCCGCCAGATGGCGGTGGTCGGGGAAGGCAATATCAACTTCGGCCGCGTTTTCGAAAAGGCGGAAGCCGCGGGCACGCGGTTCATGCTCGTCGAGCAGGACGACTGCCACGGGGAGGATCCTTTCGAATGCCTCCGCCGCTCCTATGCATACCTGCGCAGCTGGGGATTCCAATAAAAAAAGCCAGGGAAGAAGCTTCCCTGACGCCGGCATTTTCCATCCCTTCTGACGGAAAACCGAATCAGTCCGCCCCGCGGTCCGCTTTTCGGATGCCTGTTTCACTCACCATGGCGGAGCCCATGATCAGGCACGCGCCGATCAGCTGCGTCCCATTCAGCGGCTCCTTCAGCAGCAGCGCGGAAAACAGCAGCGCGGATACTGGATCAATGTAGCTGAGCATGGCGATGGTCTGAACGCGCAGCCGCTCCATGCTGCCAAAGTACAGGGCATACGCCACACCGGTATGAATGATTCCCGCCACCAGCAGCAGGAGCAGCGTGGACGGCGTGCATACGATTCCGCTGAATCCATCCGTCAGGAGCAGATAGGGCGCCATGATGACGCCGGCCGCGAGCAGCTGCACGGTGGTTCTTTGATAAGCGTCCACGCCCTGTGTTTTCTTGTTCGCGATCACCACACCGGCGTACAGCGCGGCCGCGCCCAGTCCCAGCAGGATTCCCGTCATATGCTGGCGCCCCGGGCCGTCGCCGCCCGTCACGCCGGAAATAAGAGCCATCCCGGCGACCGATACCAGCACGCAGATGAGCTGTTTCCCGCTCAGCCTTTCCCGAAACACAGCGGGCGAAAGCAGCATGACCATGGTGGGCTGCATGTAGTAGCAGAGCGTGGCGATCGCGACCGTCGTATAACGATACGCCTCAAAAAGCAGCACCCAGTTGAAGCCGATCATGGCGCCCGTCAGGGCCAGCCGCGTCAGGAGGCGCGGCGGCATGGGCCGGGAAGCTTTCCTTCCGCGGAGCCTGACAAAGGCCAGCAGGAAAAGGCCGCCCAGTATTCCCCGGGCAAAGGCCAGAAAAGCGGACGAAACCGGTATGAACCGCCGGACAACGCCAATGGTGCCGAAAATCAGCATGGAGGCCACGAACATGCCCAGCGATCCCCGGTCGTCTGTTTTGTTTGTCATGAAATGGACATCCTGCTTTCCGGATCCGTCCGCCTGCCGTGACCGGAGCCATGTTGGGCTGCCTTCCACGGTTCCGCGGACCTGTAACGCGCTTCTTCTATAATACCTCACGGAAAGGCTGATTTCCGCTTTTCCGATTCCTTCGGCTGTCACGG
>JAFUGS010000079.1 GCA_017469265.1 Clostridia bacterium
CGCCCCACAGGGGCGACGGTCGGATCGCACCCCGTTCACTTACGCAGCGGTTCTAAGCTCTGTCTGCGCCTTCGGCTTGCCAATCGCTAAGAACCGGCGAGAATCAAGGCCCCCGGAGATGGAACACCTCAGCGCTCCGCTGGCTGGACTGAATCGTTACCGCGTTTTATACCCAAAGGGCCCGGAAGCTGCCGCTTCCGGGCCCTTTTGCGGATGCCTTTCGGCGCATGCCGGGCGGCGCGGCGCTTTTGAACGGCGCGACAGGGTTCCGAGATGCAGGCCATGTGTGACGAAAGTGTAAAAAAACCTTGACAAATAAGGAAATATCCTATAGGATTAACTGATCGGCTGAAGCGGGACCATGTTTCCGCTCGCTGTTTTCGATAGATTCGATTCGTTTTTGCCTTTGCGGGCCCGATCCGCAATCGTGATGTACGCATGTTTCCTGGAAGCAGCGCTCAGCCGCGGGATTGTTCTTCGCGGCTTTTTGTCGTGCCCCTGACGGATCTGAAGCGGGGGAGCCGGTCCGATCAGACAGAAAATGAGATTTTCAGGAAAAGGAGGGAGCCTATTGAACCCCATTGTATGGATCGCCCTGATCCTCCTGGCCGCGGCCGGGGCCGGCTTCGGGGGGTACACCTACCGGAAGAACTACGTGGAAAAGAAGATCGGCCGCACGGAAGACATGGCCCGGCGCCTGTATGACGACGCCGTGAAGAAGGCGGAGGATTACAAGAAGGAAAAGGTGCTGGAAGCCAAGGAAGAGATTCTGAAGGCCAAGGCGGAAAACGACCGGGAAAAAGCGGAAAACGAGCGGGAAATGCGGGAACGCCGGAACGAGGTGCAGCGCAGCGAGCGGCACCTGATCCAGCGGGAGGAAACCCTGGACAAGAAAGCCTCCAATCTGGAGGCGCGGGAAGAGAGCCTGAACGAGCGGGCCGCGAGCCTGACGAAGAAGGAAGCGGAGCTGGACGAGCTGAAGGTGAAGCAGGAAAGCGAGCTGGAGCGCGTCGCCGCCATGACCAGGGACGAGGCCAAACAGATTATCCTTGACAAGGTGCAGAAGGAGGCCTATCACGACGCCGCCGCCCTGGTGCGGGACATCGAGGCCCAGGCGAAGGAGGACGGCGAGAAAAAGGCCCGGAACATTGTGGCCCTGGCCATCCAGAAATGCGCCGCGGATCACGTGGCGGAAACCACGGTCAGCGTCATCAACCTGCCCAACGACGACATGAAGGGCCGCATCATCGGCCGGGAAGGCCGGAACATCCGCGCCCTGGAAACGGCCACGGGCGTGGATCTCATCATCGATGACACGCCGGAGGCGGTGATCGTTTCCGCCTTTGATCCCGTGCGGCGGGAGATCGCCCGCCTGGCGGTGGAAAAGCTGATCATGGACGGGCGGATTCATCCGGCCCGCATCGAGGAAACCGTGGAAAAGGCCCGCCGGGAGGTGGAGAACCAGATCCGGGAAGCCGGCGAGAACGCCGTGTTCGAAACGAATCAGCATGGCATCCATCACGAGCTGGTCAAGATCCTGGGCCGCCTGAAGTACCGGACAAGCTATGGCCAGAACGTGCTGAAGCATTCCATCGAAGTCAGCCATCTGGCGGGGCTCATGGCCGCGGAGCTGGGGGCGGATGTTCAGCTGGCCAAGCGGGCCGGCCTGCTGCATGATATCGGCAAGGCCGTGGACCACGAGAGCGAGGGCACCCATGTGACCCTGGGCGCGGAGCTGGCCCGGAAGTATCATGAAAGCGAAGCCGTGATTCACTGCATCATGGCGCACCATAACGACGTGGAGCCCCAGACCGTGGAGGCGGTGCTGGTTCAGGCGGCGGACGCGATTTCCGCGGCCCGGCCCGGCGCCCGGCGCGAGAGCCTGGAGAACTACATCAAGCGGCTGGAGAAGCTGGAGGAAATCGCCAACAGCTTTGACGGCGTGGAAAAGTGCTACGCCATCCAGAGCGGCCGTGAGGTGCGCATCATGGTCAAGCCCGAGGATGTCAATGACGACGGCATCCGCATCCTGGCGAAGGAGATCGCCAAGCGCATTGAGGAGCAGATGGAGTATCCCGGCCAGATCCGCGTGAACGTGATCCGGGAAACCCGCAGCACCGAGTACGCAAAATAAAGCCCCGAAAGCATGCCGTCCCTTTCCGGTCCGGGAAAGCGGGCGGCTTTTTCGGCGCGGGGAACCGCGCCGGAAGGCTTCCCCTTGCGGGAAGCGGGGTATCCCGTGTATAATAGCCGTATCGCAAAGCGGGAGGTTGGAAAATGATCAGTTTCAACGTGCCCCCCTTTACCGGGCGGGAGCTGGAATATATGCGCCAGGCGGTGGAGAACCTGCACATCAGCGGGGACGGCCCCTTTACCCGCCGCTGCGCGTCCTGGCTGCAGGACCGCTTTCAGGCGCCGCGGGTGCTGCTGACCACCAGCGGCTCCTCCGCGCTGGATATGGCCGCCATGCTGTGCGGGCTGGAAAAGGGGGACGAGGTGATTCTGCCCTCCTTCACCTTCTCCAGCACGGCCAACGCCTTCGTGCTGGCCGGCGCCCGGCTGGTGTTCGTGGATATCCGCCCGGACACCATGAATCTGGATGAAACGAAGATCGAGGCGGCCATTACGGACCGGACCCGGGTCATCGCGCCGGTGCATTACGCGGGCATCGCCTGCGAGATGGATACCATCATGGACATCGCCCGGCGGCATCACCTGCGGGTGGTGGAGGACGCGGCGCAGGGCGTGATGAGCACCTATAAGGGCAGGGCGCTGGGAACCATCGGGGATTTTGGATGCTTTTCCTTCCATGAGACGAAGAATTACTCCATGGGGGAGGGCGGAGCGCTGGTGCTCCACGCCCAGGAGGACATCGAGCGGGCGGAAATCCTGCGGGAGAAGGGCACCAACCGCTCTCAGTTCTTCCGGGGGCAGGTGGCCAAGTATAACTGGGTGGATTACGGGGACAGCTTCCTGCCCAGCGATCTGAACGCGGCGTACCTCTGGGCCCAGCTGGAGCAGGCGGATGCCATCAACGAGAGCCGCCTGCGCACCTGGAACGCGTACCATGAAGCCTTCGCGCCCCTGCGGCGGCGGGGGCGGGTGGAGGGCCCCACCGTGCCGGAGGGCTGCGTGCACAACGCGCATCTGTATTACCTGAAGTGCCGCTCCCTGGAGGAGCGGACGGCCTTCATCCGCTTCATGAATGAGCGGGAAATCAACTGTGTTTTTCATTACGTGCCGCTGCATTCCGCCCCGGCGGGGCTGAAATTCGGGCGGTTCCACGGGGAGGACCGCTATACGACGGAGGAGAGCGAACGGCTGGTGCGCCTGCCCCTGTACTATGGCATGAAGGAGGAGGACCGGCAGCGGGTGATTGACGCGGTGCTGGCCTTCTTCCGGGACTAAGAGGAAACGGACATGGAAAAAGTCAGCTGCGTCATCCCCTGCTATCACAGCGCGAAAACCATCGGCAAGGTCACGGCGGGAATCGAAAAGGTTTTCGCCGCCCATCCGGACTGGGACTATGAGATCATTCTGGTCAACGATAATCCGCCGGATGACACCTGGCAGGTGATCCGGGATCTCTGCCGGAAAAATCCGAAAATCCACGGCCTGTGCTTCAGCCGGAACTTCGGGCAGCACGCGGCCCTCATGGCGGGGTACCGCCAGGTGACGGGAGACATTGTGGTGTCCCTGGACGACGACGGGCAGAACCCGCCGGAGCAGATGTTCCGCCTGATTCTGGCCGTCGACGGGGAGCACGATCTGGTGTACGCCGATGAGCCGAAGGCAAAAAAAGCCAAATGGCGGGTCATGGGCTCCCGGATGACAAACCGGATGTTCTCCTGGCTCATGGGAAAGCCCCGGGAGCTTTACCTTTCCAGCTATTACGCGGCGAAGCGCTTTGTGATTGACGAGATGGTCCGCTGCGAAAGCCCCTTCCCCTATGTGGACGGGCTGGCCCTGCAGTCCACCTCCCGGTACAGGAACGTGGCGGTGGACACCCTGGAGCGGGCGGAGGGCCGGAGCGGCTATACGCTGTTTTCCCTCTTCAAGCTCTGGACCAACGGGCTCACGGCGTTTTCCATCAAGCCGCTGCGGATCGCCACGGTGCTGGGCGGATGCGTATCGGTGATCGGGGTGGTGCTGGGGATCCTGCTGATCGTGCAGAAGCTGATCTACCGGGACGCCATCAACGCGGGCTGGACCAGCCTCATGGCCGTGATGCTGCTGCTCTTTGGCCTGATGATGATGATCATGGGCCTGGTGGGGGAATACGTGGGGCGGATTTTCGTGACCATGAACCGCAGCCCCCAGTACGTGGTGGAGCTGGATACCCGGCAGGAAACGCCCGCGGCGGAAACGGAAGCATCAGGCGGCTGACGCCGGAGGAGGAGCAAGGATGGAAAAGAGGCCGAGGCTGTTTATTGTCATTCCCTGCTACAACGAGCAGGAGGTGCTGCCCATCACGGCGCCCATGTTCCGGGAGGAGCTGCGGCGGCTGACGGAAGCGGAGAAAATCGCGGAGGACAGCCGCGTCCTGTTCGTCAATGACGGCAGCCGGGACGAAACCTGGCGCATTATCCGGGAGCTGAGCGAGAAGGATCCCCACTTCCAGGGGCTCTGCCTTTCCCGGAACCGGGGGCACCAGAACGCGCTGCTCTGCGGGCTGATGGAAGCCCGGGAAAAATGTGACATCACGATTTCCATTGACTGCGACGGGCAGGATGATATCCGTGCCATGGATCAGATGGTGGCGGAATACCTTTCCGGCGCGGAGATCGTCTACGGCGTCCGGTCCTCCCGGCAGACGGATACCTTCTTCAAGCGCTTTACCGCCCAGAGTTTCTATAAGCTGCTGAACTGGATGGGCGCGGACACGGTGTACAATCACGCGGATTACCGGCTGGTGTCCGCCCGGGTGCTGAAGGAATTCGCCAACTTCAGGGAGGTCAACATTTTCCTGCGGGGCATGTTCCCCCTGGTGGGCTTCAAAAGCACCAGCGTCTACTATGAGCGGAATGAGCGCCTGGCCGGGAAGAGCCATTATCCCCTGAAAAAAATGCTGGCCCTGGCCTTTGACGGCATTACCTCCCTGTCGGTGAAGCCCATCCGGATCATTACGAGCCTGGGGGTTTTCATCTCGCTGATTTCCTTCCTGCTGATCCTGTACGCGCTGATCGCCTGGATGGCGGGGCGGGCGGTGGCCGGCTGGGCCAGTACCCTGATCGCCGTGGCCCTGCTGGGGGGCATCCAGCTGATCTCCCTGGGCGTCATCGGGGAATACGTGGGGAAGATTTTCCTGGAGACCAAGCAGCGCCCGCGGTACATTGTCAGCGAGAAGACAGAGGAAATGGCGTGACGGCCGGAAAACCTTTCGTTTCCTTGACAAAAGGAAGCCCGGAGGCTAAACTGAAAGATAAGGATTCCGAAGGAAAACCGGGAATTGTAAATCATGAGAAAACAGGGGGAACCTGAATCAGATGGAGAAGAAAAAAGCACTGGTGATCGGCGCCGGCCCCGCGGGACTGACGGCGGCGTATGAGCTGCTGAATCAGTCGGAAGAATATGAGGTGACCGTGCTGGAGGAAGGCGCGCAGGTGGGCGGCATCTCCAAGACGGTGGCCTATCACGGCAACCGGATGGACATGGGCGGGCACCGCTTTTTCTCCAAGGTACCGGAGGTCAATGACTGGTGGGAAAAGATGCTGCCCACCCAGGGCGCCATGCCCTGGGATGACCGGGTGCTGGGACGGACGAGCCAGGTGAAGCCCGGCGGCCCGGACCCGGAGAAGACGGATCGTGTCATGCTGCGCCGGAACCGGCTGAGCCGGATCTTCTTTAACGCCAAATTCTTTGACTACCCGATCTCCCTGAAGATGGAAACCATCCGGAACATGGGCTTCGGGACGACCATCGTCGTGGGCTTTTCCTATCTGAAGACCCTGGTGCACAAGCGGGAGGAAAAATCCCTGGAGGATTTTTACATCAACCGCTTCGGCAAAAAGCTGTATTCCATGTTCTTCGAGCACTATACGGAGAACCTCTGGGGCCGGCATCCCAGCGAGATTGATCCCTCCTGGGGCGCGCAGCGGGTCAAGGGGCTGAGCATCCGCGCGGTGCTGAAGGATATCTTCGGGAAAAAATTCCACAAGAAGAACCGGAAGGTGGAAACCTCCCTGATTGAGGAATTCGCCTATCCGAAGCTGGGCCCCGGTCAGCTGTGGGAAGTGACCGCGTCCGAAGTGGAGAAGAAAGGCGGAAAAGTGCTTCTGAATACCCGCGCGGTGGGCGTGATTAAGGAAAACGACCGGATTACCGGCGTGAAAGTGGTGGAAAACGGGGAGGAACGGATTCTGCCGGCCGACTGCGTCATTTCCTCCATGCCCATCAAGGATCTGGTGCACGGGATGAACGATGTGCCGGAGAAGATCCGCGCCATCGCCGAGGGGCTGCCCTACCGGGATTATATGACTGTGGGGGTGCTGATTCCCCGGCTGAAGCTGGAAAACAAAACCAGGACGAAGACCATCGGCAACATCGTGCCGGACAACTGGGTGTACGTCCATGACCGCAGCGTCCAGATGGGCCGGTTCCAGATCTATAACAACTGGTCCCCCTACATGGTGAAGGATCTGGAGCACACGGTCTGGATGGGGCTGGAGTACTTCTGCAACGAAGGGGATGAAATGTGGTCCATGACGGATCAGGCCTTCGGCGAGATGGGCATCCGGGAAATGGTGCAGCTGGGCTTGATCGACAGCGCGGACGAGGTGCTGGATTTCCATGTGGAGCGGGTGACAAAGGCCTATCCCGCCTATTTCGACACCTATGCCCAGATTGACGATCTCCGGGCCTACCTGGATACCATCGGGAACCTGTACTGCGTGGGCCGCAACGGGCAGCACCGCTACAACAATATTGACCACAGCATGTGCACGTCCTTCGAGACGGTGAAGAACATCCTCTCCGGCGCGAAGAGCAAGGACAACATCTGGAGCGTCAACACGGAGCAGGAATACCACGAAGTGGGGAAATCGTAAGCGGCGGAGGAAAGCCTCACGGCCGGACGCGCGGCGGGAAAGCGCGGCGGAACCGCGGTTCCCGGGGAATGCCCGCGGCCGGGCGGGGAAAGGAGCGTTTATGGCGATTCGGATCAGCAGTTTTCTGGGAAAGTTCGGGTTCTGGGCCCGGGTGAAGTACCCGAGCCTGTCCAGCGAGGCGTATCTGAAACTGCAGTTTATCACCCGCAGGAAGATGCAGGAGAAGTATACAAAATATTTTCTGGAGCAGCCGGAAGCCCCGATGCCCAACGTGGTGAACATCGAGACCATCAACCGGTGCAATTCCACCTGCGCTTTCTGCACGGCGAATATTCACGCGGAAAAGCGGCCCTTCAGGCTGCTGGATATGGATCTGTACAAATCCATCATCGATCAGCTGGCGGACTGGGGATACAAGGGACATCTGACCCTGTACGGCAACAACGAGCCGCTGCTGGACAAGCGCATTGTGGAGATGCACCGGTATGCCCGGGAGAAGCTGCCGGACAGCTTCATCTTCATGTCCACCAACGGCCTGATCCTGAACATGGAGAAGCTGAAGGCGCTGCAGCCCTATCTGGATCAGCTGATCATCAACAATTACGCCAACGACTACAAGCTGCATAAGAACATCCAGCAGATTTACGATTACGCGAAGGACCATCCGGAGGAGTTCGAGGGCATCGACATCGTGATTCAGATGCGCTACCTGCAGGAGGTGCTGACCAACCGGGCGGGTTCCGCGCCCAACAAGCAGGCCACGGAAAAGGTGATCCGGGAGACCTGCCTGCTGCCGTTTACGGACATGTGGATTATGCCTAACGGAAAGGTGGGGCTCTGCTGCTGTGACAATTACGAGGTTACGGATTACGGCGACCTGAACACCATGAGCCTGCGGGAATGCTGGGACAACCCGAAGCTCCGGAAGGTGCGCGAGGATATCGCGCAGGGCCGGCAGAACGTGCCCTTCTGCAAGCACTGCGATTTTATCGACGCGGGATTCCGGATGACGCTGGTGAAGCACATCCTGGCGGGAAATCAGGAAGCGGCGAACCGGTCCGGCGGGGACGAGAAGAACCGGCTGAAGGACCGGCGGTAAGAAAACGGTGACGGACTGGATTCCGGTCGGAACCATCCCCGGGCGGATGGCGTGGGGTGGGCCTCACGCGGGCGGATTGCGGCCGGAACAGGTTTTTGCGCAGCGTTTCAGAGACCCTGAAAACAGGCGGAATCAGTCCCGCCTGTTTTCTCGTGAAGGAGGAAGTCGGAATGCCATCCCTGAGCGGATATAAAGCGGAGCTGGATTACAGTTACGCCCCGGGAATCTTTCCCAGCATGGAATGCCTGCGCTACCGGCCGGAGCGGGTGCGCCGGCTGCTGATTCATTCCGCCGCGGCGGGCCGGGAGGGCGTAGAAAAGCTGACGGCCCTGGCGGAGGAACGGGGCATCCGGGTGGAAACCGCGGACCGGGCGCTGGCCCGGATCAGCGGCAAGGAAAACTGTTATGCCGCGGCGGTGTTTGAGAAGTTTTCGGACGCGCTGGATCCGGAGGCGCCGCATGTGCTGCTGCACCAGCCCGGCGACAGCGGCAATGTGGGCACAATCCTGCGGACCGCCCTGGGGCTGGGCACGGAGGATGTGGCCCTGGTGCGCCCCTGCGTGGATCCGTTCGATCCCCGGACCGTGCGGGCCAGCATGGGCAGCCTTTTCCGGCTGCGGGTGCGGGTGTATGAAAGCTTTGAGGATTACGCCGGGCGGATGGGCGACCGGGATTACTACCCCTTCATGCTGGACGCGTCCATCCCGCTGGCGGAAGCGCTCCGCCGGCCCCCGCGGGCACGCCGGACGCTGATCTTCGGCAACGAGGGCAGGGGGCTGCCGGCTTCGTTTGCCCGGGTGGGCCAGCCGGTGCGGATTCCCAGCAATGAGAAGGTGGATTCCCTGAATCTGGCCATCGCGGCGGGGATCGGCCTTTACGCTTTCCTTGACAAAGCGGAGGGCTGGGCATAAACTGAAAGGTACGCTCCGGGCCGCGGCCGCGGCCTGCCGGGGCTGGAACCGAAGGATGCGGCGAAACGGGGAGGAAAGCGACCGTCATGAAGGGAAGAATCGCGCGGATCACCGCCGCGGCGCTGGCGCTGCTGCTGACGCTCAGCTTTTTTCTGCTGCCGGGCCGGGAGGAACGGGAGCTGCCCACGAACAGCGGGCATCAGAAATGGCAGCTGGAGGAGGGGGACAGCTTTTCCTGCCCCTGGACGCCGGCGCTGGCCGGCAGCAATGAGCTGCGGGTTTACCTGAAGGGCCTGAAAAAAGCCCGGGAGATGACGCTGACCGCGGTCCTGACCGACGCGGCGGGGGCGGAAGCCGCTGCCGTGACCCAGGCCGTCGCGGAGCTGGGCGAGGAGGACAGCCTGCGGCTGACGGGCAGCTTTCAGCAGGGGACGGCCTATACCCTGACCGTGACGGCGGCGGGGGAGGGAACCGTCAGCCTGCAGGGGGATACGGACGAGGAGGGGGCGTTTTTGCCCGCTTTGAAGGAATCCGGCATCGTGGTCAGCCGGAATCCGGTGCTGCTCTATTTTGCCCTGGGGCTGGCGCTGCTGGCGGCGGCGCCGGTGACCGGACCGGATCCGGAGCGGCGGATCCGGCGGCGGAAGCGGACGACCGTGGCTTCGCTGCTGCCCTGGGGGACCTTTGGACTGATTTTCGGCGTGAGCCTGCTGGTCGCGCTCCGGAAACCCGCTTTTCTGGTGGACGATTCCTGGGCCACCTGGGACGAGGATGTCCACTCCTACTGGGTGCTGAGCCAGGCGCTGGTTTCCGGCGGCGGGCTGCGGAAATGCCTGAACAGCGTGATCACCTGGCATCCGGGGTACCTTCCCCTGTCATTGGGATATAACCTGGGGGAGCTGATCGGCCTGGTGGTCAGGACGGACGCGGGTTTTGCCTACCGCTGCGCCGTGATCATGAGCGCGCTCTGCTACGCCGGGATGTGCGCGCTGGCGGTGAAGCACGCGCCCAGGTACAAGGTTTCCTTCTTTCTGGCGGGTTCCATCCCCCTGATGATCTTCCAGGCCACCAGCATGACCTATGACACCGCGGTGGCGGGCAGCGTGCTGCTGGGAACGGCGCTGCTGCTGGAGACGCTGGCGCGGGAGGAACGCCTGTCCACCCTTCGGGCCATGACGCTTCTGGCGCTGTTTTCCCTGGGAACCGTGGCGAAGCCGGCCTACAGCCTGACGCTGCTCAGCCTGCTGCTGATTCCCGCGGCCCGGTTTGGCGGCGGACGGGAGAAATGGCTGTTCCGGATCTGCGCGGTCTGCCTGATGGTCTGGTGCTTCGCGGCCATGAAAATGCCCGGCGCCTATGACGATGTGCTTTCCGGCGATCTGCGCTTTTCGGACACGAACGCGGGGGCGCAGATCCAGGGAATGCTGGCGGATCCGCTGGGCAGCGGCCTGAAGCCCGTGCGATACGCGGCGGAGAACCTGTACTTCCTCACGGCGGAATGGATGGATTTCTGGGCTTATGTGGATTACGGCCTGCCAGGGCTGCGGGATCTGTACCTGATTCTGATGCTGCTGGCGGCGCCCCTGTGTACCTGCGGGGAAAGCTGGACGGACCGGAGCCCGCTGACCCCGGGCCGCCGCGTGACCCTGGGCCTGATCGTCGCGCTGGCGGAGCTGGCGCTGATCTACGCCCAGTACATCGCCTCCAGCCCGGTGGGCGGCGCGGTGACCGGCATGCAGCCCCGTTACTTTATCCCCCTCTGGGCGCCGGCCCTGCTGGCAGTCATGTGGCCCCACGGCATCCGGAAAAGAGCGGCGGCGGCGGGGGAGATCATGACCGTGATCGTCTTTGCGCTGTGCCTGGGAGCCAATCTGGAAAACGCCCTGATTCATCTGCGGAACCTCCCGCTGATCTGAGGCGCGGCCGGGAAAACGGCACGGGGACTCCCCAGGCCTGAGAAGCGGGAGGGATGAAGGGATGAACATCGCGGTTCTGTCCGTCGGAAAGCTGCGGGAAAAGCCTTACCGGCAGATGGCAGACGAGTATCTGAAGCGGCTCAGCCGCTTTGGGAAATATGAGGAAATCGAGCTGCCGGACCTGCCGGAACGGGAGGGGGCATCCCCCGCGGAGGAGGAAAAGCTGAAAACCCGGGAAGGGGAAACCCTTCTCCAGCGGCTGCGCCCCGGAGACCGGGTGATCGCCCTGACGATTCCCGGAAGGCAGCGCAGCAGCCCGGAGCTGGCGTGGGAAATCGGCGAGGCGAAAAACCAGGGGGTGAGCCGCCTGGTGTTCATCATCGGCGGCAGCCTGGGCCTGGGAGAGAATGTGCTTCGCCGGGCGGACGCGGAAATGAGCATGAGCCGGATGACCTTTCCCCACCAGCTGGCCAGGGTCATGCTGCTGGAGCAGCTGTACCGGGCGGAGAAAATCCTGGCCGGGGAACGATATCACAAGTAAAGGCCGTGAGGGGACGGAGAAGGAAGGGGAAGAACCATGAAAAGAGCATTGCGCGCCGCGCTGGCGCTGACCCTGGCGCTGCTGCTGGTCTTCGGCGACGCGGTGATGAGCTTCGCGGATCCGGCGGGCGGAAGCGTTCAGATGGAGCTTGCGGCGAAGAGCCGGAAGAAAAAGAACACGCCCACCCCGTCCCCGGCGGCCGGGGAAGCCGCCGCGACGCCGGAGGCGCTGTCGGAAACGACGGCCAGCCCCGCGGTGACCCCGACCCCCGTGCCGGAGGGACCGATCATCGATCCCCAGAGCATCGCGGATTACCTGTTCGCCCACGGGGAACTGCCGGAGAACTTCATCACCAAAAAGGAAGCCCGCGCGCTGGGGTGGGACAGCGGCCTGGATCTCAGCAAAATCGCGCCGGGCAAGAGCATCGGCGGGGACTACTTTGGCAATTACGAGGGGAAGCTGCCCGTGGAAAAGGGGCTGACCTATCATGAGGCAGACTGCTATTACACCCGCGGAAAGCGAAACGCGTACCGGATTATCTACAGCAGCGACGGCCGGGTCTGGTATACGGAGGATCATTACAACACCTTTACGGAGCTGTTTCCGACCGTTCCGGACAGCGCGCCCTGACGGGTAAGGCCGGGAACGGACGGATCGTGGCGTGTATGCTGCCGGATCCGGCGCGGAAAACCGTGAAACAAACGGACGGAAAGGGGGAGAAAACCGTGAAACGGACAGAAAGGACAGCGCGGAGACCGATGTGCTTACCCGCGCGGACAGGGGAGCGGGCCTCCCTTCCGGCGGAGCGCCGCCGTACCGGCGGGCGGGGAGCCGCGGGAAAGCGGCTGATGCTGGCGGCGTGCCTCGGATTGTGCCTGACGCTGGCGGGATGCTACATCGCGCCGGATGACGTCAATAACGGCGGCTATCAGACCTCCAGCGGCAATCTGCCGCCCTTCCAGACCCTGGCGCCGACGGCGACCGTGGAGGTAACGCCGGACACGGTGGTCATCGAGACCCAGAACCTTTTCGGAACCGGCGTGCCGACCATCTCCGTGACCAATTCCGGCCCGCAGCAGACCGCGGCGCCGGCG
>JAFUGS010000080.1 GCA_017469265.1 Clostridia bacterium
CGTGGCCACCAGGTACAGGGCGTCGCCCGCCTGGGCGCCGTGATCCGCGGCCTTCTCCACGGCCAGGGCCACCACTTCCACAAAGTCGCCGATGCCGATGGTGGTGGTGGCCAGAATGTCCTCATCCGTCGCCTTGCCGTCGGTCAGGGCGATGCCCTTGATCTGATCCAGGGTCTTGCCCACGCAGTAGGCCGCGAAGCCTTCCGCCTGCGCGTTCCACTCGCCCTTCGGCGCGATGGCGCCCATGCCGTAGTCCGCGCCCATCTCGTTCTTGGTGCGCAGCTCCGTGCCTTCCACCAGCTCGCCCTTCTGGCTGAACTTGATGTCCGCGCGGTACGCGTCAATCCTGCAATCGGTGATCACGCCGTTCTCATCCACGGCCACCGCCGCCATGGTCACCTCGTTGCGCACCTGTCCGTCCTTGTTTTCCGTCGCGTCGGCGGGGGTCAGCGCCACCACCGCGGCCACGCCGGTCTTCACCGCGCCCTCCGCGGACGCGGGCATCAGCGCCGCAGCCATCATCAGACACAGTACCAGAGCAATCAGTTTCTTCATACCAGAGAACCTCCGAATTCATGATGTAATATGTCGTCCGCGGATGATCCCGCGGGAACAACCTGCCTCAGGTTTTCACCGACAAGATTTTACCATCCGCGCATGGAATTTGCAACCTTAAATCGTCCCATCTCTCCGCCGGATTTCACCGTCTTCGTCTCAGCCGCCGCGGGCGCTTTCCGCGGGCGGATCGGGACAGCGCCGCGCCTTCTCAGGCCATGCAGGCGCACAGGATGTCCGCCGCCTCCCGCAGCAGCTCCCAGGAAATGTTCAGCGCCGGCAGCAGCCGGACCTTGTCCTTCGCCGTCAGGCACAGGACGCCCTTCTCCATGGCCGCCGCCACGACTTCCCCCGCCGGGCGCGCGCACCGGAAGCCCACCATGAGCCCCAGCCCCGTCACCTCGCTCACCCCCGGCGCGGCGCGGAAACGGTCCATCAGGTACGCGCCCTTCTCCCGGACGGACGTCATCAGCCCGTCGTCCAGCCGGGACAGGATGGACAGCGCCCCGGCGCAGGACACCGGGTTGCCGCCGAAGGTGGACCCGTGATCTCCGTATCCCAGGGTATCCTGCACCTTTCCGCTCAGCAGCGTGGCCCCCAGGGGCAGTCCCCCCGCCAGGCCCTTGGCCGTGGACACGACGTCCGGCGCCAGGCCGTAATGCATGTAGGAATAAAGCTTCCCCGTGCGGCCGTTGCCGGTCTGCACCTCGTCCACCATCAGCAGGATGTCGTTTTCCTTCGTGAAGGCCGCGATCCGCGCCAGCGTTTCCGGCGCCAGCGGCACCACGCCCCCCTCGCCCTGGATGCATTCAATCATCACCGCGGCGATCTTCTCCGGGTTCGCCAGCTGGTCCACCTCCTCCGGCGCCACGGAAAGGAATCCGGGCGTCAGGGGCTGGAACAGCTCGTGATAATGGTCCTGCCCGGTGGCCGCCAGGGTGGTCAGCGTCCGGCCGTGAAAGCTGTTCTTCATCGTCACGATGGTGGCGCAGTCCGGCCCCTTCCGCTCCGCCTGAAACTTCCGGGCCACCTTGATGGCGCACTCGTTGGCCTCCGCGCCGGAGTTGGAAAAAAACACCTTCTCCATGCCCGTCTTTTCGCACAGCATCTTCGCCAGCTCCGCGCAGGGCCGGGTATAGTACAGGTTCGACATGTGCTGCACCTGCCCCACCTGCCGGATCACGGCCTCCTGCCACACGGGATCCGCGATGCCGAAGGCGGTAACCCCGATGCCGGATCCCATGTCGATGTATCTTTTCCCGTTCCCGTCAAAAACCTCCGACCCGCTTCCCCGTTCGATCTCCACCGGGAACCGCCGGTAGGTATGGGCCACATACCGCTGATCCATCTCCCGCAGGGGTGAAAACTGTCCGCTCATTCCGCTTCGCCTCCCATGACCATGGTTCCCGCGCCTTCATCCGTCAGCAGCTCCATCAGGATGGAGTGGGGAATCCGCCCGTCCATGATGACCACGTTCCGCACGCCGGCCCGCAGCGCCTCCACGCAGCAGTCCACCTTCGGCAGCATGCCGCCGCTGACGACCCCTTCCCGCTTCAGCTCCTCAATCTTCTTCTCCGTCACCCGGGGAATCAGGGACGCCGGGTCCTCCTTGTCCCGCAGGATCCCGGCGATGTCGGTCATCAGGATCATCCGCTCCGCCCGCAACGCCCCCGCGATATAGGCCGCGGCGGTGTCCCCGTTGATGTTGTACACCCGGCCCTCCTCGTCGCAGCCCAGGGTGGAAATCACCGGGATGTATCCCTTCTCCAGCAGGTCCGTCACCGGGGCGATGTGGATGTCCGTGATTTTGCCCACGTACCCCAGCTTCTCGTTCTTCATCGTGGCCTGAATCAGCCGGTCGTCCATGCCGCTGAGCCCGATGGCCCGGCCGCCCTTCATCTCCAGCAGGTTCACCAGGGATTTGTTCACCTTCCCCGCCAGCACCATCTGGACGATGTCCACCGTCTCCTGATCCGTGACCCGCAGCCCGTCCACAAATTCGGATTTCTTTCCCAGCCGGGTCATCATGTCGCTGATCTCCGGCCCGCCGCCGTGCACCAACACCACCCGCACACCGATCAGCCACAGCAGCACGATGTCCTCCATCACCTGCTGGCGCAGCGTCTCGCTGACCATGGCGTTGCCGCCGTATTTGATGACCACGATCTTGCCGTTGTACTGCCGGATGTAGGGCAGCGCCTGGGTCAGGATCTCCGCCCGCTCCGCGTTGGAAATGGGATAGTTCATGTCATTGCCTCCCCGCGCCGCCGCCGTCCCGCGGCGCCCGTTCGCTTCTGTCTGTCAGGGCCGCCCGTGTCAGGTCCGGTAGTCCCCGTTGATCCTGACATAATCATAGGTCAGGTCGCAGCCCCACGCGCGGCTGGAAACCTCCCCGCCGTGCAGGTCCACGAGAATCTCGATCTCCTTCTCCAGCAGGATGCGCTTCGCTTCCTTCTCGGAAAAGTCCACCCCGCTCCCCTGCCGGCATACCAGAATCTCCCCCGCCGGGCTCCGGAAGGCCACGTCAATCTTCTCCACGTCCACTGCCGCGCCGCTGTATCCAATGGCGCACAGCACCCGGCCCCAGTTGGCGTCCGCGCCGAACATGGCCGCCTTCAGCAGGCTGGAGGTGATGACGGATTTCGCCACCACCCGGGCGGTTTGCAGATCCGCCGCGCCGCTGACCGCGCATTCCAGCAGCTTTGTGGCGCCCTCGCCGTCCCCGGCGATCATCCGGCACAAGCCCACCGTCACGGTGCCCAGCGCCCGCATGAAGGTCGCGAAATCCTCGCCCTCCTCCTGAATCTCCGGGTTTCCCGCCATCCCGTTGGCCAGGATCACCAGCATGTCGTTGGTGGAGGTGTCCCCGTCCACGCTGACCATGTTGAAGGTGCTGGCAATGTCCGTGGAAATTGCCCGCTGCAGCAGCGCCGGGGAAATGTCCGCGTCCGTGGTCAGGAAAACCAGCATCGTGGCCATGTTCGGATGGATCATGCCGCTCCCCTTGGCGATGCCGCCCAGGTGACAGGTCTTTCCCCCCAGCTCGAAGGACACGGCCACTTCCTTCTTCACCGTGTCCGTGGTCATGATCCCTTCCGCCGCCGCGTCACACCCGGCCCCGTCCGCGCGCAGCCCCGCCACCAGCGGGGGAATCCCCGCCGCGATGGGCGTCAGATCCAGCGGCTGCCCGATCACGCCGGTGGAAGCCACCACCACGTCCTCCGGGGAGATGCCCAGCTTCTCGGCGATGAGGCCGCTCATGGCCTCCGCGATCTCCACGCCGTTGGCGTTGCAGGTGTTGGCGTTTCCGCTATTGCAGATCACCGCCCGCGCCTGCCCGTCCGCCAGGTGCTTCTTCGTCACCAGCAGCGGCGCGCCCTTCACCAGGTTCGTGGTGTACACCGCGGCCGCGTGGGCCGGTTTTTCGCTGTAAATCAGGGCCAGGTCCTTCTTCGTCTGATTCTTCCGGATGCCGCAGTGCACCCCGGAAGCGGAAAAGCCTTTCGCGGCGCAGATGCCGCCCTCAATGCTCTTGATCATTTTCTTTCATTCTCCTTTGGCTTATTGCCGGGGCAGCGCCAGCCCCGTGGTCTCGTCCACACCCATCAGCAGGTTCATGTTCTGGATCGCCGCGCCGGAAGCGCCCTTGCCCAGGTTGTCGAATCGGGCAATCACGTTCATCCGCTCCCCGTTCCCGGCCACGCTGATCTCCATGTCGTCCCGCCCTTCCAGCGCCCGGGAGGACAGGAATCCCGCCTCCCCGGCCCCGGGCACAAACCGGATCATCCGGCTTTCCCGGTAAAAATCGGCGTACGCCTCCTCCACCTGGGCCTGCGTCCCGTTCAGCTGATCCCGGTGCAGCCCGATGATGACCTCCATTCCCGCGAAGCAGGGCGTCACGATCGGGTTAAACACCGGCGTCTTTTTCAGCCCCGCACAGGCGGCCATGATCTCCGGCAGGTGCTTGTGCCCCTGGGTCAGGGCGTACAGTCTTCCCCCGCTCAGCAGCGGCGAAGCCTCCGCCCCCTCGTATTCCGCGATCATCTTCTTTCCGCCCCCGGAGTACCCGGTCAGGGACGTGCAGGTCAGCTCCGCCTCCGGCCGCAGGATGACTCCCGCCAGCAGCGGAACCAGCAGGGCGATGACCCCGCTGGCGTGGCACCCGGGGTTGGCCACCCTTCGCGCCTTCTGAATTTTTTCCCTTTTCCCCGGCAGCTCCGGCATGCCGTAGCACCAGGCCGGATCCACCCGGTGAGCCGTGGAGGTGTCGATCACCGCCACCTTCCCGCTCTGAACCATGCCCACCGCCTCCCGGGCCGCGTCGTCCGGCAGGCACAGAAACGCGATATCCGCCGCGTTCAGCGCCTCCGCCCGGGCGGCGGGATCCCGATGCCGTTCCGCCGACAGGGTAATCATCTCCAGGTCCTTCCGCCCCCGCAGCCGTTCCGCCAGCCGCAGCCCCGTGGTCCCGGATCCGCCGTCGATAAACACCTTCGTCATGGCATCAGCCCCCTCGCCGCCGAGATTTTGCAACATTATACCGCTTTCCAACGGAATGTCAAGGATTTTATGCGTCTATTATGCACTGTTTTTGCATAAAATACATTTTTAATGCAGAAATCCCTCTCTCAGCGAATTTCGTGCACCAATTGCTCAGTAGAACAGCGCGATCGCCTCCTAAGCGACAGGCCGTGGGAAAGAAATCGATTACCGCCGGTGGCGGAAATCTCATCGATTTCTTTCTCAACCGAAACAAGCGCTGCCGCGCGCGGTGCGCGAGAGTCGTGACTACGACTCCGCGGTGCGTGCGCGATTCCTTACTGCCCAGTGGGCAGTCGCGCCGATTGAGGTTGCGGACTTCGAATCCCGCCGGGTGTGCAGAAGATCCGTCAGGAGCAACAAAACGTTGAAAACCTGACGGATTTTTCTTTTCAACGTAACTGTTCAGTCGTCCCAGCCTTCGACCAGCGCAAGAGCAACAAGTACCATTGCGCAGAGAAAGACAGGCATCAAAAGAAGAGATGCCATGACGCACCGCTGTTGAGATGAAACTCAGCACACGTGCAAATTGTTTGGCACCCTTTTCGGTTCTAAAGCAACCGGATACCTTCTCCTTGACCCGGGCGAACCGAATTGCCTGTTCCGCGGCGTTGTTGGTATAGGGAACGCGCCAATCGGTTGCGAATCGGAGGATATCCGCTTTAAAATCCTGGAATCTTTCCAGGAGGCAACGTATCTTTCCTTTCTTCAACCTCCCTCGCTTTCCCGGTTTCCGTTCCGGCAGCGGGTTCGCTGCCAGACCCTTTGCAACAATACTGTCATACTGTTTCATGTATTGCTGCAGTTCTTCATTTGTGAAGGATGTTTTCCCTTCCGCCATCAGCAGGTTCTTCGCATGGCACATTCCCTGCAGCAGCTTCCGAAGTTTCTTGGCCCACCTTTGGTTTCCTGTTTCCTCGGCAAATACCAGTTCACGTTCAAGATGCTGACAGCACATGGCATGGAGTGCATTCTTGAACTTTTTGTAGGAGGACCAGAAATCATGGACGGCAACTCCTGTGAAACGGGGAAGTATACCCATGGCTTCCATGCCTTCCTCGCCGCGCTTCTCGTGCACGGTATAGAAACGCCACGGACCGCTGCAGGCGCAATGGAGCCAATGGAGTGATCCGGCTACACGCAATCCGGTTTCATCAAAGTTAACGACACCCTTGTTGGACACCTTGCCCTTGATTCTATCAACTGGTTCTACTGCTGCTACAGCCGCTTTTTTCAACATATTCTGTATGGCACCGGTGCTGATCGGAATACGTAAACAGGACAGCAGCTGTTTGGTCCGATCTACGCTTACGTAGCCTACGGTAAGCAGTGTGTTCACCAGTGCGAACACTCCTGCGCCGTATTGCTTGCTTCCAGTAATCCCTGCCGGAAAATCACCCTGGAGTTTCTCTCCGGAAAGGGGGCATGTACAACCCATTACCTTATGAGCGATGAGTTCTGTTTTGACTTTAAGCAGTGGCTCCTTGACAACAACTGCAAGGATGTCTGCATGGAAAGTACCGGTAAGTATTAGGTTCCCGTCTGGAATGTCCTTGAAGGAATTGTCAATGTTGTCATCGCAAACCCCAAATGGGTTTCTGCTGTCAAGGGCAACAAAGATGATAAAAAGGACTCCAAATGGATCGGAAACCTGTTCCGAATGGGCCTTGTACCCAGCAGCTACATCCCTGGTAAGAATATCCGGATTCTTCGGGAATTTACCAGATACCGGAGCAAACTCGTTGCCATGCGTGCCAGTGAAAAGAATCGTTACCAGAATGCTGTAAAACTTCTTGTCTCTCTTGGCGTAGTGCCGGAAGGCTCCATTTCACTGGAGGCTTTGCTGGCCAGTTAGGCTACCCCCTACAATTTTCGCCTCTCAGAGGCCTGTTTGCTATGCACTTCTTTGATTGGCGGCCCTGAATTTCTGACAAGCAATATCGGACCGTTGTTTGGAATGTGGTTCCAGTCCATGCTCATGGGCATTATCACCTGGGTGCTGACAATCTGTATTTTCATTGTTGTCTACGGGCGCATGATTGAGATCTATATGGTCACGTCGGTCGCTCCGATCCCTATGTCAAGCATGATGAACCGTGAATGGGGGCAAATGGGTCAGAACTATCTGCGCAGCCTGTTTGCGCTGGGGTTCCAGGCCTTCCTGATCATGGTTTGCGTTGCGATCTATGCGACACTGGTTCAGAACATTGCGATTACAGACGATGTAACGAGCGCCGTATGGACTTATATCGGGTATACGGTCCTTCTGTGCTTCACGCTGTTTAAGACCAGCAGTCTTGCCAAGAGCGTGTTTAATGCGCACTGATTTCATATTGTCAAAAAGAAAAGTTAGGGTTATAATGAAGTAGGAAATCCCTACTTTCCTACTTATCGTAAGGAGGCATGAACATGTCAGAAGCAGCTATTGTGAATGATGCTCGCGTCATGGCTAAAGGACAGGTTACAATACCAAAGAATATCCGTAACATTTTGGGTATAAACACTGGCGACCGTGTTACCTTTGTTGTAGAAGATGGAACTGTTCGCGTTGTTAATTCAGCTATCTATGCTTTGCAGCGCTTTCAGGCACAGATGAAGGGCGAAGGAAAAGCGGCAGGCCTGATGAA
>JAFUGS010000081.1 GCA_017469265.1 Clostridia bacterium
CGAGGCGAAACTCCAATGAGCCACAGAGCTCTGCAAACGAAGTGAAGCAGAGCGACAATGGCGAATTGTGGAACGAAAACCGAAGAATAAAGACTGACACAAAAAGCCCTCCGATCTGCGGATGATCAATCCACAGCGGAGGGCTGAATCATACAAATCTGTAGTTTTTCCTGATTCCGTTTTCCGTTTTCGGTCATTTACCCCACAACCACTGGACGCTGGATCAATGTGACCTTTTTCCGGAAAACTTTATCATTTCTTTATCAGAGCCACTTTGGAGAGGGCTGAAAGCGTTGTGGCATAAGGGGTTTCGCCGTTCCGGCACTCATTCCCACTCGATCGTGGCGACGGGCTTGGGGCTCAGGTCATAGAGGACGCGGTTGACGCCTTTGACTTCGGCGAGAATGCGGTTCGTGATTTTGCCAAGGAGCGCGTAGGGGATTTCCTCGATGGTGGCGGAGGTGGCGTCCACGCTGTTGACGGCGCGGAGAACGACGGGCCAGTCCCAGGTACGCTTGTTATCCTTGATGCCGGTGGACTTCAGATCCGGCACGACGGTGAAATACTGCCAGACTTTTCCCTGCAGGCCGGCGCTGGCGAACTCTTCCCGAAGAATGGCGTCGGACTCCCGGACGGCTTCCAGACGGTCACGGGTAATGGCGCCAACGCAACGGACGCCGAGGCCGGGGCCGGGGAAGGGCTGACGGTAGACCATGCTGTCCGGCAGGCCCAGGGCGTTGCCGACCACGCGGACTTCGTCCTTGTACAGGAACTTGACGGGCTCCACCAGCTCGAAGTTCAGCTCCGGTGGCAGGCCGCCCACGTTGTGATGGCTCTTGACACCGTCGGATTCCAGAATGTCCGGATAGATGGTGCCCTGCGCCAGGAAGCGGATACCGTCCTGTTTGGCGGCTTCCTCCGCAAAGACGTCGATAAACTCCTTGCCGATGATCTTCCGCTTCTGCTCCGGATCGGCCACGCCGGCCAGTTTATTCAGGAAACGATCGACCGCGTCCACATAGACCAGATTGGCGTTCAGCTGATTCCGGAAAACCTCGATGACCTGCTCGGGTTCACCCTTGCGCAGCAGGCCGTGGTTCACGTGCACCGCCACCAGATTCTGGCCGATGGCACGAATCAGCAGGGCCGCGCAGACGGAGCTGTCCACCCCGCCGGACAGGGCCAGCAGCACCTTGCTGTCACCTACCTGGGCGCGGATGGCCTGCAGCTGATCGGCAATAAACGCTTCGGCCAGGGCAGGGGTCGTGATCCGCTCCATGGATTCCGGACGCTTGTTGTTTTCCATGATCGTTCCTCCTCATTCTCGGTTGGGGACTTATCCCGGGAAAAGAATAGTCAAAACAGGCTGATCTGTCAATGGATTTTTTCGGGGGACAGAAAACAAAAAAACGGCAGAAAACATCAAAAACACGGCGCTTGTACGCTTGACAACCAAGGCGGTTATGGTAAGATGAGGACAACTCGTCGGTCAGAATCCGGCGGGAATACGGAAAAAGGAGCGGAAAAGATGAAGAAGACGATCATTACACTGCTGGCCATCATGCTGGCGGCGGCGTTGGGTGTATGCCTGGCGGAAGAGACGGACCTGCTGGCGCAGATTCAGGAACGCGGATATATCATCATTGCGACCGAGGGGGACTGGGCTCCCTATACCTATCATGACGAGAATAACGTGCTGATGGGGTACGACGTGGAGATCGGCCAGGCCATCGCCGACGCGCTGGGGGTGGAAGCTAGCTTCCAGGAGACGGACTGGGATTCCATCCTGGCCGGCGTGGAGGGCGGACGGTTTGACATCGCGTGCAACGGTGTCAGCTACACCGCGGAAAGAGAGGAAAAATACAATTTCTCAACCCCTTATCTGTATACGCCCAGCGTGCTGGTGACCCGGGAAGACAATGAGTCGATCCAGAAGGTAGAAGATCTGGCGGGGAAGAAGACCGCGAACACGATCTCCAGCATTTACGCGGGTCTCGCGGAGGAATACGGCGCGGAAGTCGTGGGCGTGAACACCCTGGCGGATACGATTCAGCAGGTGATCCAGGGACGGGTGGATGCCACCATCAACGCGAAGGTCAGCATTGAAGACTATCTGAAGGAGCATCCGGACGCCCCCATCAAGATCGTACAGTACCTGGAAGGAGATATCAACGTATTTCCCGTACAGAAAACCGCGCGGACGGACACGCTGCTGGCGGCGGTGAATGACGCGCTGCAGGCGATGCGGGACGATGGCCGCCTGGCGGAGCTGAGCATGAAGTACTTCGGTGCGGATCTGACCAATCCGGACTGAGCAGGGCGCGGGGAGCCACACGGGGGGAGCGGTTGGAAAACTGCTCCCCTTTCAAAAGCTGTGACGGACGGGTCAATCCGGGAAAAAAGACAGAGCGTAAGGAAGCAAGATGAACGAAAGAGTTATCCAGATCGTGCGGGACGCCTTTCCTCAGCTGATTGAGAAGTTCTTCACGATGACCATTCCCCTGACGGTTCTCTCCTTTGCGTTGGCCATGCTGATCGCCGTGGCGACGGCAATGATTCAGTATGCCCATGTCAAGGGGCTGCAGCGGCTTTGCCGGATTTACATCTGGATTGTGCGCTGCACGCCCCTGCTGGTACAGCTGTACCTGGTATATTACGGGCTGCCAAGCGTGGGGATTTATCTGGACGCTTTTCCAACGGTGGTGATGGTTTTCGGTATCAACGAAGGCGCGTATCTGGCGGAAACCATGCGGGCGTCCATGGAGGCCGTGCCCAGCGGGCAGATGGAAGCCGGATACTGCGTGGGGCTGAATTACATGCAGATCATGGGGCATGTGGTGCTGCCGCAGGCTTTCCGGACGGCGTTTCCCTCCCTGTTCAACAGCCTGATTTCCATGGTGAAGGAGACCTCCCTGGCCTCCACCATTACGGTGACGGAAATGTTCCGGCAGGCCATTGTTATCAACGGCCGTGTCTATGAAACCCTGGCGCTTTATACCGAGGTGGCGCTGATTTACCTGGCCTTCTGCTCCCTGCTGACGGTGCTGCAGCGCTGGGGTGAGAAGAAGCTCAGCAGTTATGGAGGGGTTCGATGAGCATGCTGGAGATCCGGAATGTCCGGAAGAGCTTTGGGGACAATCCTGTGCTGAAGGACATCAGCCTGGAAGTAAACAAGGGGGACGTGATCGCGATCCTGGGTCCATCCGGGTCCGGCAAGACGACGCTGCTGCGCTGCATCAACTTTCTGGAGCGGGCGGACGGAGGCACGCTGACTCTGGACGGGCAGACGCATGACATGCACAGCGCCCGTAAGGAGGAAATTGTGGCGATCCGGCGGAAAACGGCGTTTGTTTTCCAGAACTACAATCTTTTTCTGAACAAGACCGTGCTGCAGAACGTGACCCTGGGACTGACCAGCGGCCGGGGAATGAACCGGGCGGAGGCGGAGCGGATTGCCCGGGACGCGCTGCTGCGGGTGGGCATGCTGGAAAAGGCGGACGCTTATCCCATCTCCCTCAGCGGCGGACAGCAGCAGCGGGTCGCCATCGCCAGAGGCATGGCCACAGGGCCGGAAATCATTTACTTTGATGAGCCCACCAGCGCGCTGGATCCGGAGCTGATCGGCGAGGTGCTGAACGTGATGCGGCAGCTGGCCCAGGATGGCATGACCATGCTGGTGGTGACCCACGAAATGGAGTTTGCCCGGAACGTGAGCAACAAGATCATTTTCATGGATGGCGGCCGGGTGATTGAAGCGGGGCCGACGGGGGAATTCTTCAGCAATCCGAAAGAGGAACGGAGCCGGAATTTTATTCGGAGCATCCTCAATAAGGAATAAGGAAGGCGTGGACAGGGCACTCCCGATGACAGTCTGGGGGAGGACCTGTGGAGACGGCTTGCCGGGAATGGCATAAGAAGAGCGCGCTGCCCTGTACGGGGCAGCGCGCTGCTTTCAGGAATGCTTTCACGCTGATTGGAATCAAACTGCGTTTCTTAAGCACGGAGGATGAAGGACGGTCAGGTGAAGGCATCCAGCACGGCCTGGCCCATGCCATCTACTTCGCATTCCGCGCGGTGGCGGATGGGCAGATCCCGCAGGCGGCGGACCTGATCGGGCATGGGCACGCCGGAGCGCTTCTCCAGCTCGGCGCTGCAGGCGAAGGCATCCAGATGTTCCGCCGCGGCGGTGCCGGCGATGCCGGAGAGCACATCCCTGGAGAATTTGTAGGGGCTGGCGGTGGAAACCAGCACCGTGGGCGTGGGATCGTTCTTCGCCTGGCGGTACTGGCGCAGCACATTGCTGGCCACGGCCGTATGGGTGTCCATCAGATAATGATCCTGATGGAAACGGGTACCGATTTCCGCCAGGGTGGCGTTATCATCGGCGCAGCCGCCCCAGAAGACGCTTTCCATCCATTCCCGGCGCTGATCGCCCACACTGTAGGAGCCGCAGTCCTTCAGCAGCCGCATCCAGGTCTTGACCAGTTCGCCGTCCCGGTCCGCCGCCTCAAAGAGCAGCCGCTCCAGGTTGCTGGAGACCAGGATGTCCATGCTGGGACTCTTGGTCTTGAAGAACAGGCGATGGGTGGAATAGATGCCGCTGGTGAAGAAATCGGTCAGGACATTATTCCGGTTGCTGGCGCAGATCAGCCGGCCCACGGGCAGGCCCATCTGATGGGCGTAATAAGCGGCGAGGATGTTGCCGAAGTTGCCGGTGGGGACGCAGAAATTCACCGGATCCCCGCAGCGGACGGCGCCCCGGGCGACCAGGTCCGCGTAGGCGGAGAAATAGTACACCACCTGGGGCACCAGACGGCCGAAGTTGATGCTGTTAGCCGAGGAAAGCACCCGGCCACGCCGGTCCATCTCCGCCGCGAATTCCGCGGAGCTGAAGAGGGCCTTGACGCCCGTCTGGGCATCGTCAAAATTGCCCTTCACGGCGATGACATGGGTATTGCCGCCGCCGGTGGTGACCATCTGCAGGCGCTGCACATCGCTGACCCCGTCCAGGGGATAGAAGACGGTGCAGCTGGTGCCGGGCACATCCCGGAAGCCTTCCAGCGCGGCCTTGCCCGTATCCCCGCTGGTGGCCACCAGGATGGATACCTCCCGCTGCTCGCCGTTTTTGCGGGCGCTGAGGGTGGTGAGGTGGGGGAGAAGCTGCAGGGCCATATCCTTGAAAGCCAGGGTCGGCCCGTGGAAAAGCTCCAGGACCCAGGTCTGATCATCCAGCGGCTTCAGCGGCGCGATGGCGGGATCGTCAAACCGGTCCGGGCTGTAGGCGGCGGAAACCGCTTCTTCGATTTCACGGCTGGAAAAATCCTCCAGATACCGGGCGAGAATATCCCGGGCCCGCTGCGGATAGGGCATCTGCCCCAGATCCGCGATCTCCCCCAGGGAAACCTGGGGAAACATGGCGGGAACAAAAAGGCCGCCGTCCGGCGCGAGACCCCGGAGAATGGCCTGGCTGGCGGTGACACAGCTGCCGCCGCGGGTGGAAAAAAAGGACATGAAAAGGTCAAGCCTCCGTTCATGGAAAGAGGCGGCGCCAAACGGCGGCCGCCCCTTCCGTTTTACGGATGAAGAGAAGCTTCATCCGGCGAAAACAGGAATCAGATCAGATACTGCTTCAGGAATTCGGGCAGCTCCTCCGGGTCTGCGCTGACGCTGAGCACGAAATCCACATTCTGCTTTGCGCCGAGGGTGGCCAGCAGATTGACCACGGGCTCCGTCTCGGCCAGATCCTTCCGGCAGAGCTTCAGGAAGGCATCGATAAAGATGGTGCCAACGTCGTAATTGGAGCTGAGAATACCGCAAACAAAACCGACGAACATATCCGTGGAATGAACAAAATAGTCTTCCGCGTTAATGAAGCGGACCTTGTGGTCCACATCGTACATATAGCGATTGTCGTCATCCAGGAAGATCACATCGTGGACGGCCTCCCGGGCGGTGGCGTTGGTCAGGTCAATCAGGCGCTTCGTTTTTCCGGAACCCTTCTTGCCCGCGATTACCTGTATCATGGGGATCAACCTCCTTGTAGGTTTTTGCTGAAGTCATTATAGCCTATTTTTCCGGATTGCGCAATGGGTTATTTGCTTCCTCGGCCGCGGCATCGGCGAAGGTGATCCCTTTGGGCAGGGGGCGTTCGTCCTCCTTCCGCTTCGGACAGAGGGCGGAAAATTCACAAAAAGTACAGGCGGAGGAGCGATCGCTTTCCACGGAAGGAGAGGCCGGGATGACGCCGGAACGGATTTGCTCACAGAGGGCCGCGGCGCGGCGCACGGCGGCGTCCGTCAGGGCCAGGAGCGTTTTTTCTTCCAGCACCCATCTGGCGGATTTGGACAGGGAACCGTCCTGATTCAGCACCTTTGGCAGGGAGAAGGGGGACAGATCCCGATCCATGGCATGGAGCACGTCTTCCTCCCGGCTGACGACGCCCCGGAGCTGCAGCTCCTTCAGACGCAGGGTTTCCGCTTCCTCCGGATCCTTTGCCGGAACCTCCGCGTCCTGAATGGGAAAATACAGCGCGCCGGCGGGCCGGGCGCCGGGCTCGTTCCGCAGGGCGGCGCGCAGGTAGATCATCAGCTGCAGCTGCTCGCCGGTCAGCATTTTTGCCGGCTCCAGGTTCTTCTCGCTGCTTTTCAGATCCAGGACCCGGAGATAGCGGCCATCCGGCCCGTCGAAGCGGTCCAGCCGGTCAATTTTCCCCCGCAGGGCGACCCGGGAGCCGTCGGAGAGGGTCAGCACCAGCGGAGGGAGCCCTTCCGCCTCGCCGAAGGCGATTTCCGTTCCCACAATTTCGAAGTCGCTGTTGGCGGCAAAACGGGTCAGCGTGGAGGCGGCATGACGCACGCGGCGCAGGTATTCATCCCCCTGCCAGCGGCTGAGGGCGTCCGCGTTCAGCGGGCTTTCGGCCCATTCCTCCGTCAGCCGGGAGAGAATCGCGTCCATGATCCGGCTGACCCGTTCCTCCGGCAGGGCGGGCCAGGCGGGTTCCCGGACAGCGGCGCGGATATATCGGTCCAGGGCCTGGTGGAAGAAATCCCCCGCATCCGCCGCGGAAAAGGTGTAGGCATCCTGTACCACGGGACGCAGCCCGTAACGAAGGAAATGCTTGTAGGGGCATCCGGCGTAGCATTCCAGGCGGCTGATGGAAACCCGTTCCCCATGGAAGAGGCGCAGGGCGGTTTCCGGGGAAATATGCCGGGGTTCGGCGGGGCCAAGACAGGGAGCGAGCATCTCCCGCAGGGCGGCCGAGGTGTCCGGCCGGCGCCAGAGCGTCCGCAGGGCGGCCTGCCATTCCGGGTCCAGATCCGGCCGGGTGCCGTCGGCCACGCTCCGGAGCTGATCGCCTAGCCCCGCCATGGCCAGTGCGGGCGTTTCCGGGTACGGGATTTCCTCCAGGAGGCCGCCGGACTGCCGCAGGGCCGGGAAGATCCGCCGCAGCTCGGCGACGGGTTCCCCGGGCAGCAGGGCGGAACCGGATTCATCCCGCAGGCGGAAACTGACCCACAGCCGTTTCCGGGGCAGGGTCAGCGTACGGTAATAATCGGAGCGGATCATCATGGCCATCCGGGCCTGATCCATGCCGGGCGCCTTGCCGGTGCGGTCCTCAATCTCCCGCCGCTCCGGGTCGCTGAGCAGCCCGCCGGCGCCGGGAGCCATGATGCCGTCATTCATGCCGGGAAGGATCAGCGCGTCCGTGCGGCCGGGAAGCATGTGGCCGATTTCTCCGATGCTGACGCCCTCCTCGTCCTCGGGCAGGGAGGAGAGCATGCTTCGCTCCAGCGCACCGGTGACCAGCAGGGCGATCTCCTTCAGGGTGGCCTTCCGGCCACCCAGCAGCGCCCAGAGCTGATCCAGCAGATTCATCAGCGCGTCCCAGACCTGGCGGTCCACCACCGCTTCGGCAAAGAGCTCCTCGGTCATGAGCCGCTGCTGACGGGCGGCCAGCTGCGCGTGCACTTCCTCCTCCTGGAGGAAACGGAACACCGCCTCCACGCTGCCGGCCGCGTCCCGGGCGCCGCGCAGCGCGTCATGCAGGCGCAGGATGGGGGCGAGCAGGCGCTGCCGTAGCGCCTCCATTTCCTCCGCGTCCTCCCCGCGGGTGAAGGGCTTTCGCCAGCGGTTCCGGTCAATGCCGTGAAGGGTAACATAGCGGGTCAGGCGGGCGCCTTCCTCCCGGGAAAGACTGCCGAAGCCGCAGCAGGCGGCCTCAAGCAGGGGCTCGGTGCGGAGCCCCTGGCTGACACATTCCAGGGCGGCGGAAAGCAGCCGGCTGACGCCATGACGGGCGATGGGCTCCTTCCGACTGTAAAAGAAGGGAATCTGATTCATGCGGAGCACGGCGGTCAGGGTGCTGGCGGAGGCGTCACCGCTGTGCAGGGCGATGGCCATCCGGTTCCAGGGGATGCCCTCGGTGTGCCAGGCCCGGAGGACAGAAACGATGGTGAAGGCCTCCCCGGTGGGATGGGGGGCGGCGTGGAGGGAAACTGCCGGCGCGGGATCCCCCGTGAAGGGCGCGCTGCCCTCCGCGAAAAGGGAACGTTCCAGTGCGGCCAGGGCAGGTTCCGCCCCGTCCCGGGGAGTGGGCAGAAAACGAAGCGAGCAGGCTTTTCCCTGTTCCTCCAGGGCGGCGGAAAGCTTCGCGGCACTCTCCCGCTGGACGCGGAAAATCCGCCCGGCGGGCTCCATCTCCTCCGCCATGGTCAGCAGCACGCTGATTTCCGCGCAGCAGTTTACCGCGGCCAGCATCAGTTGGCGCAGATCGGGCCGGAGGGTATCAAACCCGTAAACATACAGATCCACCCCGGCCCAGATCCCGCTGGCGCCGAGCCTGGCGCACAGATCCGTCCAGGCGGCCGCGGGATCGTCAAACCGATCCTGAAGCAGGCGGTCGTAGGTTTCCAGAATCAGGCTCAGATCATGAAACTTGGCCCGGCGCGCGCCGCTGCGGGAACCCTGCGCGAGCTCCCGCAGCGAGTCGGGGGTAAAGCCCTCCTCCCGAAGCTCGGACAGGGTCTGCTCCATGCGGGAGACGGCGCCGTACATTTCCCCCAGGTTCCGATAAAAAGTCAGGTCGGCGCTCCGGGCCTGCAGCGCCTGGTGCAGGGCCATGGCTCGGCCGCCCTCATCCAGGGCCCTCCGGCCGGAGGAGCCAGCGGCTTCCCGGACGAGGGTCTTCAGCTTGGTGGGGCTGACGACATCCAGGCTCAGCAGGCCGGGCAGCCGCATCCCGGTGAGCAGATCCCGCTCCGCCTGGAGGGTATACTGCTCCGGCACGAAAAGCACCACCGGGCGGCCGGCGGAACGGCTTTGCGAAATGGCGGAGAACAGCCAGGGCCGAAGGGCGCCGGCCCGCCCGCCCAAAATCCGGATCGGAGCCATGATGGTTTCCTCCCTAAAGCCGTCCACGGCAAACAAGGGGACGGACAGCGATATCTGATCAGCACGGACGCGGCGCGAAAGCGCCGCCGGATAAAAAATCTTATCATCTTCCTTAAAAAATCGCAACAGGTTGTCAATCCCGCCAAAAAACGATATAATGCGGAAAGGTTTTTCCAATATGAAACTTTCTGTAAAAGGGAGAGGGGAGATTCATGATGAAGCGACTGATCTGCGCGCTGCTGTGTGTGCTGATGGCGGCGGGATGCCTGCCGGCGCTGGGAGAGGACGCGGCGCAGGCGGCGGACGCCCGGGTGAGCGCCTTCCTTTCCGCGGAGGCGGAAGGGCAGAAGGATGTCTGGGTAAAGGCGATTCTGCAGGCCGGAGCCAGAGACGTTTCCTGGGAAGGGGACACGGCCAGCTTCATGCTTCGCAGCTTTGATCCGGACGTGAAAACCCTTGGCACCTGGGCGAAGACGACGGATCCCGCTGGCTGGGTGAACCGGGCCTTCGCGTCGATCCAGGCCTATAACCTGCCGGCCTCCGTCACCTTCGAGGCGGACGGCTCCGTGGCGAAGAAGGCGGAGAACGCCTTTCTGAAAACGGTCAAGGCGGCCGCGAAGAACGCGAAGGCCGGTTTCACCGGCAAGGATTTCACCGCGGCCCTGACCTATTATCTCTTCCGGGTGCCGGCGACGGGCAAGAAACCCGCGGCCGCGGAGCTGATGACTGCGGATGCCTCCTTTGCCGCTTTTGTGGAAGCCCGGCCGGAAGTATTCCCCTGCGAAAGCGCCTCGGAGTGGGCGCCGCTCATGTATGTGCAGCGGGCCTGGGAATTCACTTCCGCCAAGTCCGGCCCGCACAGCGTCACCCTGAAGTGGGACGCGCTGGACGCGGACACGCTGCTGAGCCGGGGCTATGATCTGGCCAGCGCCGCGCTGGCCGGCGTGCCGGCGGCGGAGCGGCCCGGGGAGGACAGCCTGCCCTATGTCTGGCGCAGCAACCTGGCCGAGGCGGCCATCAAGGCGAAAAAGGGGCGGCTGAAGACCCAGAAGCTGGTCTTCGACATCGATGACCTGATCGCGGGAAAGCTGCCGGAAGAGTATGTCAGTTACTACGCGAAGTATCGGCCCGCCGCCTGGTTCTCCAAGCTGGTGGACGGATACAGCCAGCTGCCGGCGGAGGCCAGCCAGCCCATGCCGAAGACGGGGGTGATTTCCTCCGTGAACAAAAAGGGCCGTACCGTGACGGTGAAGGTGCCGTCCAGCGGCCGCTACACCTACGTGATTCTGCGGGACGCGGACACGGGCGTCATCCAGTCCGAAGCCTTCGTGGAGCCCGGAAAGAACGTGAACATGAAGGTGGCCGAGGGCGTCTACGTGGTTCAGTACGCCACGGGCACCACCTGGTACGGCACGGAAGGCGCCTTCGGCCCGCTGGGCACCTATACCGCCAGCGACGAGTTCATCATCGCCAAGAAAAAGTGGGTTCTGACCTCCGAGCAGGAGCAGACCGGCATCTCGCTGCACCGGGTGACTCTGGCGGACCTGGGGGCGATCGAGGATAAATCCGTGCATCTGCAGGGCATCCTGGATCCGGACATCAAGCTGAAGGCCAGCTACGCGGAGAACAACCCCGTGATCGACGGTGTGGATTCCTACACGGGTCTGGCCGCCTCCGGCGAGCCGCTGACGCCGATCGTCATGGTGCTGGACAACGCGGAGGAAGCCTATCCCCACTGGGGTGTCCGGGACGCGGACATCCTCTTCCAGGTGCCCAATGCCGGGGCCGGCGCCACGAAGCTGTTGGCGCTGTTTGCCAACAAGTACCCGGCGCAGGCCGGCCCGGTTCGCTCCGGCCGCAGCTCCATGCTGCCAGCCTCCCTGATGTTCAACGCGGCGTTTGCCTTCGCGGGACCTCCCGCGGTGAGCGGCGGACAGGTGGACCTGATGGAGATGCTGACCTACTTCCGGATGAGTCAGACCCATCGGGTGTACAACCTGCTGAACAACAACGGCTTTGCCGAGCGGGTGCACGGGATCGGCGGCGGCGGACACAATCTGTCCTGCCACATCGGCGAGATTCACGACAACCTGGTGAGTCAGCAGGTGGAATTCGAGGAGCGGCCCTTCCTCTTCACCGATGAGCCGAGGACGGAAGGGGCGGACGCCAACATCGTGCGCGTTCTGCACCGGGGCGAGGATCCCAAGGCTGGTTCCAACTCCGCCAGCCGGGCGGTGTACAAGTACGATCCGGAGCTGAAGGCTTACACCCGGAACAATTCCAGCGGCGTTTACACCGACCGGGATACCGGGGAAGTGATTCCCTTTGCCAACGTGATCGTTATCCGCACCCGGATGTCCTATGAGAAGAATTATATCTACTTATATAAGCATCTGGTGGGCAGCGGCAGCGCGGAAATCTTCCAGAACGGGAAGTACGTCCGCGGGGCCTGGGTCCGGAACGACCCGACTTCCCGCCTGATCCTGGTGGACGCGGACGGGCAGGAGCTGAAGCTGCAGCGCGGGAAAAGCTTCTTCGTGCTGACCAACGACGTGACCGACGTCATCTATTCCGAATAAGAAAAAAGGCTTTTCAAACCGCGGCAAATATGGTAAGATGTCAAACGGGCTTTTGGCCCGGAAAGGTTTGGTTAAAGAAATGACCGCAAGCGACAGACTGGCGGAGATGCTTCGCCTGAGCCCGAAAACGGGCGTGGTGATTCATGATCCGTCCAACATTTTCTATCTGACCGAGGGGTACGCAGGGGAGGGCCTGGTATACATCACGGCGGAGCGCCGGGTGATCATCACCGACTTCCGCTATGTGGAGGCGGCCGGGAAGGCCGCGCCTGCCTTCGAGGTTGTGGTGACCAGCCATGATCGCCAGCAGACCAAATGCGTGGCGGAGCTCTGCGCGGCGGACGGGGTGACCGAGCTCCGCTTCGAAAGCAATTATCTGCCGGTGGACGCCTTTGAAAAACTGCGGGCCGCCGTGGGCGAGGAGGTTTCCTACGTCCCGCTGAAGCAGGCGCCCCAGACGTTGCGCCAGGTCAAGACCCCGGCGGAGATTGTGACCATGAGGAAGGCCGCCGCCATCACCAGCGAGGCCTTTGAGGCGGTCCTGGCGAAGATTCATCCCGGCATGACGGAAACGGAGCTTCGGCTGGAGCTGGAAAACACCATGTACCGCCTGGGAGCGGAAGCGCTGGCCTTCGATACCATCATTGCCAGCGGCGAAAACGGGAGCCTGCCGCACGCGGTGCCGGGTTCCCGGAAGCTGCAGAAGGGCGACATGATTACCATGGACTTCGGCGCCAAGGTTGGCGGATACTGCAGCGACATGACCCGGACCGTGGCTCTGGGGGAGCCATCCGCGGAGATGCGCAAGGTGTACCAGACGGTGCTCCGGGCGCAGGCCATGTGCGAAGCGGCGCTGGCCGCCGGGAAGAACTGCTTCGAGATCGACCGGCTGGCCCGGGACTATATTGACAGCCAGGGCTACGCGGGCCGCTTCGGTCACGGACTGGGCCACTGCGTCGGCATTGATATCCATGAGGATCCCCGGCTGAGCCCCAGCTGCCACGACACGCTGAAGGCCGGCATGGTGATTACCGTGGAGCCGGGCGTGTATCTGCCGGGAATCGGCGGCGTGCGGATTGAGAATACCTGCCTGGTAAAGGAAAACGGCTCCGAGCCCCTGACCACCGCCCGGAAGGAACTGGTGGTCCTGTAATTCGGTTTCCAACGAAATTATATAAGCCTGTTTCAGGACGCGACAAGGAGGAAAAAACATGATCACAGCTGGAGATTTCAAGAAGGGCATTACCATCGAGTGGGACGGCGGCGTCTGGAACATCGTTGACTTCCAGCATGTCAAGCCCGGCAAGGGCGCGGCCTTCGTGCGGACCAAGATCAAGAATGTCATGACCGGCGCGGTGGTGGAACGCAGCTTCAACCCGACGGACAAAATGCCCCGGGCCATCATCGAGACCAAGGAAATGCAGTACGTCTACAACGACGGGGATCTGTACTACTTCATGGATGTAGAAACCTATGAGCAGCTGCCCATGACCCATGACCAGGTGGAGGATGCCATTCCCTTCGTCAAGGAAGGCACCAACGTGACCATGCGGTTCTTCAAGGGCAAGGCCTTCTCCGTGGAAGCGCCGAACTTCGTGGTGCTGGAAGTAACGGACACCGAGCCCGGCTTCGCCGGCGACACCGCCTCCAATACCTATAAGCCCGCTACGCTGGAGACCGGCTTCAGCCTGCAGGTGCCGCTGTTCATCAACACGGGAGACATGATTCAGATCGACACCCGCACCGGCGAGTACCTGAAGCGGGCCTGATCGGAGGCAGAAATGAGCAAGCTGACAGATAAAATCGCCTACCTGCAAGGCCTGGCTGAGGGCATGAAGCTGAACCAGGAAAAGGACAGCAACCGCCTGATCCTGGGCATCCTGGATGTGCTGGGCGAGATGGGTGACAGCTTTGAAGCCCTGGCGGAATCCCACGGGGAGCTGAGCAACTACGTGGAGAGCATCGACGAGGATCTGGCGGATCTGGAAGCGGATCTTTTCGATGAGGAGGACGAGACCCTGGCCGAGGGCGAGGACGAGGATGAGGACGAAGACGAGGATGAGGACGTAGAGGTGGGTGGTTCCCTGGTATACGAGTGCCCCCACTGCCACACCCAGGTGGAGCTGGATCCGGAGGATCTGGATCTGGAGGAGGATCATCCCTGCCCCGAGTGCGGAAAGGAGCTTTTCCCGGAACTGCCGGAGGAAGTGTAAAATGGTTTCATGAAACAGGCGCCGGACGGCGCCTGTTTTTTCCGCTTGACGGGACGGTCTGAATCCGATAGAGTAAAACCGTGAAGCGGGTCCGGGCGGAAGGGGCGCCCGACCGGGAAAAAGCTGAAAAAATCGAACGGGAGGCGCGTTCATGCGGACGGTGCTGATTACGGGCGGCTCCAGGGGTATCGGCGCGGCAATGGTCCGCAGGTTCGCCGCCGCTGGAGACAAAGTCTTTTTTACCTATCTGAACGCGGCGCAGGCGGCGGAAGCGATCAGCGGAGAAACCGGTGCGAAGGCGGTCCAGGCGGACGCCCGCTCCGGGGAGGCGGTCAGGCGGGCGGTGAAAGCCGTGATGGATGAGACAGGGCGGATTGATGTGCTGATCTGCAGCGCGGGGGTCAGCCTGAACCGGATGCTGGCGGACACGACGGACGAGGAGTACCGCCGGGTGATGGACACCAATCTGTACGGCCCTTTTGCCATGATCCGGGAGGTACTGCCCGGCATGTTCTGGAACCGACAGGGGTGCATCCTGACGGTTTCCTCCATCTGGGGACAGACCGGCGCCTCCTGTGAGGCGGTGTATTCCGCTTCCAAGGCGGCGGTCATCGGCCTGACCCAGGCGGTGGCGAAGGAGGCCGGGACGGCGGGGATCCGGGTAAACTGCATCGCGCCGGGAATGATCGATACGGAGATGAACCGTCACCTTTCCACGGCGGAAACCGCTGAGATTTGCGCGGAGATTCCGCTGGAACGGATCGGCCTGCCGGAGGAAGTGGCGGAGACCGCTTATTTCCTGGCCAGCGACGCGGCCAGCTATATTACCGGCCAGGTGATCCCGGTTAACGGCGGCTGGCGGATCTGATCCCGCGGGGCAGGACTCCCGCGCCCGGGCCGAAGACGAAAATCCGTCCACGCGGGAAAATTTCTTTTAAAAGAGGCTTGACAGCGGGGCGGAGATTTGATAATATATCTCCCGCAGCCAAGAGCTGCTGTTGGGGAATGGTGTAACGGCAGCACCTACGACTCTGACTCGTATTGTCTAGGTTCGAATCCTAGTTCCCCAGCTTTTATTTTTTCTGGCTCCGTTGTCTAGAGGCCTAGGACGCCGCCCTCTCAAGGCGGAAACACGGGTTCGAATCCCGTCGGAGCTGCTCAGTTTCCTTGCGGAGTTGATCCTGCAGGGTTTTTTTATTGCCTTCAGGCAGTGAAGGACAGCCCGGATCCGTCGCGCGGCAGGACGGAATTCACAGAGCGTTTACAAACCCGCCTTGTCTGAGGCGCTTTTTTGGACTATAATGACAAACAGGCTGAAGCAATGGAATCAGCACCGAAAGGAGATGGCCATGATGAACAATACCTGGAGCCGGAAACTGGCGGCGATGCTGCTGGCCGGCATGATGCTGCTGTGCAGCGTTTCCGCCCTGGCGGAGACAACGGAGGAAACCGCCGCGGAGGCTGCGGCGGAGACAAAGGAGGAAACTACCACGGCGGAGACGGCTGAGGAAGCTGCCGAGGCGGCCGTGGCGGAGGAAAAAGCCGCGCCTGTGCTGCTGGCCACGGTCAATGGCGAGGAAATCTGGAGCGACAATAAGGACCTGACGGAACTGACCCAGTATTATCTGGATTATTACGCGGCCTACGGGTATGACACGACGGAGGAATCCTTTCAGACATACCTGAAGCTGGCCGGCCTGCAGTGGGCCGTGGAAAGCACCCTGTACCACCAGAAGGCGGAGGAACTGGGCGTTTCCGGCATGACGGAGGAACAGCGCTCGCAGATCGAGGCGGACGCGAAGGCGGAATGGGATCAGGCCATCAGCTACTACGCCGAGCAGCAGGGCAAGACGGATACCTCCACGGAGGAAGAAGCCGCCGCCGCGACGGTCGCCGCGCTGGCCTATGTAGAGGCCAATTTCGGATACACCGAGGAGTCCTACATCAATGAGTATGTGGAAAGCTCGCTGGAAACCATGCTGCGGGAAAACGTGCAGAAGGCGGTTCTGGGCGACACCACGGTGACGGACGAGGCGGTGACGGATTACTTCAACGAGCTGGTGGAGGAAGACCGGAGCAATTACGAAAACAATGTGCCCATGTATGAGTACTACATCAATTACATGGGCAGCGAAAGCTACTATGTACCGGAAGGATACCGGGGCATCACCCATATCCTGCTGGAAGTGGACGCGGACCTGATGAGCAACTATACAAAGCTGGCCGCGGAGCTGGAGGAACAGCAGGAGCAGGAAACGGCGGATGAGTCCACCGACGCGGCGAAGACGGAAGAAACAGCCGCTCCCGCGGAGGAAACCACCGAAGCGCCTTTGGAAGCGGAAACGACCGAAGAGCCGAAGGAACCCGTGACCCAGGAGATGGTGGACGCGGCCCGGCAGGCGATTCTGGACAGTGTGGCGGACCAGGTGAAGGAGATCATGGCCAAGTACGAAGCCGGAACGCCTTTCGCCGATCTGATCGCGGAATACGGCACGGATCCGGGCATGACGACCGAGCCGAACAAGACCAACGGTTATGCGGTGCATAAGGACAGCATCCTGTGGGATCCGGCTTTCACGGAAGGCGCCATGAGCCTGAACGCGGTTGGGGACGTGAGCGAACCGGTGCTGGGGTCCTACGGAATCCATATCCTGCATTACACCCGGGATATTCCCGCCGGCGCGGTGGAGCTGACGGAGGAGCTCCGGGGAAAACTGCGGGAAGAACTGCAGCAGGAGCAGGACAGCGCCGCGGTCTCCGCCATGGTGGAAGAATGGCGGGAGAAGGCGGATATCCAGTACACGGCGGAAGGACAGGAGATCCTGGACGCCGCGAGTGCCATGACTGACGAGGAGTCCGTGGAAGCCACGGAAGCCACTGAGGAAGCCCTGGCGGATGGAAACTGACATCTGCCGTATATACTGCGCGGAGGTTACCCCGCTTTCGGATCCGGAATGCTTTGCGGACGCCCTGTCCCAAATGCCGGCGTACCGAAAGCGGAAGGTGCTTTCCCTGCGCCACGTGGAAAGCCAACGCCTGAGTCTGGGCGTTGGCCTTCTGCTGGTTTTGGCTCTGGAATCCCGCGGCGTGGAGGCCCGGACCGCGGCATTCGCGGAAGGCGCTTACGGAAAGCCTTACCTGCCAGCTTATCCGGAAATCCAATTCAGCCTGAGCCACAGCGGGATCTGGGCTATGTGCGCGGTCTGCGATGAGCCGGTGGGCTGTGATGTGGAACGGGCCGAAAGGGGATCGGAGCGGCTGGCGAGGCGCTTCTTTCACCCCGCGGAACAGGCGGCCCTGGCCGCGGCCGGGGAGGAAACGGCCCGGGATAACCTGTTTACCCGCCTGTGGACCCGGAAGGAAAGCTATATCAAGGCAAGGGGAGAAGGTCTGTCTCTGCCGCTGGACAGCTTTTCCGCCCTCGCGGACGGACCGGACGTGCATTACGCTGAGGCGGAGCTTATGCCGGGATACCGCTTCTCCTGCTGCGTTCTGGGGAAGGCGCGCGCTGTCCAATGGCATCAGATTCCGCTGGGGACGCTCCTCCTGTCCCGGCGGGGAAAAGGATGACGGAGAGCCGTCTGTCCGCACGGGAAGCGAAGGAAAAAACAGGGAAAATCAACCGAAAAAAGCCGCCGGAAAATGACCTCCGGCGCTTTCTTTTTGGCAAAAAATATGGTATAATAAAAAGGCTGAAAACGCCTGATTTTTCAAGGCGTGGAAGGGCTTCCAAAAGGGTCCTGGAATTTGACCGGATTGGACAGGCCGAAGGCACTGACGGTATCGAACAGAGAAAACGGAAAGCGTGAAAGGAATCACATGGCAGAGGAACTGGAACAGAGCCTGGAAAGCGAAATGGCGGTTACTTCGGATTACAGTGAGGAACAGATTCAGGTACTGGAAGGCCTGGAGGCGGTGCGGAAGCGCCCGGGCATGTATATTGGCTCCACGGACGTGCGGGGGCTGCATCATCTGGTCTATGAAATCGTGGATAACTCGGTGGATGAAGCCCTGGCCGGCTTCTGCCACGAGATTGACGTGACGCTGAACAAGGACGGCAGCGTGACTGTGCGGGACGACGGCCGCGGCTTTCCCGTGGGGCTGCACCCGAAAATGCAGCGGCCGGCGGTGGAGGTCTGCCTGACCATCCTGCACGCGGGCGGCAAGTTTGGCGGCGGGGGATACAAGGTTTCCGGCGGCCTGCATGGGGTCGGCGCCTCGGTGGTGAATGCCCTGAGCCAGCACTTTACCGTCACGGTATATCAGAATGGCCAGATTTATCAGCAGGAGTATTCCCGGGGAAAGTATCTGTATGATCTGAAGGTCATCGGGACGACGGACCGGACGGGGACGACCATCCAGTTCTGGCCGGATATCAAGAGCCCGGAGAATCCGGAGGGCATCTTTGAGGAAGGCGCGTCCTTCGAGTATGAAACCCTGCGGAACCGCCTGCGGGAAATGGCCTTCCTGAACAAGGGTATCCGGATCATCTTCCGGGATGACCGGCCGGAGGAGCCGAAGGAGAAGGACTTCTGCTATGAGGGCGGCCTGAAGGAGTTTGTTCTCTTCCTGAACCAGCACAAGAATGTCCTCTTCCCGGAGCCGATCTATACCGAAGGCCTGCGGGACGGGATCCTGGTGGAAATGGCGATGCAGTACAACGACAGCTACGCCGAGAACGTCTATTCCTTCGCCAACAACATCGCCACGCCGGACGGCGGAACCCATCTGACCGGATTCAACACCGCCCTGACCCGGGCGATCAACGATTACGCGTTCAAATACAAGCTGCTGAAGGAAAACGAGCCCAAGCTGAAGGGCGAGGACGTGCGGGAAAGCCTGACGGCCATTATCTCCATCAAAATGGAGGATCCCCAGTTTGAAAGCCAGACCAAGAGCAAGCTGGGCAGCGGGCAGGTGCGGGGCGTCGTGGACGCGCTGGTCAGCGAGGAGCTGACCACCTACCTGGAGGAAAATCCCTCCGTCGCGAAGCTGATTGTGGGCCGGTGCGTGGACGCCCAGCGGGCCAGGGAAGCGGCCCGGAAGGCCCGGGAGGCCACCCGCCGGAAGACGGTGCTGGAATCCGCCTCCCTGCCGGGCAAGCTGGCGGACTGCAGTGAACGGGATCCCGCGAAATGCGAGATTTTCATGGTGGAGGGCGACTCCGCCGGCGGCAGCGCCAAGGGCGGCCGGGACAGCAAGACCCAGGCCATCCTGCCCCTGCGCGGGAAGATTCTGAACGTGGAGAAGGTGCGGCTGGACCGGGCGCTGGAGAATCAGGAGATCCGGGCCATGATCACCGCCTTTGGCTGCGGCTTTGGGGATCAGTTTGACGAGAGCAAGCTGCGGTATCACCGGATCGTCTGCATGACGGATGCGGACGTGGACGGCGCCCATATCCGGATTTTGCTGCTGACCTTCTTCTACCGCTTCATGCGGCCCCTGGTGGAGAAGGGATATGTCTACGCCGCCATGCCGCCGCTGTACAAGGTGACCAAGGGGAAGGTCTCCCGGTATGTGTACGACGATGATGAGCTGAACCGCCTGCTGGACGAGATCGGCCGGGATCCGAAACCGGACATCCAGCGGTACAAAGGCCTGGGCGAGATGAGCGCCCAGCAGCTGTGGGATACCACCATGAACCCGGAAACCCGGATGATGATGCAGATCACGCCGGATGACGCCATGGAGGCGGATCGGCTGTTTACCCTGCTGATGGGGGATCAGGTGGAGCCCAGGAAGCTTTTCATTCAGGAGAACAGCGACCTGGTCAAGGATCTGGATGTGTGAGCGCTGAGCGATTCCGGGGCAGGGGCGCCGCATGCCGCTTCCGCCCGGCCATGCCGGCGGGAGGACCGCGGCCGCGCGCCTCTGATGACACAGAAAAAACGTAAAGAGGACAAGCAATGATTCAAGATAAACTGATCCCGGTCAATCTGGAACAGGAGATGAAAAAGAGCTTCATCGCCTACGCCATGGCGGTGATTGTGGACCGGGCCCTGCCCGATGTGCGGGACGGGCTGAAGCCGGTTCACCGGCGGATTCTGTACGACATGTCCGAGGAGCTGGGCATGACGCCGGATAAGCCTACCCGGAAGAGCGCCCGCGTGGTGGGCGACGTGCTGGGTAAATTCCATCCCCACGGGGATTCCTCCGTGTACGACGCCATGGTACGGCTGGCCCAGCCTTTCAACATCCGTTATCCCCTGGTGGAAGGTCAGGGCAATTTCGGCTCCGTGGACGGGGACGGGGCCGCGGCCATGCGTTATACCGAGGCCCGGCTGCAGAAGCTGACCATGCATCTGCTGGACGGCATCGACAAGGACACCGTGGATTTCTATCCCAACTTTGACGAGACGCTGCAGCAGCCCTCCGTCCTGCCGGCCCGCTTTCCGAACCTGCTGGTCAACGGCTCCAACGGCATCGCCGTGGGCATGGCGACCAATATTCCGCCCCATAACCTGAGGGAGGTTATCAACGGCGTCATCTGCATGATAGACAACCCGGACTGCTCCATTGACGATCTGATGGAGCATATCAAGGGGCCGGATTTTCCCACGGGCGGCCTGATCATGGGCCGGTCCGGCATTCGGGAGGCGTACTACACCGGGCATGGCCGCATCACGGTGCGGGCCAAGTCCGTCATCGAGGAAATGGGGCCCAACCGGAGCCGCATCGTGGTGACGGAGATTCCCTACCAGGTGAACAAGGCGGTGCTGGTCAAGAAAATCGCCGATCTGGTGCATGAAAAGCGCCTGGAGGGGATCAGCGACATCCGGGATGAATCCAATGACCGCCAGGGCATGCGGATCGTCATCGAGCTGAAGAAGGATGTGCAGCCCCAGGTGGTGCTGAACACCCTGTACAAGCATACGTCCCTGCAGGAGAACTTCGGCGCCAACATGCTGGCCCTGGTGGACGGCAAGCCGCGGGTTCTGAACCTGCGGGAGATGATCTACTACTACCTTGAGCACCAGAAGGACGTGGTGACCCGGCGGACCCGTTTCGATCTGAACAAGGCCCAGAACCGGGCACACATTCTGGAAGGACTGCTGAAGGCCCTGGACCATATCGACGAGATTGTGGCCATTATCCGGGCCAGCAAGGACACGGGCACGGCCAAGGAAGCGCTGATGCTGCGCTTCGATTTCAGCGACCGGCAGGCGCAGGCCATCCTGGATATGCGCCTGGCCAGGCTGACCGGTCTAGAACGGGAAAGGCTGCTGGAGGAATACCAGGAGCTGGAGAAGACCATCGCGCGGCTGCAGGAGATCCTTGCGGACGAGCACGAGCTGATGAACGTCATCAAGACCGAGATCTCCGAGATCCGGGACAAATTCGGGGACGATCGCCGGAGCGAACTGACCATCGTGGAGGATGAGATCGATGTGGAGGATCTGATCCAGGAGGAAAACATGGTGGTCACCCTGACCCATGAGGGTTACGTGAAGCGCGTGCCCTCCAGCGTCTACCGGGCGCAGCACCGGGGAGGCCGCGGCGTCAGCGGCATGAACGTGAAGGAAACGGACTACACGACGCAGATGTGCGTGGTGAGCACCCATCAGGAAATCATGTTCTTCACCAACCGGGGCCGGGTGTTCAGCCTGAAGTGCTACCAGATTCCCGAAGCCGGACGGCAGGCCCGGGGAACGGCGATTATCAACCTGCTGCAGATTGCCAGCGGGGAGAAGGTTTCCACCATGCTGCCCATGCCCCGGGAGACGGAGCAGGAGTTCAACCTGGTGATGGCCACCCGAAACGCCATGATCAAGAAGACTGCGCTGGAGGAATTCCGGAACCTGCGGAAGAATGGCCTGATTGCCATCGCTCTGCGGGAGGAGGATGAGCTGATCGGCGTGCGGCTGAGCACCGGCACGGATGAAATGCTGGTCAGCAGCCGGAAGGGCATGTCCATCCGGTTTAACGAGCGGCATGTGCGCAACATGGGACGGAACAGCATCGGCGTCCGGTCCATGAAGCTGGCGGAGGGCGACGAGGTCATCGACATCGCGGTGATCGAGCCGGAGACCACGGTGCTCTGCGTCACGATGAACGGATACGGCAAACGCACCGATCCGGAGGAATACCGGGAGCAGGGACGGAACGGCAAGGGTATCCGCGCCATGAACCTGACCGAAAAGACCGGGGACCTGGCGGCCATGCTCTTCGTGCACGAGGAAGAGGACATCCTGCTGATCACGGATGACGGCACCATTATCCGGGCCAGGGCTTCCGATATCCGCCTCTGCGGCCGGAATACCCAGGGTGTCCGGCTGATGAAGCTGGCGGAGGGCAGCCAGGTGGTGGCTGTCTGCCGGGCGGAAAAGGAAGAGGAAGAACCGGCGGAACTGCTGGGGGTGGAGGATGAAACGGACGGCGCGCCGCAGGCGGCGCCGGCGGAGGATCTGACCCTGGACATGGACACGACCCCCGCGGCGGCTGAAGATGCGGTAGGGCCGGATACGGACTTCTAAGATCATGGACCGCGCGGAAGGGAAAAAATCCTTCCGCGCGGTTTTTATATCCTGAACGGTCTGGCTTTTGTTTCTTTCATGTTTTCTCTGCCGGAAGGCGTTGCGGGATTCGCTGCCAGGGAGTATACTTTAGCAGATTAATGAGCTAAGGAGGCAGCGTGATGAACAGCAAAGCGGAAATTGCGGTCTTTGTAATCTATCTGGCCTTTATGATCGGCATTGGCCTGTTCTTCTTCCTGCGGAGCAAGAACGCGGGGGAGAAGGAATACTTCCTGGGCGGGCGGAAGATGGGCCCCTGGGTCAGTGCCCTGTCCGCCGGCGCGTCGGATATGAGCGCCTGGGTGCTGATGGGTCTGCCCACCGCGATTTACGCCATGGGCGTGGGCCAGGTCTGGATTTCTGTCGGCCTGGCGCTGGGGTATGCCCTGAGCTGGGTTTTTGAGGCGCCGCGGCTGCGGGCGTTCTCCATCGTGGCGGATGACGCCATTACGATTCCCCAGTACCTGACCCGGCGTTTCCGCTCCAAATCCTACGCGCTGCAGGTGACCTGCGCGGTGATCTTTCTGGTGGCGTATACCATCTACGCCGCCTCCAGCGTCAAGGCCGCCGGCACCCTGTTCCATACGGTGATCGGCATGGACGAAACCGTGGCCATGTATCTGGCCGCTGGCATCATCATTGCGTACACCTTCCTGGGCGGGTTCTCCGCCGTATGCTGGACGGACTTTTTCCAGGGGCTGCTGATGCTTGGCGCGCTACTGCTGGCACCGGTTTTTGCCGCTTCCCATCTGACGGTGAATGCGGACCAGATCACGGCGGAAACGCCCGCCTTCTTCAACCCCTTCACCAGCTGGCAGGACATTGCCTCCGGCCTGGGCTGGGGCCTGGGCTATTTCGGCATGCCCCATATCATCATCCGGTTCATGTCCGTGGAGTCCCAGAAATCCCTGAAGAAATCCGCTGCTATCGGCATTACCTGGACCACGCTGATCCTGCTTTTTGCCGCGCTGGTGGGTATCTTTGGGCGTGAGATGCTGGGCTTCGACGCGGAGATCAATGACAAGAGCCTGGTTTTCATCACCATGGTGCGGCGGATCTTCCCCTCCGTGATTTCCGGCGTGCTGCTTTCCGCCATCCTGGCGGCGTCCATGTCCACGGCGGACAGCCAGCTGCTGGCGGCGGCTTCCGCTTTCTCCAGCGATGTGTACAAGCCGCTGGTCCGGAACAATAAGGCCAGTGACCGGGAAATGCTGTGGACGGGGCGCATGGTGGTGCTGATCGTGGCGGTGGTGGCGCTGGTGATCGCGTCCAATCCCGGCGCCGGGACGATCATGAGCCTGGTGTCCAATGCCTGGGGCGTTTTCGGGGCCGCCTTTGGCCCGGCCATCCTGCTGAGCCTCTTCTGGAAAAGGTTCAACTTCCCCGGGGCACTGGCGGGCATCATTGTGGGGGCGCTGGTGGATATTCTCTGGCTGGCCTTCCTGTCCGGCACCGGCCTGTATGAAATTATCCCCGGCTTCCTCTGCGGCGGGCTGGCCGCGGTGGTGACGACCCTGTGCACGAGGAAACCTTCCGACGAGGTGGAAGCCCTGTTTGAAAAAGGGATCAGCTTCCAGCGGGAAGCAAAGCAGACAAAACAGGAGCATTGAAGAACCGTCAATAAAAAGGAGCTGTGAAGAAAAGGATTGAAAAATCCCGGGCTTCACAGCTCCTTTTTCATATCATCACAAAGGATCAGGCACAGGGGTTTTGTCAGTAACGCAATGTGACCGCGGATCCCCGGGTGGACTTGGTCACGAGGATCTGGCGGTCGATCTGATCCTCCAGCTCCTGCACGTGGGAAATGATGCCGATCAGGCGGTCTCCTTCCGCCAGATCCGACAGAACCTGCAGGGCATTCCGCAGGGCGTTGTCATCCAGGGTGCCGAAGCCTTCGTCAATGAACATGGCGTCCATGCGGATGGCGCCGCTCTGGGCCTGGACCACGTCGGAAAGGCCCAGAGCCAGGGCCAGGCTGGCGAGAAAGGATTCTCCGCCGGACAGGGTATTCGCGTCCCGCCAGAGGCCGGTACCCCGATCCAGCACGTCCAGGTCCAGGCCGCTCTGGCGCACCCGATCCCGGGCGGTTTCCTTGCATCGAAGCACAAACATGCCATCGGTCAGCCGGGTCAGCCGCAGATTGGCGGCGGCAATGACCTGCTTGAAGTAATACTGCTGCACATAGGCCTCAAAGGTGAGCTTGGCCCGGGCATTGCCATCCGTGATGCCCGCGCAGCAGGTATAGAGATCCCGCAGCACAGCCCAGGTTTCCGCCTTTCGGGCCTGAAGCCTGCGCACCTCGCGGATTTCCCGCAGCGCGTCCTCATGCAGCGCCAGCTTCTTCATCAGGGCGGCTTCTGTCTTTTCCGCCTGGCCGCGTTTTTCCGCTTCCGCCTTCTGGGCTTCCTCCAGGGCGGGCAGATCCGGCTTTTGCTGGCCGGACAGCCGTTCCTGAAGGGTGTCGATCTGGTCGCCCAGGGACTTCTGGCGCTCGCGCCATGCCTGCAGCCTGGATTCCAGATCCTGCAGATCCAGCTCCGGCAGCCGGGCCTGACGGTAATCCGCTTCCGAGGCAAAGCCCGCCTGGAGAAGCAGATCCTGGAAGCGGCGGGCCTGGGCGTCCGTGGCGCTGGCCAGCTCATCCCGCCGCCGCCGGCCTTCCGCGCCGGCGGCGCGGCCTTTTTCCAGCTGCAGCGCCAGATCCTGACTGGCTTTGCGGGCGTCCTCCAGCGCGGAACGAATTCGCGTGGCTTCCGTCCGCGCGGTCTGGACCCGCTGGGCCAGATGGGTTTCGGTTTCCCCGGCCGGGATTCGCGCGCGGAGCAGGCGCTCCTCGGCCGCGTCCAGGGAGGCCTGGGTGGCGGCCAGGGCGGCGCCGGCCTGATGCAGCGCGTCCGTCGCCTGGCGATGGCGCTTGTCCGCCCGCTCCATATCCGCCCGGGTCACGGGGCGCGCGGGCAGCTGCGCGGGAGCGGGATGGCTTCGGGAGCCGCACACGGGGCATGGTCCTCCCTCCCGCAGCTCCGCGGCCAGGAGGCCGGCCTGATTCCGGTAATAGCTTTCCCGCGCGGCTGAAAAGGCCTCGTCCGCCAGGCGGCAGGCGCTGAGCAATTTATCCACGTTTTCCTGACCAGCCTTTCGCGCGGCGCGAAGGGCTTCCGCCTCCCGCAGCACGGGGAGACAGTCCGCCAGCTGCTGGGCGTCGGCCAGCAGGCTGTCAGCCTCCGGCAGCCGGGCTTCCGCCTCCGAAAGCCGGGCGGTGGCGGCGGGCAGGGCGGCTTCCGCTGCCCGCTGAAGCCGGAGGGCATCCGCCAGGGCGGTGTCCTGCTGCAGAAGCTGATCCCGTAGGCTGCACAGCAGCGTTTCCTCCGGGGCGAGGGTCAGTGCCTTGCGGGCCAGGCTGATCCTTCTGGCGGTGTCTTCCATGTCGGGCCGCTGGGCTTCCAGCTGACGCTGGGCAGCCCGCAGCCGGTCCAGGGTTTCCAGATCCCGCAGCACGCCGCGGGCCTGCTCCGCCGCGGCGATCAGCGCCGCGGTGCGATTTTCCGCCTCCGCCCTTGCCAGAGAGGCCTGTCGCCGGGCTTCCTTCTCCGCGGCGAGGAGACGCTCCAGCCCTTCCACCAGGAAGGCGCTTTCCGCGGGATTGTCCCGGGCCAGCAGCAGCCGCTCCCGTTCGGGGAAATCCGGCTCGGGATCGATCTTCCCCGCGGCCAGGCGCACCCGCTGATCCAGCTGATCCCGCTCCCGGCTGGCTTCACTGTTCATTTCCTGCAGTCTGCGCTGCAGCGAAGCGTAGATCTCGGTGCTGAAAAGCTTCTGGAACAGCACCTTACGCTCATCGGAGGTGGCGTTCAGTATTTTCAGAAAATCTCCCTGGGCGATCATGACGGTGCGGGTGAACTGATCCTGAGTCAGCCCCAGCAGTTCCCTGATTTTCCCGTCAACAGCCAGGGGTGTATCCACCACGGTGCCGTCCTCCAGGTTGGTCAGGGTGGCGCCGTGCGGCTGGGTGGTCATACCGGAGCCGTTCTTTCTGGCCCGCGGGTACTCCGGGTTACGCCGGACGCGCCAGTCGACGCCCCGGTGACGGAAGGTCAGCTCCACAAAGGTTTCCATATTCGCGGCGGCGTAATCGGAGCGGAAGGATTTGCTCTTCCGCCGCTCGCGCCCGCCGGAGGCTTCGCCGTAGAGGGCGAAGCTGATGGCGTCGAAGAGGGTCGTTTTGCCGGCTCCGGTGTCTCCGGCGATCAGGAACAGCCCGCTTTCCCCCAGCAGGGAAAAATCGATGGTTGTCTGCCCCGCGTAGGGCCCAAAGGCGGACAGGGTCAACAGCAGGGGCTTCATGTTTCCGCCTCCTCCAGCGCGCGCAGCACGCTTTTCAGCATTTTCTGGTGGGCTTCGCCCGGAAGCCGGTCATTGTTCTGCAGCCGGTAAAAATCGCTGAACAGCTCCAGAACGGTCCTGTTTTCCATCCGCTCCGCCGCCAGTACGTCCATGTCCGTCTTGGTGCGGGAATTACGGATAGAAAATTTCATCAGGTTGGGATAATTCGTGGACAGGGTGACCCGGGCGTCAGGCGGGGGCAGCTCGTCCCGCAGGGTGATCCACAGATAATCCTCCGAATAGGGGAGGCGCATCAGCTCCTCCAGGGTGCCCTCCAGACAGCGGACGTCCCGCAGGGGGTAGAGGGGCACCGTACGCAGAGCGATGTCCCCCTTCTCGTACAGATCCACCAGGGTGACGGATTTGGCATGATTCGCCTCGGAGAAGGAATACTTCAGCGGGGAACCCGCGTAGCGGAGGGTGTCCCGGCCTATGCGCTGCGGCTTGTGAATATGCCCCAGCGCCACATAATCAAAGGCGTCGAAGAGGGCGGCATCCATACCGTCCAGGCCGCCAACGCTGCGGTCCTCCGAATCCGAGGGCTCAGCGCCAAGGACAAACTGATGCGCCAGCAGGATGTTTCGCTTCCGGGAATCCAGGTCAGCCTGACGAAGCACGGCGGCCATGGCGTCCTGGCTGGTCAGAATCCGTTCCTCCGGCAGAAAGCGTTTTACCTGGACCGGGCGGAGGAAGGGAATCATCCAGATCACGATTTCCCCATCCGCGTCCCGCAGGGAGACGTGCTGCGGAGAACCGTCAAAAGCTTCCGTCACATATACCCCGGAGGCGCGGAGCAGGGATGAAAAATAGGAAATGCGCGGCGCGGAGTCATGATTGCCGCTGATGATGAACACAGGGAGCCCCATCCCCGACAGCCGGGAAACAAAGGAATCGAAAAGCGCCATGGCCTCGGCCTGTGGCGCGGCGCGCTGGTATACATCCCCGGCAATGAGGACGGCCTCAACCTTCTCCCGTTCCGCGATGTCACAGATCTGCCCCAGCATGTACGCCTGATCCGGCAGAAGGGACAGATCGTACATCTGCTTGCCCAGATGCAGATCCGCCAGATGCATGAATCTCAAGGGGTTTCCTCCTTTCTCCGCGAAAACAGCCTAATTATACCACAGAATCTGGCGGGATTCGATGAAAACCGGAAAAAAGGGATTGATTTTAGCGAAAAGATATGCTAATATGCATCCGATTACGCACCTTTCCCCTGCGATGGCTTGTGCCGCACGCGCGGTGGCGGATCGCAAAAGGGGAGAGGGTGGAAAGAACAAGGAGGGAACCCCAATGGCAGTCATTTCCATGAAACAGCTCCTGGAAGCCGGCGTGCACTTCGGTCATCAGACCCGCCGGTGGAACCCGAAGATGGCGCAGTACATCTTCACTGAACGCAACGGCATCTACATCATCGACCTGCAGAAGACCGTCCGCAAGGTGGACGAAGCCTATGCCTTCATCCGTGACGTGGCGATGGAGGGCAAGAGCGTCCTCTTCGTCGGCACCAAGAAGCAGGCGCAGGAATCCATTGAGTCCGAAGCCAAGCGCTGCAACATGTTCTATGTGAACAACCGCTGGCTGGGCGGCATGCTGACCAACTTCCGCACCATCCGTACCCGGATCGACCGGCTGAATCAGATCGACAAGATGGAGCAGGCCGGCCAGTTCGAAGTGCTCCCCAAGAAGGAAGTTGCCAAGCTACAGCATGAGCGTGAAAAGCTGGAAGCCAACCTGGGCGGCATCCGGGAAATGAAGAAGCTCCCCGGCGCGCTGTTCGTGGTGGACCCCCGCAAGGAGCACATCGCTGTGACGGAAGCCCGCATCCTGGGCATCCCGATCGTGGGCATCGTGGACACCAACTGCGACCCGGACGAGATTGACTACGTCATCCCCGGCAACGACGACGCCATCCGCGCGGTCAAGCTGATCGCCGGCAAGATGGCCGACGCCGTTCTGGAAGGAAAGCAGGGCGAGCAGATGGAGCCCGAAGCCGCTGAAGCGCCCGCCGCCGAAGCCGCCGCGGAATAATCCGGAAACCATCCACCCATCGGGATCCTTCCCGATGGGCTTTCAAAGACAACAGCAAAAGAAAGGACTGATTGAACAATGGCAGCTGTGACTTCTGCAATGGTAAAAGAGCTGCGCGAGCGCACCAGCGCCGGCATGATGGACTGCAAAAAGGCCCTCGTGGAAAGCGACGGCGATATGGACAAGGCCATTGAATGGCTGCGTGAAAAGGGACTGAGCCAGGCGGCCAAGAAGGCCAGCCGCATCGCCGCGGAAGGCGTGGTCGCCCAGTACCTGAACGAGGATGCCACCGTTGGCGCGATCGTGGAGGTCAACTGTGAGACGGACTTCGTCGCCAAGACCGACAATTTCCTGAACTTCGCCAACAGCGTGGCCAAGCACATCGCCCTGGCCAATCCCGCGGATGTGGATGCCCTGCTGGCCCAGAAGTACATCGATGATGAGAGCAAGACCATCTCCGACATGATCAGCGACGCGACCGTCGCCATCGGCGAGAAAATCAGCGTCCGCCGTTTCGAGCGGTATGAGACCACCGGCGTCCTGTCCACCTACATTCATCTGGGCGGAAAGGTCGGCGTGATGGTGGAAGTGGCCGCGGATGCCAATGGCCGGCAGAATGACGAAGTGAAGACCTTCGCCCACGACCTGGCGCTGCAGATCGCCGCGGCCCGGCCCGAAGCGGTCCGCAAGGAAGAAGTGGACGTGGAGAAGCTGAACAAGGAAAAGGAAATCCTCCGTGCTCAGGCGCTGAACGAGGGCAAGCCCGAGAAGATCGTCGAGCGCATGGTGGAAGGCCGGATCGAGAAGTACTACAAGGAAGTCTGCCTGCTGGAGCAGCTGTTCGTCAAGGATGGGGACAAGACCATCCGCGGCCTCATGGGCGAGATCGCCAAGGCTGCCAACACGAACCTGGACGTGGTGAAGTTTGTCCGGTTTGAGCGGGGCGAAGGCATCGAGAAGCGCAAGGACGACCTGGCGGGCGAAATTGCCGCGATGATTAAATAAATCATTTTCAGGGAACCCGAAAGGGTTCCTTTTTTTCGCCACGGAAAATGATATAATGCTTTCGGAAAAGCTCCGGAAGCGGACGGCGCGGCTCCGCGGGGCGGAAAGCGCGCGCCCGCGGGCTGACGGGCATAAAGCCTCGGATCGGTGGGCAGCAAAAAGAATGGAGGAAAAGATCATGGCAGTTTATCATCGGATCCTGCTGAAGCTCAGCGGGGAAGCGCTGAAGGCGGAGAACGATCTTTTTGACTTTGACAAGGTGAACGGCGTCGCGAAAATCATCCGCCGGATGCATGACATGGGGGTGGAAATTGGCATTGTCATTGGCGCCGGCAATATCTGGCGGGGCCGTCAGGGCCCTTCCGCCCATATGGACGCGGTGACGGCGGATCAGATGGGCATGCTGGGGACGGTGATCAACTGCCTGTGCGTGGCGGACGCGCTGCGGAAGGAAGGGCTGGACGCGGTGGTGCAGAGCGCGGTGGACATGCTCCGCTTCGCCGAGCCGTTTAACGCCATGGCGGCCCGGAGACACCTGCGGGAGGGCCGGGTGGTGCTCTTTGCCTGCGGCACGGGGAATCCTTTCTTCTCCACGGACTCCGGCGTGGCGCTGCGGGCGGTGGAGATGGAGGTGGACGCGGTGCTGATGGCCAAGAACATTGACGGCGTCTACACGGCGGATCCGGCCAGGGATCCGGCCGCCACCCTGATTAAGGACATTACCTATGCCGAAGCCTTGGCCAGAGGGCTGAAGGTGATGGACGCGTCCGCGTTCGCCCTGTGCGCGGACAATAAGGTGCCCATGGTGCGGGTGTTCGGGCTGGACGACCCGGAGAACCTGATCCGCGTGCTGGAAGGGGACGGGATGGGCACCTTCGTGCATCCCTGAGAGCACATGCTTTGGAATACTTGAAAAACGCCCGCCTGCGCCATTGACAGGCGGGCGCTTTCTGCGTTAAAATTCCAAATTGCTGTTGTATGGACTGCAGGAGGAGGGATTGGATGCTGCCAGCCAGGGAAACGGACGCTTTCAGGGACATGCTGCACGAAGAGGTGGAGAAACGGAGAACCTTCGCGATTATCTCCCACCCCGACGCCGGAAAGACAACCCTGACGGAGAAGCTGCTGCTGTACGGCGGCGCGATCCGCAGCGCCGGCAGCGTCAAGGCCAGGAAGACGGACAAGCACGCCACCTCCGACTGGATGGAGATCGAGAAGCAGCGCGGCATTTCGGTGACCTCCTCGGCGATGCAGTTCGTGTACGACGGGTACCGGATCAACATCCTGGACACGCCGGGACATCAGGACTTCTCGGAGGACACCTACCGGGTGCTGGTGGCGGCGGACGCGGCGGTCATGCTGCTGGACGCGGCTCGTGGCGTGGAAGCCCAGACCATCAAGCTGTTTAAGGTCTGCCGCATGCGGAACATCCCGATTTTCACCTTCGTGAACAAGATGGACCGGGCGGCCAAGGATCCCTTCGCCCTGATGGAGGAGCTGGAGCAGGTGCTGGGCATCCGGTCCTGCCCCATGAACTGGCCCATCGGCGTGGACGGGGACTTCCAGGGGGTCTACCACCGGGATTCGAGAATGGTGGAGCTGTATACCGGCGGTGACCATGGCAAGACCATGGTGGAGAAAACGGATATCGGTATTGACGATCCCGCGCTGGAGCAGGCGCTGGACCGGCATTACCGGGACCGCCTGCGGGAGGAGATCGAGCTGCTGGACGAGGCGGGGGATCCCTTCGACCTGGAAAAGGTGCGGGCCGGAGAGCTGACGCCCATGTTCTTCGGATCCGCGGTGACCAATTTCGGCGTGGAGCCCTTCCTGGACCGGTTCCTGCGGTTTACGCCGCCGCCCCTGCCCCGGGAGAGCGATCTGGGCCTGATCGGGCCGGAGGAGCCCTATTTCTCCGGGTTCATTTTCAAGATTCAGGCCAACATGAATCCGGCCCACCGGGATCGGCTGGCCTTTATGCGTGTTGTGAGCGGTGCTTTTGAGAAGGGCATGGAGGTCTGGCACAGCGGCACGGGCAAGCCCGTAGCCCTGAAGCAGCCCCAGCAGTTCATGGCGGACGAGCGGGAAGCCGTGGAGGAAGCGTGGGCCGGGGATATCATCGGTCTGTTTGACCCGGGCATTTACCGCCTGGGCGACACCCTGAGCACCGGCCCCAAAATGCATTACGCCAACATCCCCGTTTTCGCGCCGGAGTTTTTCAACCGGGTGCGGCCGCTGGACAGCATGAAGCGGAAGCAGTTCCAGAAGGGGATCAACCAGCTGGCCGAGGAAGGCGCCATCCAGACCTTCACCCGCACGGAAACCGGGCGGGAGGAGTTCATGGTGGGGGTGGTCGGCATGCTGCAGTTCGAGGTGCTGGAGCATCGGCTGAAGACGGAGTACCAGACGGAGATCGTCATGGAAGGCATGCCCTTCCGCTTCGTCCGCTGGGTGGCGGCGACGCCGAAGCCCGTAGACGCGCTGAAGCTGACTTCCACTTCGGGCCGGGCGAAGGACAGCCACGGCCGGGACGTGCTGCTGTTTGAAAACGAGTGGAGCATCCGCCTGGCCTGTGAGAACAACGAGGGCCTGGAGCTGAAGGAAACCGCGGAAAGATAAAGGATCATCCAAAGGAACGCAGGAGGGAAACGTAACCAACATGGTTCGGGAAGATATTCGGAATATCGCGATCATCGCGCACGTGGATCATGGCAAGACCACCCTGGTGGACCAGATGCTGAAGCAGGGCGGCGTATATCGGGAGAACCAGCAGACCGTGGACCGGGTCATGGATTCCAATGATCTGGAGCGGGAGCGGGGTATCACCATCCTGAGCAAGAACACCGCTGTCCATTACGGAAAAACCAAGATCAACATCGTGGACACCCCCGGGCACGCGGATTTCGGCGGCGAGGTGGAACGGGTGCTGAAGATGGTGGACGGGGTGCTGCTGCTGGTGGACAGCTTTGAAGGCCCCATGCCCCAGACCCGTTTTGTGCTGAAGAAGGCGCTGGAGCTGAAGCTGAAGGTGCTGATCGTGATCAATAAGGTGGACCGGCCGGACGCCCGCTGCGACGAGGTGGTGGGGGAGATCCTGGATCTGCTGATCGACCTGGAGGCGGATGAGAGCACCATCGAGAATCCGATTCTGTATGTTTCCGCCCGGAAGGGTACCGCCACGCTGGATATGGCGGAGCCCGGGGAGGATCTCCGTCCCCTGTTCGACGCGATCCTGAAGTACATTCCCGCGCCGGAAGGAGACATGGAAGGTCCGGCCCAGGTGCTGATCTCCACCATCGACTACAGCGAGTATGTGGGCCGCATCGGCGTGGGGCGGGTGGTGCGCGGAAAGTTCACCGAGGGCATGAACGTGGTGCATACCAACCTGGAAACCGGCGTCACCAGCCCCATCTGGCGGCTGGGCGGCCTTTTCCAGTACGACGGGCTGAAGCGGGTGAACGCCGCGGAGGTCGGCATGGGGGACATCGTAGCCCTGTACGGGGCGGAGGATATTTCCATCGGGGACACGGTCTGCGACCCGAGCCAGGTGGAGGGCCTTCCCTTCGTCAAGATCAGCGAGCCCACCGTGACCATGACCTTCTCTGTCAATGACAGCCCCTTCGCCGGGCGGGAAGGGCAGTATGTCACCAGCCGGCATCTCCGGGCCCGCCTGATGCGGGAGCTGCAGACGGATGTAAGCCTGCGGGTGAACGACACCCAGAGCACGGACGCTTTCGAGGTCTGCGGCCGGGGCGAGCTGCATCTGTCCATCCTGATCGAAAACATGCGCCGGCAGGGATACGAGTTCGCCGTGTCCAAGCCTCAGGTTATCTTCAAGACCATTGACGGGGTCAAGTGCGAGCCCATTGAGCGGCTGGTGGTGGATACCCCCCAGGCCAGCGCCGGCGCGGTGATCGAGAAGATCGGCCGCCGCCGCGGCACCCTGGAACAGATGAGCGGATCGGACCGGGTGCGGATGGAATTCCTGGTTCCTTCCCGGGGACTCTTTGGCTACCGCAGCGAGTTCATGACGGATACCAGGGGTGAGGGGATCATGAGCTCGGTGTTTGAGCGGTATGAGCCGGTCAAGGGAGACATTCCCCACCGGAACGCGGGCGCCCTGATCTGCTTTGAGACGGGCGTGACCACCAGCTATGGCCTGTTTTACACCCAGGAGCGGGGCACGCTGTTCATCGGCGCCGGCGAGAATGTGTACGCCGGCCAGATCTGCGGGCAGAACGCCAGACCGGGAGACCTGGTGGTGAATGTCTGCAAGGCCAAGCATGTGACCAATATGCGGAACGCGTCTGCCTCCGAGGACGCCATGCGCCTGATCTCCGTGCATCCCCTGACGCTGGAGGAGTGCCTGGAGTTTATCGATGACGACGAGCTGCTGGAGATTACCCCTCAGCATCTGCGCATGCGGAAGCGCCAGCTGGATCATCAGCTGCGGGCCAAGGCCCGGGGGCATCAGGAAAGCCAGGCCTGAGCACGCATACCGGCGGCGCCGGCGGATCTTCACGGATCGCCGGCGCCGCTTTTTGTTTTCGCCGGATTATTGCGATGCTTTTCCCGCTTTTTGCGCTCCGCTTGCGCCGTATCTGGGAACAGGATATAATGCAAAAAAGCGTGTGTATCGCAAAAAGGAGGAAAAACGGATATGAAGGCTTTGTTTATCGGCGGAACGGGCACCATCAGCGCTGCCATCACCCGGCGGCTGGTGAAGGAAATGGGCTGGGAGGTCTGGCTGCTGAACCGGGGCAACCGGCCGGAGGCCGTGCCGGAAGGCGCCCATTCCATCATCGCGAACATCCAGGACGAGCAGGATGTGCTGGCGAAGCTGGGAGATATGACCTTCGACGTGGTGGGAGAATTCATCGGCTTTACCGTGGACCAGGTGAAGCGGGATGTGCGCCTCTTCCGGGGGAGGACGAAGCAGTATATTTATATCAGCTCCGCTTCCGCCTATCACAAGCCTGCGGCGGATTTCCGCATCACGGAAGGCACCACCCTGGCCAATCCTCACTGGGAGTATTCCCGGAACAAGATCGCCTGTGAGGAATACCTGATGAAGGAGTACCGGGAGACGGGGTTCCCGGTCACCATCGTCCGCCCCAGCCACACCTACGACGAGCGGAGCGTACCCCTGGGGGTGCACGGAAAGAACGGCTCCTGGCAGGTGATCGACCGCATGATGAAGGGCAAGCCGGTCATCATTCAGGGGGACGGCACCTCCCTGTGGCATCTGACCTTTAATACGGACTTTGCCATCGGCTATATCGGCCTCATGGGCAACCGGCATGCGATCGGCGAAGCCTTCCACATTACCGGGGATGAAGTGCTGACCTGGAATCAGATCTATGCCACCATCGCGGACGCCCTGGGGGTGGAGCTGAAGACGGTGCATGTGTCCGCGGAATTTCTGGACGCGGTGGGCAAACCGATGGGGTATGATTTTGAAGGCAGCCTCCTGGGGGACAAGTCGGTTTCCGTCTGCTTCGATAACAGCAAGGTCAAGCGGCTGGCGCCGGATATGACCACCCATGTGCCCTATCATCAGGGGGTGCGCATCGTGCTGGATTACGTGCTGAGCCATCCGGAGTGCCAGGTGGCGGATCCGGAATTCGACGCCTGGTGCGATAAGGTCATCGCCGTGCTGGAGAAGGCGAAGCGGGAGGTTCTGGCCTGACAGTTCAGAAAAAGACAAAAAGAGAAAGCGCTCTGCCTGTCCACACAATGGATAAGCAGAGCGCTTTGATTCATTCGATCCGCGCGTCAGGATATTTCTTTGTCCCAGACCGGCTGCGTCAGGATTCATTCATCCGACTGCAAAGCGTCGTATCCTTCCTCGCCGGTGCGCACGCGCACCACGTTTTCCACATCCTGCACGAAGATTTTCCCATCGCCGATATGGCCGGTATGAAGCACGCCGCGGGCGGTGTCAATCACCTGGCGGACCGGCACTTTGCTGACCACGATATCCACCTGCACCTTGGGCAGCAGGGTTACTTCCACAGGGGTGCCGCGGTAGTATTCCGGCCTGCCCTTCTGCATCCCGTAGCCCATTACGTTGGTAACGGTCATGCCGGTGATGCCGATTTTATTCATGGCTGTTTTGAGACTCTCCAGGCTGGCGGGGCGGCAAATGATCTGTACCCGGGTATAGGCAGGCGCATCAGGCGCTTTTTCCTTTGCTTTGCGGGGTGAGTCCACATGATCGGCAGCCACCGCAACGGGTACGGTTTCCGTTTCGGCCGGACTGCCGTCCGGCAGGATGGAGAAGCCGGAATAGGCGGTAATCAGGCCGTGCTCGGAACGATCCAGCCCCATGATTTCATCCGCCGCGTCAGCCCGGAGACCGATCGTCTTTTTGATGAGCATAAAAACCAGGGTAATGATGGCAGCCGTCCAGACGATGGTACTGCCCACGCCAAGCAGCTGGATGCCCAGGAATCTGAACCCGCCGCCATAGAACACCCCTTTCATGGTGGATACGCCGGTGGCGAAAAAGCCGGTCAGGATCGTGCCCAGCGCGCCGCAGACCCCATGCACCGATATCGCACCGACGGGGTCGTCGATCCTGGCTGCCTTGTCGAAAAATTCCACCGAAAGCACCACCGCGATGCCGCAGCAAATGCCAATGATGGCAGCGCCAAAGGGATTCACCGCATCGCAGCCCGCCGTGATGCCCACCAGCCCCGCCAGGGCGCCATTGAAAGTCATGGAAACGTCGGGCTTTCCGTAGCGCAGCCAGGTGAACAGCATGGTCACCAGCGTTGCCAGGGCTGCGGCCAGGTTGGTGTTGAAAAACACGAGACCGGCGGAGGTAATTAGTTCATCGGTGTCCATTCCCACGGTGGAAGCGCCGTTGAATCCGAACCAGCAGAACCACAGGATGAACACGCCCAGGGCGGCAATGGAAAGATTGTGGCCCAGGATGGCTTTCGGTTTTCCGTCCTTGCCATACTTTCCGATACGGGGTCCCAGCATCTTTGCGCCGATCAAGGCGCACACGCCGCCTACCATATGCACGGCAGTGGAACCGGCGAAATCATGGAAGCCCATCTCCGCCAGCCATCCGCCGCCCCAGATCCAATGGCCGGACACGGGATAGATGAACAGGGAAATCGCCGCGGAATAAATGCAGTAGGCGGAAAATCTGGTGCGCTCCGCCATTGCGCCGGAAACAATGGTGGCGGAGGTGGCGCAGAACACCGTCTGGAAAATGGCGTAAGCCCATAGGGGAACGCCTGCGGGAAGAATGTGGCTGTAATCCCCCATGATGAAGGGATCGATCCAGCCAAAGGCCGCCGTACCCGCGCCGAACATGATGCCAAAGCCGAACAGCCAGTACAGGGGCGTGCCAATACAGAAATCCATCAGGTTTTTCATCAGGATGTTGCCGGTATTCTTGGCCCGGGTGAAGCCTGCCTCGCACATGGCAAAGCCAGCTTGCATGAAGAAAACCAGGGCCGCGCCCAACAGGACCCAGATGGTGTTTGCGGGAGAATACGTCATACCACTCACTTCCGTTTCTTAAAAAATACCAACAAAAAAGGCGCCGGGTGCGTTCAGCACACCCTTGCGCCTTGTTGGAATGATGGCATTTTATGCTGGAGAAAGCCTGCTGTCAAGGGGGAAAACAACCGAAATACAAAATAGCTCCACCCCCAAATAGTCCCCCTGAAAAACAGAAGGAATGCAATCCAACTTCTTGACTTTGAAAATGACAGGCAGTAGAATGTCTGCGACAAGGCAAGGGAGCCATGTTGTGATGGTTCCCTTGCCTTTTTTGTTTTTGTGAAAGAGGTTCCTGCCATGAGCAGGCACAGCACGGAAGACCTCATTCGGATGGGGTGTGAAGATGATGGGGAATGCCTGAAATCGCCAAGGGGGACGGAGGGATAAACATGCGGGACCAGCAATATCCGCTGTATCAAGAAGAACTGGAGCATGAAAGCTGCGGTGTGGGTGCCATCGTGGATCTGAGCGGGAAAAGCACCCACCGCACCGTGGATCAAGCGCTTTCCATCGTGGAGCGGCTGGCCCATCGGGCGGGCAGCGACGCTTTGGGCACCACCGGCGACGGCGTGGGCATCATGACAAATCTGCCTCATGCCCTGTTTTCCGCCTGGGCTCAGGAGGAAGGCATCAGCCTGGGAAAACCCGGAGACTACGGTGTGGGTATGTTTTTCCTGCCGGAGGATGATGTGGGCGTGAAGAACATCTGTCGGATTTTTGAGCAGCTTGCCCTGGCGGAAGGAATGCGGGTGCAGGGCTGGCGGGATGTGCCCTGCCATCCGGCCCAGCTGGGCGCGGGAGCTCGCCGCACCATGCCCCGCATCCGGCAGTGCTTTTTGACCCGTCCTGCTTCCATTGGCTCCGGCGCGGATTTTGACCGGCGGCTTTATGTGCTGCGCCGGGTATTTGAAAAGCAGGACACGGATACCTACATCTGCTCTCTTTCCAGCAAAACCATTGTGTATAAGGGCATGATGCTGGTGAATCAGTTGCGCTCCTTCTACGACGATCTCCAGGATGTACGCTATACCTCCCGGATGGCCCTGGTGCATTCCCGCTTTTCCACCAATACCTTCCCTTCCTGGAGCAAAGCCCATCCTCAAAGGATGCTGCTGCACAACGGGGAGATCAACACCATCCGTGGCAACCATGACCGGATGAAGGCCCGGGAAGAAACCATGCGCTCGCCGGTCATGGGGGAGGAGATGCGCCGGGTGCTGCCCGTGGTGCAGGATGGGGGCAGCGACAGCCAGATGCTGGACAACACCCTGGAATTTCTGCACATGAACGGGTTCCCCCTGTCCCTGGCAGGGATGATCCTGATGCCGGAGCCCTGGCAGGGGCAGAGGAACGCTGCGCCGTGGCGGGATCTGTACCGGTATTACGCCACCATGATGGAGCCCTGGGACGGCCCGGCAGCCGTCCTCTATTCCGATGGGGACACGGTTTGCGCCTCTTTGGACCGGAACGGTCTGCGCCCGCTGCGCTGCGCCCTGACCGATGACAGACGGCTGATCCTCTCCTCCGAGGCGGGGGTGCTGTTTGAAGAAAACGCCCATATCCTGCGCCGCTGGAAGCTGAAAAGCAGCGACGTGCTGGAAGCAAACTTACGCACCGGGGAACTGCTGGAAAGTAAAGAACTGAAAACCCGCTACGCCAAAGCCCAGCCTTATGGGGACTGGATGCGGTGTTTGATTGCCTTAAACGATCTGCCCAAAGCGCCAGGGGGAAAAGACAATCTGGACGAAGCCCGGCGCAGGAAGCTGTGCAAAGCCTTTCACTATACCCAAGAGGATATGCAGCATATCCTCCTGCCCATGGCTGAAAACGCGGCGGAGCCCATCGTGTCCATGGGGGCGGACGTACCCATCGCCGCCTTGTCGAAAACCCATCCTTCCTTATTCGATTATTTTAAACAGCGCTTTGCCCAGGTGACCAACCCGCCTATCGACGCCCTGCGGGAGGAAATCAAAACCGACTGCTCCATTTATATCGGGGATGACGGCAATCTGCTGTCGGGCGGAGCGGATAACTGCACCGTGCTGGAATTGCCATCGCCGGTGCTGACGGAGGAGGAACTGGGCCGCGTCCAGGCTTTGAATCATCCCGCTTTTTCCGTACGCACAATTTCCCTTTTATATGCCAGAGAGATGAGCCTGCGAGCTGCTTTGGAGGCTTTCTTCGCGGCCTGCGATCAGGCGTGTGGATCGGGCGTCAATATCCTGATTTTATCCGATCAGGGCGTGGATGAAGCCCATCTTGCCATTCCCTCCCTGCTGGCGGTGTCCGCGCTGGAGCAGCATCTGATTCACATCAAGAAGCGGACGGCGGTCTCCGTGATCCTGGAAAGCGGCGAGCCTCGGGACGTGCATCAGGTGGCTATGCTGATCGCCTACGGGGCCCGGGCGGTGAATCCCTATCTGGCGCATGACTGTGTCAGGGCTCTTTGCGAAAAAGGCCAGGTGCAAAAGGAATCAGAGGAAGCCATCCGGGATTACGATCGGGCGCTGACGGCCGGGGTGCTCAAAATTGCCTCCAAAATGGGCGTTTCCACCCTGCAAGCCTATCAGAGCGCCCAGCTGTTTGAGGCCGTGGGTCTGGACGGGCAGTTTGTGGGAACCTGCTTCACCAACACGCCCTACGCTTTGGGCGGCGCAGACCTGAACACCATCGAAATGGACAGCCGCTTTCATCATGCCGCCGCCTTTGAAGGGATGGAAGATGGCCTGCCCAGCATCGGCGTGCACAAGCTGCGTACGGGAGAGGGGGCGGAAGAACACCTGTATTCCCCGGAAACCATCCATCTCTTGCAGCAGGCTGTCTGGACAGGGAATAAAGAATTATTCGATCAATACGCGGACCGCGTGGAAAACGAGGGTCCCCGCACCATCCGCTCCATGCTGACCTTTGATTTTGACGCCTGCCGGGAAATCCCATTGGAAGAAGTGGAAGGCGCCGAAAAGATCGTTCGGCGCTTCCGCACCGGGGCCATGAGCTACGGTTCCATCTCCCAGGAAGCCCATGAGTGTATGGCCCGGGCCATGAACCATCTGGGCGGTAAAAGCAACAGCGGCGAGGGCGGCGAATTGCCCGAACGCTACGGAACGAATCTTAATTCCGCCATCAAGCAGGTGGCCTCCGGCCGCTTTGGCGTTACTCGGGAATATCTGCTTTCCGCGCGGGAAATCCAGATCAAAATGGCCCAGGGCGCCAAGCCCGGTGAGGGTGGGCATCTGCCGGGGGCCAAGGTGACCGAAAGCGTTGCCAGAACCCGCTGCTCCACGCCGGGCATTTCCCTGATTTCCCCGCCGCCGCACCATGATATTTATTCCATCGAGGATTTGGCCGAGCTGATCTATGATCTGCAATGCGTCAATGAGCAGGCCAGGATCACCGTTAAACTGGTTTCCTCCACGGGCGTGGGCACCATCGCCAGCGGGGTGGCCAAAGCCGGAGCGGGCGGCATCCTGATTTCCGGCGGCGAAGGCGGCACGGGAGCCGCGCCGCAGAGCTCCGTTCACCACGCGGGCCTGCCCTGGGAAATCGGTCTGGCCGAAGCCCATCAGGTGCTGTGCCGCAACAGACTGCGCCAGAAGGTGACGCTGGAAACGGACGGCAAGCTGATGAACGGCCACGATGTAATGGTGGCGCTGCTGCTGGGAGCCGAGGAATTCGGCTTTGCCACAGCGCCTCTCGTCACCATGGGCTGCCGGATGATGCGAGTGTGCCATCTGGGCACCTGCCCCTTCGGCATCGCCACGCAGAATCCCGAACTTCGTAAGCGGTTCATCGGTAAGCCGGAATATGTGGAACGGTTCATGCTGTTCATCGCGGAGCAACTGCGGCGCATCATGGCAAAGCTGGGCGCGCGCACGGTGGACGAGCTGGTGGGGCGCAGCGACCTGCTGAAAATGAAGCCGGACGCGAAGATGGATCTGAGCGACCTGATCGGCTTTGCCCGGAACACGCATTATCAGCCGGACGCCAGGCACGATTTCCGCCTGAGCGAGCGCACCGACGCAAGGCTCTTCCAGGATCATGTGCAGCTCATGACCACAGACCGGGCCTTCGGCACGATGCTGAAGGGTAGCCGTCACATCCAGGCCCAGGGATGCGGCGGGCAATCCTTCGGGGCGTTTTTGCCGGAGGGACAGCAGATCACCCTGTATGGGGTAGCCAACGATTACCTGGGCAAAGGATTATCCGGCGGAACGATTGCCGTGTGCCCGCCGGTGGACAGCGTATGGAAGCCGGAAGACACTCTGATCGGCAACGTGGCGCTCTACGGAGCCACCTCGGGCCAGGCTTTCATTGCCGGGATGGCCGGCGAGCGCTTTTCCGTGCGCAATTCCGGGGCCTGGGCCGTGGTGGAGGGTGTGGGCGATCATGGCTGCGAATACATGACCGGGGGCCGGGTAGCAGTGTTGGGCCCCGTGGGAGACAATTTCGCTGCCGGCATGTCGGGCGGTATCGCCTGGGTGCTGGATGAAAAGAATACCTTAAAGGATCACATGAACCCGGGCCACGTGAAAATCTACGCCGTTCCGCCCGACCGGGCGGGCGAACTGCGGTGCCTTTTGCAGCAGCACGAACGGGCAACGAGCTCAAAAAAAGCGAAAGAGATCCTTGCGCACTTCGATGCATATCTGCCCAGATTCAAAGCGGTGATTTCCGATGAATATTTATCCTTCCTGAAAGGGGCATGACGGTATGGGAAAAACCACAGGTTTTATGGAATATTCCCGGACGGAAAACCCGTATCGGGACACGCGGGAACGCCTTCAAGATTTTCATGATCTGCATACAGCCCAGCCCGCGGACACGCGGCGTTGCCAGGCGGGACGCTGTATGGACTGCGGCGTGCCCTTCTGTCAGTCGGACTTCGGGTGCCCTTTGCACAACCTGATCCCCGAATGGAATGATTTGCTGTATCAGGGGCAGGAACAGGAAGCCCTGGAGCGTCTTCTGATGACTGCCCCCTTCCCGGAGTTTACGGGGCGTGTATGCCCCGCGCTTTGCGAAAAAGCCTGCAACCTGGCAGACAACGGCGTGACCAACCGGGATAACGAACTGTACTTGATTGAAACGGGCTTTGTCAGGGGCGAGATTCAGCCACGGATCCCTGCCGTGCGCACAGGGAAAAAGGTCGCTGTGATTGGCAGCGGTCCCGCGGGATTGGCTGCGGCGGACCTGCTGAACCGGCAGGGCCATCATGTCACGGTGATGGAGCGGGCCGACCGTCCCGGCGGGCTGCTCATGTACGGCATCCCCAATATGAAACTGCCCAAGGAGATTGTTGCGCGGCGTATCCGCCTGATGGAGGCGGAAGGCGTTTCCTTCCTGCTGAACACCGCTGCGGAGCCCGGTCTGCTGAACGCTTACGACGCGGTGCTCTTGTGCTGCGGCTCCAGGAAACCCCGTTCCCTGCAAGTTGAAAACATGAATGCTCATGGCGTGCATTTTGCCGTGGATTATCTCACCGCGGCTACCCGGAGCGTACTGACCCAGACCGCGCCCGGGATCACCGCCCAGGGGAAGCGTGTCGTCGTGGTAGGCGGTGGAGATACGGGCAACGATTGCGTGGGCACAGCTCTGCGTCAGGGTTGCTTTAGCGTTACGCAGCTGGAAATGATGCCCAAAGCCTCGGAAAACAGACCTGCCGGAAACCCATGGCCAGCATGGCCTCTCACCCTGCGCACTGATTATGGTCAGGTGGAAGCCATCTTCCTGCAGGGCAGTGATCCCCGCGTTTATGAAACCACTGTTAAAAGCATTCAGGTGAATGCTGAAAACAGGATCACCGGTCTGGAAACAGTGCGGCTGCAAAAACAGTCCGATGGCAGGCTGACTTCCGTTTCAGGCACGGAACAAACGCTGCCCTGTGATTTGCTGCTGATTGCGGCGGGCTTCATCGGCTGTGAAGAGGAAACACTGTCCCGCTTTTCTCTCTCCGCGGATGCACGGGGACGGGTGCTTCCCAAGGATGGTTCCCATCACCTGGAGGGCAAGCTGTTTTCCGCCGGGGATATGCGAAACGGCCAGTCCCTGGTGGTGCGGGCATTGGCGGACGGACGTTCTGCCGCCAAAGAAATCCATGATTGGCTGAGGGGGACGCAAGGATGACCCAAAAATCAAATAAAGGCAGGAAAACACCATGGCTTTTCTGACGCTCAGCAATGGAACCATTTTCGAGGGACGCCGTATTGGCGCCCCTGTTGACCGCGTGGGGGAGCTGGTTTTCAGCACCGGCATGGCGGGCTATCTGGAAACCCTCACCGATCCCAGTTATTACGGCCAAATTGTCACCCAAAGCTTTCCATTGATCGGCAATTACGGCGTGATCCCGGAGGATTTTGAGGGTACGCCGCGGCTGTTTGGGTATATCGTTCGCGATTTATGCGATACGCCCTCCAATTTCCGAAGTGAGGGGAAACTGAATGATTTTCTGCTTGACTATGGCATTCCGGGCCTGTGCGGGGTGGACACCCGGGAGATTGTGCGCACCGTGCGGGAAGAGGGCGTCATGAACGCCATGATCTCCGACGCGCCGCCCGCGGATTTGGCAGCGCTCCGGGCCTTCCGGGTGGAAAACGCGGTGGCCGCCGTGACCGGCCGGGAAAAACGGGTGCTCCCGGCCGACGGTGAACGGCGCTTCCGCGTGGCGCTGATGGATTACGGCGTAAAGCGGGGCATAGTCCGCTCCCTGCGGGAAAGGGGGTGCGAGGTCACGGTATGGTCTGCCGGAACGAAAGCGGAGCAGGTGCTTGCGGAAGCCCCGGACGGCATCGTGCTGTCCAACGGGCCGGGGGATCCCAGGGAAAACAGGGACTGCGCGGCGGAAATCAGGAAAATACTGGGGAGTAAGCCGGTGATGGGTATCTGCCTGGGGCATCAGCTGATCGCCCTGGCCCTGGGCGGGGAAACGGTGAAGCTGAAATATGGCCACCGCGGCGGCAATCAGCCGGTGAAGGATCTGGACACGGGCCGCAGCTGGATCACCAGCCAGAACCACGGATACGCGGTGGTGGCGGAAAGCCTGCGGGGTGTCGGGCGGGAAACCTTCATCAACCTGAACGACGGAAGCTGTGAAGGCATGGATTATCCCGATCTCCGGTGCTTTTCCGTTCAGTTCCATCCGGAAGCCTGCTCAGGCCCCAGGGATACGGGCTTCCTTTTTGACCGCTTCATCCGCATGATGGGAGGGAAGAAAGATGCCTAAGGATACATCCATCCACAAGGTGCTGGTCATCGGCTCCGGCCCCATCATCATCGGTCAGGCGGCGGAATTTGATTATGCCGGGGCCCAGGCCTGCCGGGTACTGAAGGAAGAGGGCGTGGAGGTGGTGCTGGTCAATTCCAACGCGGCCACCATCATGACGGATCAGCATTTGGCCGATCATATTTATCTGGAGCCCATGAACGCGGCCATCCTGCGCCGCGTCATCGAAAAGGAACGCCCCGATGGGATGCTGGCCAGCCTGGGCGGTCAGACTGCCCTGACCCTGGCCATGCAGCTCAGCCGGGACGGCACCCTGGATGAATTCGGCGTGCGGCTGCTGGGCTCGTCCATGGAGGCCATTGAAAAAGCGGAGGACCGGGAACAGTTCCGCAATATCATGCAAGCCATCGGCCAGCCCTGTGTGCCCTCCCAAATCGCCGAAACACTTGACAGCGCCAGGCACGCCGCCAGGGAAATCGGCTATCCCGTGATTGTCCGTCCGGCCTACACCCTGGGTGGTACAGGCGGCGGCATCTGCGAGGATGAAGCTGCTCTGCTTTCCATTGCCAAAGTAGGCCTGGACGCTTCACCCATCCAACAAATTCTGGTGGAAAAGTGCATTGCCGGGTGGAAGGAAATCGAATTTGAAACTCTGCGGGATCATTTGGGAAACGCCATTGCGGTTTGCTCCATGGAGAACGTGGACCCCGTTGGCATCCATACCGGGGACAGCATCGTGGTGGCCCCTACGCTGACACTCTCCGACAAGGAATATCAACTGCTGCGCAGCGCCAGTCTGCAAATGATCGAGGCCATCGGCATCGAGGGCGGCTGCAACTGCCAGTTCGCGTTGAATCCTGATTCTTTTGAGTACGCCGTGATCGAGGTCAATCCCCGGGTGTCCCGTTCCTCCGCCCTGGCCAGCAAGGCCACCGGGTACCCCATCGCCAAAATCACCACCCGCATTGCTCTGGGTTATACCCTGGACGAGCTTCGCAACGACGTGACCGGGCAAACCAGCGCATTTTTTGAGCCAACACTGGATTATGTGGTGGTTAAAATTCCCAAGTGGCCTTTTGACAAATTCCAGGGCACATCCCGCAGCCTGGGCACGCAAATGAAAGCCACCGGCGAAGTCATGGCCATCGGGCAGAGCTTCGAAGAAGCGCTGATGAAGGCGGTTCGCGGCGCGGAAATCGGTCTGGACTCCTTAAACGCGCCGCCGTTGACCCATGAACCTGTCACAGCGCGGTTAGCGTGTCAGGATGACTACCGGCTGTTTACCGTGTTCGAGGCGCTAAAGGCGGGTATGACAATAGACGCCGTTTTCGCGCTGACGAAAATGGACCGCTGGTTCCTTTCGCGTCTGCAAGCGATGGCGATGCTGGAAAACCGCATCGCCAATACTGGTTTGAAGGCGGGAGATTACGAACAGCTGAAGCGATTGGGATACCCTGACGGGGCCATCCGACGCCTGTTCCACGCCGATCAGCTTCCCGTCTGGTCTGCCAGCTACAAGATGGTGGATACCTGCGGGGCAGAGTTTTCGGCCCGCACGCCGTACTTCTATTCCTGCTGCGATGCTGCCTGCGATGCCCGCAGTTTCCTTCGCAGTGGCAAACCGGTGGTGATCGTGCTGGGATCCGGCCCCATCCGCATCGGTCAGGGCATCGAGTTTGACTATTCCTCCGTGCACTGCGTGTGGACTTTGCGGGAAATGGGCTATGATGTGGTGATTATCAACAATAACCCCGAAACCGTGTCTACGGACTATGATACCGCTGATCGGCTGTACTTTGAGCCACTCTGCCCAGAGGACGTGATGAACGTCATCAGGGTGGAAAAGCCCATCGGGGTGGTAGTGGCTTTTGGCGGACAGACTGCCATCAAGCTGACCCAATATCTGGATCAGCATGGCATCCGCATTCTGGGCACCTCCGCTGAGTCTATAGACATTGCGGAGGACCGCGCCCGGTTCGACAAGCTGCTGGAGAAGTTCGGCATCCGCCGTCCCCGTGGCGTGGGCGTGAACACCTTGGAGGAAGCGGTCAGCGCCGCTGAGGAGCTGGGCTATCCCGTGCTGCTGCGGCCCAGCTATGTCATCGGCGGACAGAACATGACCATCTCCCGCACCCGGGAACACACGATCGCCTATATGGAAAAAATCCTGGCCGGGGGCATCGACAATCCGGTGCTTATCGACCAGTACCTGCCCGGAATCGAGCTGGAGGTGGACGTGATATCCGACGGCACCGATGTGCTGATCCCCGGCATCATGGAGCATATTGAGCGGGCGGGGATCCATTCCGGGGACTCCATCGCCGTGTATCCGCCTTATAACTTAAACGACGTATTCCTGAAAAGAATCTGCGATTGCAGTGAAAAGCTGGCCCTGGCCCTGGGCACCAAAGGGCTGGTCAATATACAGTACTTGATTTACAATGACGAATTGTACGTGATAGAGGTGAACCCCCGGGCCAGCCGCACGGTGCCCTATATCAGCAAAGTGACCAAGGTGCCTATGGTGGATTTGGCCTCCAGGGTGATGCTGGGAGCGAAGCTGATCGATTTGGGCTACGGCGCTGGCCTGTATCATACGCCGCCCTATGTGGCCTGCAAGGTGCCGGTGTTCTCCTTTGAAAAGCTGAACGACGCCAACAGCATTCTGGGCCCTGAAATGAAATCCACAGGCGAGGTGCTGGGCATCGGCAAAACCCTGCCCGAAGCCCTGTTCAAGGGCCTCACCGCCGCGGGCTTTTCCGTGCCCTCTCCCCACAGCCAGAAGAAAACCGGCGTGTTCCTGAGCGTGGAGGAAAATGATTATCAGGAAATAATATCCTTAGCGAAGCGGTTCTTCGATCTTGGACTGTACCTGTACGCGACCCGGGGCACCTCTCAGGCCATCGACAGCCTGGGGATTCCCGTCACCGCCGTGGCAAACGCTACAGAAAACGACGAGATCACTGACCTCATGGAAAGCGGCGGCATCCATTATATTGTGTACACCGGGGCCGTGAAGGATGCCACCATCGGGGATTACACCGTGCTGCACCGGAAAGCCATGCAGCTGGGCATTCCCTGCCTGACCAGCCTGGACACCGCCGGAGCCCTGGCGGATATTATGGCTTCCCGCTTCACGGGACAGAACACCGAGCTCATCGACATCAACCACATGCGCCCCTGGCGGCAGAAAAACCACTTTGCCAAGATGCAGTCCTGCGGCAACGATTACATTTTTATCGAGAATTTCGACGGGGCCATCACCTGCCCCGAATCCCTGTGTGTGCAGTTGTGCGAGCCTCATTTCGGCATCGGCGGGGACGGCATCGTGCTGATTGAAAAATCCAATATCGCCGACGCGAAGATGCGTTCCTTCAACAAGGACGGCAGCGAAGGAAAAACCGCTGGCAACAACCTGCGCTGCGTGGCGAAATATTTGTATGACAAAGGCTACGTCCACAGTGAGTACATGGCCATCGAAATGGCGGGCCGGGTGCACCATCTGAAAGCCTACCTGCGGGATGGAAAAGTGAATTCCGTATCCGTCAGCATGGGCAAGGCGTCCTTCACCGCAAAGGATATTCCAGTCATTGCGGATACAAACGAAGTGATCAATCAGCATATCAGCATCGGCGGCAAGGAATATCCCATCACCTGTGTATCTGTTGGCAATCCCCATTGCGTGGTATTCTGCGACGCCATTGACGGCATCGATCTGAGCACCATTGGCCCGCAGTTTGAGTACGCACCGATATTCCCGGATCGGGTGAACGCGGAGTTTGTTCGTGTGATCGGCCCTCAAACGCTTCGCCTGCGTGTATGGGAGCGGGGCAACGGAGAAACGCTGGCCTGTGGGACCGGCGCCTGCGCGGCGGTTGCCGCTGCTGTGAAGACGGGCTTGCTTCCGGCAAAAAAGTCGATAGATGTCAGGCTGCCCGGCGGCACGCTGTCCGTGATGGTCACAGAGGATGGTATGTATCTGACCGGTGAGACGATGCTTACCTTTGAAGGCAGTTTTGTTTATTGATGGTTTTCCGCGATTTTCGAGGGAAAAGGTTCGCCCGGACGGTTCGCTTATCGCGAATACGGCTGGCATCGTGATATTCGCCAGCATGCAAGCCTGGCAGCGGAGGATAAGGAAAAGTATACCGCTTATCTGATGGAACGATCCGAGAAGAAATGGAACAGTGGAAAGACTTTTTACCAAGGAGAAGCGGATCATGCAGGCGCGGCATGCTTTGTAAAAAAATATCTTGCAAAAGCGGGACGTCCGGTTTATAACTGATATAAGGAAGTCCCGCATTTAATAGCTGTAGAAGAGTAAAAACCCGCCAGACGTTGTAAATCAATGCTTGACGGTTTTGCTCAATGTTCCAAAATGTTGTATGGGAATTCTATTTCAAAATATGTACGCAGAAAAAAGGAGCGCGTCCCGCTGAAGGACGCGCTCCCTTTTTGCCGATGGTATTACTGCGCCGAAGAATAGATCCGGGCCGGGGTCCAGTACCGCTGCTGATAATAGTCGGTGAAGCAGTAGGTGACCCGGCAGGGATTGCTGCCGATGGGGGTGTTGGCGATTTCCACCTCAGTGCCCAGCACGACCGGCTGGCCCAGATAGTAGCTGTCCCGATAGTTTCCTTGATAGTCGTAATAATCGCAGAGGAACTGGAGCTGATCGCCCTGGCCGACCTGGATCAGGTTCTTGGCCTGGGCTTCGGTTTCCCCGGCGGTATAGACCGGCTCCGCCCCGGTGATGACGCCATAGGGATGCTCGTCGTCGAAGAGCAGCATCAGGTTGACCCGCGTGCCGTTCAGCAGGGCGGGGGAATAGCCGGAGATGGCGTAGGATTCCCCGTCATCCTCGGTGCCCAGATAATAGTAGGCGATGGGCTGCCCGTCAATGGAAAGGCAGGTGCCATCGAAGGTGTCCACCAGGGCGCCGTCCTCCAGGGTAAACTCGCTGTCCATGCCCAGATCAATATAGCCCTCGCCGTCATCCACAAAGACGTTCCGGGCCAGGCTTTCCACCTCGCCCCACTGGGCGTCGGACAGGGTGATCCGATCCCCGGACCAGGCCAGGGCAGCCACGTCCAGATGGTGCTGGCTCAGGTAGGCGGCAGCATGTTCCGCAGTCATGCTCCGCCCGGAGAAGAAGCCGAACAGATCATCGGAGGCGGAGGTGCCGAAGAGCCCGCCCAGCAGATCCGTCATATCCCCGGCGGAGGAGGGGATGCCAAAGCTGGCACCGCTGGAGGAGCCGCTGCCGCCCAGCAGGCTGCCCAGCAGGGAGGGCATGCCGATCTGCTGGCTGCTGTAGCCGGTCATGGAGGTGCCGGCCGCGGCCTGACCGCTGAGCTCCAGGCTGGCAAACTCCTGGATGCAGCGGGTATACTCCGCGTCCATGCCGATGGCCTGGTAGGTGGAAACCATCTGGTTTACCTTGCTGGTCCGCTTATAGGGGAAATAAATGCTCAGCCCGTAGGCATTGCGGATGGAGCCGCCGGTGCGGTTATACTTCACCGCGCCCTGCAGCGCTTTGGCCAGGTTCTTTCCGTCCGTCGTGCCCAGATTCTGGGCGAAGTGCACCAGATCGATCTGGTCGATGCGGGAGCTCTGGGCGAACTCCCGGGTCTGGCTGCGGGCGGTGGATACGGTTTTGTACTCGTTGTTCTGGATCAATTCATTGGTGGCCTTGCTGAAGGAGGTCAACTCGGAGGGCACCGTGGCCTGCAGCTCCGCCAGATCCACCACCGAGAGGGTGGTCCCCTGGCCGCGGCACTGCCGGTCACACACGGCGACAAAGTCATCCGCGATCAGCTTGCCGATTTCCACCGTGGGCATGCTGGTGTTCTTGCCCAGCTGGGTCAGCCAGTTCGTGTAATACCAGCCCACGCCAGGCTCGGTTTCCTCACTGGCGATCATGTAATCGGCATACTGGCTCAGCATGATGCCATTTTCCACTGTGGCCATGAGGCAGGCGTCAAAGCCGATAAAATCGAATTTCTGTCCGGCGCTCTTCAGGGCGGTATTGATACCCGCCAGGGACATGGATCTGCTGGAGGCGTACTTTTCATCATAGCCGTATCCGGAGACGGAGCCGCCGCCGTGATCCCAGAAGATGAGGCACATCCGGTTGGCCGGAAAATGCTCCGCGCCGTAGCGGATAAACTTTGTCAGCGTGTCCGGGTTCGTCATGGAGACGGAACCCATGTCCTTCTCCAGACAATAAAGCTTGCCATCCTGAATCTGATAAATCTGGTTGACGGAGCTGGAGAGCACGTTGTTCCGCCAGCGCTTGCAGCCGCCGGTGTAGACGATCAGGTTCACGTTTTTGCCCAGGGTGGCGGCGGCCATCTCCTTCAGGTCGGAGGTGCCCATGCCGTTCTGGCTTTCCAGATCCGTGCCGCAGAGATAGATCAGGATGGTCACCGTGTCCTTTTGCTTGCCCTGAATGGTGGTGTACTTGGCCCGGGCGGATTTGGAAACCGTATTGTCCGGCGTGTAGGCGCCGCTGGCCGCGGAGGTGGAGACGGAGCTGCCGCCGAGGGACGCGCTGCCGGAGGAACCGCCGCCCTGGAAAAGGGAGAGCACATCGCTGCCCGCGTCGTACACGGAGGAAGAGCTGGAGCCCATCAGCGCGCTGAGCAGATCCGTCAGGCCGGACGCGCCGGAGCTTTCCGTGCCGGTGGCGCCGCCGAAGAGCGAGGTTGTGTCGGAGGTTCCCGTGCCGGTGGCGCCGCCGAAGAGGGAGGAAGTTCCGCCGGAGGTGGTGGATGTTCCGGAGGTTGTTCCCTGTGAGGTGGACTGGGTGTAGCCGCCCGAGGGCAGGGATGTGCTTTCATCGCTGGTCAGTCCGCCGAAAAGCCCGCTGAAGCGGCCGCCTCCCAGCAGCAGCGCCAGCGCGATGACGATCAGGATCAGTTTGCCGCCACCGCCGCTGGAAGCCCGCTGGCCGCCGGAAGAGGCTGTCCCGCTGCGCTGCGTGCCGGCAGGACGGGCGCCGCCGGTCTGCTGGGGCCGGGACTGGGTGAAGGGACTCTGGGCGCCGCCGGTCTGCTGAGCGCCGCCGGTCTGCTGAGGCCGGGACTGGGTGAAGGGGTTCTGGGCGCCGGTGGGGCGCTGGGCGCCGCCGGTCTGCTGAGGCCGGGACTGGGTGAAGGGGCGCTGGACGCTGCCGGTCTGCTGGGGTCTCGCGGCCTGCTCCCGCCGGTCCGCGTAGCTGCCGGTGTTGTTCAGCGGCCCTGTTCCGAGTCCTTCGCCGCGCTTTTCAACGCCGCGGCCTTCGTTCACGACCTTTTTTTCCCGGGAACGGGGTTTTTTGCTTTCGTCCATAGAAATGATGCTCCTTCCTTTTCATGTCGCAAAGGCGGAAAAACACAGGCCCGAAATCAGGCGGGCAGGGCAGGAGCCATGCGGGCCATGATTCACGGGTTCTTTTGATCCAATGATTGTATTTTACTATCCGTTTTTAAAAAGTCAACAGTCTGGATGAAAGGATAAGGAGACAATGAAAACGGGACGCCGGCGCGGCGTCCCTCATGGCCCGCTGCCGCAGGGCGGCAGGTCTGTTCCTTTTTCAGCGCTTACGAACCGCCCTTTTCGATGGCGGCCTGGATAAAGCCCACAAACAGGGGATGGGGCCTGTTGGGCCGGCTCTTGAACTCGGGATGAAACTGGACACCCACGAAAAAAGCCTCGCCCGGCAGTTCGACGGTTTCCACCAGCCGGCCGTCCGGGGAGAGACCGGAGAGACATAATCCGGCCTGTTCCAGCGCTTCCCGGAAGCCATTGGCGAATTCATAGCGGTGACGGTGACGCTCACTGATTTCCCGGACGCCATAGCACCGGGCGATCACCGTGTTCTCCCGCAGCACGCAGGGATATTTTCCCAGACGCAGGGTGCCGCCTTTGTCGATTTCATCGTTCTGCCCAGGCATAAAGTCAATGACCCTGTAAGGGGCATTTTCATCAAATTCCCGGGAATTGGCGTTGTCCAGCCCCGCCGCGTGCCGGGCAAATTCGATGACGGCGATCTGCATGCCCAGGCAGATGCCGAAGTAGGGCAGATGATGCTCCCGGGCATAGGCGGCCGTCAGAATCATGCCCTCGATCCCCCGGCCGCCAAAGCCTCCAGGCACGATCAGACCGTCCATGGGGGACAGGACCGCGTCCACATTCTCCTCCGTCAGCGTTTCGGAATCGATCCAGGTGAGGTCAACCCTGGCATCCAGGGCGTAGCCCGCGTGGCGCAGGGCTTCGGCCACGGACAGATACGCGTCGTGCAGCTGTACGTATTTTCCAACCAGCCCGATTTTTACGCTCCTGCTCTGATGCCGGATGCGCTCCACCAGGTTTTCCCATTCGGTCAGATCCGGGCAGGGTGCCTGAATCCCCAGCTCCCGGCAGACGATGGCGGAAAGGTTCTTTTTTTCCAGCATCAGCGGTGCTTCGTACAGAATGGGCAGGGTCAGATTCTCAATTACGCAGTCCGGCTTGACATTGCAGAAATGAGCGATTTTGGCGAAAATGCTTTCGTCCGTAATCTTCTCATCCACCCGCAGCACAATGATGTTGGGGCTGATTCCCATCCCCTGCAGCTCCTTCACGCTGTGCTGGGTGGGCTTGGATTTGTGTTCCCCGCTGGCCTTCAGATACGGCACCAGGGTGACATGGATGTACAGGGCATTTTCCCGTCCGACTTCCAGTCCCACTTCCCGGATAGCTTCAATAAAGGGCTGGGATTCGATGTCGCCGATGGTGCCTCCGATTTCGGTGATCACCACATCCGCGTCCGTCTTTTCTCCCACCCGGTAGATGAAGCGCTTGATTTCATCGGTGATATGAGGGATGGTCTGCACTGTGCTGCCCAGGTACCCGCCCTGACGTTCTTTGTGGATCACATTGGAATAAACCTTGCCTGTGGTCAGGTTGGAATACCTGTTCAGGTCCTCGTCGATGAAGCGCTCGTAATGTCCAAGGTCCAGATCGGTCTCCGCGCCATCCTCGGTGACGTACACTTCCCCATGCTGGTAGGGGCTCATGGTGCCAGGATCCACATTGATGTAGGGATCCAGCTTCTGGGCCGCCACCTTGAGGCCCCGGGCCTTCAGCAGCCGCCCCAGGCTCGCGGCCGTGATGCCCTTGCCCAGACCGGACACCACGCCGCCGGTAACAAAAATATACTTGGTCACGTCTTTATCCTTTCGGCCATACATGGATTTCCTGAAGGCGGGATGTCCGCCTGCCGGCGCGCGGACGGTCAGCGCTGCCGCCGCGCGTCAGGCTCATTCGGATGATTTCAAAATCCGAGCCGCGTAATCAGCCATTTTGAGACCATGGTTCATGGCGTATCGCTGCAGTGCCCGATGGGCTTCCGGCTCGGTGATGCCATGCCGCCGCATCAGGAGCTTTTTCGCTTCTTCCACCGTTTCCTTTTCCGTTCCGGCCCGTTTGGGCAGACGCATCTGATGCAGCTGGCTCAGCATCTGCACCGCGCCGATCAGCGCCTGGGAAGACAGGGGCAGCGGAAGGCGAAAAACCTCAGGCGACTCACAGCTTTCCAGCACCAAAGGCCGGGCGATCAGCAGAATCTGAATGCGGTCCCCACAATCCCATTGCAGATCATCGGGCTTGCAGTCCGGAAGCGTGCCCATCAGCACCACGATGCTGTCCTCGCATTCGTTGATGGCGCGCCGGAGCTCGCTTCCGGAGGCACAGCAGCGAAAAACGGTAAATCCGGAGGAAACCAGCAGATGAGACAGCTTCGCCCGGCTTTCTTCCGCAACGCTGGCTATGACGATCCTTGCCACTGGCTTCACCGTCCTTCCTGATCAGTCATAGAAGGCAGACTCAATACATGACGAGGTACCGCTCAATCTCCCATCTGCTCACATGGGTGCGGTAGGCGTCCCACTCCTTCTCCTTGCCTTCCACGTACTGAGAAAGCACATGTTCGCCCAGGCAGCGGCAGATCACGTCATCCGCCTTCAGGCAGTCAATGGCCTCCCGCAGGGTGCCGGGCAGAGAACGGATGCCTTTCGCTTCCCGGGTGGCGCTGTCCATGGCGAAGATGTTTTCGGTGATTTCTTCCGGGGGCGTCAGACCCTTTTCAATGCCGTCCAGGCCCGCGGCCAGGCACACCGCCATGTTCAGGTAGGGGTTGCAGCTTGGATCGGGGCAGCGCAGCTCCACCCGGGTGCCCATGCCCCGGCTGGCAGGAATGCGGATCAGGGCGGAGCGGTTGCTGGCGCTCCAGGCCAGATAGCAGGGAGCCTCATACCCCGGCACCAGCCGCTTGTAGCTGTTTACCAGCGGATTGGTCACCGCCGCCATGCCCCGCACGTGAGCCAGCACGCCGGCAATAAAGGCGTAGGCTTCCCGGGAAAGGCCGCGCTTGTCGCCGGGATCGGCAAAAACGTTTTTCCCGTCCTTGAACAGGCTCATATTGGTATGCATGCCGCTTCCGTTGATGCCGAAAACCGGCTTCGGCATGAAGGTGGCGTGCAGGCCGTTCTTCTGGGCCAGGGTCTTGACTGCCAGCTTGAAGGTCATAATGTTGTCGGCGGCGGTGAGGGCGTCGGCGTACTTAAAGTCGATCTCATGCTGGCCCGCGGCCACTTCGTGATGGCTGGCCTCGATTTCAAAGCCCATCTGCTCCAGGGCCATGCAGATTTCCCGCCGGGTGCTTTCCCCATGGTCCAGGGGACCCAGGTCAAAGTAACCCGCTTCATCGCCGGTGGTGGTGGTGGGGCGGCCCTGATCATCGGTCTGGAAGAGGAAAAACTCCATCTCCGGTCCGACATTGAAGGAATATCCCATGTCCGCCGCCTTTTTCAGCATCCGCTTCAGCACGCCCCGGGGGTCCCCGGCGAAGGGCGTGCCGTCCGGGTTGTACACGTCGCAGATCAGCCGGGCCACCTTCCCGTGCTGGGGCCGCCAGGGCAGGATGGCGAAGGTGTCCAGGTCGGGCCGCAGGTACTGGTCGCTTTCGTTGATGCGCACGAAGCCCTCAATGCTGCTGCCGTCGATCATGATCTGGTCGTTCACGGCCTTTTCAATCTGGCTGGCGGTAATGGCCACATTCTTCAGCTGGCCAAAGATATCGGTGAACTGCATCCGGATGAACTCCACATCATCTTCCCGCACCATCCGGATGATGTCTTCCTTGCTGTACTTGCTCATGGCAGGAACCTCCTTCACAAAAATAAAAAGGGCGAGGGATCCATTCCAACATGGCTCCCTTGCCTTGTCGCGGACATTCTACAGCCTGTTTTTTTCAAAGTCAAGATGCCGGATTGTATTCCTGATGTTTTTCAGAAGGCACTGTTTTTTGCCTGTTTTTCGTCTTGACAAAACCCCCGCGCGGGTGCTACGATGCCCGCAATTTCATAGATCAAAGCGATGCGGAAGCAAAGTACCCCGGAATCCGGCCATCCCAGAGAGCGGTTGATGATGGAAAGACCGTATGACGGCCTGGGGGAAGAACCCTTCCAAGCCCAAGCCGAAAGCGGAAGCGAGTAGGGGAGGCGGGACGGACGGCCCGTTACAGCCGTCAGGGCTTGGCGGGAGCAAAGGGGCTCCCAAGAGCCTGACAAAGAAGCAAATCAGGTGGCACCACGGAGAGGCGGCCTTCGTCCTGAAATATCAGAGCGAATGCCGACCATGAACGGAGGTGCTTTTTATTATGTGCGCTATTTTCGGGGTTACCAGCAGAACCATTCCGGAAGCGGAACTGAAACCATTTTTTGACCGCACCATCTCAAGAGGCCCGGACATGAGCCGATTTGAGGAAATCCCCATCGGCTACCTGGGCTTTCACCGCCTGGCGATCATGGGCCTGGATGAACGGGGCATGCAGCCCTTCCGCCTGAACGGGGACGCGGTGGTGTGCAACGGGGAACTGTACGGCTTCCGTCCCCTGCGGGACCGGCTGCTGGCGAAGTACGAGCTGCAAAGCCAGTCGGACTGTGAGATCCTGCTGCCCCTGTATCATGAATACGGGGTGGAGATGTTCAAGACCCTGGATGCGGAATTTGCCCTGATTCTGTGGGATGACGCGCGGCAGAAGCTGATCGCCGCCCGGGATCCTATCGGCATCCGGCCGCTGTATTACGGCAGGCTGAAGGATGGGGAATGGGCCTTTGCCAGCGAACCCAAAAACCTGGTGGGGCTGTGCGATCAGATTCTTCCTTTCCCGCCGGGGCATTATTGGATGGACGGACAGTTCATCCAGTACGCCGACCCGGCTTATGTGGGCTATTTCACCATGAAAACGGAGGAGGAGGTCTGCGCGAAGCTCCGCCGCCTGCTCATGGACGGGGTGGAAAAACGGCTGGACGCCGACGCGCCGGTGGGCTTTCTGCTTTCCGGCGGGCTGGATTCTTCCCTGGTCTGCGCCATCGCGTCCAAAATGCTGAAGCAGCCCATCCGCACCTTCGCCATCGGGATGGATATCGACGCCATCGATCTGAAGTACGCCCGCCTGGTGGCGGATTACATCGGCAGCGATCATACGGAGGTCATTATCTCCGAGAAGGATGTCATCGAGGCCCTGCCTGCCGTGGTGGAGCTGCTGGGAACCTGGGACATTACCACCATTCGGGCCTCCATCGGCATGTATTTGGTATGCAAATGGATTCATGCGCATACGGACGTGCGGGTGCTGCTGACGGGTGAAATCTCCGATGAGCTGTTCGGCTACAAGTACACGGATTTCGCGCCTTCTGCCGCCGCTTTCCAGGAGGAGGCGGAAAAGCGCATCCGGGAGCTGCATGTGTACGACGTGCTGCGGGCGGACCGGTGTATTTCCGTCAACTCCCTGGAAGCCCGGGTGCCCTTCGGCGACCTGAAATTCGTGCGGTACGCCATGAGCATCGATCCCGAGCTGAAGATGAACAATCACAACATGGGCAAGTACCTGATCCGCAAGGCCTTTGCCGGGGACCACATCCTGCCGGATGAAATCCTGTGGCGGCAGAAGGCCGCCTTCTCCGACGCGGTGGGCCACAGCATGGTGAACGACCTGAAAGCCCTGGCGGAACGCACTTATACCGACAAGGAATTTTCCGAAAAAGCGGCGAAATATGAGTACCGCAGGCCCTTTACCAAGGAAAGCCTGCTGTATCGGGAGCTTTTTGAGCGGTTCTACCCCGGGCAGGCCACGATGATTCAAGATTACTGGATGCCCAACAAAACATGGCCCGGCTGCGATGTGGATGATCCCTCCGCCCGGGTGCTCAGCAACTACGGGGCCAGCGGAGAGTGATTGTTCTTCAATTGTTTCTCGCTTGACATGATTTCAGACGTAATGATACCATGGTCAAGCAAGACAAGGGCGTCCTGTGAACGGAATCCTTTGTCCTGTTTTTTCGTTCACGGCGCTTCTTCCCGACCTTTCGGAGGTGTTCCATGCTGACGCCGAATTTATGTTACGCCAATTTGAAAGAGTCCTATCTCTTCCGCCATATCGCAGGGAAAACGGAGGCCTATCTGAAGGCCCATCCCGGCGCGCGCCTGTACCGGATGGGCATCGGTGACGTGTCCCTGCCGCTGGTGCCCGCGGTCATCCAGGCGCTGCACGCGGCGGTGGACGAGCAGGCAGAAAAAAACAGCTTCCACGGCTATATGCCGGAGTGCGGCGCGCCTTTCCTGCGGGAAACCATCGCGGAATACTATCAGCAGCGGGGCGTTTCGCTCTCCGCGGATGAGGTTTTCGTTTCCAGTGGCGCCAGCGATGAGCTGGGGGATCTGCTGGACCTGTTTGACCGGAAAAACCGCGCCCTGATCATGGAGCCGGCTTATCCCGCCTATGTGGACGCGAACATCATGGCCGGGCGGGAGATCCTGCATCTGCCCTCCGGCCCGGAGAATCATTTTCTGCCCATGCCGGATGAGCACCTGCAGGCGGATTTGATCTATCTGTGCTCCCCGAACAATCCCACGGGCGCCGCCTTCAGCCGGGAGCAGCTTTCCCGCTGGGTGCGGTGGGCCAATGAACGGGGAGCGCTGATCCTTTTCGATGCCGCCTATGAAGCCTTCATCGACGAGGAGAATCTTCCCCACAGCATCTTTGAAATCCCCGGGGCCAGAACCTGTGCCATCGAGATCTGTTCTCTGTCCAAGACCGCGGGCTTCACCGGCACCAGGCTGGGCTATACCGTGATTCCGAAGGAGCTGGAGCGGAGCGGCCTTTCCCTGAATGCCATGTGGGTGCGGAACCGAACCACGAAAACCAACGGCGTTTCCTACATTCTTCAGCGCGGCGGGGCCGCGGTCTTCACAGTGGAAGGGCAGCACCAGATCCGTGAAAACATCATGGTTTACAAGGAGAATGCCCGGGTGCTTATGAAGGCGCTGGACGAAGCGGGAGCCCGCTACTGGGGCGGAAAGAACGCGCCGTATTTATGGATGGAATGCCCCGACCGTATGGACAGCTGGGCGTTTTTTGACCGGCTGCTGAACGAAATCCAGGTCGTCGGTACCCCCGGCGCGGGCTTCGGCAGCTGCGGAGAAGGCTTCTTCCGCTTTTCCACCTTTGGGAATCCCGATGACACCAGGGAGGCCGCCGCGCGGCTGCTGAAGCTGCTGAAACCGTAAAACAGAGAAGGGAAGACGCCGGACCTGTGCGCGGCCATTCCCGTCACCGGCTCCCATTGCCCAAGATTAAAGGAGGCGTATGCATGCCAGCCCATCAGACCATTCTCATTCTGGATTTCGGCGGACAGTACACCCAGCTGATTGCCCGGCGGGTGCGGGAGAACCATGTGTATTCGGAGGTGGTTCCCTGGCATGTTTCTGCCGACGAAATCCGGCAGCGCCATCCCGTGGGCATTATCCTGTCCGGCGGGCCGGCCAGCGTCCGCGATCCGGACGCCCCGCACTGTGACCCGGCCATCTATGACCTGGGCGTGCCGGTGCTGGGAATCTGCTACGGCATGCAGCTGACGGCGCAGCTGCTGGGCGGTCGGGTGGAACGGGCGAAGGAGCGGGAATACGGACGGGTCACGGTGCGGATGCGGGAGTCGGACGGCCTACTGGACGGTATGAGCGCGTCTTCCTCCTGCTGGATGAGCCATACCTGGCAGGTTTTCCAGTGCCCGCCCGGATTTCATCCCATAGCCGGTACGGATAACTGTCCCATTGCGGCCATGGCAAATGAGGAGCGGCGTATCTACGGGGTGCAGTTTCACCCCGAAGTGACCCATACGGCGGAAGGAAAAACGCTGCTGCGCAATTTCCTGTATGGCATCTGCCATTGCGCCGGGGACTGGGACATGACAGCCTTTGCAGAAACCGCCGTTCGCCAGATTCAGGATGCTGTGGGGGAGGACGGAACGGTACTGCTGGCTCTGTCCGGCGGGGTGGATTCCTCCGTGGCCGCGGCATTGATTTACCGGGCCATCGGCAGCCGCCTCACCTGCGTCTTTGTGGATCACGGGCTGCTCCGCAAGGGCGAAAGCGAGCAGGTATGTCATGTGTTCAGTCAGCTGTTCCCGGTGAACTTTATCCGGGCGGACGCGGCGGACAAATTCTTTGCCGATCTGAAGGGCGTTACCGAGCCGGAGGAAAAGCGGCACATTATCGGCCGGGATTTTATCGAAGTGTTTCGGCAGGAGGCACAGAAGCTCGGCAAACTGGATTACTTTGCCCAGGGCACCATCTATCCGGATGTGATTGAAAGCGGGCAGGGGACCAGCGCGGCAGTCATCAAGAGCCATCACAACGTGGGCGGCCTGCCCAGGGAGCTGGGCTTTACGGAGCTGATTGAGCCCCTGCGGATGCTGTTCAAGGACGAGGTGCGGGCACTGGGCGAAACCCTGGGTCTGCCCAGAGAACTGGTCTGGCGGCAGCCCTTCCCGGGGCCGGGCCTGGCCATCCGGGTGATCGGCGAGGTAACGCCCGAAAAGGCACAGATCGTCCGGGACAGTGACGCCATCTTCCGGGAGGAAATCGCCAGAGCGGGGCTGGACCGTCAGGTGAACCAGTATTTTACCGTCCTTACGGGCGTGCACAGCGTGGGCGTCATGGGCGATGAACGCACCTATGATTATACCATCGCGCTGAGGGCTGTTACCACCGATGATTTTATGACGGCGGACTGGGCCCGCCTGCCCTATGATCTGATCGCCATCGTCTCCTCCCGCATTGTCAATGAGGTGGCCCATGTAAGCCGCGTGGTCCTGGATGTGACGAGCAAGCCCCCCGCCTCTATCGAGTGGGAATAGTCAATTCTTAACATCCTGTCCCTGGGACTGTTGATTTTCAACAGGTTCCGGGGACTTTTCCTTTTCTCTGGCTACAAAATGGCTACATTTTTCTGAATTTCCTGTAGCCGCCATTTTGTCCAGATTCCC
>JAFUGS010000082.1 GCA_017469265.1 Clostridia bacterium
CTGCGGGATTTCCGCCGCCATTACCAGCGCCGGGAGCACCACCGCCAGCGCCGTCAGAATTTGGATCACCTCCGCCCGGATTCCCTGCGGCCGGGCTGCCGCCACCTGTACCGCCATCGCCTCCGTCTCCTTCCGCGTGCAGCTGTAAAATCAGTTTCCATAACGACTTCTTCATGGCTCTTCCTCCTCGCAAAAATTTAATCAAAAATGTCTCTTTCTTTTTCCTTGCGCACTGCGCGTTCCATACGTTCCTTTTCTTCCCGCAGCATCCGGTATTCCAGCGAAAGACCATCTTCCCCAGCCTTCCGTCCCAGGCTCCGGATCTTCTGCAGTAAATCGCTTCCCACACTCCTGCGACCGATCAGCAGCATGTTGGTGTTCTCGCCGTCACTGCTATCCGTGCGGTACACGCCCGTCAGTTCAAGCACTTCCAGCATGGCCTGGCGTCCTTCCTCATGATCCATCAACCAGCGCAAAGCCGTCTCATCCATCTTATGCACCTCCCATCAGGATATCCGCCGGGCTGCTGTTGCTGATCGGGGTATCTGCCAGCAATCGCGCCGCTTCCACGCTGTCCTTCAACGGCTTGGCCATAGCCGCCGCTTGCTGCATCTGCTGTTGCTGTGCCAACTGTTCCGCCCGCGCCTGGCGGATCTTTTTCACTTCCGCCTCATCCCGAAGGATATCCTCCGGGGCGCCGTTCAATGCCGCATGCTTCCGTAACGCCGCATCCAGGTCCAGGTTATCCATGATATCCGGAGCGGCTACCATCAGGTTGCCCGCAAATGCCACCGTCCGTTCTATGGCCGGTGTGTCGACCATCTTCTGGGCCTGCGCCAGCAACGACACAAATTCCACCTTCAGTTCCTCCACGCTCCCGATCTCTTCCGGCATCTCCGGAAAAATCCCGTTACGCATACAGATCTCGAAGGTACGCTTCGTCAGCGGGATCAGCACTTCATTGTGCATCTGTTCCAGCACAGGGGAAAGCATCAGCAGTTTTTCTTCATGCCGTTCCGCCACTTCCCGGGCCGTCATCTGAGGGTTATCCTGCTGGCTCAGCATCACGAAAAGGTCATTATAGAACGCCGTCGCGATCAGCTGGTGCTTCTCATTCAGCTTGGCCAGGATGTCCTGCCGGCTTCCTGCCGCCGAAAACAGAGGGTATATCTGCCCTTGTGTGCCTGTCGGAACATTGGTCTGTTTTCCCGGAAGCCTGGAAACGGTTCCCACCCCGTTCGGCACCACCAGCGCCGGGTCCGCCAGCTGGTCCAGTATCCGCAGATCTGCCTTCTCCAGCTTCTGCACCTGCTTGCAGTCGCCCAGGCAGGTATGTCCCGGGCCTACTCCGTAGGTGCTGTTGGCCACTACCGTCCAGCGCGGCATTAAAAAAGGTTTTTCATGATAACCCGACACCTTCAGGAATTTTTCACCCCCGGCCTCCCAGTAATACGAACGCCATTTGAAATTCCCAATCTTCACCGCTTCCGGATCATATTCCGGATTTTCTTCAATGAGCATGTGGACTTCAAAATAATCCGTATAGTTCCGGCTTTCATACGCGCTTCTTACCGCTTCGCTTACGTTTTCAATCCCGAATTCCTTGACCATCTGCGAAGCCAGCAGCCGAAACTTCCGGGCAAACTGGCAGCTCCGCCCGCGGGCATCCACCCCGCCGGCATATTCCCCGCAGGTGAATGACCGACACCATACCGCCGTGTTAAAATCCTGCAGCAGCAATGCGGCCCCGGTCCCAAACTGGGACAGTTCC
>JAFUGS010000083.1 GCA_017469265.1 Clostridia bacterium
ATTATACCACAGAACGCCCGGAATTACTTGGTTTTCAGCACCCAACAGGTGTATTTCCAATGTACTGAAAAATGTTCTCTGAATGTAGAGTTTTCAAGGTTCAGAGGCACTTCGACTTAAACGAGTTTCACTGATCCAGGATTGCTCAAAAACTCATAATAGGTGCTTTTGGCAATTCCTACTTTTTCCAGAATCCTGCGTGTCGTGTAGTATCCCCAGGGATCCCGTGGAAGATCTCGAATCCAATAACATAGTTTACGCTTCTGCTGCATGCTCAGATTAGGCAGCTGACTTTTGAGCATTTCAAATCTGGATGCAACTAATTCTGACATCGCCTTTTCCCGATTCCAGTATATTTGCAGCGCCTGCCCTTCTTTGCTCTCTGCTTCCTGTCTTCTGAATGCCCATCTGCACAATCTGGATTTAATCTGTATCCGACTTGCTTCTCCTATCCAATCAGGTTGGATTTCGAAAACTTCCAACACCCTGTCGAGTCCTAGATCCCTGATCAGAAAAGCTTCATTGTAAAAGCTTTCAGTTGGCGTAACCATTTTCCCCACGATGCGGTGAATATATGGATGGTGTATGGGCGTCTCCGATGCTGTGCTTATATTGGGAGAACTGACTGGATGCTCTTTATCGACTTCCTCAATGAGTTCTTTTTCAGCTCTCTTCCTGAATTCTTTTTCTACCTGTTGTATCAGTACGCTCCCAACATCTGTGAGATCAATACCAGCGTCTTTCAGTCCTTCTGTTATAGAAACTGCTGGATACTGTGCATATAATATTTCCTTGAAGTTCGGTTCGAGTTTTACTCTGCCGGTCATTGTCAGTCTCACGAATTTTCCCGAAAGAACCAGCGGGTTTATCTCTTTCCCCAGCTTTTCCAGTTCAGTTGGTCGCAATGTAGGGAACCCGCCACCCTTGAACCCGGCATTTAATGATTCAATATATGCAGACCCAACTTTGTCCGAACCCAAATCCGCTTCCTCCATTGTTTCGGTAATTCCAGCGATACCGCGTTCTTTCCACGCCTGATACAGCCGAATTCGAAAGTTTGCAGTTAATACGAGCTTGTCACTGCATACTCTGGCTACATTGGGATTTTCTCTCAATTCCCGTATGTTATTAAACTGTTTCATCCTCCCGTGTCCTGCCTTCCTTAAATCACCGCTGCCTTCACGGTATATTGCTGCAGTGATTGTTGCAGGACACGAATTTCCTCTTCCAATTCTGCTATCCGGCCTTCAGCCTCAAAAAGATCCCACCTTGCTTCGCCATACATGCATTCCATTTCATCATAGCTTTGTATTGCTGATTCCGCTTCGTCTCTCAACTCCTGATAAATTTCCTCTACTTGATTCCACCTTTCCCCAAAATCCTTTGCTCGATTCTCGACATGGAACATGCCAGTCTCCTCCTTAAACTGAAATATCCGGATCGTCTAGGCTACCAACTGTCAAGTTGGTGTCCACGATCCGGGTACCAGTTTACCGGTTCCGTTTCGAGGAATTACTCCCCGCCCGGCACCTTATGGCAGGCGACAAAATGATTTTCCCTGACGCTCTTCAGCTGGGGCGTCTCCTGCCGGCATTGCGCTGTGGCGTATGGGCACCGGCCGGCAAACAGGCAGCCCTCCGGTGGATTGATGGGGCTGACCGTCTCCCCCTCCAGCCGGATCCGTTTATGTTCCCGTTCCCGTTCCACCTCCGGATCCGGGATCGGGATCGCGGACAGCAGCGCCTGCGTATATGGATGCAGCGGATGGGCATACAGTTCCTCCGCCCTGGTCAGCTCCACCAGTCGGCCCAGGTACATAACAGCCACCCGCTTCGAAATGTACTTGACCATGGCCAGATCATGCGCGATGAACAGATAGGTCAGTCCCATTTCCCGCTGCAGCCGGACCAGCATGTTCACCACCTGTGCCTGAATGGAAACATCCAGCGCGGAAATCGGTTCATCCAGGATCAGCAGCTTCGGCGAAACCGCCAGCGCCCGGGCAATCCCGATGCGCTGCCGCTGTCCGCCGGAAAACTCATGGATGAAACGGCCCGCGTGTTCCGGATTCAGCTCCACCAGGGAAAGCAGTTCGTAGATTCTTTCCTCCCGCGCTTTGCGGTTCGGCGCCAGATGATGGATGTCAATCCCTTCCCCAATGATCTCGCTGACCGTCATCCGGGGATTCAGGGAGGCATAAGGATCCTGAAAAATCATCTGGGCATCCTTGTGAAAAGACTTCAGATCCCTGCCGCGGAGATTGGATATTTCCCTGCCGGAATAAAGCACCTCTCCTCCGGTTTTCTGATACATGCCGATCACCGTGCGTCCGCAGGTCGTCTTCCCGCAGCCGGATTCTCCCACCAGTCCAAGGGTTTCTCCCGCATCGATGGAGAAGGAAATGTCATCCACCGCCTTCAGGAGCTGCCCATGGCCGAGATCAAAATACTTTTTCAGATTCCTGACTTCCAGAACCGCGTCCGACATGGGTTTTCTCTCCGTTTCATCATTCCATATTCAGCAGAAAGCAGGCCGCCTGATGCGTCTCCCCCAGCCGAAGCATTTCGGGCGCTTCGCGCAGGCAAACCTCCATGGTCCGTCCGCACCGGGTGCAGAAGGCGCATCCCGCGGGGGGATTGATCAGATCCGGCGGTGTCCCCCGGATGGCGGTCAGCTCCTCCTCGCTGTTCAGATCCAGCCTGGGAACGGCCGCCAGCAAAATCTCCGTATAGGGATGCGCGGTCTGATAGAAGATGCTGTCCGCGTCTCCCTGCTCCACGATCTTTCCGGCGTACATCACGGCAATTCGCTCCGCCACGTTCGCGACCACGCCCATATCATGGGTGATCAGGATCACAGCCGTGCCTTCCTCCCGGGCCAGTTTCTTGATCAGATCCATGATCTGCGCCTGAATCGTCACATCCAGGGCCGTCGTGGGCTCATCCGCGATCAGGATTTTCGGCCGGTTCGCAAAGGCGATGGCAATCATGACCCGCTGCCGCATTCCGCCGGACAGTTCATGAGGATACTGCCGGAATCGGCGTTCCGGTTCCGACAGGCCGACCTTCTTCAGCAGTTCGATGGCTTCTTCCCTCGCCCTGGCCTTGCTCACATTCCGATGATGCCGGATATTTTCCATGATCTGTTTTCCCACCGTCATCGTCGGGTTCAGAGAGGTCAGCGCGTCCTGGAAGATGATGGAGCACTCCCCGCCCCGAAACATGGCCAGGCGGCGTTCATCAAAGGTCAGAATGTCTTCTCCCTTGTAGTAAATATGACTTCCGGGCAGGATGGTTCCCGGTTCATGAATCAGCCGCATGATGGATTTGGCGGTGACGGATTTCCCGCAGCCGGATTCCCCCACAATCGCCAGGATTTCTCCCGCGTCGAGGCAAAAGCTGATCCCCCGCACGGACTGAACCTCGCCCGCGTAGATCCGGTAGGATACCCGCAGGTTCTCAATTTCCAGAAGATGTTCGCTCATTTCCCTTTTCCCGCCTTTACCGTGTCCTTGGATCCAGCGCGTCCCGCAGGCCGTCCCCCAGCATGTTGAAAGCCAGCACCGCGATCACCAGCACCGCAACGGGACAGAGCAGCTGCCAGGGATAAAAATCCATCTTGGTTTTTCCCGCGGAGATGAGCACCCCCAGGCTGATCACGTCACCGGAAAGGCCCATTCCCAGAAAGGACAGGGAGGCTTCCGTAAAAATATAGTCCGGAATGCTGGAGCACAGGTCCAGGATCAGAATACTGATGGTATTGGGCAGCAGGTGCCGGACAATCACCCGAACCGGCGAAGCCCCCATCATGTTGGCCGCTTTGACATACTCAGATTCCCGCAGCTGCATAATCTGTCCGCGCATCTGTCTGGCGGTTCCCACCCAGCTGGTCACACACATGGCCACCAGCAGTCCGGTAATATTGGATCCCAGCACCATCATGATCAGCAGCGTCACCAGCAGATAAGGAAAAGAATTCAGAATTTCCAGAATCCGCATCATGACGCTGTCCACCCGGCCCCCGAAATAGGCCATTGCTCCGCCGTAAGCGCAGCCGATCAGGATCTGGATCCCGGAGCACACCAGCGCCACCAGCAGGGAAAGCCGGCTGCCCACGCAGACCCGGGAAAACAGATCCCGTCCCAGCGTATCGGTGCCGAACCAGTGAACCGCGTCCGGCGCCCTGTTTTTTTCCTTTGCGTTGATATTGACGTAGTCCTGTCCGCTGAGGGCCGGCCCCAGCAGAATCATGAACAGCAGCAGCACCAGCAGCACCAGCGCCGCCATCGCGATCGGGTTTTTCCGCAGCCGATGCCAGGCTTCTCTCCAGTAAGTGGTCTGCCTGCGGGCGATCTGCTCTCCGTTCAGGCGGTCAGTGGAAACCGGGCGCCGTTCCTCCTCCGTCAGGATCCTGCGGTTGGCGGGAAGAGAGATTCTCCTCGCGGTCATTTCTGCCATCTGTTTTTCCTCCCTCCGCTATCTCTTCCCACCGGAAATGCGGATCCGTGGATCCACAACGGTGTACAGGATATCCGTCAGAAAAATCACGAAAATATAAATCGCCGCGATGATCACGGTCTCCCCCATGACAATCGTCACATCCTTTGCGGCGACCGCGTTGACATAGTATAATCCCAGTCCGGGAATGGAAAACACGCTTTCCACAAAGAAGGAACCGGTAATGCACATCGCGACGCTCATCGGCAGCCGGGTAATGATGGGAATAAAGGAATTGCGGAGTACATGATGAAGAATGACCTCCTTATGGCTCAGCCCTTTGGATTCCGCCGTCAGGATATAATCCTGCCCCATCACATCCAGCATGGCGGCCTTCAGCAGCCGCGCGTAGGAAGCGATGTAACCAAAGCAGCCTGCCAGCGTCGGAAGCACCGTATATTCCCATCCGCTGAACCAGCCGCCCTCCGCGGGCCAGCCGATGACGGGAAACCAGTGAAGCTTTCCGGCAAAAACCTGTTGAAGGAGCAGCGCAAAAATCAGATTGGGCACGGAAATGAGAAGAATGGAAATGCATACCACCAGATAATCCCAGACGTTTCCCTTTCCCACCGCGGCCAGAATGCCCAGCAGCAGCCCCAGTGTGACCCCCAGAAGCATCTGCTGGATGCCCAGCCGCGCGGAAACCGGCCCTTTTTCCCGGATGATGGACTGCACGGTTTCCCCTTCATAGATGATGGATTCCCCGAAATCGCCGCGCAGCAGGCCCTTCATGGTGATCCAGTACCTTTCCATCACCGGCCTGTCCAGTCCATAGCGGGCATACAGCCGCTCCGCCACCTTGTCAGGAAGGCGTTCCACCCGCTGGGACAGCGCGTCCCCCGGCGTCAGCGCCAGCAGAAAAAAGGTGGCGGTCGCGATAATATAAAGGGTCAGAACCATGACCGCGAACCGTTTCAGTAGATATTTGGCTACATTCATGTCTGCTTCTCCCGGATTTCCGGCATGCCGTACAAATCCATCAAATGGGCAGACCGCCGGCTCTGTCTCCATCCCCGGCAGTCTGCCCATTCCTGTTTTTTCAGGCGGCACGCGCCGCCATCTCGCACCCCGCGATCAGTGCTTCACGATATACGCGCGGGAGAACTCGAAGTCCGCGCCAAACATGGGATAGCTGACGCCCTTCACGTAGCTCTGCGCGTAATACTGCTTGGTTTCAAAATAGATCGGGGCGATTCCGCCTTCCTCCAGCAGGATGTTTTCCGCCTCGATGAAATCCGCCAGGCGCTGGTCATTATCCTGCGTCGCGTACGCGTCCGCCATCAGCTCATCGTACCGCGCGTTGGAGAACCCGCCAAAGAACTTCGCGTATCCGCCGCCGGTAATGAACAGCTGCATGAAGGTTTCCGGATCATTGTAATCACCAAACCAGCCCATGGTGTAGAAGTCATACTGATAGGAGTCCCGGGCTTCCTTCCAGGTGGTCACATCCGGGAAAACGGAAATGGCAACCTGTACGCCCAGTTTGCTCTCAATCTGCTGCTTATACCACTCATTGATGGAGGTATCCAGCGTCGTGGGGCTGTAAATAATGGTGGTCAGCACCACGTCCGCGATATTTCCGGTGTATCCGGCTTCCCGGGCGCCTTCCTCGAAAAGCGCTGCCAGCTTTTCAGCGTCCCCGGCCAGCTCGCGGTACGCGTCCGTGGCATAGAGCTCCGGATTGGCGGCGCGGAATTCGGTTTCGCCCACGGAAACCGCGTAGGGAACCAGGCTGTAAGCCGGCGTGGACAGGCCTTCCTGGAACAGCTCGTTGTATTCATCCACATCCAGGGCCAGCGCGATCGCCTTGCGCACCTTGGCGTTGTTCATCAGTCCGGACGGGCCGCCGTTTCCGGCCTGATGCATGTCAAAGGCGATAAAGGTGCTGGAGGGATCGGTCTTCGCCCTGTAAACCAGCGTGCCGGCGTCCACGTACTTCTGCCACAGGCTGACATACTCCAGATCCCGCAGCTGAATCAGATCCACCTGGGCGGCTTCCACCAGCTGGGCCTGGGTGGACGTCTCATCCACGACCCGCAGGTTAACCTTGTCCAGGATCACATGCTCCTTGTCCCAGTAATATTCATTCTTCGTCAGCGTCATGCTGTTCTCCAGCACCCGGTTGCTGATCACGAAGGGGCCGTTGAACACATGCAGCGTGTAATCGTTCGTCCAGTTCTTGCCCTCCGCTTCCGCCGCGTCAATCAGGTCCTTGCGGATCGGATAGAAGGGGCACATACCCACCTTCTTGATGAAAATAGCGTCCGGAGTGGTCAGGGTCACGCTGAACGTGGCGTCATCGATATAGGTGATCGCCAGGTCATCCGCGCTTCCCTCTCCATTGTTGTACGCTTCCGCGCCGGCAATGCTGTAGGCCAGAAACGCGTAGGAAAAGCCCTTTTCCGGGTCCAGCAGGCGGATCCAGGAATCCACATAGTTCCGCGCGGTCACGGGTTCTCCGTCACTCCAGCGGGCCTCCGGCCGCAGATGGAAGGTGTAGGTCAGCAGATCGTCGCTGACGTCGTAGGAAACAGCGCCCGCGTATTCCGTGACATCCACGCCGTTCTCGTCCGTAAAGACCCGGAACAGGCCTTCCTGTACCTCCGTCAGCACCTGAAACTCATTGGCGTTCCGGATGTCGTTCACATCCAGCAGGTTCAGATCCGTATAGATCAGGTTGAGCTCCTGCACCTCCGCCAGCTCCTCGGCGTTTTCCGCAAGGCCGGCAGCGCTGAGGCTCAGCGCCAGGGCCAGGGCCAGGATCAGGGACAAAAGTTTCTTCATCTTCGGGTTCCTCCTTTTTTGAGTCGTTGTGTACCTAATCTTGCTGGAACGTTCCCCTCCGGGAAGGGAAACGGAGATCCCAAATAAAAACCTGCCGGCTTGCATTTTGCGAACCGACAGGTAAAAACCCATCTGTGAAAATGCAGGCCCGCGAATGCTCAGCCTGCAGGAACTGGTTAAATCAGCGCGCTGCGAAAAAGAGCATGCCACGGCAGACAGACATACGACACATCCCGCAACAACAGCTGATCATACGGCCTGCCATGGATCACACCTCCATCCTTCAGATGGCTGAAGTTTACATCCTTCCATTTTTCTTGTCAATAAGCCCGTTGTTTTTACCGTGTTTTTTAGCGCCTGCTCCCATCGTCAGAGAAACGTTTCGCCCGTCCGGCCTGACAAAACAGCGCTGCCCTTCTGTCGGGCAACGCTGTTTTTTTGTTCCGGATGTTATTCGTTCAACCGCGCGAGCGCCTCCACGGCATCCGGGTTTTCATACGCGGCGGCCTCCTGATAAAGCGCCATTGCCCTATTCAGGTCCTGTTCCACGCCAAGTCCCTGTTCGTAGAGAACCCCAAGTTCATATCCGGCTGCGACAACGCCTGTGGCGGATTTGTTTTCAGACGCTTCCACGGAGGCAAAAAGCTCCGCCGCCTTTGCGCAGTCCTGTTCCACACCCAGGCCCTGCTTATACAGCAAGCCCAGATAGTACCCGCTTGTCAGATCGCCGGCCGCTACGCCTTTGGCATAGTATTCAGCCGCTTTCGCGTAATCCTGTTCCACACCCAGGCCCTGCTCATACACCAGGCCAACGTATCGGGCCGCTTTCATGCTTCCGGCTTCGCAGGCCTCAAGGAACAGCTGAAGCGCCTTTTCGTAGTCCTGGTTAACCCCGTCGCCGTTCATATAGGCGATGCCTTCATTGAGCGTTTGCATGGAACCTCCTCCTGTTCTGTGATCCTGTCCATTTTCGCGAGATGCTTCCGCCGGCGCGCCCGCGCAGGCTGTCAGCAGTGACAAAGCCATGAAAAGGAAAATCCATCTCTTCATTCCATGCCTCACTTGCGCTGTTCAAACAGCCAGTCGCGGACCGCTTCCAGCTTATACGCGTAATCGAACGAAGTCATATGCTCGCCCGCGCCGCTCCCCGCGGTCTGACCTTCCGCAAGCGTTGTCCCCAGCGTGAAGGTTACGAAATTGGCGCTGTTTCCTTCTGCCAGCATGGCCGCGACGGCTGCCTTCTGGGTTTCCGCGTCATCCTGCGCGCTCCATTCCGAATGGCTGTAAGCGGCGCCGTCGGTGTCGAACAGATTCAGGAGCTCCGCCTGGCCGGCGGATGCCTTCGGATCGCCGGCGGAAACAACATAGAAGAAATTTTTCTGCTCCAGTCCGCTCAGCAGGCTGGTATCCCATTGACTGCCCACAAACAGATAGGCGGCAAAGAAGTCCGGATACGCGATGCTCAGATGGAATGAGGTCATGCCGCCCATGGACTGACCGGTTGTATAGATCCGGTTTGTGTCAATCGCGTATATTTCGGTAAGGGATTGCAGCAGGCGCATGGCGACATTGATCTGGCCGGAATGGTAACTGTTCAGTCGTGACTTAAAATCCTTGCAGCATCGCCAGTGCTGATCCTCGATGAAGCGACAGACAGGCATCAAAAGAAGAGATGCCGTGTCTGACAGCAGTGGAGATAAAACTCAGCACCCTGGCAAATTGTTCA
>JAFUGS010000084.1 GCA_017469265.1 Clostridia bacterium
AACCTAAATCCCGGAGAATGCGGACTCAATAAAACAGCCATCATCCCCGCGGCTTAACGCCGAGTTTCTCCAGGAAAAGTCGATCACGCTTAGACATTTCCGTCTTCCAGTGTTTACCTTCCACTTCAGTTCTCTGGATGGCATCGAACCATTGGAGGATGCCATACATGGACGTTTTCCGTAACCAGTTCTTCAAAGCCTTTTCCTGCTCCATATTGATTCGGTTATCATGCTCCATATCACCGTTGGCAATCGCCAGCGTTTCTTTTTGTGCTCGGAGCATAGAAGCGAAGCTCTCATGCATGCTCTGAGCCAGAAACTGCACCAACAATTGGCCATCCAGCGTATCGTCCGTCCAGACTCTGGGATGATTGGTTCCGGCGTGATACTTTCCGTTCTTTATGTCTTCCTCTACATATTCACGTGCGCGGTATTTCTCTAGAGCACGGTTGGTGTCCTTCTCCTTCCGGCTTACAAGCACCAGGAAACCATGGTATCTGCTGCGCTTCTGAATGGCCGCTTTGTTGGGCTGAATCTCCGTAACCCTGTCTCCCCAGTATCGAACCTTCATATATTTCTCCGCAAAAGCCCGGTCGTCCTTGTCAAGCATTGCGCCGGACATGAGATCTGTGTAGACGGCGTCATACTGCTTACGGAATTTCACATCTTCGTCAGCCTTCTTGGTAGAGCTGAAGTATATGTGTACATACAGACGTCTGGTGATTTCTTCCGTTTCTCCTTTCGCGAGGCCACTCTTCTCAGTCCCTCTCTGCCTGACGTGTTGGAAGGTGTGCATCTGCATCACGGTTACCCCGGAAAATTTCGGATCACAATGCATGATTTCGCCGCAAAACGCCAGCTCTTCCCGGTACTGGTCAATCAGCGGACTGATCCATTGGATGTCATTTTCAATCCTGGTGATGAATCTGAACCCGCCCATAATCATCGCCAGCAGATTGTCCTCCGTGCAGTACCCGTTATCCGATACGATCTCAACATCGTTCAGCTGAAGCGCTTTCAGTTGCTCCAGGGCATTGGGGACTGTCGATCCGTCAGGAATATTTCCAGGAAGAATGGCGTATGCAACCGGCTGCCGGGAAGTAATGGAGTAGATCATGACGATCTTGTAGACATTCTTGACCAGCTTGTCCTTATGCGGTGCACTCCTTCCGGAATTCAGCTGCCTGGATTCCGTCCACACTGTGGTGGAGTCCAGTGCCAGCAGTTCTCCTTTGCCCATGGATTTTGCACGGATCATGAAGATGGTTTGCTTAATCTCCTCATGGGCACCGAGATAGGCGAACACGTCATGGTACATATCCTGCGAAATGGGTGTGTCCCGGTAAGGAAGCAGTCCCGAATACCTGGTACTCCAGCTCGTTATGCCGGGCCATGTATCTCCGTCCGTTGCGAACCCGTACCACGCAAGCGTCAGCATTTTCTGCCTCAGGCCGATATCGTCCGGCACAGCCTTCAGTACCTGTTTGCCAACATCTGACTTCTCCGCTACATGGGCAATAATATCCAACATGCCAATGGGCCTTTTCGAAGCCTTGATGATCTCGGCTGCCTGATCTGCGGTTATGATCACCGGTCTCTTTTTCGGACGGGTATCGACCATTTCCGTGCTTCCCTTAGGTATTTTCCCGATCAAAGTCTTGCTCAGGGTTCGGTTGTACTTCTTAATTGAATCATAAATCATTTTACGCTCGTAAACGTAAATGTCACCATTATCCTGCAATTCCCTTGCAATACTTATCTTTTCGGTACCTGAGGCTTTTCTCGGCATAGGATCGCATCCTTTCGTTTTGAGTCCGTATATATTATATCAGGACTCAAAACAAAAAGCAACCCTTTTTGTGGTTTAATCCGTTGAAAACATTATCTTTCTGCAACATATTGTTATCGCGAATCACCTCGCTCACTGAAATTGAGTCCGTATTATCCGGGATTTAGGTTATAATCAATATGGAGTTTTTTGCTCGGGAGGTGATCAGGCGATGCAGATCGCCATCGTGGATGATCTGGAGTCAGACCGGCTGCAGCTGGAAGGGATTTTAAGAGAATACCGCATGCGCCACCAGCTGGATCTGAGCGTTTCGCATTTTGCCAGCGGGGAGGCGTTTCTGGAAAGCTATCAGCCGTACCGGTACACGGTGTTTTTTCTGGACATCTTCATGGACGGCCTTTCCGGCATCGAAACCGCGGAGCGGATCCGGGAAGGGGATGAGGACGCGAACCTCGTTTTTCTGACCACCAGCGACGTCCACCGCCCGGAAGCTTTCTCGCTTTTTGCCGTCTCCTACATCCCGAAGCCCTGTGACCGCACGCAGGTGTTCCGGGTGCTGGATCATCTGCTCCATGTCAAAACCGGGCAGGACAAATGCTTTTCCTTCTCCTATGGCCGCAGGGAATACAGCCTGCGCTGCGCGGATATCGTATCGGTGGAAACGGACGGAAACTATTAGTGCATCGTGGACAAGGACGGAAAGGTCTATCGCACCAGGATGACCTTCTCCACGGTGGAAAACCTGCTGGACACGCGCTTCCTGACGCTGATGAAAGGCATTATCGTCAACATGGATCACATCCTCCAGATGTCGGAAGACCGATGCATGATGAAGGGCGGCGCCTTCTTCCCGCTGCACGTCAAAAGGCAGAAAGAGCTGAAGCAGAAATGGCTCAATTATAAGTTTACCCGGCTTCGGGAGGAAACAGCCGCACTGGAGGCCACGCATGTTCCTCACTGATATGTTGTCCTTTCTGGTCCTCTTCCCTTCGGCGCTGCTGTGCCTGTTTCCCATGAAGAACCAGCTGAAACGCAGCCTGCGGAGGACCCTTTGGAGGGTCTCCGCGCTTCTGCTTCTCTGCTGTGCCCTGATGGCCTTTCTGCAGACCCGGTTTGGCCTTCCGGATAACATCTTTCTGGTCCCGCTGTTTCTTCTCAGCTTCGCCGTTTACCATCTGAGTCTGAAGGTATCCGTCTGGAAATCCCTGGCGGTCTTCTGCTCCTCCGTCGCGCTGATGGCGTGCATCGAAAACCTCACGCTGTGCGCGTGCACGCTGATCCACCTGCGTCTGGGGGTTAACATGAAGCCGCCGCATATGGATCTGCTGCAGCTGGGACTGAGCGTCTCCATCACGCTGCTGCTGGCCAGGCTCTACCTGACCCATGGAAGCCTGGTCATCGACCACTCGGATCATCCTCACAGCTGGTGCACGCTGATGCTGTTCTCCGCGGCGATTTTTGCCATCGACATGCTGCTGCTTCCCATGATAGAAAAGCCCATAGAGGACGCGGGGGACTGTCTTCTCATGCTGTTTACGTCACTGCTGCTGCTGGCGTTGTGGTGGCTGATGCAGCAGCTGTTTTATTACAGCGTCTCCGGACATCTGGCCAGGATCCGCGCGGAAGAGCGCAACCGTTTTCTTGAAGCGCAGGAGCGGCAGTTCGTTTCCCAGCAGCATTACATGAAGACCGCGGAAAAAACGCGCCATGATTTCCGCCACAGCATCCGCACCCTGGCGGAGCTCTACGACAGCGGCGATCTGGATGCCCTGGGGGACTACCTGCACACCTATATGCAGGCCATGCCGGTCAATGAGGTCGTGAATTACTGCGGGAATCCCGCCGTGAACGCGCTGCTGAATTTTTACACCCATGTGGCATCCCAGAATCAGATCGCCCTGACCCTGCGGATCAGCCTGCCGGAGCAGCTGCCCGTCTCGGACGTGGATCTGTGCAACATGCTGGGCAACATTCTGGAAAACGCGGTGCTGGCCTGCCAGAAAACTTCGAACCGATTCATCCAGCTGACCGTTCAGGAGGAAAATCACTCACAGCTTTACATTGTCGCTGTGAACAGCTTTGACGGAAAAGTGCGCCAGAAAGACAGCCGCTACCTTTCCACCAATCGGAACGGGAACGGGCTCGGGCTGTCCTCCGTCACCTCCACCGCGGAATCCTACGGCGGCACCGCGCAGTTTGAACATGATGAAAAGTGTTTTTACAGCAGTATCGCCATTCCGTTGTAAGAGCCGGCATGTATTCGCCTGATCCGCGCTTCATCCGACGCGTCTCCCCGCGCTGCCGGATCGCGAAAGAGCGCTGTTGGATGGCTCTGTCTGTTGCCGCGGACATATGAAAGGGGCTGCCGCGGGTTTTCATGCTTCTGCGGCAGCCCCTTCTGTATGTCTTCATCGGATTTCATTCCGGAAACGGTTTACTTCTCCCGGGCCGTCATCGCCTCGTGCTCGGCCTGCAGCTCCCGCCGCAGCCGGCGGGAGGTCCAGGTGATGTTCTGCGGCGTCACCACCGCCTTCAGGGGCAGGTAGATTCCCGCCCGTTTCATGCCGTCCAGCAGGCCGTTGAACTGCCGGGGCGACAGGGCGTGCATCACCAGCATCTCCTCTGAAAAGGGCGCTTCCTCTCCCGCCCCGGCGGGTTCGTAACCCGGAAGCCCCAGCAGGTACCCCAGGGGATGATCCTGCTCCGCCGGCGGAACTTCCCGGCTCGGAACCGCCAGCTGAAACAGCAGCGCCTTCACCTTTTTCCGGCGGTTTTCCTCCCGCAGGTTATACAGCAGCACCCTGGCCATCCGCGCGCACCTCCCATGCGGCCCCTCACGATCCGTACGCTTTCCCGGATCCTCACAGCAGCGATTCCCCGAAGTCGCACTGGTCCAGCGCCTTCAGCGCCATGGAGAGCAGCTGATCCTCCGGCACATCGCCGCGGGCGCCTTTCGTTATTTCATACACAAGCTGATCCACCGCGCGAATGTTCCGCTGGTAGATTTTCCAGCCCTCGGTCAGTTTCTGATCCAGCTCCCCGGTTTCCGGTAAACGGTTTTCATCCATGCTCCGCCTCGCTCCAGTAAAGGAATCCCGCTTTATTTCCGCTCAATCTGATACAGCTGGTTGCCCTTCTCATCGGTGATCCATGCATTTCCGCCAGTACGCCTGGTCGTGATGTTCAGCGTGTCCCCGGGGTTGATCTTCCGCCAGTCCTCCTCGGACAGGCTCCAGGTGCTCCGGTTCTCTTTTTCATCCCGCACGGTGAAGGTATATTCTTCCGCCCTGCGGCTCCCTTCCCGCTCGTCCTCCGCCAGATTGGTCTCCGGCCAGGCCGCCTCGTGATCCGAGCCGGAGGCCGTGGCGGTCCGGGTCTGGGTCCAGCGCCAGATGGAATAAACGTACCAGGTGCTCATCCGCGGCACGGAAACATAGACCGGCCGGGACTCGGTTTCCGTATAGTACTCCGTCTTGTAGACCGGGCGCTCGTGCGCCACTTCCTCGAAGGCGCCGTTGCCCAGGTCGCTGTAGGTATAATAGGTTTCGTAATGATCCAGCACCTGGCGGGATCGCTGCACCTCCACGTTCTCGTAGTGGCTCAGCACCTGATCGTAGTGATGGATCTTCTGGCTCTGGCTGATCTCCGTAGCCCCGCTTGGCAGGGTCCAGCCTTCCTCCTGGAATTCCAGGTACTGCTCCACGGGGATCGCCCTGTTCCAGGCGATGTCCGTCACCAGCTGGTTGCCCCTGGTGGAGTTTCCGTTCAGATAGGAGAACAGCGCCACCACGATCAGCACCAGCGCCAGCAGGAACAGCAGCGGGCGTTTCGACTTCTGCGGCTGCTGCGTCCGTGCCTGAGGCTGGGCGGCCTTCTCCGCCGCTTCCTTTTCCTGCCGCTTCTTCAGCTGATCAAAATAATTGCTTTCCGAGCTTTCCCGGCTGGCGCCGCAATTGGAGCAGAAAGCCGCGTTGTCCTTGTTCAGGGAGTTGCAGAAGGAGCAGTACCAGTCCGGATTCTTCCCGATCTGCTCCGCCTGCTGCGTGTTCAGGTACTCAATATCCTCCCGGTCGTTTTCCTCCCGGACGGTATCCTCCCCCGCGCCCTTCATGTAGAATTTCACATCGCCCCGGGCCCGGCCGCAGGAAGGGCAGTTCATCACATTGCCCGCAATCCCCTGATTGCCGCAGACCGGGCAGTCCCAGTAACCCATGACCAATTTGCCCATGATGTTCCCCTCCTGATCCTCCTTGCGTCCGAACCGCGGTCCCGGTCACGCCGCCCGCGCCCCGGCGCGGCTCAGTCCTTTTCCTCCGCCGGTTCCGCCTCCCGCGGCGCCGCGTCCTCCTGCGCGGCCTTTTCCATCCGCACCCGGGTTACCCGGAACCCGTCCATCTCCATGACCTCAAAGCGGTATCCCGCCACCTGGAAGGCATCCCCCAGCTCCGGCACCTTCTGTACCATCTCGCCCACCCAGCCGCCGACCGTGTCCGCGTCATAGGTTTTTTCCAGATTCAGCCTTTCCAGCAGCTCCTCCAGCTGCATGCCGCCGTCCACCAGGCAGGAACCGTCCGCGTTGCGGATGATCTCCTCGTTGACCTCGTCGTGCTCATCGTAGATTTCGCCCACCAGCTCCTCCAGCACGTCCTCCAGGGTCACGATGCCGTCGGTTCCGCCGAACTCGTCCAGCAGGATAATCTGGTGGGTTTTGGAGGTCCGGAACTGTTTCAGCAGGCTGGAGATAGGCAGGGAAGCCGGCGCGAAAACCGGCTCCTTCATGATGCGGGTAATCTGTGTCTCCCCGCTGTGGGTCATCTTGTAGAAATCCTTCTCGTGCAGCGTGCCGACGATATGGTCCAGATCCTCATGGTACACGGGAATGCGGGAGAAGTAGGTGGAGCGGAAAATTTCCGCCACCTCCTCCACGGTGGCCGTGTCCTCCACCGCGGTGACATCCACCCGGGGGGTCATGATATCCTCCGCGTTCTGATCGTTGAACTCAATGGCGGAGCGGAGCAGCTCCCCTTCCTCCGCCTCGATATCCCCCTCGGTCTGGGCTTCATCGATCATGGTCTTCAGCTCTTCCTCAATCTGGGGCTCCTCCGGTTCCGCCTTCACCAGATGGCTCAGCAGCCGGCGCCAGAGGGAAAAAAGCCAGTCCACCGGCGTCAGCACCCGCATGATCACCCGAACCGCCGGACTCACCGCCATGGCGAAGCGTTCCGGCTGCTGCTTGGCCAGGGTCTTGGGCCCCACCTCACCCACGAACAGCACCACCACCGTCATGGCGATGGACGCCACCGTGGCGCCGGTATCCTCCGACGCCAGCAGGCGGGTACACAGCACCGTGGCCATGGCCGTGCCGACGATATTGACCACGTTGTTCCCCACCAGCACGGCGGTCAGCAGGGAATCATATTCCTCCAGCAGCCGCAGGGCCAGCGCCGCCCGGGGCTTCTGTTCCCCTTCCATGGTTTTCAGTTTGATCCGGCTGGAGGCGGAAAAAGCAGTCTCCGTCGCCGAAAAGAAACCGGAGAGCGCGATACAGCAGATCAGGGCAATCCATAGGCCCATGAAATCATTCAATCCTTTCGTGTTCAAGGCGTCCAAAGCCCGTCCCGGCATGTCGGGACGGTAGAAATTATATCATTCCCCCCGCTGGTTTGCAACCGCGTCCGGCGCCGTCTGCTCCTCCCGGCCGATGCGCAGGTTGAAGGCCACCGAAAAGCAGGCGGACAGCATCAGAAACAGCTCCGTCCCCAGCACCAGCAGCCGGGGCAGCAGCCCGCCCACGTGAATCCGCGCCAGCGGAAGCAGGCAGATCAGGCACAGCAGATTGGCGCACAGGGTATCAAAATAATTCAGCCCGGCGCAGCGGCGGTATCGGAAGAAGGAGACCACATTGCTGAGGAAAATCACCGCCGCGTTGGCCGCCAGGGCGAACAGCAGGCCCCGCAGCCGCGGCTGGCCCGCGCTGAGATAGGCCAGCGTCACCGCGTGCGTCAGCAGATCCAGCCCGTGGGAAAACAGAAAACTCATCCGGTTCGTGGAAGCGTAGGTGCTGCAGACCACGTTGAACACCACCCGCAGCGCCTGAATGATGGCGTAGAACAGCAGGATCATCTGCGGATTCGGAAGGCCCAGCATGGTGAGCAGCGGGATCAGCAGCAGAAAGCGCAGCAGATTGCAGAAAATCAGAATGGTCCGGCGGATGGGGGTGCTGGTTTCCTTTTCCACGCCCCAGCTTTCCGCCGCCATTTCCCGGATCCGCAGGTTCAGCGTATCCGAGACCCGCTCCGTTTCCGCCTTGGGATCCGGCGCGTCCGCCTCATAGGTCACCAGCTCACCCACCCGGATCAGATGGTGCTGTTCGTCAATGTAGCAGGGACAGAAGCGCAGCGCCTTTCCGGTTTTTCGGTGATACAGCAGCCCCAGGGTGGCAAAGCCGGAGAAGAAGGGCGTGACGGAGGTCAGGGAGTATTCCGGCAGCCCGGTCTCCGGAAAAATCAGCAGATTTTTCCCCGCCTCCAGGCTCTGAATGCTCTGCCGCATGGTGGAAATCAGGGTGGAAGGGCGGTCCCGGTCCACGGGAATCGCGCCGAAGCGGCCCAGCACCCGCACCGCCAGCTTAGCCAGCCGGCCGCACAGCCAGTCCAGCCCGCGCTCCCCCAGGAAAGGAAGCATCTGATGAATGCCCGCCCGCAGGGTGGCCGCCGCCGTCTCCTCCTTCATGATTTCCGTGTTGATCCAGATATGGGACACCACCGGCATGGACAGCACGAAGCTGACCGGCCCGAACACATTGTAATGGTTGGCGATAAAGACCACCGGCTCCTCGCTGTTCCGCAGCTCCCGGGGCAGGCTTACCCGGCAGTGAAAATAAGGATAAAGGATCCGGTACACCCAGTGCATGGTATGGGTGTCAAAGCCCGGCCTTTCCGTGTACCGCACCTTCCGCATGGGCAGCGCGCCCTCATCCGTCTTTTTCATTCTTCCGTCACCGGCAGGGTCGTAAAGTCCACGTATCCTGTGGTCAGAAAGCTTTCCGGGAGGCTGGGCGCCGGGGAAGCCTTGCGCTTGTTCCACCTGGTGGACTCATGATTCGCGTACAGCTTCTCCCACACCCGCTGTCTTCCCTCCACGTCCTCCTCCGGAATCGGGTAGGGGCGGAAATCCCGGTCCTTGTGCATTTTGAAGGGGATGCAAGTCAGATCCCGGGCGGTCATGGTGCCATCCTCATGGATGTCAAAGCGGATCTGCGCCACCACCGTGTCATCATCCTTGGGGGCGGCGTTGGCCCCGAAGGTGAAGTTGCTCAGGCTGTAGAAGATCACCTTGCCCTTGTACCAGCGGATCATCTGGCAGGTGTGGCTGCCATGGCCGAACACCATGTCGAACCCCGCGTCGATCATCTGCACCGCGTATTTCTGGTTGCCGTCCAGGTCGTATTTGGTCTCCCGGCCCCAGTGGGCGGACGCCACCACAAAGTTGCAGCCCTCCGCCCGCAGTTTTTCCATCCCTTCGATGTACTTCTTCAGTTTTTTATCGTTCATGGGATAGGTATAGCCCACAAAGCCGATCTTCACGCCCTTGACCGTGACGCTGTAGGTCAGTTCGTCATAGAACACCCCGATCCCCAGCGCTTCCAGGTTGGCCGCCGTATCCAGCTGCCCCTTGTCGCCGAAGTCCTTCGTGTGGTTGTTGGCCAGGTTGCAGACATCCACGTTGCCCAGGCTCAGCACCTGCGCGTAGGAGGGCGGGGACACCATGGACATTTTGGGTTTCTTCGTCGCCCGCCGGTCCGTAAAGCTGCATTCGCAGTTGGCCACTGTCAGGTCATCCGCGGCGAAAAGATCCGCCACCAGGCTGAAGGGGTAGTCCAGGCCGGCCTCCCCGATCTTGTAGACATAATTGCTCCGGTAGCCGTACTGCTGGGCCTGATCCCCGATGCAGCAGTCCCCGATCAGGGAAAAGGTGAAAATCCGGCTCGCGTCCTCCCCCGGCACGGCGGCCGCGGGCAGCGCCGCCTGGCTTTCCGTCTCCGCCGTTTCGGCGTCCTCCGCCCGAACCGGTCCGGCCGCCGACAGCAGCAGCACAGCGCACAGCAGTCCGCACAGCAGTCTTTTCATCTTTCTGTCCCCCGTCTCTTTCATTCTTTTTCAGTTCCCCGGCGCGTAGATGATATCCTCCCGCAGCCGGTACAGGGTCGCCCCCCGCTTCTTATGGCAGAAGGCGGACGCCCACCATTCCACGCTCTTTACCGCGTCGTACTGCACCAGCCCGTAGCGGATGCCGTCCTTGTTTTTGCCGCCCCGCATGTTGCTGTCCATCCAGTGGATTTCGTCCGCGGCCGGGTCATAGCTGAGCATGATGGCGCTGTGGGCGCCCACGCCGTACTCATAGTCCGCGGACATCTGAAAATAATCCCCCCGCTGGGCCTGCCGCATGAAATCCTTTGCCTTCTCCAGGTTTTCCGCCCTGGACAGGTCCGCGTCATAGATAAACTGGGCCGCCACCTCAAAGGGATTCCCCTTCTCCGCCGAAACCTCTTCCCACAGGAAGCCGTAGGCATAGGGTTTGCACTGCTTCGCGGGCAGGTTGTTCGGAATCACCAGAGGCGTGTCGGGATACGCCGCCATGCGGAAATCGTCCCGGTTCTGCCGGAACAGATATACCGTAAAGTTCTTGCATACATAAATGTCAGAGGCGTAATGCGCCCGCTGCCGCTTTCCGTCCGCCCGGTCGTACAGCTCCTTCCCCAGGGCGATGATCCGGTCGATCAAATCCGCCCGGGCGGCGCTTTCCGCCGCAGGGGCGGGCGTCGTTTCCTCCACGACCTCCCGGCCGTCCTCATCCAGCAGCACGTTCTCGACGATTTCCTCCACGCTCAGATCCGCTTCCTCCGCCGGCGCGGGCGCCGGCAGCATCCACAGGCAGAGCAGGAGGGCCAGCCATTTCTTCATGTTCGCAGCTCCTCAGTGGTCCCGCCGCGGGCCTGTTCCCGCCCGGACCCGGCGGTCCGTTTCCGGTCCGCAGACCTTTGTTTTCCTCGCCTTCAGGCCTTATATTACAACCGATGGAAAGGCCCTGTCAATAAAAAGCCCCTGTGCTCAGCCCAGCACCTCCCGGGCAATGTCCGCGCCCTGCTTGGCATCCTTCGCGTAGTAGTCCGCGCCGATTTCCCGGGCGTACTCCGGGGTCAGCACCGCGCCGCCCACCATGATTCTGCAGTCCACCCCCGCCTCCCGCAGCGCGCGGATCGTCTTTTCCATGCTGGGCAGGGTGGTGGTCATCAGGGCGGAAAGCCCGACCAGGCGGATCTTCTCCCGCCGGGCGGTTTCCACGATTTTTTCCGGCGGCACGTCCCTGCCCAGATCGATCACCGTGTAACCGTAGTTTTCCAGCACGGCCCGGACGATGTTCTTGCCGATATCATGGATATCCCCCTGCACCGTGGCCACCAGGATTTTTCCCCGGCTCAGCCGGCCCCCCGCCGCCTGGGCCATGCGGTTTTTCAGCACCTCGAAGCCCTGGCTGGCCGCCTGGGCCGCCCGCAGCAGCTGTGGCAGAAACAGCTGCTGTTTTTCATACCGGTCGCCCACGGCGTTCAGCGCGGGAATCATCTCCCGTTCAATGACTTCCATCTCCGTCTGCGTTTCCAGGGCTGCCTCCGTCAGGCGGACCACCTCGCCCCCCATGCCCCGAAGCACCGCTTCCTCCAGCGTCAGGGGCGCGGCGGAAGCGGACACGGGCGCCGCCGCCGGAGCGGCCTGGGCCGCGGG
>JAFUGS010000085.1 GCA_017469265.1 Clostridia bacterium
CTAATGTTTACGAAAAGGGGATCAAGGTATCTGATGAAGAATTGGAGGGTATCAATATATTGAGGAATGAGTTCTGTGGAAACTGGAATTACACAATATATCCGTCACAAAACGCATAATTAATTTATCGACAGTTCCTAAGATAAGGATCACGTTCGGAAACGTCTTGATCTAATATATGGAATAAGTCAATCAGTGCTTTTCTTGCGTGCTTGACTCCATGTGATTGCAAATAATTATGAAAAGCTAAGTGCTCAAATAGGCCACTATCTTCGGCGTATAGACAGAAAACAAGCCTAACACAAAGTGCATTCAAACTATGAAGGCTTTTTTGACTTGAAGGATCACGATATTGCTGCAAAAAGGCATCATACAGTTTTCCTACTAAAGATCCTGCCTTAATTGATATTTCCATTTCTCTCTTTAGATTTTCATTCCCTGTATCAACAAGAAAACCCAATCGAGAATACTCTTTTTCTAGATCACATAGCTTCACAATAAATGGTTCTGAGTTTGGATTATTCATATCGTGTATGTGAAATTCTTGGAAATTGCAGACAACGATCCATCGTGGATTAAGGTTGTGAGGAAGAAGCCCGGCATATCGCCTGGCTTGCTGATAAGGGGATAGCATTGAGCCATCACTTTGCCTATATCCTTTACGCAAGTCGATGTCTTTCCCTTTTTGCTCAATAAGTACGGAGGTCTCATGGATATAAGCATCAATAAAGATCGTAGTATTGGTCTGATCGTTCTTTACTTTGAACTCAAAAGAGACAGAATCTTCAGGAGTTTCAACGCCATAAACGGTTTGTAGGAGTTGACGCCAAAAATTCTGTGCATCCTGTTTCTCGTCTCCACGGTCTTTCCAAGTCTGAGAGAAAGTCTTTGCAGCGGATCGCCGTTCAACGTCTGTCATCTGACGAAGATTCATTGTTCTCACCTTTCTTGTATGGCACAGTTCCTCTTTATGAACATAGGCACATCCTTTCCATGGAAGTGCCTATTTGTTTCCAAATATATTATAACTGAAATGCTCCGTTTTCACAAGAATATATATTTGCAATGAAAAACATTACAGGCCATTTGTGTTGTTGGTTCTGTTTTGTTTCTCTGTTTTCATGCGTTCTGCTTCCACGGCATCACAAACTGCTTGCACCATTGCGTCGCTATCTGTTTTCCCATACGTTAAGACAAGATAATGATGGAATAAATCGGAGTTACCCAAAGCACTTTCCGAATAAACTAAAACGGCTGCGGTGTTATTATCGCCCAACCATTCTATTTTATGTTCCGTGAATGATACCTCTTCAAGGTCATTCTCACCAATAGCATAGTATGAATTCTCTACAGCGTTTTCAATACCATTTCCATAAAGAGACGTGAGCTTTTCCTTCAAATCCTCAAAAGCGCCTTGCTTATCCACCACGTTGAATGTATATGATGCAAGATAAAGCCGAGATGAATTGATCTCACGATCTACATTGTTTTCGTCCAGGCCATAGCAGCAATAGACCATCATATCACTTAAACCATAGCCAGCAACATTAAAGTCCATTCCATCCAAATAAGAATAGGCAACCCATCCTGCCGGGTATCCAGTAATGCCATAGGAAAGATTGTGCATATTGCCATCTATTTTTGAATATAGCACTTGCACAGCTTCGTCAACCTCATCGACAAGAATGGGATCATCGGCGAAGGATGCCTTTACTTCTGCCATGCTGGAATACCATGGTAAACCACGGAAAAGTATTTCATCAGCGTATGCTGCTTCAGCAACAAGGCAGATAATCATTATGCTTACAAAAACGACGCAAATGTATTTCCTCATAGCCGTACCTCCACTTGCTTATTACACAGACATTATATACCTTGAAGCATTGATAAACAATGGCTCTTCGTCAGCCAATATCTACAGTGTCCTATTGAAAATCCTGCTGCCAACAGATATAATATTAACGGATGACGTTGGCAAAAAGAAGGGAGGCGCAACCATGAAGCGATTTTTTCTAATTCTGGCTCTCTTAATTGTATTATCTGTTCCTGCATTGGCTGAGCCCGTGGATTACTCTTCCATGACACTTGAACAACTGATTGAAATGCGGGCTGCAATCAATCGGGAAATTGATGCATGAATTGGCACATCCGCAACGGCAATTTATAGTGGCGTCTTTGTTGTTGGAAAGGATATTAAGCCTGGTCGTTATGTCCTGATTCTGGAAAAAGGCTTGAAGTATCCGACGGCATCTACATACTTCGGAACAGAAAAATATGCGGACGATTCCCAATATCAAGCATATGAATTGCGTGATGGTGAATCCACATATATAGAGCTGGTAGAAGGCATGACCTTCACACTCGATCAGATTACGATTGCTTACTTGCAACCCTTGACAAAACCAGATTGGGCCCCATAAACTATATTGCTGTTAATTAGAGTTTTGGAGGATAACGTGATGAGTGAAAACGAGAAAGCAAATGAGATCATTAGCGAGATTGAGCAAATGATTGCCCAAGGAAAAGGCGTTACTGTCACATTTACAAAAAAAGCTGACGGGGATGTTGAAACAACCTTCTCCGATATTCTCACCATCGACGATTTGGATTCCCTTAACATTGATGAGATGAGCCTTGATGAATTGGAAACAGCGCTTACGCAGCTTCAAGACCTCTATGATGATCTTGAATCCGAAGAACCAGAAGATGAGGATAGCGATGAGCATGAGGAATGGGAGGATCATCTTTCGGATTTGGAGGATGCGATCAACGAGATTCAAGATAGAATTGACGATTTGACATAAGTTATCACTTTTTTGAACAGTTTACAACTAAATAGGGATGAAACCCTCTTTTCTGGCACAAGGACAAAACCCTTGTGCTATTTTATTTTTCAAAACCCCTTGACAACTAATTCGCCATGATACAGATGATGGCAGAGGGGAAATCTTCCTTCACCGAGGAAGAACTGCAGCAATACATGAAGCGGTATGATCGTATTGTTGCGAAGGGGCTTGCGGCAAATCCGCTGCCGGAAAAGGTGCCGGGAAAGCGAGGGAGGTTGAAGAAAGGAAAGATACGCTGTCTCCTGGAAAGATTCCAGGATTGCAAGGCGGATATCCTCCGATTCGCAACCGATTGGCGTGTTCCCTATACCAACAACGCGGCGGAACAGGCAATCCGGTTTGCCAGGGTCAAGGAGAAGGTATCCGGATGCTTCAGAACCGAGAAAGGTGCCGAACAGTTTGCACGTGTGCTGAGCTTCATCTCAACAGCGGTGCGTCATGGCATCTCTTCTTTTAATGCCTGTCTTTCCCTGCGCAATGGTACTGCTCTTGCGCTCGTCGAAGGATGGGACGACTGAACAGATACCCCAGATCTTCAAAAAGATCTGCGGGCTGACTCCCAGCGAGTACCGCAAGCAGTATCGGGAAAACAGCCGGTAGGCACGGGCTTTTCCATGCCCCCGCTTTTCGTCCCGCAGACAGAAGCCCTTTTCACAACGCCTTTCCGGGCGTTTTTTATGTGGGATTCTTTCCGGATCTGCGCATCAGTTTCCGCCAGTAAGGAAGGATCAGCAGGATGGAGATGGTCATGGTCAGCAGATCCGCCGTAGGCGTGGCAAACGCGATTCCTTCCACGCCCAGCAGCGCGTTGTACAGCAGCATGAAGGGAATGTCCAGCCCGCCCTTCCGCAGCATGGAGATCAGCATGGGCTTCAGCTTCTCGCCGGTGGCCTGGAAGACCGTCACCGCCATCATGGTGACAGAGGCCGCCGGGCAGGTTACGCACATGACCCGGATAAACCGCTGTCCGTACGCCACGGTCTCCTCATTCTGGATAAACATTCTGGCGATGGGCGAAGCAAACAGGAAGAGCGCCGCGGAGAACACCGCCGCCACCCCCGTGCTGTAAATCAGGGTCAGGCGGATGGTATCCTGCATGCGTCTGCGGTTTCCCGCGGCGTAATTGTATCCGATCAGCGCCAGCACGCCCTGGGTCATGCCCTGGGCAATGGCGAATCCCACCATGTCCACCTTCTTGGCGATTCCCATGCCGGCCATGGCCTCGTTGGAGTAGCCGGAAACCAGGGAATTCAGGAAGGTGTTGGAGAAAAAGGACATCAGGACCATCAGGAAGCTGGGAAAACCGGTTACCAGGATCTCCGAAGGAATACGCTCCCCCAGGGTAAAGTGCCTGGGATGCAGGGAAATCACGGTCTCCCGGTTTCGGGTGATGATGATCACAAAATACATCATCGCGATGAAATTGGAGACCATGGTCGCCACGGCCGCGCCAAGAATATCCAGATGGAAACCGAAGATGAACAGCGGATCCAGCACGATGTTCAGGATACAGCCCAGCATGATGCCGAAGCTGGCGCTGCGCGACCTTCCCTCGGTGCGGACCAGATGGGAAAGCAGCGTATTCATCACCGTGGGCACCGCACCGATCACCGTGGTCCACAGCAGGTACTGATAAACCAGCGGATAGGTGGTTTCATTGGTGCCGATCAGCGGCAGCAGCTGCTTCCGGAACAGCAGAATGGCCAGGGCGTATACCAGGGACACCGTCACCCCGCCCCAGATGCTGAAGGCGGCGCATCGCCTGGCCCGGTCCGTCCGGCCCTGTCCCATCATGCGCGAGATGACGCTGGCTCCGCCGATGCCGAACAGGTTCGCGAACCCGGTCAGAAACAGGAAGGGCGGCATGGACAGCGTGGCCGCGGCCACCTGGGCGGGGTCGTTCAGCTGGCCAATGAAAAAGGTATCCGCCATGTTGTACAGCACATGGATCAGCTGGCTGAGCACCGTGGGAACGGCCATGGTGATGACCGCTTTCCGGACCGGCATGCTGTCAAAGACTTCGTTCGTTTTCATGGATGCTTCCTCTGTCTGTGAGAGAGTCTGTTCAGGCCAGAGTGCGGATCAGCTCCGCCAGCTCCTGCCCCATTTTTCGCTGCGTGGCCAGGGAGGGATGCCCCGCGGCCCCGAAGCCGTCCAGCGGCGCCATGGGCCGGTACCGGAAGGCCCGGATCCGCTCATCCCCGGTTTCCCGCCGGACCGTTTCCACCGCCCTCTCGATTTCGGGGTACAGGTAATAGTTCATGCTCCCCAGCGCGCAGATGATCCAGGACTTCGGTCCGTTCAGCCGCCGAATTTCCTTCAGGAAAGCGGTATAATCCCGGATAAAATGATCCTTTTCCCCCTCGTAATCCCGGGAAAACAGCAGCGCGCAGCTGTCATTCGTTCCCAGATTCAGCACGATATAATCGCTGGGTCTGGCCGCGAAATCCCATTTTTCCGCCCGCTGTCCCCGTCTTTCCTGTCCCGGCCGGTTCGTCCAGGCATAAATATCGTTCATAGCATAGGGATTGGGAAAGGCGTCAAAGGCCGTGGCCGTGATGCCCGACACGCTGACAAAGGACGCCTCCAGATCCAGCAGCCGGGCCGCGATTCCGCCATGGGCGTTCCATCCGTCCTCCTCATCGCTCCAGAACCCCCGGTCCCGGTCCGGGCACAGATCGCCGTAACCGCAGGTGATGCTGTCGCCGATGAACTCGATCCGCTTCCGCGGCTTCCGCTCACAGGGATGGAAGGTTCCGCTGTAGTGCATGGCCTTGATGCCGAAATAGGTCTTGACGTTTTCCGTCAGCTTGATGATCCGGAACCGGTGCCGCTGCGCGGCGTCAGACCGGATCAGCAGCCAGGTTTCCATTTTTCCGCTCACCGGAAAGCGGCGGATGGGCTGATCCATGTCATCCAGGAACACGCCCACCCAGGGCCACAGATCCCTGCGCGGCGCGGAAGGATCATTGGGCATGCCCTCGATCTCCTCGCCTTTTTCCGCCGTCAGAATCGCGGACAGATAGTCTCCCTCAAAGTCCAGCTCAATGCCTGAGCCGGTCCAGTCGCAGCAGAGGTTTTCGTTTTCCCTGTCTAGGGTGGTCCGTCCGTAGGTCACGATTTTCGGCATCAGCTCTGAAATATAGGTGGTCTGCAGTCCCATCGCTCTTTCCTCCTGTGTTTTATGCTTCCCGTACAGCTCTGGAAACGCCCTTCAGTCCTTCCGCCCCCACAAGCAGCCGAAGCTTGTCGGATTCAATCCGCAGGCATTCCGGCGTCTCCAGCGTGAAGAGCAGATCGGTCCGGAACCATCCGTTGATCCAGTGGATGGTCACCTGCAGCTGTTTTTCCGGCAGGAAGCGGGCAGTAGCGCTGTATGCCCCCAGAGCCGGGAAAACCGTTCCTTCCGCGCTGCGGCGCTCCTGTTTTCCGTCCCATCGGGCCAGGATCTCCGTCTTTTCGTTCAGCTTCAGCCGGCACGCGTCCTCCCGGATCTCCAGCGCCAGCCGTTTCATCCGCCCGTCCACCCCGGGGTCCCGGAATTCCACGAAGAAATCCCCGATGCCGGGCGGCGCCGCGGCCAGCCATGGCTCCGCGTCTCCGGCCAGCACCCGGTACCGGCCGGAAAAATCCTTTTCCAGCGGAAGCGTGTTCGCCGGATCCTCGGGAATCTTCAGCTCTGCTTCCGTCCGCCGCAGCTGCTGCCAGGCCGCCGGATCCGCCGGCAGTGGATCATCCGCGAGCGGACGCAGCAGCGTTTCATACAGCGCGTCCAGGGTCATCTGCGGCCCCTGATGCGCCCAGGCGCCTTCATGAACCGCCACGACCAGTTCCTTCTCCGGCCAGATGAGGCCGAACTGCCCCTGGCCGCCGTCGAAGCGGAAAACGCCGGGCATGGAACAGGCCCAAAGCTGATATCCGTAGCCGCACCGGCCGTCCTTCTGCTCCGGCGCGTCCGACGTATCCGTCTGAACGCGAAGGGCTTCCCGGACGAACCATTCCGGCACCACCTGCTCCCCATGCCATTTCCCGCCCTGGGCATACAGCATGGCCAGCCGCAGGTTGTTTTCCGTCGTGGTAAAAGTGCCGGGTTCCGCGTCGGTGCCGTCCCGGAATTTCAGCCAGATGAACCGGCCGCTGTCCATCCCGGTGGGACGGAACAGTTTCTCCTCCAGATATTCCCGAAGTCCCCGGCCGGTTCTTTTGGCGATCAGCGCGCCGAGCATGCAGCTGCCGGCGGAATTGTACAGAAAGCGCTCCCCGGGCTCCCAGGCCATCTCAGAACGGAAATAGTTTCCGATCCAGTCCCCGCTCAGCTCGGACATGCGCTTCATCCCGCCGGACATGGCCAGCACGTGACGCACGGTGATTTTCCGCATCCGGGGATCCCGGATCTCAATGCCCCGCTCCGCGATCTCCTCCGCGAAGATCTCCGTCATTTTTTCATCCAGGGACAGCAGCCCCTCTCCCGCGGCGATCCCCACCGCGGTCGCGGTGTAGCTTTTCCCGAAGGAGTGGTTGGAATGCGGCAGGTCCGGCGCGAAAGGCGCCCACCATCCCTCCGCGAACACCTTTCCCCACCGGGCGGCCATAAAGCCGTGAGGAGTAGTGCCTTCGTGGTTCAGCGCCCGGAGGCAGGCTTCCACCTGGGCGGAAGAAATCCCCGCCTCCTCCGGCGCGCACCGCGGCAGTCGATCCGTCAGACGCATACCGATCATCCTTTCCGGTGAATAAAGCTTACCCGCTCGCAGATTTCCTCCCGCGTCGTTTCCAGCTCCTGCCGTCCGCTGAGCAGATCCTTCAGCAGATCCGCCATGAAGTAGGAAAGCTCCGCGTGATGATCCGTCATATACAGCGCGTCATTGCGTACGCTGACCGTCCAGTTGAACAGATATCTTCCGAACCATTCCGCGGACAGCAGCAGCTCGCCGTTCCGGTAGATCGGCTCCACGTACATCTGGCGCATTGTGTCGCCAATCATGCAGCCGATACAGCCCTCCGCGAACTGAAGGGTCCGTCCGTCCCGCAGGGTGATTTCCCCGCTCCGTCCATCGTCCCAGCTCCGGTATCCGCCCTCCGCCACCCTGGCCAGGAAGGCCGCCGGGGCCATTATGTATTCTCCCCGAACCTTCGCGCCGCCGTTCAGGCCGTGATACTTCAGCTTCTGCCAGCGCATCGGCGGCTGGGACAGGGGAACGATCTCCCCGTTCAGCAGCGCAGCCGGCGCGCCCAGGGCGAACGCGGCCTGGAAAGCATCCCGCCGGGCCGGGAGACGGGTCTGCTCCCGCACCACGGTACCGTCCGCCTTTCTCCGCAGGCCGGAGAAGAAGTAGTCCCAGTACAGGAAGGCTTCGTCCATTTTCTGGCCATGATCCCGGTTCCGGATGTCATGGAACACCAGATCCGCCTTCCTGCCCCGGTAAAACGCCAGGTTATCCTCTCCCACGATGCTGATCTCCGGCACCGGGTCGCATTCATTGACCTTCAGCCAGTAATACCGGTTCATTTTGAAGGCAAAGGCTTCCCCCTCGTAGTCTCCCTCGAACTGATTGTGCTCCGGGCGGGCCTGCCACACGGGCACGGGGCCGGCAGCATTCAGCAGGTTCCCCTCTCCGTCAAACAGCGCGTTCGGCCAGGTTGCCGCGCCTGCGCCGGCCGCGCCGGCCAGCAGGTTTCCATAGTACCGGCTGAACTGGGCCGTCATGAGGTTGCCCATGGACATGCCCTGCATAAAGATCCGCTCCTCATCGATCCGGTACTTTTCCTGCATCCGCCGGATCAGGGCCAGCAGCAGGTTCAGATCCCCGTTCTGCCGGTAATCCTTCGGCGGCCGCGGGATCACGGTTCCGTCCAGCTCCGTGGGGCCGCCGGACTCAAAAATGCCCTCGATGGCCCAGAACCGCATCTCGCTGGCCGTGGGGAAGGCGACGATCAGCCCTTCCCGCTCCGCCACCAGGCTCCAGGAGGTATAGCAGCACTGCCCCCAGCCGGTCATCAGGCCGCCGTGCAGGCTGATCACCAGAGGAACCTTCTTCGCCGGATCCAGGCTTTCCGGCACGTACTCGTACCAGGTATCCGCCTGCCCGTTTCCCGTCAGATCCTCATGGTATTCCCGCAGCCGCTTTGGGTACGGAAGGGAGCTGTTGCCGTTTTCATTCACGACGATATCGGTCTGATACATCTCATCGGGCAGGTAGTGTCTGTTGTCGTCATCCGGGCGTCCCGGAAGAATGACGGGCATCGTTTTCATGGTGGTCTTCCTTTCTCTTCTCACGGCTGCGGGTTCCCTTTACAGAAGGAAACGCTGACAATTGATCAGCGTTTCCTCCTGTAACCTATGGATTTATCAAAAGTTTCTTCTTACTTGGAAGCCAGCCAGGCATCCAGCTGCGCCTGCTTGGCGGCGATGATGTCGTCGATGCCGGCGGCGTGCAGCGCCTCGTTGAACTGGGGCAGCACTTCGTCAATATCCACTTCGCCGTACATCAGCGGGATGTAGTACTGGGCGATCACGTTGGCGCAGGCGGTGATCTGGTCCGTCACTTCGCTGGAGTCAAACACGAATCCCAGGGCCAGAGAGGGCTTCGCTTCCTTGTTCAGCGCTTCGATCCGCTCGGGCAGATCCTTCATCTGATAGTTCTGGGTCGGGATCAGCAGGGAGTTCGGCAGGGTGCCGCCGCCCATGGTGTACCAGCCAACGGTCGTGGGGCTCTGGCCTTCCGGCAGGGCCACCTGGCCGTTTTCATCCAGCACATAGTGCTTGCCTTCGATGCCGTTGATCAGCAGCATCACCACATCGGGGTTGGTGTACAGCTCGTTCAGCACGCGGATGGCCGCTTCCTGGTCCTTGGCAAAGGGCGTCACGTGGAACAGGTAGGTGGTGCAGGTGCTGGTGGTCATCAGCCGCTGGCCGATTTCAGCGCCGGCAAACTTATGGCCGTACATCTCAGACAGGTTGTTCTCATACAGCCAGATGTCCATGCTGTTGGTGGTGTAGCCGGGGGTGCCACTGGCGATGCCGTACTGGACATTGACCAGCGTCGGGTTGGAGTTAGACAGCGGGTCGGGAGAAATCAGGTCGTTCTCCTTCCAGATCTTCACGTTCTCCAGCAGATGCTTGAAGTACTCGGACTCATAGTAGTTTTCCACGGTGGTGCTGTTCAGCGGGTCAGTCAGCACGCCCAGGAAGTTGCTGGAGTCGCCCAGATCGTCGATGTCCTTGGGAATCCAGTAGGGCTCGGTGGAACCGGGGATGTAGTAATGGTCAGGATTCGCGGCCTTCATGGCCAGCATGGCCTGGGTCGCGTCGTCCAGGGTCTTCACCTGGCTCCAGTCGATACCGGCGGATTCGGAATCCTCCAGCACGGCTGCGTAGATGTTCGGCGCGGAGTAGCAGCTCACGATGGGCAGGCCGTACAGCTTGCCGTTAATCCTGCAGGCGTTCAGCACGTCATCGCTGAACAGGTTCAGCAGATCCGGACACTGGGAAGCGATCAGATCATCCAGGGGCGCCACCTGGCCGTTCGCGTACAGCTGGTTCAGGGGAGCGTACCAGAAGGAAGTGAAGATGTCCAGCGCGTCGGGGCCGCCGGTCAGCATCAGGTTCAGCTGGGTCTGCCAGGCGCCGAATTCGATGCCCACGATATCCAGCTTGGCGCCGACCTTGGGAACCAGGATCGCGTTGATCGCGTCTTCCACTTCCTGCTCGTCGGGGTTGCCGTAGAAGTTGACCATGTTCAGGCGGATCACCGGAACGTCATCCGCGGCGGCGAAAGCGGGGATGCTCAGGCAGCCCAGCAACAGCGCGGCTGTCAGGATCATTGAGATCAGTTTGCGGAATTTCATTTGATTTCCTCCTTTTTTTCTCGGATCGGCCGGGCCGATCTCTGTTGTGCTCATCTTATCAGGATTCCGTCCGCTGCCGCTATCATCTTTCTGTTCAGAAATATCATTTTTCTGCGCTTTTGGGCCAAAATTATGTTCAAACCGGTCATCTTTCTTCCGTATATGATAGAAAATGATCGTTTTTTCGACGCAATCTCCCGGAAAACTGACATTTTAGGGCAGAAATATGATAGTTTTCCCCTTCACTCCTCTGCTATCATAAGCCTGACTCAATTGTTGCATATCGAAAAGGAGGAGGATTCCGCATGGTTCGCAACGCCGCATCCAAAGCCGTCGCGCCGACGCTCACCCAGCGCAGCCGGAAAAGCGCCCGTATGCGTCAGTTCATTCCGCTCTATCTGATGCTGCTTCCCGGGGTGATCTATCTGATCATCAACAACTACCTGCCCATGGTGGGTCTGCTGCTGGCTTTCAAAAAGGTGAACTACTCCCTGGGTTTCCTGGCCAGCCCCTGGGTCGGCCTCAGCAACTTCACCTTCGTCACCAAGACGCAGGACGCCGCGCTGATCTTCCGGAATACCATCCTGTACAACATCGCCTTCATTATCCTGGGCAACCTGCTGGCCATTACCGTGGCCATCGCCCTGGAGACGGTGACCCACAAAATGTTCCGGAAAGTCAGCCAGATCGTAATCCTGATTCCCTACCTGCTGTCCACCATTATTATCAGCTACATCGTCCTCGGCTTCCTGAGCCATTCCAACGGCTTCATTAACAAGTCCATCATCGAGCCCCTGGGCGGCAAGGGCATCACCTGGTACAACCAGCCGAAGTACTGGCCCTACATTCTCACCATCGTCTACCTGTGGATGAGCTTCGGCTACTCCTCCATCCTGTATTATTCCACCCTGATCGGCATCGACAAGAGCCTGTATGAAGCCGCAGTCATGGATGGGGCCGGCACCTGGAAGCAGATCCTGCATGTCACCCTTCCGTGCCTGAAGACCACCATCATCACCCTGGTGCTGCTGGCGGTAGGCCGGATCTGCTACTCCGACTTCGGCCTGTTCTATCAGGTGCCAAACCGGTCGGGCATGCTGCTCTCCGCGACCCAGACCATCGATACCTATGTGTACCGCTCCCTGCTGGAGTTGAACGACATCGGCCGTTCCTCCGCGGCCGGTTTCCTGCAGTCCATCCTGGGCTTCATCTGTGTCTTCACGGCGAACATGGTCGTCAGCAAAATCGACAATGAGAGCGCCCTGTTCTGACGCGGCAAGAAAGGAGAGAAAGAGATGATTACGAAAAACCTCGCGTTCAAAATCGTTATGTACGCGCTCCTGGCTTTCCTCGTTCTGGCCTGCGTCATGCCCTTCTGGATGCTGTTCGTTTCCTCCCTGACCAGTGAAACCGCGCTGGCCAAGAGCGGATACAACTTCGTTTTTACGGAATTCAGCACCGCGGCCTATGAATACCTCTGGGGAGTCCGCGGCTCCATTCTCCGGGCCTATGGCATGAGCGTGCTGATCACCGCCGTCGGCGTCAGCGTCAACGTGGTGCTCACCGTCCTCTTCGCCTATCCCCTGAGCCGGCAGGATCTGCCTGGCCGCCGGGTGATTTCCTTCTTCCTGTTCTTTACCATGCTTTTCAACGGCGGCTTTGTGCCGACCTACATGGTGTATACCCAGGTTTTCCACCTCAAGGACAGCCTGGCCGGCCTGATCATTCCCTACCTGCTGATGAACGCCTTCCACATTATGATGATGCGTACCTACATCACCACCAACGTGCCGAAGGAAGTGAATGAAGCCGCGAAGATCGACGGCGCCACGGAGGTGCAGTGCCTGACCCGGATCGTGCTGCCCATGAGCAAGCCCATCATTGCCACCATCGCTCTCATGGCCCTGATCGCCTACTGGAACAACTGGACCAACGGCATCTATTTCATCACCACCCGCACGGATCTGTACGGCATTCAGAATTATCTGACCAGCGTCATGAACAACGCCACCTTCCTGCAGACCCACTCCATGGGCAGCGGCGTCAACTTCAAAATTCCCAACGTCAGCGTCCGCATGGCCATCGCCATTATCGCCGTCATTCCGGTGCTGCTGATGTACCCCTTCTTCCAGAAATCCTTCGTCAAGGGCATTACCCTGGGATCGGTGAAGGGCTGACCATCCCGTTTCACAAGCGCCGGTCTTTCCCGTGAGGGAGCCGGCGCCTGTCTGATTCTGTCTTTCGGGAGGAAACAACATGAACCAACTGACACTGCCCGCGGTTTTCCGGGACGGAATGGTTCTGCAGCGTCAAAAGCCCATCTGCGCCTGGGGCACCGCTGAGAACGGGGCCCGGATCTCCGTCACGCTGGGGACGGATATCGCCTGGGCGGAAGCCTCCGACGGAAAATGGCGACTGTATCTCCCGCCGCTGGAGGCCGGCACCGACCTGACCCTGCGCGTATCCGCCGGGGAGCAGACCATTGTCGTTCAGGATGTCGCCGTCGGGGAAGTCTGGCTGGCGGGCGGGCAGAGCAATATGGAATTTTTGCTCCGGGACGACGCGGAGCATGCGGAAGCCTGTCAGTTCACGGACGCGTGCGTCCGCTGCTTCGAGGTGCCCAAGATTGCCTATGAGGGTCAGGAAGCTGACCGGGATTACAGCCAGGTCGGCATCTGGCGGGAAGCCCGTCCCGGCGACTCGGAATTCTTTACCGCCGTCGGCTTCTACTTCGCGCGGGAGCTTCGGGAAAGCCTGAACGTCCCGATCGGCATCATCAACTGTACCTGGGGCGGCACCTCGGCCTCCGCCTGGGTGCCGGAGGAAGATCTGACCGGCGAACTGTCCTTTTATCTGAACCGCGCCGCGGAAGCCCGCGAAAAACTGGATCCCGCCACGGAAAAGGAAGCGTATAAGGATATCCAGCGCATGATGGACGCCCTGCCGCCGATGAACGCCATCGTCAACGAGCATCCTCTGGCAGCCACGGAGGAAATGAAGGCTTCCATGGCCCGGATGGATCTGTACAATCTGTGCGCCTACTCTCCCTTCCGTCCCTGCGGGCTGTTTCACACGATGCTGATGACCGTCGTGCCTTACTCGCTTCGGGGCATCCTGTGGTATCAGGGGGAATCCGACGAATACTTCGGCGGATTGTATGAGCCCCTGACCCGGGCGCTCATCCGCCGCTGGCGGAGCCTCTGGCATGAGGAGCTGCCCTTCCTGATGGTGCAGCTGGCTTCCTTTGAGTACATGATGGAACCCCTGGACTTTGTTCCGATCCGGGCCATGCAGCAGCGCATCGCGGAGGATACGCCCGGGGTGCGCCTGGTCTGTGCCATGGACGCGGGGCTTCGCTATGACATTCATCCCAAACACAAGCGGCCCATCGGCCGCCGGCTGGCCCTGCAGGCCCTGCGTCACGTATACGGACGGCCTGTGCTCTCCGATTCTCCTTCCCTCCGGGGCATCCGGCTGGAGGACGGCGAGCTGGTTCTGTCCTTCCGCCATGGGGAAGGCCTCCATGTCAAAGGAGACGCGCCGCGCTTCCTGGAGCTGATCGTGGACGGCCATCCGGAGGAAGCTTTCACCGCCGTGCTGCGGGAGGAGTGCATGGTACTCCGCGCGCCTTCCCTGGCGCGGGCCCGAAACGCGGAAGTACGCTTCGCCTGGAAGCCCTTCTGCGAGGACAATGTGTATAACCGGGCGGATCTGCCCGTTCTCCCCTTCCGTGCCGTCTGGCCCCCTGAGAACGCCGGCTGAATCCTCGGGACATCCGCCAGTCCCTGAAAGATATTCAATGATCAAAATTGGAGGTGCATGATCCATGAATCCATACGTTTTTGAAGACAAAAGGCCCATCGTGGAAACCCGGCAGGGCAAGCTCCGCGGCGTAACCTACGGAAACGTCAACATTTTTATGGGCATTCCCTATGCCCACGCGAAGCGCTTCCAGATGCCCGAGGAAATCGAACCCTGGGAAGGCGTCAAAAACGCCTATCAGCACGGTCCCATCCCCATGCAGGCCATGGAAACCAAACCCTTTTTCTATTACCGCGGCCTGCACATGCTGGAGCTTCAGAGTGAGGACTGCCAGAACCTGAACATCTGGGCCCCGGTCTGCAGGGATGGAAAGAAAAAGCCGGTTTTCGTCTGGATCCACGGCGGCGGCTTCTTTGCCGGCAACGCCTTTGAGGAAATCTCCTTCGACGGCTTCCGGTTTGCCCATGACGGCGACGCGGTGTTCATCTCCATCAATCACCGACTGAATATCCTGGGCTATCTGAATCTGGAGGACTATGGCGAAGAGTTCCGTCATTCCGCCAACGTCGGCCTCTTTGACCTGGTGGTCGCGCTGAAGTGGATTCACGAGAACATCGCGGCCTTCGGCGGCGATCCGGAAAACGTGACCATCTGCGGGCACTCCGGCGGCGGCGGGAAGGTGCAGTGTCTTTATCAGATTGAGGAAGCGGTGCCCTACTTCCAGCGGGGCATCTGCCTCAGCGGCGCCAGGGCCGGTCTGGCCTCTCCCTGCGACACCCGGGAGAACAGCCGAAAAACCGCCAAAGCCATGATGGATTACCTGGGCATCACCCGGGAGAACATCCATGAGGTATATGATGTACCCTTCGAGCGCCTGGTGGACGCCTGCTGGCAGACCGCCAATCCCTTCAGCTTCTCCCCCATCCCCAACGATGACTTCCCCGGCTTCCCGGCCCTGACACATCTCATGCCCTTCTCCAAGGACAAGCCGATCATTTACAGCTCCACCATGGGCGAGCTGCCCGTTAATCCGCCCAGCTGGGAGGAAAAGGAAGCCATGACCCCGCAGGATCAGGTGGAATTCTTCCATAAACGCTTTGGTGAGAAAGCGGACCGGGTCATGGAGCTGTTCCGCCAGTCCTATCCGGATCATGATCTGATGGATCTGGCCTACCTGGATACCCGGTACAGGACCTCCGCCGTCCGCTCCGCCATGAAGCATGTGGAAGCCGGCTGCGAAAATGTGTACCTGATGCTCTGCGCCTACACGGTGCCGGAAAGCGGCCGGATCCCGATCTGGCATGGCGGCGAAGTGGCCTACATTTTCCTGAACGAGGACAAGGTTCTGGTGCTGAACGACGCGGAAAACGGTCAGAAATACGGCGCCGCCCTGAACGCGCTGGTGATGAACTACGTCCGTACCGGGAACCCGAACAACGAGCATCTGCCGGAATGGAAGAAGGTCACCGCGGAAGACAACTGGACCATGATCATTGACAGGGAATTCCGCTGCGTCGCCCATCATGATGACGCGCTGGCCGAGCTGCACAACGAGGTTGGCCCCGAGCTGAAGATCAGTTTCAAGCGCAAGTAAGCCTTTTACCCAGCGTGGACGCGGTTCCTTCCGGAACCGTGTCCCCGTTTTCTGATTTGGAAACCGCCCTGGAGATCGTCCCATCATAAAGGACCCGGCATCACCGCGGGAGCGGAAATGCCGGGTCCTGTTTGATTTGTTTTCACCGGCCGAAAGCCAGTGTCGTCCTCTGCCAGACGCGGATCTCAAATCGGTTCCTTATACGCAGCGTTTCCCGCTGGGTCAGCATTCCGCCGCGATCACCCGGGCCAGGGTCCCGTCATGAACCGGTACCCCCCACGTGTCCGCCAGCCTGTGGGTCTCCCCACTGTCCGCCCCGCCAAGAACGATCCCTTCCGGCGCGATTCCGCTGAAAAGGTCCTTCCCGGATCCCGGGATGCTGTCCGCCGAGCCGAAAGCCGCCTCCATCATGGGCAGGGTCAGGCCTTCCACTTGCTCCCCAGCCAGCAGCCGCTGATAAGCCGCCGCCGGATCGTACCGGCCGTCGAAGGCGAACACCTTCCGGAACCGGCCCGGGTTTTCCCTGGCCAGCACGCAGGCCGCGTACGCGCCGGTCCCCACGCCGCCGATCATGGCCCGGCTGTTATCCACCGCGAACAGGTTCTCACAGATGCCGGGAAACTCCACCGCGGCGAAATGGCCGAACTTTCCGCCCCAGCGATAATCGATGCCGAAGGAATGGGAGATCCAGGGGCAGCAGATCGCGATCCCCTTCTCCCCGCAGAGCGCTTCCAGCTCCCGGCTCCGCAGGAACTGCAGCGCGTTCTCTCCATTATCATGCAGCAGGTACAGCACGGGCATTCTTCCGGCGGTCATCCGCTCCGCGTCCGGAAGCATCGTCAACGCCTCAAAGCTGTCAAAAAGGCTGGTGGACAGGGCGTTCCACTGAATGATTGCCATCTTAATCCTCATGCCGGTGCGGCACCGGCACAAATAGGAATGAAAACGGGGTGCCGCAAAATTATCCGTTTTCTGGTATACTGAGCTTGAGGGAGGTACACTACAAAGCACGGTAGGAGGAGTTGCACGCAACTCTCC
>JAFUGS010000086.1 GCA_017469265.1 Clostridia bacterium
AGTGAACGGGGTGCGATCCGACCGTCGCCCCTGTGGGGCGTCCGCCGTCAGGCGGAAGGAAGGTGAGCACCTCAACCGAAACAAGCGCAGCCGCCGCCCCAAGGCGGCTGTGCGCCGATTGAGGTTGCGGAAGGCCGAGAGGCGTCCCCCGGAGTGGAATTCCTCAGAGAGCGGAGCGACGGAATAGATACCAATTCATTTGATATCTCCCAATTCAGCCGCTTTGTTCAGGGCTTCCGCACGTGTGGATACGCCCAGCTTCTGGTAGATCAATCCGCAGAAATACTTGACAGTCCGTTCCGATATATTCAGGATAGCAGCAATTTTTGCGTTTTTGTAGCCTGCGATCATCAGGGAATAAACCTGGTATTCCCGGTCGGTAAACACAGGCTTTTTTGCAGTGCGCTTCATGAAGTTTGGATAAAAAGCAGCCTGCCTGCGTGTCAGGGCCAGAACGCCCTGCATCCAGGGATCCTGTGGAAGCTCCATTGTATTTAACATGTCAATGATCGCGATCCCCTCGTTGGCAATTACACGAACCAGCCCATACCGCCCGGCCAGGTTCAGGGCATCATGCATCCTGCCGCGCCATGCGTCACTTCCGCTTCGATAAAAAGAAACTGCTTCCAGGAGGTTCAACTGAATGAGCATATAAGGCCTGTCGTAATTTTCAAAATACTGGCGCAGCAGGGCTGCGAGAAACGGTATCTTTTCATGCTGACCCAGAATCAGGTAGATCCGAAGCTTCAGCAAATATTGATATCTGTCCAGGATGATGAAATCCCCCGTTTCATCCGGCGCTTCCGTCTCAAGCCAGTTTCCCGCATCCGCTGTCTCTCCACGAAGCAGCGCCAGATGCAGTCTGAATGCCTTCAGATTTTTCTTCAGCCGTTTGGGATGCTGATCCGACAGGGAAGCAATCGCATGTTCTATCATGCTGATCGCTTCGTCCGGATTGCCTTGTGCCGCCAGAATCCGGCTTTGGATTCCGATGGCTGCGTAGTAAATGTCAGGATTATCCGCAATGCGCTGTATCCCCTCCCTTACCTTCTTCATGGCCAGGGTATAATCCCCGTCCGAACGGGCTTCCAGCTCTCTCTCCGCAATCGCAATGTCTGCCACGCCGCTGCCGCCACGTCCGAGCGCGAGCTCCACCGGTATTTTGAACAGGTGATAAATACGCCACCCATGCTGTACCCATCTGCAAAAATCCAGTCCTCCGTTCAGCAGGCTGACACTGTTTCCTGATACGCTGAACCCCTTCTGCCAGGCTGATGACTGCAGCAATTCAGGAGCTTTTGCCGCCGCCAGCAGTTTCTTCAGCGTGTTTTTACTTCCGCGATGGGATAGGCACAGATCCAAATACGCCTTCGCTTCCTCCGCGGTTTGCCGCCGCGCATCCCGAACAGGCGTCTGTCGGATAAACTGCACGAGCATTTGATACCATCTTTCACTTTCCTCCGCATGACCCTGCAGGCATTCGATTTCGCATTTCCCCTTCATTAATTCCGGGTAAGCGAGGATGGTGTTCTCATCGAGAACGGCATATCCTTCGCGTAAATCCACATAGTCCCCATCCGCCGGCCGGTTGAAGGCATCCCGAATCAGCAGATCACGGATTTTGTCTTTATCCCCCAGCTGCCTGTAGTAGGAGAGCGCTTGGGGTACCTCATTCTGCAGCTCATGGTAAAGGGCGGCCCGCTTGTACTGCCCGTTGATGTAATCCTGTGTATACAAATTCTGCATTTCCGAGAAAAGCGCCTGTCGAGCAATGGGGATGAACGAATACTCTCCTTCGTCGGAGCGCAACAGCATATATGATTTCCGTACGATGCCGTCCATCAGCCGTGGCGCATCGTTCCTTCCGGTTACAATCCTGGCCATCTCGCCGGAAAAGTGTTCAAAGGGTGACAGGTTATACAGCAGCTGCCGTTCCGCCTCCGGAAAAGCCAATACCACATCTGTCACCAGAATTTGCTTGATTTCTGCTCTTGTACGATGAATGAGCGTTGGAAGCAGAGACTGGCCGTCCATCTGGATCTTCCGGGCCAGGATATGCAGGCCGAAAGGCCAGCCCCACAACCAATCCAGAATCATGCGAACATCGGATGGCATAAGCTCTATGCCGTATTCCAAAAAGAGTTGAATGATCTCCTCGTCATTGAACATCATATAATCTTTGCCCAGCACCGTGATCATGCCGATGGAGCACAGATTGTACAAGGCTGAGGGCGTCTGGCCTCTGCCCGCAAGGATGGCATATTGATTTTCAGAGAGGCCTGCAATCAATGCCGCAATATCCGGTATCATGGTACATGCCGGATTGTCCACACTGTCGATCGCAATGAGCACATGCTTCTCCTGTAAAACAAGACGATAAAAAGCATCCCAATCGTCCCGCAAAGGATCAAAGCGGAGAACCTTTCCCTCCCATGATTTGCAGAGCTGATCTATGAGAATTGTCTTGCCGCTGTAAAAGAAGGCGGAAAGATAGACTGCTTTCCGACTTTTGAGAAGGGCGGTTATATCCCGCAGCTTCTCCGTCCTTCGGACAATAGGCAGCTGTGCCATGGCCTCATCCTCCAGTTTTATCTGAATCCGATATCATTATATCATGTCCCTGCGCAGCGTGGCACTGTACAAAAGTACAAATAAACACATTACGGGTACGCTCGGATTCTCATTCTTCTTTTAAACCTTCCGATCCAGCCCTTCCAAATAGAAATCCATTTTGTGGTAAACAGCATGTTTTCATAGGAGAGGCGTAGGGCTGGCAGTATTGTCACAAATGAGGTGCTTCTGGACGACCTGTTCGGGACCCTCTGATCCCCTTCACCCTCCGGGGCCCGGCCGGCCGCGGAAGCGCGCCGGGGAAAGAAATACCGCCCCGCCTCCGGCAGGATTGTCACCGCGGGAGGTAGAATCCAAATAGCATAAGCCGCTGAAAGCCGTGCCGGCGTCATTGTGAAAGGAGCGTTACCATGATCGATCTGAAGGGCAACCCGTTTTATCTCAGCGACGAGGACATCCGCTGGGTGGAGGAAACCAAAGCCTCCCTGTCCACCGAGGAAAAGCTGCAGCAGCTGTTTTTCCCCATCGGCTATTCCGCCAACGAGGGCTACCTGCAGTATGAGCTGCTGAACCGTCACCCCGGCGGCGTCATGTTCCGCAGCGGGGAAACGGAGGAGGTGTTCTCCGCCTACTCCTACCTGCAGAATCACACGAAGATCCCCCTCTTCCTGGCGGCCAACCTGGAGGCCGGCGGGGACGGCATCGTGGCGGAAGGCACCGCCTTCGGCAAGCAGATGCAGGTGGCGGCCACCGGCGACCCGGAGCAGGCCTACCGGCTGGGAAAAATCTCCTGCGCGGAAGGGCAGGCCGTGGGCTGCAACTACGCCTTCGCCCCGGTGGTGGATATCGACCGGAACTACCACAATCCCATCACCAACGTGCGCACCTACGGCGCGGACCCGGAGATGGTCCGCCAGTGCGGCCTGGCCTATATGCGGGGCGCGAAGGAATGCGGCAGCGCGGTTTCCATCAAGCACTTCCCCGGCGACGGCGTGGACGAGGTGGACCAGCACCTGCAGATCAGCGTCAACGCCCTCTCCTGTGAGGAGTGGGACGCCACCTACGGTCAGGTGTATCAGTCCCTGATCGACGCCGGCGCCCTGACGGTGATGGTGGGCCACATCGCCATGCCCGCCTATCAGAAAAAGTTCAGCCCCGACCGGCCGGACAAACTCATGCCCGCCACCCTGTCCCCGGAGCTGCTGCAGAACCTCCTGCGGGAGAAGCTGGGCTTCAACGGCATGATCATCTCCGACGCCAGCCCCATGGTGGGCTTCCTCTGCGCCATGGACCGGCGGCAGTCCGTGCCCTTCTGCATCGAGGCGGGCTGCGACATGCTGCTGTTCAACAAGGATTACGAGGAGGACCTGGGCTACATGCGCCAGGGCTACGAAAGCGGTCTCCTGTCCGAGCGGCGCCTGGACGAGGCCCTCACCCGTATCCTGGCGGCCAAGGCGGCCCTGAAGCTGCACGAGAAGCAGAAAAACGGAACCCTGGCCCCCTCCCGGGAGGGCCTGGGCGTCATTGCCTGCCCTCAGCATCAGGCCTGGGCCAGGGAATGCGCCGACAGGGCGGTGACCCTGGTGAAGGACACCCAGCGTCTCCTGCCCCTGGACCCGAAAAAGCACCACCGGGTGCTCTTCGAGATCCTGGGCAAATGCCCCAGCGAGCGGCGGGTGGCGGACCGGTTCATCGCCGACATGGAGAAGGAAGGCTTCGAAATGATCCCCTACGAGGAGGAGGTCTTCGATTTCTCCAAGCCCATGCATATGGAAACCGTGGAGGAATTCCGCGCCAAATATGACCTGGTCATCTACATCGGCAATGTGGAAAACGCCTCCAACAAGACCACCGCCCGGCTCACCTGGCACGCGCCCTTCGGCGCGGGCAACAACATCCCCTGGTTCGTGGAGGTGGTGCCCACCCTCTTCATCTCCCTCCAGAATCCCTATCACCTGCTGGACGTGCCCATGGTGAAAACCTATATCAACGCCTACTCCAACCACGACCTGATGATTGACACCGTGGTGGAAAAGCTGGTGGGAAAGAGCGAATTCAAGGGCCGGAGCCCGGTGGATCCCTTCTGCGGGCGGGAATGGCTGACCTATTGACCCATCCGAAGGAGGAAGCGTCCCCATGCGGAAAATGGAAAAGCTGACCCGGGGGCTCGTCGCCGCCCGGGCGGAAAACGGCATGTACCTGACCTGGCGGTTCCTGGGCCATGAGCCGGACGGCATCTCCTGGCGGCTGTACCGCCGCCGGGGGGACGGCCCCTGGGCGCTGCTGACGGAGCTCCGCCCCCGGGACGTGGCCCCCGAAAGCCATTACCCGGAGAACCCCGGCGTCGTCAAGCGGAACACGACCCCCTGCTGCTATACGGACCCGGACGGCCGGGAGGACGACGATTACGCCGTCGCCCCCGTGACCGATGGCGTGGAGGGCCCCCGGGAGGGGCTGGCGCTGCCGGTGCTGGAAGCCCTCCCCGGGGCGGAGGGCCAGGCCTTCCGCGCCGCGGTCCACCGCGTCCCCCTCTGCCCGCCCCCGGACCGGGTGCCCCTGGCCCGCTTTTCCTACCGGGGGGTCACCGTGGGCCCGGGCTGCAAGCCGGATCCCGCGGCCTTCCGCCTGGAAAACGGGGAGGACTGGTTCCGGGTGGATATGGACCTGCTCCGTTCCTTCCGGGAGCCCTATGAAAGCGGCGCCCCCGTCTCCCCGGAAGCCTTCAGCCGGATCTGCGCCCGCCTTTCCGACCTGCTGGGCGCCCCCTTCCGGCCCGCCGCCGGCCTGGCGGACGGCCGGATCACCCCGGACCTGTACCGGGAGCTGGAGGCAGCCTTCATCCGCTATGTCCGCGCCCTGGACAGCGGGGAATCCCTGCCCTTCGCCCGGACGCCCTCCGGCGCGGTGGAGACGGCCCTGTCCGCCCCTTACGCCACCCAGGACATGACCGTCGGGGATTTTGACGGGGACGGGGAGTACGAAATCGTGGTCAAGTGGCGGGCCGACAGCCCGGATCCCATGTTCTCGGATCCCATCTACAGCCCGGGCTTCAACCTCAGCGCCCCGGAGTACATCGACGTCTACAAGCTGAACGGAAAGCTGCTCCTGCGCGTCGACATGGGGTATAACGTCAAGTCCTCCAACGATCACGAGACCATGCTCCACGTCCAGGATTTCAACCGGGACGGCCGGGCGGAGATCATCCTGAAAACCGCCCCCGGCACCCGCCTCGGCTACTGGGACGAGGCCCTGGGCCGGGTGGTGTATCCGTATGACACGGCCCACGTGGTGGGCGGGGAGGAAGGTCTCCTTTGCACCACGGACCGGTTCATCCGGGACTTTTCCGAGGGAAACACGGACGCGCTGCGCCAGAAATGGTCCCTCCTCAACGGCTTTGACATCTGCTACCGCTCCCCCGTCCGCTCGGAGGACAACGACGGCCCCAACGACCCGGCCAAAAAGGCCTGGATCAAGTCCTACCACATCGGCCCCATGGGCCCGGGCCACCGGGAATATGTCACCGCCATCGGCTACGACGGCCGGCGGGGCGTCATCCTGGACACCGTGGATTACGCCTTCCCCTGGACCGCCGTCGCCGCGGACGGGGATGATTTCGCCCTGGATCCCATGACCCAGCGGGGCAATTTCTGCACCATCACCCAGCCCCTCCCCGGCGCGGACACCATGGACAGCTACAAGGTCCAGGTCATGCGGCCGGAGGACGGCTATTTCCTGGCCCACCGCTGGAAGTACCCGGTCTGGGGGGACGGCCAGGGCAACCGGGCCAACCGCTATGCGGGCGGCGTCGCCTGCCTGGACGGGGAAAACTACTACGCCGTCATTCAGCGGGGCTATTATCAGCGGACCACCTTCGCCGCCTACACCATGTGGGGCAGCCGCCTGCTGCCCCCCGCCCTCTTCGACTCGGAGGATCCCGCCTGCTGGACCCTGGGGGAGGGGCCGGACCTGTACCGGGCCCGGGGCAACCATTTTACCGACATGGCGGACATCGACGGCGACGGCCGGGACGAGGTGGTGCTCAAGGGCATGAACCTCGCCCTCTCCGGGGACGGCACGCGCCTCCTGCCCCGGGTCATCTGCGGGGACATCATGCCCATGCTGGAGGGCACGGGCCGCCAGCCCGCCTTCGGGGAAAATATCGCCACCGCCGAAATCCGCGAAACCCAGGGCAACGCCTGGGCCGGCCTGCAGCACGGCGACCGCAGCGCCCTGCTGCCCGTGGACGCCGCCGGGGACATCCGGCTCTACTCCGGCACGGAGGAATACACCCTGGACGACCGGCGCACCGGCCGCCAGTTCGGCTGGCTGCCCGGCCCGGAAGCCCACGACCCCAACCGGGGCCTCCGCCGGCGGGACGGCGCCCTCGTCCGGGAAAGCTCCCTGGTCTTCGGGGAGTTCTCCGGGGACGATGACGAAGGCTCCGTGGCCGGCAACTTCTCCAACCGCTGGCCCGGCGCCATGGCCGGCGGCTCGGAGCGCGGCTGCCGGGTCCGCAGCCTGGTGGACGGCCGCGTCCTCACGGAAACGTCCAGCCCCCGGGGCCTGCCCCAGGGGGAAAACGCGGTCTGGTTCGGCCCGGGCCTGACCCATTACGCCTGCAACGGCAGCGACGTGCACCGGCCGGATCCGGACACCCTGGCCTTCGAGCCCTGGCTCACCACCGGCCTGGTTTCCACCGGCTCCAAGCGCACCCCCACCCTCAAGGCCGATCTCTTCGGCGACTGGCGGGAGGAGCTGATCCTGACCGATCCGGACAACCGCCACCTGGTCATCGTCCGGACCCTGGCCCCCACAGCCTACGGCATCCGCTGCCTCATGCACGACCCCTGGTACCGCAACGCCGTGGCCAATCAGAACATCTGCTACAACCAGGTGGGCTTCGCCTCCTTCTATCTCGGAGACGAAGCCCCCCTGCCGGCCAAACGGACGGACATCTGCTTCTGACACCCAAAACAAGGGGCGGTTTTCCGCCCCTTTCCTTTCCCCCGGCCGGCGCCATGAAAAAAAGGGCTGCGAAACGTTCGCAGCCCTTTTTGGTTTCCCGTCTTACACTTCCACGAAGTCCATCTCGGTCATGAAATCGATCAGCATCTGGATGTGCTCCTCGTTCAGCGGCTCGGTGCCGGGGGTCATCTTGAACTCCAGCTCGTAGCCCTTGTAGATGGTGTAGATCACCACGAAGTCGGTCTGCTCCACGGCTTCGGTCACCACCATCAGCTTGCTGCCCATGCCGGTCTCCCGATACTCGATGTTGACCTCGTCCTCGATCCGGAAGGTGTCCTCGATCTCCGCCAGGTCCTCATCGGTCACGTCGTTCAGCTTTTCCGTGTCCGCCCAGTCGTCGGAGAAGGCGATGATCAGCTCCACGGAGGGCTTCGCGCCGTCTTCCGGCACCAGCTGGCTGCGGATGAACATGTTGTTCTGGTTCAGGATGGACATATGGTACCCTTCCGGAATCCGGCCCTGCAGGCGGAATTCCCCGTTCACGTTCAGGGTGCCCAGCTCGGTCTTCTCATCGGCCTCCGCGAATCCCGCGGCGCAGCCCAGCAGCAGGGCCAGGCTCAGCAACATCGCTACGATTTTCTTCATCATCTTTTTTCTCCTTTACCCTTATTCTGATCCGTTTCCGCCGTGCCTTACTGCACGTAGCTGGTGTAGACGAATCCGACCTTTCCGTCCGCGTCCTGCACCTGGTACCAGTTCTTCAGCTCGGCGATCACCTGCACCTGCTGGCCGCCGGCGTAGGTCGTCACATAATTGGAGTTCCGGCTCGGAACCCACCGCAGATAAACCCAGCCGCTGCTGCGGGTCGGATACAGGGTCACGGTATAGGGGGTGACGCTCCGGGCGGTCTTCAGCACCTCGTTCAGCTGCTCCAAGGTGTAGGATTCCATGCTGGTGGCGGGCTTGGCCAGCTCCGCGTCCGCGCTGGAGGGCACGTACTTGCCCGGGTCCTTGCTGACCAGGAACTTGGTCTGCACATAGCCCACGTCATAGGCGCCGGCCAGCATGATGCAGGTCCAGCCGTTGCCCAGGTGATAGTTCACCGTCACCTGATGGCCGTAGGGAAACCGCAGCAGCACGTTGTCCCCCGTCGCCGGCTCGGACCGGACGTTCAGGGTCTTGCCGTTGCCGGTCTTCACATACATCGTTTCATATGCCAGGGCGCTCGTCATGCACACGGACATCACCAGCACCAGGGATGCCACCAGAATCAGAAACCGCTTCATCATTGAATCTCTGCCTCCTTCTTTTTGTCTACCGCGGTTATCCCGCGTAACAGACACATTTTATCATACTTTCGTCGTATTTGTCCACTGTTTTTGTCAAATTTTTAACGGTTTTGTAACTCATCAGTTCTCAAAGAGCGGAGCAACTGTAGAGTGCGTTCCTCAGCGCGTTCAGCGCCTTGTTGTGCCGGATCTTGGTCATGCCGTAGCTCACGTTGATCGCCCGCGCGATCTCCGTCAGCGTCAGGCCGTCGTAGTACCGCATGACAATGATCTTCCGCAGCTCCGGCGGAAGCCGGTTCAGGGCCTCCGCCAGCTCCTCCAGCGTCTCGTCGTTCAGCAGCCCCTCGTCCAGCTCCCCGTCCTCCGCCAGGTTCTCATCCAGCTCGCTGTGAGAATGGCTGGTCCGGTAGAAGTCAATGACGCGGTTCCGGGTGATGGCGTAAATCCATGTGCTGATGGACGCCTTCTTCGGGTCGAAGCCGTCCAGTTTCCGGCTCACCCTCTCGAAAACATCCTGGCACAGGTCCTCCGCGTCCGCCCGTGACCGCACCCGGGCGCAGATGTATCCCATCACCCGCCCGCTGTATTCCTCATAGATCCGCGTCATTTCATCCTGGCTCATGGCGTCACCTCTGCCACAGCGGATCTTTCTTCTCGTCGCGCCCGCTCCCCGCGTCGGGGCCGTAGGCCGCGTTGACGAAATCCGCTTCTTCCAGGCTCAGCTCCCGCGGCTGCCGGTGGGCCGCGTCAATGACGGCCTGCAGCTTCAGGTTTCCGGCGAATTTCTGATAATCGAACAATCCGCGAAGCGTCTTCTCCATTTCATCCCCTCCTTCCTGCCTCATCCGTTTATACGAACTCCAGCAGGTACCTGTCACCCTCAATAACCATGCCCGTCAGTTTTCCGCCCTTTCCGCACCCGGTGTCGATGCACAGGATGCCCGTCTCCGGCAGGGGAAACCATTCCCCCGGCTGAATCCACTCCGTCGTTTCCCCGTCTCCCCGGAACCAGGTGGGAAAGTCGATGGCGATGTGCCCCACCACCGTAAACCGCCCCTGATACGCGTTCCGCCGCACGATGTCGTGGTCGTGGACCAGGGTGTATTCGTCGTTCTCCTCGATGGGCTCCACCTGAACCCCCGCGTGGACCGCCTGCGCCTTCTCCCCCCGCCAGTACAGCCGGCACTTTTCCTTCAGGAAAGGCCGCGCGTCCTCCATCCGGGCCCCGTGCCGGCGGAAGCTCTTCTCCGTGGCCCGCCGGCCCACCCGGTCCCAGATCATTTTCTGCGTCAGGGTCAGCTTTTCCTGCATCAGGTAGTCCTCGTGGTTCCCCTTCAGCAGCACGAACCGCTCCCCCATTTGCTCGTCCAGCGCCCGCACCGTCTGAAAAACCTCCCAGGATTCCGGCCCCCGGTCAAACAGATCCCCCAGCAGAATCAGCCGGTCCTCCTCCCCGGGCCCGGTCTTTTCCAGCATCCGCCGCAGCGCCTGGTCACACCCGTGAATATCCCCGATGATAATCGTCCGCATCGCTTTTCCGTACGGCCGTCCGCCGCGTCCGCCACATCCGCCGCGTCTCCCGCGTACTCCACGTCCTTCGCGCCTGCCGCGTCCTCCGCGTTTCCCGCGCGTCCATCACGTCCTGTCCGGACGCATCCCTCGCGTACCCGGCCGCCTCCTGTTCCATTCGCCCGCATTATAGCGCATTTTCCGCCTTTCCGCCAGCGGCCTCACAGCCCCTTCCCCCCGCTGATCGCTTCCCGGGTCATGCGCCCGTCCTCGATGTGCAGCCGGTAGTCGCAGTTCTCCAGCGCCGCCCGCCAGTGGGTAACGATGATCACGGTCCGCTCCCGCATCTCCCCGATATTCTTCAGCA
>JAFUGS010000001.1 GCA_017469265.1 Clostridia bacterium
AATTAGGGGATCCTGCAGCAGACTCTGGAAATTTCCTCACTGAAGGATGCCCAGCGCCGAACGGCGCTGGGCGCTTTTTTGTCAGGGGAAGAAACTGCGCATGAACGCATGTTGCAAAAAACAGCGGGGGTATGGTAAAATATGATCAGCGTTTTGGATCAGGCAGAGGCTTATATGGGCTGAATACAATCCTCCCCATAGTACGCAAAGTTCCGATCGTGGGAAAGCAAGATATACTTCTCCGATTTGGCCTGCGCGATCAGCATTCTGTCAAAGGGATCATGGTTGGTCGGTACTACCCCTGGCTTTGTCCTCAGACCTCGGATTTCCAGAACATGTTTTGCTTTCATTTCCATCACAAGATATCCTGCTTTGACGCAGTAATCAAGGATTTCTTTTTCATGATAAGGGCAAAGACGGGGGGCCTTCTGATTTTTCACGGCGATCTCCCACAGTGAAACAGTGCTGACAGCAACGGTGTTTTCCGGGTCCATAATCAGCGCTTTTGCCTTATCTGTCAGCTGCGGATCATTTGTCAAAGCCCAGATGATGACGTGTGTATCCAACAGAAGATTCATAAGAGACCTCCATTGCCGGAGAAGTCATCCTCGCAGGAGACACTGTTAAAATCTTCCAGAGAAGAAAGATATGGAACAGCCCCTTCAGCCAGGCCAATGCGTCCGGTGGTTTCGCTTCTGTAAGGAACGATTTTCGCCACAGGCTTTCCGCCTCTGGAAATAACAATGAACGATTCTGTACCGTTTTCTACGGATGAAACATATCTGGAGAGGTTTGTTTTTGCTTCAAACATGTTGATCGTTGTCATGGCCTTCTTCCCCCTTTTAACAGCACTTAGCTAACTTAGCTAACTTCAGTATACGGTCTCGGCTGCCCTTTGTCAAGTATGTGGCAAAGCGGATGCTCAGGCGAAGAGATCCCGGATGTCCTGCTCCGTGAGGGCGGAAAGGGCGCTTTCCCCAGGGGTGATGAGGCGGTCGAAGAGGGCCTTTTTCCGCTCGCCCAGCTCCACCACCTTTTCCTCGATGCTGTCGCCCGTGACCAGGCGGATCACATCCACGGTCCGGGTCTGGCCGATGCGGTGAGCCCGGTCCGTGGCCTGATCCTCGGCGGCGGGATTCCACCAGGGGTCATAATGGATGACCACGTCCGCGCCGGTGAGATTCAGGCCGGAACCGCCGGCCCGGAGGCTGATGAGAAAGACCTGCCCCTCCCCGGCGTTGAAGCGCTCCGTGAGGGCCAGACGTTCCCCGGCGGGGGTGTGGCCGTCCAGGTAGAGGGTATCGTATCCTTCCTGCCGCAGGCGGGGCATCAGGAGCTTCAGCAGGGAGGTGAACTGGCTGAAAATCAGCACCCGGCGGCCGCTGCGGATCATGGCGGGCAGGAGCTCCATGAGCATCTCCTGCTTGCCGCTGCCGCCCTGATAGCCATCCAGCACCAGGGAGGGATGACAGCAGATCTGCCGCAGCTCCGTGATGGCGGAGAGGACTTCGATACGGCTGCGGCTGACGCCTTTTTCCGCCATGAGATTCTGAATTTTCGGCCGCAGGCGCTCCATGGAGGCCTGGTACACATTGCGCTGCTCCGGGGTCATGGCGGCGGTCAGACGGGTTTCCAGCTTCTCCGGCAGCTCGGAGAGCACATCCTGCTTCAGGCGGCGGGTGAGAAAGGGGCGGATCCGCATCCGCAGATCCTCGCTGTTCATGCCGTCCTGATAGCGGCGGATGAAGGAGGCGTAGGGCGGGAGATAGCCCGGGAGGACGAAATCGAAGATGCTCCACAGCTCCCCGATGCCGTTTTCCATGGGGGTGCCGGTGAGGGCCAGGCGGGTGTCCGCCTTCAGCTTTTTAACGGCGGAAGCCACCTGGCTGCCGGCGTTTTTGATGTTCTGCGCCTCGTCCAGAATGGCGAAGCGGAAGGGATAATCCTCTATCCAGGCAATGTCCCGGCGGATGAGGGGGTAGCTGGTGATGACCACATCCACATCCCCGTGCTCGGTCACATGGCGCCAGAGACGCTCCCGCATGGGGACGCCGCCGGAGATGACGACGGCGCTGAGGTCCGGCGCGAAGCGGTTCAGCTCGCTGAGCCAGTTATAGGTCAGGCTGGTGGGGGCCACCACGAGGCTGCAGCGGTCCGGCAGGCGGGTGGCCCGGAGCAGGGCGATGATCTGGACCGTTTTGCCCAGGCCCATGTCGTCCGCCAGGACGCCGCCCATGCGCAGCCGGTCCAGGGTATAGAGCCACTGGTAGCCCCGCTGCTGATAATCCCGCAGGGGGATGCCGGTGGCCGGCGCGGGGGCGGGAAGGCGCTGGCCGGAGATGGGTTCCGCCACCTCCGTGACGGAGGCGTCCGCCTCCACGGGGGCGCCGGTTTCTGCCAGCAGGCGGAGCAGATAGCCCGCGCGGTAGGTCCGGAGCACCAGGGCGTCCCGCTCCACACGGGCGCCGTCCCGGAGGGCGGCCTCGTACAGGTTTTCCGCGGGGCCCTGCCAGTCCTTCTCCAGCCCTTCCAGATTCAGGAAGGAGCCGTCCTTCAGCCGGAAATACTTCCGGGAGCGGCTGAGGGCCTCCAGCAGGCCCAGCACCTCGTCCGAGGGGAAATCATCAATGGTGAGGCTCAGGAGAAGGCTGCCTTCCTCCATCCGCAGGCCGCCGCGGATCCCCGGGTGCTTCACGATCATGCGGCGGAAATCCTTGCTGAGAAAGACCTGGCTGACCTCGCTGAGGCGGTTGACCCCCTCGGAGAGGAACTGGAAGAGGGCATCCGGCTGGGAGAGGCGGATGTTTTCCTTCGTCACCCGGAAGCCGGCGTTGGCCAGGATGTCCAGCACGGCCTGCTCCCGCTCCGCGTCTCGGAGGAGCAGCTTTTCCCCTTTTTCCAGGGCGATTTTTTCCTTCACCGGGGCGAAGGGATTCAGCTCCGTGTCCCCGTAGCGGAAGAGAACCTGGGCTACGACGCTGCGGCCGTCCCGATCCAGATAAACCCGGGACTCCAGGGGCAGACGGACCAGCATGGCCCGGAGCTCGTCGCTCATTTCCACCGCGGTGCGAAGCTTCAGATAGGGCAGGATTTCCCCCACCACCTGCTCCGTCGCAGGGAGAGGATAATCCATGAGGACCTGACCGCCATCCTGACGGTCCAGGAGAAAGCGGATCAGGGCCCGCTGGACGGGGGGGATGTACTGCGCCCTGTCCTCCAGGAGGAGAAAGGCGCAGTCCGCGGTGAGGGGCCGGAGGAAAGGCGGCAGGTGCGCCGCCAGGTGCAGGCCCCGGGGGGTCATGCGGCATTCCACCCGCAGGGGGAGGAGCGCCTCCGGAATGGAGGACAGGGAAAGGACGGAGCCGTCTTCCCGAAGGACGCGGAAGGGCTGATCGCGCAGCAGGGAAAGCAGATCGGCCGCGAAGGCATCCGGCAGGCGCATGAGCCGCACCTCGGCCTGGGAGGGCATCCAGCGGCCCAGCTCCCAGGCGGAGACCAGGCGGGACAGGAGGGCGAGGACGCGCTGATCCTCCTCCCGAAAGCGCATCCAGGCGGGCTCGTAGGTGAAGCGGCTCTGGAAGGACAGGGGGACGCCCTCCCGCCAGGCCTGGAGGAAGGCGGGAAGATCCTTGACCACATACCATTTCTGGCTGCCGATCCGGAGACCGACGCGGAGGAAGGCGTCCTTCTCCCGGGGCGGGACAAGGGTCACCTCCAGGCGGAGATTGGCTTCGCCGGGCATGCTGCCTTCCACCAGGGTCAGGAGCTCCTCCCCGCGGAGGGGCGCCTGGCGCTGCAGCTGGATGTCGGAAAAGAGGGCGTCGTTTTCGGGCATGGTAACAGGACCTCCTGAAAGGAAGTGTATCAACTTTATAAAATTCGATTTAGATGGGGCATTTTCCTTTCTGGAAGGAGCGGAAAGAGACAGATAAAATCAAAGGCTGCCGCGGTAAAGATCTCCAAAGAGCGACAGCGCCTCCTGATCGGACAGGTGGAAAAAGTCCACGGTTTCCCGCACCAGGCGGAGGCGGCGGTCCGTGGCGCCGCTGCCGATAAAGCGCCGGATTTCCTCCGCGTCCGCGAGCCACTTCTGGGAGCTGGCCTTCCGCGCGGCCCAGGTGGCGGGCATGTCGGGCATGACCTCCGCCAGCAGCTGATCCAGCAGCGCGCTGACCCGGGCCGGATCGAAGGTCACCCGAAGGTGATAGGCGAGGCGGGAGAGAAAAGCCTGGCGGAAATCCGCGTTTTCCAGAAGGCTGGTCAGAATCAGGTTGTTGTGGGTGGCGGAATCATAGGGGGTGTACGCGTAGTACGTCAGGGAGATTTTCTCCTCGTTTTTCATCCGGAATGCCCAGTCCAGATCATACATGATCAGGTGCCAGCGGCTGTCCGCCGCGTCCCGGCAGCGGGTGACGCGAAAATTGGGATAATCCGTGTCCCCGGTGTAGGCGCGCCAGATGTAATAATCGATAAAGCTGTCCGGGTTGACCTGGGAGCAGACATAGGCGTAGTTTTCCGCGTCCCGCAGATCATGCTCCCGGCAGAAGCGGTTCAGGGCGGTCCAGTCCTCGCCGGAGCCCTCCTCCACCTCGTAGGCCCGGTAGATGATGTCCACCTCATCCTCGCTGCCGCCCAGGGTGCTGGCCACGAAACGGGGGTTGATATTCTCCCGGAGATAATAGACGCCGTAAAAGGCCTCATTGATCCACAGATTGACGGGCCGGGCATGCTGGCAGAGCACGGCGGGCATTTCCTCCGCGCCCAGGAGGGTGCCCAGCACGTCATGGGTCGGATTGAAAACGGAGCCGACCCGGAGATTCAGGGAATCAAAGCGGTTTTGATCGCTGTCGGGGAAGATTTTCGCCGAAGGCATGCCCCCGTACATGCTTTTGAACTTCAGCTTCCACCCGCAGTATTTCCGTTCCCGGGTGGTCTGGCCGGAGATACCCAGACCGCATCCTGCGGAAAAAAGGAGGGATCCGTCCGGATTGATCATGGTCGCGACCGCGGGAACCGCGTATCCTTTTTCCAGCGGGTGGGCCAGGAGGGCCCAGGAGCTGCCGCTGAAGGAAGGGGCGGGAAGGGACACGGTCAGGCTCGGCAGGGCGTAAGCGCTGTCGAACCGGTACAGCGCGGCAGCGGCCTCGGAGGCCAGGGCGTCCGGCGGGAGGCTGACCGCCCGCAGGCAGGTCGTTCCGCTGACGGAAATGGGGCCTTCGTACAGCAGGCTGGAGGCCGTGGGCACGGAGCCGTCCAGGGTATAATAGATCGGTTCCTCTCCGGTGACGGAAACGGTCAGGGGCTGAGCATAGCCGCCGGAAGGAACGGAAAAAGCCGGCTTTTCAGCCACGCGGGAAAAGCCAGGACCGTTGCTTTCCCGCGGGGTAAAGGCGGAAAAGTACCGATCCTGGCCATGGCTGTCCCGACCATAGGACACGTCCACCGGAAGGGCGGGAATCTTCAGGGAGTCGACCAGGTTTCCCGCCGCGTCCGAAAGGTAAAGGGTTTCCCCGGCGGAGGAGAGCTTGAAGGGCGCCCGGCCTTTCTGGCCCAGCCCGTCGCAGAACACCAGGGTGTACTGCCCCGGCGCCAGCTTTCCGGAGGGAAGGGCATAGCGGCCCAGCTTTTTTTTGCTGTCGGAGAGACGGAAGTCCGCCAGCTGTACGGTTTCCGGCCCGGCATTCAGGATTTCCACCACATCCAGGCCGCGGGCGCCGTCGGCGGCGCAGCCCTGAAAATTGCCGGTCAGCACCTCGCTGATGATCAGCCCGGACCGGAGAACGGTGGAAACGGCGGGCGCTTCCTCCGGGAAGGAATCGGCAAAGGGGATATAGGTTCCCGAGAGGAAGGATTCCTTCATGACCTCGTAATGAGGATGCCGGCGCCAGCCTCCCTCCGTGGGTTCCCCCTGGAAGCAGAGGGAAGCGTCGGGGTACAGGGCCTGCAGCTCCTTCAGATCGCTGCGGCGCAGATTGCGGTGGCCGCTCATGCAGCGGCTGACCCAGAGGCGCCGGGCGGCGGGAAAGTGGGTCAGGGTTTCCGGATCCGCCAGATCCAGATAGGCCACGTTGATATCCATCAGGTGGGGCAGATCATACAGGGGGCTCAGATCCGTAATGGGATTGGAGAAAAGCTCAATGTATTCCAGATTCCGCAGATCCCGCAGGGGGGACAGATCGGAAACCCGGTTGCAGGCGAGGATCAGGACACGGAGCTGACGCAGATTCCGCAGGAAGGAAAGATCCTCCACCACGTTGTGGCCCAGATCCAGGGCCCTCAGCTCCGTGCAGTACTTCAGGACCTCAAAATCCCCGCTGGTGTGGGTGAAGCAGTTCCCGTGGAGGGTGGAGAAGGCGGTCTGATCCGTCCGGACCGTATGGCCCTCAAAACGGCCGGGGATATGGATGGTCCAGCCGAAGGTGATGCCCGGGTACCGGGCGGACAGATACTCGATCTGCGGCTTTTCCACCGTGGTGGCGAACATATCCACCCGGGTCAGGGCGGGATGGGCGTCCAGAAGGGCGGTCAGCTCCTCCATGGAGAGGATCCGTTCCCCCAGATCCAGGGCTGTCCCGTCCGGGGAAAAGGCGTATTCGTCCGCCAGGGCCAGGGACGCGGCGCAGACCAGCATGGACAGCAGGAGCAGAAAAAGGTGTTTCTTCATGGTGACAGGGATTCCTTCCACATTTAATCCGCGCCACCGGCGTCCGAATCCGGCATGGCGGAAGCAAAATACAGAATGTCGTTCACGGTCCGGTCGCTGGCGGTGGGCTGGCCCTTCAGCACCGTGTCGCCGAAAACCAGCTGGGAGGAGTTGCCGCCGTCCAGGTTATAGGCCTGGAGGCAGCCGAGGGCGGCCATATAGTCGGCCAGCTCCTGCATGGTGGCGCCGGAGGAGGCTCCGCGGCCTTCCGCCACGGCCAGCACATAGGAGAGGGAACCCAGCTGGCCGATGGCGGAGCGGGGATCCTTGCGGTTCGGGGTATAGCTGTAATGAGGATTGATGGCCTGCGCCCGGCCGTCCACCACGAGGGCGGGGCCGAAGGTGAAGGCGTTTATCACGTGATGGGCGGAAAACGCGTCCGCCAGAATGTCCAGCTGCTCCGCGTTCGTCTGGCGGGAGCCGGCCAGGATCAGATGAAAATCCCCCCGGTCGTCAATGAGCAGGACATCCTTCTGGCGGTAGGCCTTGTAACGGACCTTCTGCCCCATGCGGTACTCCACGGAGGCCTCTTTGGCGTCATTGTTGTAGAAATCCCCGTTGATGGCCACCACCGCGTGGGCGGCCCGGGCCATTTTGGACACGCTGGCGGTGCGGCGGGAAAGGAGATTCCCCGGGTCGGCGGTATAGGTCCGCAGCTGGGCGGGGGAGGCGATCCGCACGAAGGCGAGGTGCCAGATGACCCCTTCCTCCTCCCGGGTTTCCAGGCGGACCCGGATGGAAGGGTCCGCGTAGGTATCCCCGGCATAACCCGCGGGATCCGGCTCGGGGCCGGGGGACAGGTCCCAGGGCAGGGTCAGGGGCGCGGTGAGCGCCGCGTCCTCCGCCCCGGCCGGGGAAAGAGGCAGCAGCGCCAGCGCCGCCAGCAGGCACAGAACCAGCGAAAGACGGGGAACATGCAAAGTCATCACGCGCGCTTTCCTTTCCAAAACATCCGGAGCAATTATATGCAATCCCGGTGGAATGCGCAAGCCGCGGCGGTTGCTTTTTGGGGGAAAGTGGGGTATCATGGGAGCCGTTCCGTGAGGAGAGGATGAAAGCATGGGTAAGTTCAAAACGCTGATGATCGGCGCATTGCTCCTGATGACGGCGCTGCCGGCCGCCGGGCGCGGGGACGCGCTGCCGCTGACGGGCGCCGCCCCCTATCCGCCGGTGGAAAGCGCCCTGGGGGAGGACGGGCTCAGCTACGACGACGGGTCCATTCAGGTCCGGATTGAGCCGGAAGTGGTCAATGACACGAACATCTTCTGGGTTTCCGTGAAGATCACGGATCCCTCCCAGCTGCGGACCGCGCTGGCCGGCCCCAAAGGGTCCAAGGTGCTGGCCCAGCCCATGACCATCGCGAAGCGGGCGAACGCCGTGCTGGCCATCAACGGGGATTTTTTTACCAGCCACAACAGCGGCGTCGTGTACCGGCAGGGGCAGATGATGCGGAATGTGCCGGCCTATACCCGGGACGAGCTGCTGATTGACGAGAACGGGGACCTGCATATTCTGGCCTTCCCGCCCCATACGGGCAAGGCGAAGATCGCGGAGGCCATCGCCGCCTTTCAGGAGACCCACGAGATCCGGGAGGCGTTTGCCTTCGGCCCGGGGCTGATCATCGACGGGAAGGTGCAGGAATTCGACCACCGGGAGAAGGTTTCCTGCGACTATATGAACCGGGCGCAGCGGGCCGTTTTCTGTCAGACCGGGCCCATGGAGTACCTGTTTCTGGTGACGGAGGGGAAGGAGCAGTTCCAGCCCGGGTTCACGGTGCCGGAATGCACGGAGCTGCTGGTAAAACGGGGCGGAGTACAGCAGGCCTACAACCTGGACGGGGGCAACTCGGCGCAGATCGTTCTGTGCGGAGAAAAGATCAACGCCGCCCAGTACGAGAAGGCGAGAAACATCGCGGACATGATCTGCTTCGCGACCACGGTGCGGCCCTGAGGGGAAACTTGCATCCATGGGGCAGATGTGGTAAGATAAGCGGGATTTTGAGACGCGGGAAAGGAGGGGAGCGGGCTTGGAACGGGAGCAGGGAAACAACGGGCTGCACGGGCGCAGGACCGCTTCCCGGGCCACGAAGGCGCGGCGCAGAAAGCAGCGGATGAACTTCCTGCTGCTGGCGGCCTTCGCGGCGGTGATCGCGCTGATCGTGCTGGTGACGCCGAAGGAGCCGACGCGGCGGGCCCGGTACACGGTGGGTACGGAGGACGGCAGCACCGGGGAAGGCGCGCGGCTGGTAAGCGAATACGAGGGGCTGGTGATCAGCGAGGTCATGCCCTCGAACCGGACGGCCGTGACCGACGAGGACGGAAATTATCCCGACTGGGTGGAGATCTGGAACAGCTCGGATCGGGCGATTTCCCTGAACGGGGTGGGGCTCAGCGACAGGAGCGACAGCATCCGCTTCCTGTTTCCGGACATTACCCTGCCCGCGGACGGGCGGGTGATCGTGTTCTGCTCCAACAGCAACCAGGCTGTCCCGGGGATGCCCTTCCACGCGAAATTCAAGCTTTCCAGCGTGGGGGAGACGGTTTATCTGTACGACCCGAACGCCTATCTGATCGACAGCTGCAGATACCCGATTCTCGGCTCGGACGAGAGCTGGGCCCTGACGGAGGACGGATACAGGGGCGTGAGCTACTTCAGCCCCGGGTATCCCAACACGGAGGAAGGGCATAAGGCGTACCGGGAGAGCATCATGGTGACCGGCGGGGCGCTGGTGATCAACGAGGTCATGGCGGACGCCCTGACCGGCCTGCGGGATGAGGACGACGAGCTCAGCGACTGGGTGGAAATCTACAATACCACCTCCAGCGCCGTGAGCCTGGACAATTACGCCCTGAGCGACAACGAGGGCCGGCCGCTGAAATGGCGCTTTCCCAAGGGAGCCACGGTTCCGGGATACGGATACTACGTGGTTTTCTGCTCCGGGAAGGACAAGGTGGAGGCGGCCACCGGCGTGCCGCACACGAATTTCCGCCTCAGCGCGGAACAGGAGACGGTGCTGCTGGCGGACAGCCAGGGCCACGTGGTGGACCGGGTCATGATCGACAACCTGGCGGAGGACTGCAGCTACGGCCGGGGGGAGAACGGCACCATGCAGGTTTTCCAGACGGCGACCCCCGGGCTGCCCAACACCCTGCAGGGCTTCTACCAGATGGACATCAACCTGCGGGCGATGAACAAAAGCGGGGTTTACATCAGCGAGGTCATGGCCAGCAACGATTCCATTGTGACCTATCCCAGCGCGGGGAACACGGACTGGATCGAGCTGTACAATTCCGGCACCCAGAGCGTGGATCTTTCCGGATACGGGCTCAGCGACCGGCTGACCCGGGGGCGGAAATGGCAGTTCCCCTACGGCACGCTGATCGGCCCCGGGGAATACAAGATCGTCCTGTGCGACGGCACCCGGGGCTCCACGGACACGGGGACGCTGCACGCCAGCTTCAAGATCAACCGGACTGGGCAGGAGACGCTGGCGCTGACTGACCCGGATGGGCGCATCCTGGACAAGATGATTCTACCGGAGCAGCGGACCGACGTTTCCTATGGCAGGACCCTGGGGATGTCGGGCTTTTTTTATTATGATACGCCGACGCCCTTCCAGCAGAACGGGGAGGGCTTCACCGGATACACGGCGGCACCGGCCTTTACGGTTTCGCCGGGGCTGTACTACTCCACGGTGTATGTGGAATTCACCATCCCGGAGGGGACGCAGGTTTTCTACACCACCAACGGAGCGGAGCCCACGCAGAGCGACACCCCCTACAACGGGGAGCGGCTGGAGCTGAACTTCACCACGGTGCTGCGGGCCCGAGCCTTCGCGGCGGATCCGGGGCTGAAGGCCAGCGACATCCTGACGGGCACCTTCCTGATCAACACCTATCACACGCTGCCGGTGTTCTCCCTGACGACGGACCCGGAAAACCTGTGGAACGAGACCACGGGCATGCTGGCGGACGGCAACATCCTGAAGGAGGCGCCGGGCAAGCTGCCCTTCAAGAACGCCACCTACCGGATCGTGAAGGACAGCGGCGCCCGGTTCCCGGTGCACGTGGAGATGTACGACACGGACGGGACGATGATCCTGAACCAGGGGGCCCAGTTCAGCCTCATGGGGGACTACAGCCTGGACATGCCCCAGAAGAGCATGAAATTCCGGGCCAAGAGCCTGTACGGCGCCAAGACCTTCAACGCCGCGCTGTTCCCGGACCGGGAGTACACGGAGTACAAGAGCTTCGTGCTGCGCAACAGCGGGAACGACTCCATGTGGACCCGGCTGCAGGACGGCTTCGAGAGCCGGCTGCTGGACGCCTACGGGGCCACGGTGATCCACCAGGCCTGGCGGCCGGTGGCGGTGTACCTGAACGGGGTCTACTGGGGCCATATGAACCTGCGGGAGCGGGTGGACAAATTCTTCGTGGCCCAGCATGAGGGGCTCACCTTTGACCAGGCGGACGACTTCGACATCCTGCAGGCCAGCGGCGCCACCAAGTACGGCAGCAACAAGGAATTCAAGGCCATGCTGAAGAAGATCCGGGAAGGGGATCCGGCGAAAAACCCGGAGGACCTGCAGTACATCCTGGACAACGTGGACGTGGACAACCTGTTTGAGTACCTGGCCCTGGAGATGTTCGTGGGCAACAGCGACATCGGCAACACCCGGTTCTACCGGCTGAAGGAGCCCGGCGGCAAGTGGAAATGGATCTGGTACGACGCGGACTACGGGCTGTTCATGTCCAACTTCGACAGCCCCAAGAGCTACACCAAGGCCAAGGGCATGGGCCAGCAGAACATCGACAACACCATCTTCCGGAAGCTGCTGAGCGTGCCGGAGTATAAGGACAAGTTCCTGTACAAGCTGGGGGACGTGTTCAAGTTTATGACGACGGAAACCATGCTGCGGATTCTGGAGCCCCTGGTGGAGCAGATCACCCCGGAGATGGAGCTGCACTGGGCCCGCTGGGGCGAGGAGAACGACCAGATGGTGTTGTCGGAGGTGCCCGTCACGGTGGACGGGGCCTACCGGTACTGGGAGAAGCGCGTGGAGCGGCTGCGGAACGTCTGCCGGAAGCGGCCGACCTATCTGTGGGAAATGGTGCAGAACGCCTTCGACCTGACGGACGCGCAGATGGTGGAGTACCTGGGCGAGAAGCCGGAGATGCCGCCGGACGCGGTATAGGGAAATTTGCCAAAGGCAGGAAAGCCGCGCCGTTCCCCCCGGGGGACGGGCGCGGGAACGAAAACGCACAGACGCAGGAGGAATGAATCATCATGGAAACCGGAGCCGGCAGCAGCCTCAGCAGTGTTCTGAAGAATAACGCGAGCCTGAGCGAGTACTTTACCAACCAGTTTGTGAGCCTGACGCCCTGGAAGATCCTGATCGGGCTGCTGATGGGCTGCCTGGTGGGGCTGATCATCGCCTTCGTTTACAAGCGGTGCTACCGGGGGGTGCTCTACAGCCCCAGCTTTGCCCTGACGCTGATGATGCTGACGCTGATCACCACGCCGGTGGTCATGTACATCAAGAGCGACATCGCCCTGAGCATGGGCATGGTGGGCGCCCTGAGCATCGTGCGCTTCCGCACCGCGGTCAAGGATCCCATGGACACGGCCTACATGTTCTGGGCGCTGACCATGGGCATTCTGCTGGGAGCGGAACTGTACCTGCACGCCCTGATGGTGGTGCTGGTGATCAGCGTGATCCTGTTCCTGATGAGCTTCCTGAAGCTGGGGAAGGGGAACGCCTACCTGCTGGTGGTGCACTACGACGAGTACGCGGAGCAGGACATCACCCAGCTGCTGCGGCGCACCGTGAAGCAGCGGAAGCTGCGGTCCAAGACCGTGACCCGCAGCGGCGCGGAGATGACCGTGGAGGTCCGGCTGGACAGCAAGCAGGACCTGGTGGCCAATGTGCTGAACGTCGAGGGCGTGCACGACGCGACGCTGGTCGCCTGCCAGACGGAAGCGGGGGCGTAAGCCGTGGCCATGAACACCCTGCCCCTGCGGCACGAGCTGAAGTACTTCATCAACGAGATGCAGTACTACGTGCTCTCCGGCATCCTGGATCAGGTGCTGCAGCGGGATCCCTTCGGGGACGAATACAACGAATACCACATCCGCAGCCTGTACTTTGACACGGCGTTCAATACCGCGCTGTTTGACAAGCTGGACGGAAACCCGAACCGGGACAAGTACCGCATCCGGATTTACAACTTCAGCGACCGGACGATCAAAATGGAGTGCAAGACCAAGGTGGGGAGCCTGATCTCCAAGCGGAGCCAGACGATTCCCAGGCTGCTGTGCGAGCAGCTGATGGCCGGGGATCCCACCGGGCTGGAAACCACCCGCAGCGGGCTGCTGAACGACGTGTACCGGGAGATGACGGTGAACCTGCTGCGGCCGGTGGTGATCGTGGACTACGTGCGGGAGGCGTACCTGCACCCGGCGGAGGAGGTGCGCATCACCTTTGACAAGCAGCTGCGCACCGGGCTGTGGAGCAGGGATCTGTTCAACCCGGAGCTGCCCACCATTCCGCCCTTTGAGAACAACGAGATCATTCTGGAAGTGAAATACAACCAGTTTCTGCCGCCCTATATCCGGGATCTGCTGAACACCTACTGCCGGGGGGCCTGCAACAGCGCCATCAGCAAGTACACCTGGTGCCGGCGGTATGAGGAGCTGGAGGCCTGAGCGGCAAGGAGGAGAAAAAGGATGGAGGCCCTGATTTCCAAATGGCACCGGGAGCTGGAGCTTTTCAGCGGGATTAAGCCCCTGCTGATCTTCGAGGGCAACGTGCTGGACCAGTACCGCTACCCGGTGGCGGGCAGCCTGCGGCAGGACGAGATCGTGCCGCTGAGCCGGTACCTGCAGACCTATTTTCAGGACGAGGGATATGACCAGATTGTGTTCTACAGCAACCTGGTGGGCTTCGTGAATCCCTACGCGCCGGGGATGCTCCAGCGGTACGCGGAGCTGACGGGCGCCGCCGTGACCCAGGGGGCCATCCAGGCGGAATTCAAGGGCAACGACGCCAACACCGCGCCCAACGTGATCCGCCGGGCCATGAGCCAGCGGGAGGCCGCCACGGTGACGGTGCTGGAGATGGCCAGCCACTACATCACCACGCCGGAGCGCATGGACCAGCAGGACGTGAACAGCTTCAATATCCTGCTGCAGAGCGCCCTCAGCTCCGCCTGGGTGCGGACCCCCAACGGGAAGAAGCAGAATCTGCTGATCCTGCTGGTGAACAAGCTGAACGACCTGCCGGCCTGGTTCTACCTGAACAACCCGGTGTGCAAAATCCTGGAGCTGGACGCGCCGGGCCGGGAGGAGCGGAAGCGCATGCTGGAGGGGGAGAACCTGGCGGGGTTTTTCTCCGGGACGGTCTACCGCCGGGACATGCCCTACTACCGGGAGCATCCGGAGGAGCTGGAGCGGATCCGGGAGCGGTTCGTGGGCCTGACGGAGGGCCTCAGCTTTACGGAGCTGGAGGAAATGCGGCTGCTGAGCAAGCAGGAGGAAACCCCCATCCGGGACCTGTGCACGGTGGTGGACCTGTACAAGTACGGCATCAAGGAGAACCCCTGGAGCAGCCTGAGCATGGAAAGCCTGAAGACGGCGAAGCAGGACTTTGAGAAGCGCATCAAGGGCCAGGACGCGGCGCTGGAGCGGACGCTGGACGTGGTGAAGCGGGCGGTCACCGGGATGAACGGGGTCAACTCCTCCTCCACGGGCAAGCCCAAGGGCGTCCTGTTCTACGCCGGGCCCACGGGCACCGGCAAGACGGAAACCGCCAAGGCCCTGGCGGAAAAGCTCTTCGGCGACGAGCGGGCCTGCGTGCGCTTTGACATGAGCGAATACGGCCAGAGCCACTCGGACCAGAAGCTGATGGGCGCGCCTCCCGGATACGTGGGATATGAGGCGGGCGGCCAGCTGACCAACGCGGTGAAGGAGAACCCCTTCTGCATCCTGCTGTTTGACGAGATCGAGAAAGCCCACAGCTCCGTGCTGGACAAGTTCCTGCAGATCCTGGAGGACGGGCGGATGACGGACGGGCAGGGGAAGACGGTGTATTTCTCCGAGACCATCATCATCTTTACCAGCAACCTGGGCATCTACGTGAAGGACGCCTTTGGCAACCGGCAGCCCAACGTGACCATGGACATGGATTACAGCGAGGTGCGGACCCGGGTGCGGGGCGCCATTGAGGACTATTTCAAGCTGGAGCTGGGCCGGCCGGAGATCCTGAACCGCATCGGCGAGAACATCGTGGTCTTTGACTACATCCGCAAGGAAGCGGCGCAGCTGATCCTGAAGAGCCAGGTGAACAAGATCATCGGGAACCTGCGGGAGCAGAAGAACATCCGGATCCGGATCGAGGATTTCGCGTATCAGAGCCTGGAGGAGGCAGCCACCTTCGACCTGAGCAATGGCGGCCGGGGCATCGGGAACCAGGTGGAAAGCCTGCTGATGAACCCCCTGAGCCGGTGGATGTTTGACAACGGCGTGATTCAGGACGCGGAGATCGTGATCGAGGGCTTCGATACCAGCGCGAATCCCCCGGCCCTGCGCTGCAGGAAGGAGGAGGCGGCCCATGAGTGAGAAGATCGACCTGAACGCCGCCCAGAAAAAGCTGGCGGAGACCCTGAAGGGGATCGGCATGGATCTCTGGGGCACGGAGGATCCGGAAAAGTGGGCGGAGCAGGCCTTTGACGAATCCGCCCAGGCCGCCCCGGCGGCGAAGCAGCCCCCGAAGGCGGAAAAGCCGGCCCCCATAGCGGAGAAAAAGGCGGACCTGTCCAACCTGTGGATCACGGCGGACGAGACCATTGACTGGACGGAAGCGCTGATTTCGGAATGGCCCCGGGACGGGCTGACGTCGCCGCGGCTGTGGGCTTTCTATCACCGGATGGCGGAAAAGGTGCTGCAGGGGGATCTGGCGGCCTACGTGGAGGTGCTGACCACCCTGAACCCCCTGGGGGATCTGGCGGAATACGTTTCCGGCATGGTGCTGCGGACCCCGGCGGCGGAGCGGCTGGAATGCGAGTTTGAGTGCCGGCCGGAGGAGATGGAGAAGGACGCCCGGGGATACCTGGGGGCCCTGAGCGTCCGGGCGGCCCGGGATCTGCTGGCGGTGCTGCCGGTGGAGGAGGTCCACGTGACGGGCCGGATGGGCCAGGAGCAAAAGCTGGACGTCACCTTCCGGCGGAGCCAGATGCTGAAGCGGAAGATGGCCTTCCTGAACCCCGCGGATTTCGTGGAGGAATGCGGGGGGCAGATGATGTAAAAATGAACCGGCTGGGAACAGGATGTGTTTCCAGCCGGTTCGATACCGGCCGCATCGGCCGGAGAAAGGAGCGGCCCCATGCTGCTGATCAACGCGCGGATCCCCCGGGACGGGGCTTTTATACCGGACCAGCGGGTCCGCCTGGGGGCGGGCGAAATCCGGGAGGTGGGAACGGATCTGACCCCCGCGCCCGGCGAAAGGACGCTGGACCTGGAGGGGGATTTCCTGCTGCCGGGGTTTGTGGACGTGCATATTCACGCCTTCCAGGGGCATGACACCATGGCGGGCGAGGAGGCGGTGCGGGCCATGAGCCGGGCCCTGCGGAAGCTGGGGGTGGCGGCCTTCTGCCCCACCACCATGAGCGCCTCCCCGGAGGAAACCCGTCGGGCCGTGGCGGGGGTGCGGGCCGTGATGGCCCGGCAGGAGCCGGAGGGGGCCCGGGTGCTGGGAGCCCACATGGAAGCGCCCTTCCTGAGCGAGGGGAAGGCCGGGGCCCAGGTGAAGGCGTATTTCCGGGATCCGGATTATCAGTACTTCCTGGACGTGACGGAGGGGCATCCCGAGGCGGTGCGGCTCATGACCCTGGCGCCGGAAAAGCCGGGGAGCGAGGCGTTCATCCGGCAGGCCGCGGCCGTGGGGGTTCATCTTTCCGTCGGTCATACCTGCGCTGACGCGGAAACCCTCCACGCCAGCGGGGACTGGGGGGCGGACCACGTGACCCACCTGTTCAACGCCCAGACGCCCCTGCAGCACCGCGCCCCGGGGGTGCCGGGGGCGGCGCTGGCGGATCCGCGCTTCTGGTGCGAGATGATCTGCGACGGGGTGCACCTGCACGGGGACATCATCCGGCTGGCGGCGGCGGCGAAAAAGGAAAAGGCCGTGGCCATCACCGACGCCATGGAGGCGGCGGGCCTGCCGGAGGGCATCTATCACCTGGGGGGCCAGGAGGTCCGGGTCCGGGGCGGGGAAGCCCGCCTGGAGGACGGCACGCTGGCCGGGTCCGTGCTGACCATGCCGGCGGCGCTGCATAACCTGATTCACCGCTTCGGCATCGACCCCGCGCAGGCCTGCGCCATGTGCACGGAGAACCCGGCCGCCTCCATCGGCGAAACGGCCTGCGGCCGGATTGTTCCCGGCAGCCCGGCCACGCTGACCCGCTGGGGAAAGACGTGGGAGATGCGGAGCGTGGTGACGGAAAAGGGCGAGGAGAACTGAAATCATGTCCTTTTTCTTTCAAAAAAGACGCAAAAATGACAAAAAAGTCATAAAAAGGGGTTGACGGAACCGAGAAAACCCGTTATAATGACGTCAGTCACCTGGGGTTCGCGACAGTCTTTCGGTTTTCCCCACATTTCGAAAAATGGAGCCCGGGTCCATGGTCGTAATGTCACGCCCCCGTCCCAGACGCCAGGGGACGGCAGAAACGGCCGGCAGGGCACCAGCCTGCTTCACATAGCGGGTGAAAAAACGAGGACATCGGCTCCCTGGGCCCAAAGAAAAAGCTTCCGGAAACGGAAGCTTTTTTTCGTCCCCTTCCGTCCAGCAAGCGGGCTGAACGGATCCGCTTTCTTATTCCCGGGCGCCGCGCAGCTTTCGGCGGACCCGGCGCAGATGACGCTCAAAATCGCCGCCGTCCAGCAGGGCGGCGAGCAGATACTGCTCAAAGGCGGGAACCGTGCAGGAATAGAACCCGGCCCGCGCCTGAAAGACGGGGAGGAGGGACGGGGGCAGCACCATATAGCCCACCCGCAGGGCGGAGGAGATGGTGCGGGAAAAGGTGTTCAGATAGATCACGTTCTCCCGGTCCGACTGGGCGAAGAGGGTTTCCATGGGCTTGCGGCGGAGACAGAACTCGCTTTCGTAGTCATCCTCCACGATGAACCGGTCCTCCCGGGCGGCCCATCGGAGGTACTCCGCCCGCTTGGAGGCGGAGGCGGTGACATCGCTGGGATAGGACCGGTAGGGGGAGACGTGCAGCACGGAGGCGCGGCAGGCCTGCAGGGCCTCGGAAAGAATGCCGTCCCGGGCCAGGGGCAGCGCTTCCGTCCGGACCTTCCGGGCGGCATACACCTGCTGAATTTTCTCATAGGAGGGGGATTCCAGGGCCCAGACCCGCTCCGCCCCCAGGGTTTCCACAATCAGCCCGTACAGATACTCCGCGCCGGCGCCGATGATGATCTGCTCCGGGGCGGCGGCGATGCCCCGGGCCCGGGCCAGGTAGCGGGAAAGGGCCTGCCGCAGGGCGGGCAGCCCCGCGTTGGGGGATTTGACCAGCACCGCTTCCCCCCGCTCCGAGAGCACCCGGCGCATGGTCCGGGCCAGGAGGGAAAAGGGGAAGCCGTCCACATCCGCCGAGGAGGGCAGATCCGGCGCCCCGGGGCCCGACCGGGACAGGGGGAGCGGCAGGGCGGCGCCGCCCGGGGGGCGGGGAAGGGAAAAATCCTCCCCGGCCCGGTAGCAGACATAGAAGCCGCTGCGCTCCCGGGCGGCGAGATAGCCTTCCGCCTCCAGCAGTTCCAGGGCGTGGGCCGCGGTGATGACGCTGACGCCGTTTTCTTCCGCCAGCGTCCGCTTGCCCGGGAGCCGGTCCCCATAGGCATAGCCGCCGGAGAGAATTTCCCCCCGGAGCTTTTCGTACAGCCTTTCATATGCCGGATGCTGCATGGAAAACACCTCCTGTGTACCGGAATGGTCACGCCAGCCCCATCATAAATGCCCCGGCGGGAAAAAGCAAGCGTATTGCGGGGAGCAGCCGAAAATGATATAATGCCGGCATACACTCCAGAGACGGCGGAGGCGGACGGCGGCATGCAGAAAAGGACGTACACGGGCATGGATCGGATTCCCAGGGGGCAGGCGAGTGAAACCCTGACACCGGGCTGCCTCGTGCTGGAAGGCGGTGCCTTCAAGGGCCTGTATACCCAGGGGCTGCTGGACGCCATGATGCTGGAGGGGGTCAACCTGCAGTGCGTCATCGGCGTTTCCGCCGGCGCGCTGGCGGGGGTCAACTACGTTTCCGGCCAGATCGGCCGGTCCGCCCGGGTCTCCCTGACCTACCGGCATGACCCGCGGTACGTGGGCATGAAGGCCTTCCGCCACAGCCGGAGCATCGTGGACGTGGGCTTCCTGACGGAGGAGCGGGGGATCTACGAACCCCTGGACCGGGCGCGCTTTGACCGGCCGGAACAGCGCTTTCTTGCGGTGGCCACCAGCTGCGAAACCGGCGAGGCGGTGGCCTTTGAGAAGGGGAAGTGCGGCGACATCATGCTGGCGGCCAGGGCTTCCGCCACGCTGCCCTATCTGGCCCCCATGGTCTATATCGACGGGCATCCCTATCTGGACGGCGGCTGCGCCTGCAAGATGCCCTACGAGTGGGCCCTGAGGGAGGGGTTTGAGAAGATCATCGTGATCCGGACCCGGGAGATTTCCTTCCGGAAGAAAAACCGGGAGGATCCCCTGGCGGAGAAGGTCTACCGGAAGTATCCCCGGATCATGGAAAAGATCAGGCGCATGAACCTGGAAGCCAACCGGGAGTTTGAGGAAGTGGAGCGCCTCCACCGGGAGGGACGCCTGCTGCGGCTGGCCCCCAGCCAGCCTGTGGAGGTCAGCCGGCTGGAGCGGGACATGGAGAAGCTGGGGAAGCTGTACTGGCTGGGATATCAGGATGGGATGGATCATATGGACGAAATCCGGGCCTACCTGGGGATCCCGCGGGCCGGGGATGAAACGATTTCAGAGGGATAAAAGATGCTGCAGGAACTGTTTGCGAACCGGACGCTGGGCTGCTGCATGATCGCGTGGATTTCCGCGCAGATCGCGAAATGCATCATTGACGGCCTGCGCCACCGGGGCTGGAGCCTCCGGACCATGCTGTTCGGCTCCGGCGGGATGCCTTCCTCCCACACGGCCTTCGTCACGGCGCTGGCCGTGTCCGCGGGCATCCGGGAGGGCTTTGACTCCACAGCCTTCGCCGTCTGCTTTGTGATGCTCTTCGTGGTCATGACGGACGCTATCGGCGTCCGGCGGGAAACGGGGCGGCAGGGCAGCGCCATCAATCTGCTGATGGACTGGTTCACCCAGGAGACGGATCCTGAGGTGGAAAGCAAGGATCTGAAGGAGCGGATGGGTCATTCCCCCCTGGAGGTGCTGGTGGGCTTCCTCTGGGGCGTGGGGTGCGCCATCCTGTTCGCGAGATGAAAAAGCGGGATGAGCTGACCTTTCGGAAAGGGGACGGGATCGCCATCGCGGCGGTGATCCTGGCGGCCCTGGCCCTGCTGGCTTTTTCCCTGACCGCCGCCGGGCGCGGCGGGAAACGGGTGGTCCGGGTGTATCAGGAGGGCGAGCTGCTGCGGGAGATGCCCCTGGACGAAGACGGGGAATTCCTGATTCAGGACAGGTATGAAAACCTCATCCGCGTGCGGGACGGAAAAGCCGCCATCGTGGAGAGCAGCTGTCCGGGGGAGGACTGCGTCCATTCCGGATGGATCAGCCAGCCGGTCCGGTCCGTCGTGTGCCTGCCCAACCGGGTGGAGGTACGGGTGGAAGGCGTCTCCGGGGCGGACGATGTGGACGCGGTGGCGCGGTAAAGGAGAGGCCATGAAGACGAAAGACCTGACCACCATGGCGATCCTGACCGCCCTGGCCATGGCGCTGGGATGGGTGGAGCGGATGATTCCCCTGGAGCTGCTGATTCCCCTGCCGGGGGTGAAGCTGGGGCTGGCGAACACGGTGACGCTTTTTGCCCTGTACCGGCTGAACTGGCCGGCGGCGCTGCTGATCCTGACGGCCCGATGCCTGCTGGGGGCCCTGTTCAGCGGGAACGTGACCGCCCTGGCCTTTTCCCTATGCGGGGGGGTGCTTTCCCTGGCCGCCATGGCGGCCGCGAAGCGCTGCCGGGGGCTGAGCGTCTGGGGCGTCAGCGTGCTGGGGGCCGCGGCCCACAACTGCGGGCAGATCCTGACCGCCATGCTGCTGATGCATTCCCGGGCGATTCTCGGATATCTGCCCTATCTGCTGCTGATCGGCACCGCCTGCGGCTGCGCCACGGCGGCGGCGGCCAGCGGGGTGCTGCGGGCCCTGCGGAGCGGGGCCGCGGGATAAAAGCCCGCTTCGGCCTTCCGGGCGGAAGAGGGGCGGAAAGGGCTTTCCGGCGCGAAAAACCGGCAAAAAAAGCATTGACAGGGGCGGCAAAGCGTGATAAGATATCCGCTGTTAGAAGCAGAGGCTTGCCCGCCCCTCACCTGGATCGCCTGCGCGGTCGGGTTTCAGTGGCACTCTTTCCCGGTGGAAGATGGAGTGAACATGAGCGACGGGTCGAAAGCCCGCCGCTTTTTTTCAACCAGAGGATGATTGGGAGGTGCATGGAAATCGCAACCGAACTGATGATTAATGAGGAGATCCGCGACAGAGAGGTCCGGGTGATCGACGAGAACGGCGATCAGCTGGGCGTCATGTCCATCCAGCAGGCGCTGGCCCTGGCGGAGGAGAAGGGGCTTGATCTGGCCAAGATTCAGCCTTCGGCCCATCCGCCGGTGTGCAAGCTGCTGGATTACGACAAGTACCGCTATGAGCAGTCCAAGCGGGAGCGGGAGAACCGGAAGAATCAGCGGGTTGTCGAAATCAAGGAGGTGCAGCTGTCCGCCACCATCGAGGAAAACGATGTGAACACCAAGGCGAAGATGGCGATCCGCTTCCTGGAGGGCGGCGACAAGGTCAAGGTTTCCATTCGCTTCCGTGGCCGGCAGATCACGCACAGCGAAATCGGCAGGAAGGTCATGGACGACTTTGCGGAACGCTGCAAGGACGTCAGCATGGTCGAACGCCGCCCTGTGCTGGATGGCCGGAACATGATCATGATCCTGGCCCCCAAGGCCGCCAAGGCCTCCTTCGCCGAAAGAAAGGCGAAGCAGGAAGCCCAGGCCCGGGAGAACGCTTCGAAAGAAGCAAAGCAGTAAACAAGCATCGGAAGGAGGACCCAGTTATGCCTAAGCAAAAATCCCATCGCGGAGCTGCCAAGCGCTTTTCCTTTACCAAGTCCGGTATTGTAAAGCATAAGCAGATGAACGCCAACCATCAGGTGCGCCTGAAGACCACGAAGCGGACCCGCCACCTGCGGAACCCCGGCATTGTGGACAATGCCGCGGAAGCCCGTACGATTCATAAGCTGCTGCCTTACAAATAAGCTCGGCAAGGAGGAAGATCAATCATGGCACGCATTAAGAGGGCTGTCAATGCCCATAAGAGCCGCCGCAAGGTGATGAAACTGGCGAAGGGCTACTGGGGAGCGAAATCCAAGCAGTACCGCGCCGCCAAGGAGCAGGTTGCCCGCAGCCTGCGCTACGCGTACATCGGACGGAAGCTGCGCAAGCGTGAGTTCCGCCGCCTGTGGATCACCCGGATCAACGCCGCGGCCCGGCTGAACGGCATGAGCTATTCCACGTTCATCGCCGGTCTGAAGAAGCAGAACATCGAAGTGAACCGCAAGATGCTGGCCGACCTGGCCGTCAACGATGCGGAAGGCTTCGCCAAGCTGGTGGAGCTCGCGAAGCAGTAATCACCGCTATCCAAACGCCTCCTGTACGGGGGCGTTTTTTTCTGGCATCATGCGCGGGAACGGGAGCCTTCGGCCTCCCGGCGCATCACGGCTTTCCGGACAAAAAAGGCAGCCCCGGTTTTCGGGGCTGCCTTGAATGGTTTTTTACGGCGGATTACTGGCCGTCATCAAAGATGGTCAGATCCTGCGCCAGCTGGGCCCGGGTCATGACCGCGTCCTCCTGGCCGTCGCCGATGGCGGGGAATTCCATCCCCACGAGGGAACCAAAGACGCTCATGACCTGATTCCGCAGGGCAAAGGTCAGGGGCTGATCACCGGTGACGCCTTCGGGCACCAGGCCGTACTGGCTGAAGGTCGCCAGGGCCTCCTCCTCCGCGTTGGGGGCCCCGCCGATCAGCAGGTACAGCGCGGCGTAGAGGTTGCCGGCGGTGGCTTCCGCGTCCGGGGAGAAGGTATCCGCGCCGGTGAGGGCCATGAGGCCGTTTTCGTAGGCGAAGCGGATGGCGGCGTAGGACTCATGATCCGCGGGCACATCCGAAAGGGTGACTTCACTGGCGTCCACGGCGCCGAAGGGGTTCAGGACCGCTTCGTACAGATCCGCGTTGGCGTTGATGGCGCCCGCGCCGGCCGCGGTGCCCCGGTACCCCTTTTCCAGCAGGCGCCGGAAGGTTTCCGCGGCGGCGTGGACGCTTTCGGGGGTAACGGCCTTCAGCTGGCGCATCCATTTCAGCTTCAGTTCCTCGCGGCCCTCCACGAGACGGGTCAGCTCGGAGACCGCGCCGGTCAGCTCGCCTTCCGGCTTCGCCAGGGAGGAATAAGCGCTGAGAATATAGCCGTCCAGGGTTTCCTGATCCAGGGCCAGCTGATCCAGCCAGTCGGGAATCCGGGCGTATACGTCAAAGGTTTCCACCACGTTCGGGTCCCGGTAGGAGATCAGATACAGCCCCTGATCGTCATAGGTGCTGCAGATGGGAGTATAGACGCCCATCTGATCCCGCAGGATCGGAACCAGCAGCTGATCCGCCACGAGGCTGGTGACCACGGGCATGCCGCCGTCCATCTCCAGGCCCAGGGTCTCGAAGGAGGCGACCAGGGAGTTGAAGCCGGAATTGGTGTCCGCGATGAAGCCCTCCGCCATGGCCGGGGCGGGCAGATCCAGGGCGGTCCGATCCCGCTTTTCCCGGGGCAGATCCGCCAGGAAGGCGTCCGCCAGGGGACGGTTCAGGGCGCAGCTGTCCGGGCTGCCCGCGAAGCCGGCGACGGCGCCTTCCCGGTTCAGCAGGAACCGCTGAACCCGCTGCAGCCCGGCCACGACCGGGGCCGGATCTTCCGCCATCTGGGCTTCCAGCTGCTCCAGGAAGGCGTAGTAGTCCGTGAAATTCAGATAAGCGTAATACCGCATGTTCATCAGGCCCACCCCCAGCCCGCGGTAAAGGCTCACGGAGTAGGGGCTGCCATTGATCTGGCTGCGGACGGCGGCTTTCTGGGCGGTGATGCGCTCGGAAAGCAGCCGGGTGTCGGTGAACCGGGAGCGCTGCAGCAGCTCCTTCATCAGGTCATACCCCGCGGCCAGATCCTCATCCAGGGCGGTCCACTGGGCGACCAGCCAGGGCTGCACGCTCCCCGCGTCCGCGCCGGGGCTGGTCTGGACGCCGATGACACAGGAATTCAGGTACCGCTCCTTCAGCACGGTGAGCTCCTCATAGGAGTGGGTGTCCGTATCCAGCTGACCGAGGAGGCGGGTGAAGAGCCGCATGTAATGGATATCCTCCAGGGGCAGCGCGCCGGCGTCAAAGAAGAGGTTCACCGTGCCCACGCCATCCACGTCCGCGTAGACATCGACGCGGCGGACGCCGTCCTCTCCCGTGACATCCGCGCTTTCATAGGTTTTGATTTCCTCCGGCAGGCTGGAGACGTCCACGGCCTTCAGGGAGGCCATCAGGGCGCTGTTGTCCTCCTCTTCCGGCTGGGCGGCGGTATCCGCCACGACGCGGGCGATTTCCTCCTCGCTCATGCCGGCCTTGATTTCCGCCAGGCTGGCGGCCAGGGCGGCCTCTTCCTTCTCCTTTTCGCCGGGAGCCGGATAGGTGGTGGTCAGGGTGTAGAGCGCCGGCTCCAGCAGCCAGTCCCGGATCGCGTCAGTGTAAAGCCCCTGGGCGTTTTCGGTTTCCAGATTCTGATAGGCTTCCATGCTGTCCACATAGGCAAAGGGATTGCCGGTGGTGGCGTAGCTGTAGGCCAGGTTCATGATGACGCCTTCGATGGGGTTGGCGCTTTCCCCGGCCAGCTTGTTCTGCAGCTGCAGTTTGGCGGCGATGGCGTCCAGCAGGGCCGCGTCCAGGCCGTTTTCCATCACGGAGCGGAGGCTGTCGTTGATGGTGGCCTGGAAGATTTCCCCATCCCCCTCATTGACGTTCTCGGCGGTAAAGATGATGGCGTCGTCCGGCGCGGCCACCTCCCGTCCCACGCTGAATTTCCCGGTGGGCAGCGCCTTTTTCAGCGCCTGCATGAGGGGGGAGCCGTCGCTTCCCAGCAGCGCGCAGAGATGGTCCATCACCCGCTCGGCTTCCACATTCCCCTTCATGCCGGGGCAGAGAATATAATAGATGATGGAAGACTGATTGGCGGGATCCGTCCCTTCCGCCACGGGATAGGGAACGCTCGCGACGCCGGGGGCGGTGAGGGGCTGATAGCCGGGATCCTCCGCCGGGAAGTCCCGCTTCTCATACTGGGAGAATTCCCCGTCGAGCATCGCCAGGAAATCCGCGTAATTGTCCAGGCTGCCATACAGGAAGGCGATGCAGTTGGAGGGATGGTAGTACAGGTCGTGGTAGCTTTTCAGCTGCTCCCAGGTCATCTCCGGAATGTGCGCCGGGATGCCGCCGTACTGATAGGAAATGGCGGCGCCGGGGAAGGTGGCCCGATTGGCGTTGTAAAGGGCGGTGGATGACAGGGTCATGGCGCCGACCATTTCGGAATACACGGTTCCCTCCAGGGTCAGGGGGCTGTCGGCGTCCGCCATCTCATAATGCCAGGCCTGGGTCCTGTAGATGCTTTCATCCGTCATGATGTTCGGATGAAAACAGCTGTTGGTGTACCAGTCCGCGAGGCGCAGCAGCTGGTCCTCGGAGAGGGAGCCCAGGGGATAACAGGTCATGGCGTCCGTGGTATAGGCGTTGATGTAGGTGTTGTAGGTCTGATACATGGCGTTGAACAGCAGCGTTTTGGACGGGTATTTTTCGCTGCCGTACAGGGTGGCGTGCTCGAAGACATGCGGCAGGCCGGTGTCGTCCAGGGGCCGGGTCAGGAAAGACAGCTGGAAGGCCCGATAGGTATCGTCATTGGCGACATACATGACCTTCGCGCCGGTCTTCTGGTGGCCGAAGAGCACCAGCCGGGCGCCGATCATCGGGAAATCCCGGATTTCACGGACCTCAAAGCCGTGAATGACCTCACCCACCGCGGGCAGGGCCGCGGCCTCCTCCGCGGCGCCTTCCCCAAAGGCGGGAAGGACGCCCAGCGTCAGGGTCAGCGCCAGCAGCAGCGCGATCCATCTTGTCATTTCGTTTATCCTCCTTTACTTCCCTGCTTTAGCAGGGAAAAGCAAATTGTATTATAAGCTTTTACGGATCAAAACACAATGTGAGGAGAAAGGAAAAGCAAAAAATACGCAGGATGGGGTGTCCCCTGTTCCGGGTACGCATGCCAAAAAAACGAAGCGGCAACCATGCGCGTGGTTGCCGCCTCAGCGGAGAGAATATCGCTGTCAAATGAATACCTTATTGCGCGGGAGGATAATCTTAACCAGGCTGCTGCTGAGTTCTCCTCAAATGCTGATTGCGCATGGCTACAGCCTGCATTAACGCACTGTACTGAGCGGGAGTCGCAACCGGGTCTATTTCCGGATTTTCTTCATCGTACGCGGCGGGAAGATTACGAGCGGCCTCTATCATGGAGATTTCTTCGTCTGTCAGTTTTGTACCCGGCTTCAGCTTAAAAACGATTTCCTTTCCCATTTTTTCACCCCCTATAAAGGTTAACAGCGTCCAATGATATTGTTATTATAAGCATTTCTCTCCAGGGTGGTCGCAAGGCGAGCAGAGATAATACGAATGTTCTAGCACAACACATTTCAGGAGTCAAGCAAAAGGAGAAATAAAAAACCCCCGAAGCCATTGAAACAACGTCCTCGAGGGTTGTGGAGCTGATGGCCGGATTCGAACCGGCGACCTCATCCTTACCAAGGATGCGCTCTACCTACTGAGCTACATCAGCGCGCTGTCTTGCGACAACGGTGGTATACTACCACATTCGACATCCAAAATCAAGAGGTATTTTTGTTTTTCCTGAAAAAAAAGCCGGGCCGCTGCATCGTTGGATTCAAAACGCTTTGAATCCCTTATGCAGAAACGAACCCGGTATCTTCCGTTTTCTAAATCATGTAGAACCAGACAGGGTCCTGATTCGGAATATCCGGCTCAATCGTGAAGCCCTGCCCGTTTTTGTACAGCAGCTCCTGGCTCTTGATGCTGACACGGGTTCCAGGCGCGATGGGATGGGTGATAAACACGATGGAGCCGATCACCGAATCATGGCCGATCACCGTTTCCCCACCCAGGATGGATGCGCCGGCGTAAATGGTCACATGATCCTCGATGGTGGGATGGCGGCGTTTTCCGTGCAGCTTTTGCCCACCCCGGGTGGAAAGGGCCCCCAGGGTCACGCCCTGATAAAGCTTCACATGATCCCCGATGATGGTCGTTTCCCCCACCACGATGCCAGTGCCATGGTCGATGAAGAAAAACCGGCCGATCTGGGCGCCGGGATGGATATCGATCCCTGTCTTGCTGTGGGCGTACTCCGTCATGATCCGGGGAATCAGCGGCACTTCCAGCTGATACAGGGCATGGGCCAGCCGGTTTACGGTAATCGCGTAAAACCCCGGGTACGCGATGATGACTTCCTCCTTGCTGGAGGCGGCAGGATCCCCGTCGTAGGCGGCCTGCAGATCCATCTCCACGTAGGCCCGGATCTCCGGCAGCTTCTTCAGGAAAGCGGCAGTGATGTCCTCCGCCCGCTTTTCCGCCTCCGCCTCGGGCAGCAGGCTGCTTCCGCGCAGGGCGATGCCGATTTCGCGGATCAGGTGATACGCTACGTCCTCAATCAGCGCGGCCAGATGAATCTCCGGGTTGATAATATGATAGGTATAATCTCGGTAGTACCCGGGATACACCAGCCGCAGCAGCTTGCCGATCAGCTCCTCAATCACCTGCCGGTCTGGCTGGGTAAACATTTCCAGCCGGTCAATGACGCGGTCATTGCCGTAATCGGCGATAATATCTCTGGAAAGATCCTGAATCCGTGCTTTCAGGAGATTCTCATGCCTGTTCATATCCGTATCCATGTACTCCCTTTCTCCATCCATTCGATGGCCCAAGCATACCATATTCCTTTTCCTTTTTCAATGATTCCGGAGCGAGTATTCCTTTCCCGGGTTCGACTTCTCAGCAGAATCTCCGGGTTCGCCACTTTTGCCATTTAACGGGATTTGTGATATGCTCCTGGAGAAGATCGGAAATGTCAGTGGGAGGCTAAACCTTGGGAAAGATTGTCGTGGTGGCGGAAAAGCCCAGCGTGGGCCGGGATATTGCCCGGGTGATCGGGTGCCGGGAGCGGGGGGACGGCTGCCTCATGGGGGAGAAATACATCGTCACCTGGGCGGTGGGCCATTTGGTGACCCTGGTGGAACCGGATGAGCTGGATGAAAAATATAAAAAGTGGAGCTTTGCCACGCTGCCCATTCTGCCGGCGGAGATTCCGCTGAAGGTAATCCGCGGCACCAGTAAACAGTTTCAGATTATCAAAAAGCTGATCAACGCGCCGGACACGGATTCGCTGATCTGCGCGACGGACGCCGGGCGGGAAGGGGAGCTGATTTTCCGCTACATCTATGAAAAAGCGGGCTGCAGGAAGCCCTTCGACCGGCTGTGGATCAGCTCCATGACGGACGAGGCGATTTCGGAAGGCTTCCGGAGCATTCAGCCCGGGCGGAATTATGACGGCCTGTACGCCAGCGCGAGGTGCCGCAGCAAGGCGGACTGGCTGGTGGGGATGAACGCCAGCCGGGCCTTTACGCTGAAGTATGACGCGCTGCTGAGCGTGGGGCGGGTGCAGACGCCGACGCTGGCCATCCTGGTGAAAAGACGGAAAGAGATCGAAAACTTTCAGCCGGAAGCGTACTGCACCCTGCAGGCCGACTTCGGGGACTACAGCGGCACCTGCTTCAGCGACCGGTGGGAGCCGGACACCCATATCCCCAGGAAGGAAGAAGCGGACGCCATCGCCGCGGCGGTAAAGGGCAGGGAGGCGGAGGTCATCCGGGCGGAGACCACCCGCAAGACGGAGCCCCCGCCCCAGCTGTATGACCTGACCAGCCTGCAGCGGGACGCCAACAAGATGCTGGGCTTTACGGCGGACAAGACGCTGAAAACGGCCCAGAGCCTGTACGAAACCCATAAGGCGCTGACCTATCCCCGGACGGACAGCCGGTACCTGCCCCCGGACATGATTCCCCGGGTGGTACAGACCATGAAGATGCTGCCGGAAAGCTATCAGCGGTTCGTTCCGGGGGCGCTGCGGGACGGGAAGCTGCCCGTCAGCCGGCGGACCATCGACGCCAGCAAGGTGACGGATCACCACGCGATCATTCCCACGAACAAGCGGGTGGATCCGGGGAAATTCAGCGCGGATGAACAGAAGCTGTACGACCTGGTGGCTCGGAGAACGCTGGCGGCCTTCTATCCCGCGTGCGAGTATGACGCCACCCGGGTGATCACCCGGGCGGAGGGGCATGACTTCCGCACCAACGGGAAGGTGATCGTCGTCAATGGATGGCACGATGTCCCGCCCCTGGCGGAGGCGGCGGGAAAGCCCGCCGCCCGGACCAGGAAGAAAAAGGACGACGAGGAAGAAAGCGTCCAGCTGCCACCGCTCCAGCCCGGGGACAGACGGACGGTAAAGGACACAAAGGTCAAGGAGGACAAGACCAAGCCCCCGGCCCCGCATACGGACGCGAGCCTGCTGCTGGCCATGGAGACGGCGGGAAAAGAGCTGGAGGACGAGGAGCTGTCCCGGCAGATGAAGGGCAGCGGCATCGGGACCCCGGCGACCCGGGCCGCCATTATTGAGCGGCTGCTGCAGGTGGGGTATGCCCAGCGGAAGGGGAAAACACTGCTGGCGACGGACAAGGGCGTCCGGCTGATCGAAATCATGCCGGAGGAGCTGGCCAGCCCGGAGCTGACGGGACGGTGGGAGCTGGCGCTCCACGAAATCACGGACGGAAAGCAGGACGCGGACCGCTTTCTGGAAGGGATCAACCGGATGTGCGTCTTCCTGGTGGACTACGCCAGGGACCGGGCGGCGCAGGTAACCTTCCCGGAGGAAGACCGGGGACGGGGAAAAGGCGGCAAAAGAGGCTACAGCGCCAAAGTCCTGGAGGGAACGGTGTGCCCGGTCTGCGGGAAAGGAAAGCTGCGGGAGAGTGGCCTGGCCTTTGAATGCACGGAAAAAGGATGCAAATGCACCATCTGGAAGGATATGCTGACCCGGGGAGGCGGGCCGCAGCTGAATGAAAAGCTGCTGCGGCTGATCCTGGAAAAGCGGCAGGTGAAGGGCTCCACCGGGACGATTCAGCTCCAGGAGGGCTGGATCCGGTTCTATCCCAACGGCAGCGAGACGCCCTCCGTCAGCCGGCCGCTGATCTATGAAAAGAAAAAGTAAAACGGCGCGGGAGACATCCCGCGCGGAAACCGGTCAAAACAGGGAAGGGAAACAGCATGGGCAAAATCGGCATCATGACCTTTCTGCACAACGGAAACTATGGCAGCAGCCTCCAGGCCTACGCGCTGCAGCGGGTGGTGCGGGAGATGGGGTATGACTGCGAGCACATGGACTACCGCCCGGACCTTCGGGAGAAGGCGGAAAACCTGATCCGGTGCGGCAACAGCCCGAAGCTGCTGCTGGAAGGGCAGCGGAAGCGCCAGGTGCAGGGCAGCCAGGAGGGCATGCGGGCCAAGCACCGGGCCATCGATGATTTTTACGCCCGGCGGATGGCGCTGAGCCCGGTGTGCAGGAACCGGAAGGAGCTTTCCCGGCTGAGCGGGCGGTACGATCAGCTGATGTGCGGGAGCGACCAGATCTGGAATCCGGTCTGGATGAATCCGGCCTACTTCCTGGACTTCGGAGCGCCGGAAAAAAGACGGATCGCCTACGCCCCGAGCCTGGGCGTCAGCACGGCGCCGGGCCGGCGGAAAAGCCGGATGATCCGGCGGGCGCTGGCGCTGTTTGACGCGGTTTCCGTACGGGAGGAGGAAGGCGCCAGACTGCTGGTCACCGTGACCGGGGACCGGCCGCCGGTGATGCCGGACCCGGTCTGCCTGCTGCGGAAGGAGGAATGGCTGGAACTGGCCGCGCCCCTGCCCGGGAGGGAAGGGCGCCTGCTGTGCTATTTTATCGGGGAAAACCCGGAATACTGGCGGCGGGTGCTGGCCCTCAGCCAGGAGAAGGGCCTGACCCCGCTGGTGATTCCTGTAACCGCGGAAAGCTACGCCCAGCCTTTTGAGAAGCTGGACGGCGCGGGGCCGGAGGCATTTCTCGGCGCCGTCGCCGGGGCCGGGATGCTGTGCACGGACAGCTTTCACGGGCTGGCCTTCGGGTCCATTTTCGGGAAGCCGGTGGATCTGCTCCGCCGGTACCGGGACACGGACCGGGAGAGCAAGAACAGCCGGGTGGACCATTTCCTGCGGGAAACGCGGAGCAGGGGACTGGAGCGCATGCGGCAGGAAGGCCTGGAGTGGCTTTCGCGGAACCTGGAGGGATGAGCGCCCCGCCGGGAAGCCGCGGGGATTCCGGAAAAAACGCATAGGAAAAGCCCGCCTGTTCGCACTAACAGGCGGGCTGATTTTCCCTCTGAGAAACTTACGCTTCCTCGGCGGCCCGAATCTTGGGCAGCGCACGCTGCACGGCCCCACTGCGCAGGCAGCGGGTGCAGACGTTCATCCGACGGGCGGAACCGTTCACCATAACGCGGACACTCTGCACATTGGGCGCCCAGATGCGATGGCTCTTGCGGTTGGAATGGCTCACGTTGTTACCATTCATCGTGCCCTTTTCGCAAATCTCACAAAACTTACCCATGGAAATCCTCCTCCTTGTGGAGTCTTACACATCAAGCTTGACGATGATACCACGTCCCGGCTGAAAATGCAAGCATTTTTTTGTGGAAACGCGGGGATTTGCGCCGGCGGTTCGGAATCCGTGAAAAAACCGAATCCGCGCGGGCGGCCCAACACGCCGAAACGCGCTTTCAGCCGAAGAAAAACTGGCCGAGACGGGTGACGGGGCTCTGCATCAGGCAGCCCTGGCGCCGGATGGCGGCCAGGCGGCGGAGCCTGGGGAGCTTCTCCGTGGCCAGGTAGGCCTGGATGATTTCTGCGGCCTCCGGGGGCAGGGCGTCCCCGAAGGCCGCCTGAAAAGCCCGGGTATGGGTATAGGTCAGGGCGATCCGGGCCCGGGCTTTGTCCCGATCCCGGAGGATCCTGAGGGCCCGCAGGGGAAGGGACTCCCGGCTGGCGCCGATCACATTTTCCCCATGCTGACGGTAGCGGGTCAGCTGTTCCGGGAGGAAAACAATCCGGCCGAAGGCGGCGGCCGTCAGGGCGATGAACCAGTCATGCATGAACATGCTTTCCGGCCGCCCGTAACGGACGACCAGATCCGCCAGGGGACGGTTCAGGAGCATCATACAGCCGGTGGCGTTGTTCTGCACCAGCAGCCGGTTCAGCCCGGTGGCTTCGGGATCCCAGCCCTGGAGACGGAAGAAGCTCGGCGCGAGCACCTTCCCCCCGGCGTCGATGACAGCGGCGTCCGCGTGCACCAGCAGGGGCGTGCCTTCGGGGAGATTCGCCGCGGCGGAGACGCAGGCCGCCCTCATCCGGGCCACTTTTTCCGGCATCCAGAGGTCGTCCTGATCACAGAGCAATAGTAAATCCCCTTCCGCCTGACGGAGGAGGGAAAGGAAATTCCCGGCGGCGCCCAGATGCCGACCCTGCTGGCCGGCGGGCCGAAAGCGGCTGTCCTCCTGAGCGTATTCCCGCAGGATTTCCGGCGTCCGGTCCGTGGAGCCGTCGTCCTGATACAGGACGGAAAAATCCCGTGCCGTCTGGCCGGAAAGGGAGGCCAGCTGCGCGGGAAGAAAGGTTTCGCCCTGATAGGCCGCGAGCAGGATAGTGGTCTTCACCAGGTGATCCCCCACTTCATGAAGTATTTACAGGCGGAGCGAACCTGACGAAGGCACCCCTTCAGGGTGCGGGTATTTTCACGGGCCCACAGATGGGTCACACACATCTCCGGATGATACACAATGCTGCCCAGGCGCTGCTCCAGGACGCGACGGCTCAGGTCGCTGTCCTCCTGATACAGGAAGAAACGGGGATCAAAACCCTTCAGCTGCTGAAAAACGCCGGTGCGGATCAGCAGGAAGCATCCCGTCGCGAACTCAACGGGGACGGGGCTGTGAATGTCCAGATCCGCCAGGGTGAATTCCTCCCGCCAGCGGCGGAAGATCCGGCCGCGATTTTCCAGCAGGCCACCCAGCAGATAGTGAACCGAAATCCGTTTTTTTGGCAGAAACTGCTCCGTGCCATCCGCATTCAGCACCCGGGGCGTCAGGATGGCGATGTTCGGATGCGCGTCCATGTACTGCATCATGCGGAAAAGCAGGGTGGGGTCGAAGGTTACGTCCGGATTCATGCAGAGATGGTACCGGCTTTGCAGATAGGGAAGGACGGCGTTATTGGCGCGGCCGAAACCGACGTTGCCCTGCTGGGGGAGAACGGTGATGCCCGGGAACTCCCATTGCAGCTGATCCGCCGCCATTTCCTCCGGAGAATTGTCACAGAGATAGACCGCGACCTCCACGTTGGACTGCTCCAGGCAGCGAAGCGCGTTCTTGACTTCATCACCGCAGTGATACAGCACGATGCAGGCGGAAAGTGGTGCGGGCATGCTGAGATATCCTCCTCTCCCAAAAAAGTACTTCCTATATTTGTATCTCTTCCGTCGCTCCGCTCTCTGAGGAATTCCACTCCGGGGGACGCCTCTCGGCTCCGTTCACTTACGCAGCGGTTCTAAGCTCTGTCTGCGCCTTACGGCTTGCCAATCGCTAAGAACCGGCGAGAATCAAGGCCCCCGGATTGGAACACCTCAGCGCTCCGCTTGCTGGACGGAATAGTTACTCTATATTTTACCTTTGGCGGCGGGAAATGTCCAGAAAAAGGTGAAAAACAGTGGAAATTTCCGGGAAGGGATGGTATACTCCTGTTTTAGGGCGGAGCAATCCGCTCCAGGATGATTGATGGAAGAAGGTTTTGATTCTGAGTAGATTTGCGGTATTTGTGGATCTGGAAAACTGCGGCGCGAAGGTGGAAACGCTGAACAGTATTCTGGAAAAAGTCAAAATCCGGGGCGATATCCTGCTGGGCAAGGTGTACGGATACACGGACAAGTTCAGCGACCTGAAGCCCCTGCTGCTGAGCAACACCTTTACGGTGGTGCCCAGCCTGCGCTATGGCATCAGCCAGAAAAACAACGCGGATATCCAGCTGGTGATCGACGCGCTGGAGGTCGCTTATAAGAACGACCTGATCGACAGCTTCTGCATCGTATCCGGCGACAGCGACTATACGCCCCTGGTGGGCCGGCTGAAGAGCATGGGCAAGTTTGTGCTGGGCATCAGCCGAAGCGAGGCGGCCAGCACGATCTTTATCAACGCCTGCAATGAGTTCCAGTTTCTGGAAAGCGTCCGGAAAAACAAGGTGGAAAAGCCCCGCCGGCAGCGGCAGACGGCCAACAATGAGGAGGCCGCCGACGAGAGCGAGCTGAACAAGCTGCTGACCACCGTGCTGGAGGAGCATGACGACGAGATGTACGCCAGCGAGCTGAAGGGCGTCCTGCTGCGCCTCCGGCCGGACTTCAATGAGAAGAGCTACGGATGCGCGTCCTTCTACCGGCTGCTGACCAAGCTGGCGAAGCGCTTTGGGGATTTCCAGGTCTTTAATGACAATTTCAATGTCACGGTGAGCCTGACCGGCGCGGACAGCGCGGAGAACGGGGACGCGATTCCGCAGCTGACCCGGGAGAACTGGAAGGAAGCCTTCAAGGCCCAACTGCAGGCCTATAAGGAGGGCGGCTTTGACCGGGTGAACCCGTCCATCCTGAAGGCGGATATCATCACCTCCTATCCGGGGTTCAACGAGCGGAACATCGGCTTCAAACGCTTCAGCGACGTGATGAAGCAGCTGGAGAAGGACGGGCTGATCGCTATCGAGATGGATGAGCAGAAGACGATGCTGATCAAGCTGCTGTAACCGACTGACGGAAAACGGAGGGCGAAGGATTGAAGTATCTCCGAAGAGGCATCTGGTACCTGGCCAGCCGTCTGTTTCTGTTCTGCCTGATCCTCGGGATCGCCATTACCGTGTTCTACTACGCCATGAACCTGAGCAACATCCAGATTATTCTGAAGGACGGCATGGCGGCCCGGGCCAAGGTGATCATGGGGATCGAGACGGACGAAACCGTCCTGAACCGGTATTTCCAGGCAGCCTATCTGTCCACGGACGAGGAGCTGACCGCGGCGGTGAACGGCAAATCCGCCTACGCGGATTACAATGTCCGCGGCATCGACCACCGGCTGACCATGGGATTCCTCTGGACGTGGCCCTGGGACAACAGCGCCCGGCTGACCATCACGGAGAAGATTCCCAGAATCGACGGCCGCGTGAAGGGAACCAGGGCGGAGGAGCTGATCGCCCAAAACGGCGCCAGCGCGGTTTATCCGCCCGCCTGGCCGGAGGTTCAGTACCGCGCGAACCTGATCCGGGAAAACGGGCAATGGAAGATCCGGACCCTGACCAGGATCGGAGAATAGTGTGAAAACATCGTTTGCCAGTCGAGCAGGCCCAGATCCCAAAGAAGGGTATAGAAAACAAGCCTCTACGAGGCAAGATTTTTGAAGGAGGTGCTAGCCTGCGAGCGACAAAGAATCCAGAGAAATCGACCCATCA
>JAFUGS010000087.1 GCA_017469265.1 Clostridia bacterium
CGGCCCCGGCGAAAAAGCGGCGCGGCGCACAGAACCGCCAGCGCCGCGCAGGTCAGGGACACCAGGCCGGCGAGCCGGATCAGCCGGCGGCAGTCCGCCATATGCGCCAGCTCGTAATCGTGAAAGCAGGGGAGGGCCGCGCCGTCCGGGGCGGTCAGAAAGAACTGAACGCTTTCCGTCCGGCCGGCCAGATAGTCCGCCAGGCGCGCCGCCATGGCGGGATACGCCGCCTCCGGCAGGCCGGTCTGCTCCGGAGGGGCGAAGCGCGCCAGCTCCCGGGCGAAAAGGGCTTCGCTGCCGGCCATGATCCGGATGATCCCGCCCAGCAGGGCCAGGGTCAGCGCCAGGCAGCACACCGCGCCCAGGACGACGGACCGCGGGCGCCCCTCCTCCGGGGCGCCGGGACGCCCGGGGAAACCGTTTCCCCGGGGAAAAAGCGCGGCCATTACTGCATCTTCAGGTACGCCGTGACAAAGCCTTCCAGGTTGCCGTTCATCACGTCGTCAATGTTGCCGGATTCATAATTGGTGCGGTGATCCTTCACCATGGTGTAGGGCTGGAAAACGTAGGAGCGGATCTGGCTGCCCCATTCGATCTTCTTCATCTCGCCCTTGATGTCCGCCATCTGCTGCTCCTTTTCCCGCTCCCGGAGCTCCAGCAGTTTGGCCTTCAGCATCTTGATACAGGTGGCCCGGTTCTGCACCTGGTCCCGCTCCGTCTGGCAGGAGACCACGATGGTGACATCGTCCTTCACGTAGGTCATGCGCACGGCGGAGGAGGTCTTGTTCACGTTCTGGCCGCCGGCGCCGCTGGAGTGGTAGGTGTCGACGCGGACGTACTTCATGTCGATTTCGATTTCGCCGTCGTCATCCGCCAGCATGGGGGCCACGTCCAGGCTGGAGAAGCTGGTGTGCCGCCGGGCGTTGGCGTCGAAGGGGCTGATGCGCACCAGGCGGTGCACGCCCTTCTCCCCGCGGAGATAGCCGTAGGCGTGGTCGCCGCTGACCTCGAAGGTGACGGACTTGATGCCCGCCTCATCCCCGTCCAGCAGGTCCAGCAGCTTGACCTGGAAGCCCATCTTCTCGCAGTACCGGGTGTACATCCGGTACAGCATCTGGGTCCAGTCCTGGGCCTCGGTGCCGCCGGCGCCGGCGTGGAGGGAGAGGATCGCGTCGCTGTCGTCATAGTCCCCCCGCATCAGGGTTTCCAGCTCCAGGGCGTCGGCCTGCTCCTTCAGGGTCTTCAGGCTTTCGCCGGCCTCGGCCACCATGGACTCGTCATTTTCCTCCTTCGCCAGCTCCATCATGGTTTCGATGTCATCCGCGGAGGAGAGGAGACCCTCGTAGTGCTCCAGCCGGTTTTTCAGGTGGCCCAGCTTCTGATTCACGCTGGTGCTGTGGGCGGTATCGTTCCAGAACTCCGGCTGATTCATTTCCTCCGTCAGCTCGTCGATCTGCTCCTTCATATGGTCAATGTGCAGGGCTTCCCCCGCGGCAAGAATGCTCTTGCGGATGCCGGCGAGGGTCTGGGTGTACTGTTCCAGTTCAATCATGTTTTTTTCTCCTCTTTTCAGCGGTCGGTGGGGATATCGGTGACTGAACGGGAAGGTTACGGTGCTTCATTATTATCGTTTCTTCCGTGACAATTCTTATACTTCTTTCCGCTGCCGCAGGGGCAGGGGTCGTTGCGGCCTACTTTTTTGGAGGCGGGCACCCTGCGGGGCTGGCGGGGGCCGTCCCCCGCCAGGCGGGCGTCGGTGGGCTTCGCGGTCTGCACCCGCTCGGGGGTGACCTGGACCTTCGTCTGATACACCCGGCGCACCGTGTCCTCCCGGATCAGGTGGTTCAGCTCCTCAAACATATGCCCGGCTTCGATCTGGTACTCCGTGACCGGGTTCTTGCCGCTGTAGGCGCGGAAGCCGATGCCGTCCCGCAGCTGGTCCATGGCGTCGATGTGATCCATCCAGCGGGTATCCACGCTGCGCAGCAGCATGACCCGCTCCAGCTCCCGCATGTCCACATGCAGGTCGGAGAGCATCTTCTCCCGCTCGGCGTAGAAGGCGTGGGCGTCTTCCTTCAGGGCTTCCGCCAGCCCCTCCTGGCCCAGGGCTTCCGCCTGGGGCTTCAGGGTTTCCAGGACGCCGTGGCGGTTGCACAGATTCTCCAGGTAATGGGTGGCCTGGGTCCAGTCCCACTCCGCGGGATCCTCCCCGTTCAGCCAGCGGGACACGGCGAAATCCACCACGTGGTCCGCCATCTTCAGGATGCTGTCGTGCACATCCTCGCCCAGGAGCACCCGGCGGCGCTGGCCGTAGATGACCTCCCGCTGGCGGTTCATGACGTTGTCATACTCCAGGACGTGCTTCCGGGTTTCGAAGTTCCGGCCTTCGATGCGCTTCTGGGCGCTCTCGATCTGCTTGGTCAGCATGCCGGCGGTCAGGGGTTCGTCATCCTTCAGGCCCAGCCGGTCCACCATGGCGCCGATCCGCTCGGAGCCGAAGAGGCGCATCAGGTCGTCCTCCAGGGAGATGAAGAACTGGGTGGAGCCGGGATCGCCCTGGCGGCCGGACCGGCCCCGCAGCTGGTTGTCGATCCGGCGGCTCTCATGCCGCTCCGTGCCGATGATGTGCAGGCCGCCGGCCTGCACCACCTGGTCGTGGGCCTTGTCCGTTTCCCGCTTGAACTGCTGGTACAGGGCGTTGTACCGGTCCCGGGCGGCCAGCACCTCCGGCGGCACGTCCTCGTTGTGGCCGGTGGCCGCCTCGATGATTTCCTCCTCTACGCCCTCCTGGCGCATGGCCCGCCGGGCCAGGAACTCCGGGTTGCCGCCCAGCAGAATGTCCGTGCCGCGGCCCGCCATGTTGGTGGCGATGGTGACGGCGCCGAACTGGCCGGCCTGGGCCACGATCTCCGCCTCCCGGGCGTGGTTCTTCGCGTTCAGGACCTCATGGGCGATGCCCTTCTTCCGCAGCATGTCGCTGAGCAGCTCGGAGATCTCCACGCTGACCGTGCCCACCAGCAGGGGCTGGCCAGTGGCGTGGTGGTCCAGGATGGACTGAATGACTGCGTTGTACTTGGCGGCCTTGTTCTTGTACACCACGTCCTCCAGATCCTGGCGGATGTTGGGGCGGTTGGTGGGAATCTCCACCACGTCCAGGGCGTAGATGCCCTGGAACTCGGCTTCCTCCGTCTTGGCCGTACCGGTCATGCCGGAGAGCTTCTCGTACATGCGGAAATAGTTCTGGAAGGTGATGGTGGCCAGGGTCTTGCTCTCCCGCTCCACCTTCACGTGCTCCTTGGCCTCGATGGCCTGGTGCAGGCCCTCGGAGTACCGCCGGCCGATCATCAGGCGGCCGGTGAACTCATCCACGATGATGACCTGGCCGTTCTGCACCACGTAGTCCACGTCCCGCTTCATGATCACGTTCGCCCGCAGGGCGCAGGAAACATAATGGTTCAGGTCGCTGTTTTCCGGGTCGTTCAGGTTCTCGATGCCGAAGGCCTGCTCCACCCGCTGGGCGCCCTCGTCCGTCAGGGTGACGGCCTTTTTCTTTTCCTCCACCTCGTAGTGGATTTCGGGCTTCAGGTTCCGGACCACCGCATCCACCCGGTCGTACATTTCCGTGCTCTTGTCCCCGGGGCCGGAGATGATCAGGGGCGTCCGGGCCTCATCGATGAGGATGGAGTCCACCTCGTCCACGATGGCGAAATGGTGCCCCCGCTGCACGAGATTGCTCTGGCGGATGACCATGTTGTCCCGCAGGTAGTCGAAGCCCAGCTCGTTGTTGGTGCCGTAGGTAATGTCGCAGGCGTAGGCGGCGCGGCGCTCGTCGCTGTCCAGATCGTGGACGATGAGGCCCACGCTCAGGCCCAGGAAGCGGTGCACCTTGCCCATCCACTCGCTGTCGCGGCGGGCCAGGTAGTCATTGACCGTGACGATGTGCACCCCGCGGCCAGAGAGGGCGTTCAGGTAGGCCGGCATGGTGGACACCAGGGTCTTGCCTTCACCGGTCTTCATCTCCGCGATGCGGCCCTGGTGCAGCACGATGCCGCCCAGCACCTGCACGTCGTAGGGGCGCATGCCCAGCACCCGGTCCGCCGCCTCGCGGACGGCGGCAAAGGCTTCGGGCAGGATGTCGTCCTCGGTCTCACCCTTTTGCAGCCGGGCGCGGAATTCCTCCGTCTTGGCCCGCAGCTCGGCGTCCGTCAGCTTCCGGTACGCGTCGCCCAGCCCATTGACCGCGTCCACGGTTTTCCGCAGCTTTTTCAGCTGGCTCTCATTGCTGGTTCCCAGCATTTTTTTAATAAACTCAAGCATGCCTCTGTCCTCATGGTACTGTTTGTTGACTTGCCGCCGGGGCAAAACAGTACAGAATAGTATATCACCGGACCCATTCCCGGCGCAAGTACGGATTTTCCAAGGGGGAAAGGGGCAAAAAAGCAGCTCCCCGGAGGGGGAGCTGCAGGGCTTTCGAGGCAGGGGTTACTTGCCGCTGCGGCGGCGGTGGGCGCCGTCCGCCTCCGGGGCGGCTTCGTCCGCGGCGGGGGCCTCTTCGGCGGCGGGGGCTTCGGCGTTTTCCCGGCCAGGCGTGTTCTCATACAGGCGGCGCAGGGTCTCGGCCATGAGCTCGCTGTCCTGGGCGGTGTTCTCGACCGCTTCGGGCTGCTCGCTGCCGGATTCCGCCGGCTTCGCACTGTCGGCGCCGGAGACGATCTCGCTGCGCTGGTTCCGCTTCGGCTGGGTGCCGTAATCCCGGTAGTTGGCGCCGTCCAGATGATCCATGGCCTTGCTGCTCTGGCTCTTCAGGATGCCCCGGCGGATGCCGCCGATCAGCAGCAGCACCAGGCCCAGGCCGGCGATGCCCGCCAGGATCCATTTGGCCGTCCCGGCGATGTTTTCCACCTGGTCCGTCCAGGCGGGCAGCTTCTGATCCGCCGCCAGGTCCTCATAGGTTTCCGGCATCTCCTGATACCGGGGGGCCGGCGGGGTCACGATGGGCGCTTCCGTGGGCTCGGGGGTGGGCTGCTGGTGGGCGATCTGCACCAGGTTGCTGGAGAAGGTCAGCGTCTGGGACAGCTGATCCTTGCAGCGGGCGGTGAACTGGAAGGAGCCGGGCATGCTGACGGCCATCTCCCGGGTAAAGGTGCGGCTTTCGCCGGCGGGGATGGCGTCAAAGGTGTTGATGACCGTATCCACCGCGCGGATGCTGATGTCGGAGACATCCACCGCGCTTTCGTTGTTCACGGTGATGGTGAAGCGGACGTTTCCGGGAATCTGGTACACCACGTCCCGGTCTGCGGAGGCCTCCAGGCTCAGCACGATCTGCTGGGTCGGGTCGGTGGCGATGATGTTCACCCGGCCGGTGGCGGTTTCCACCGGCTGGCCGGTAACGTCCTCCGCGGTGACGGTGAACTGCAGATCCTGGGTCTCGGTGATGGTGAGCTCCTTTTCCTGGATGACGGTTTCCCCGGCCTGGACGGTCAGGTCGCTGAAGACCTCTCCCAGGGCCGCGTCCGTCACGTCCACATTGGTGAAGTCCACGGTGCCGGAGTTCTTCAGCGTCAGGGTCAGCTTCACGGTTTCCCCGGGGGCGCCGCCCTTCTTGTCCGCCTTCAGGGAGGCGGAGAGCTTGACCTCGCCGTACTTGATGGTGGCGGATTCCACCTTCTGGGAATAGGTCTTGCCGCCGGCCTTGTAGGAGATGGTGGCGGCGGAGGTCAGATTCTTCTTTCCCATCTTGGGGGTGAAGGTGTAGGTGGCCTTTTCCCCGGCGGGGATGCGCTCGATGGTGCCGGACTTGGAGGAGATGGAGCTGTTCTCCTTGATGGTGACGTTGGTCACCTCCACCGCGCCGGTGTTCTCGATCTCATAGGTGACGGAGACCTCCTGATCCTTCTGGGCGGTGGTGGGCTTGATTTCCCGGTTGACCTTCAGCTCCGGCGCGCCGCCGGTATAGATGATGGTCTTGGAGAAATTCTTGGCCTTGTAAACCAGCTCCCCTTCGTCATTGTAAAGGGAGTAGCGGATTTTGAAGGTGATGCGCCCCGCGTCCAGCTCCGCCTGGGTGACCTTCCATTTGCCGGTCCAGGACTTGCTGTTGCCGACGCTGAGGGTGGGGGTGCCGAACTCGTCGACCTGTTTGCCGCTGGGATAGTACAGCGTCACCGGGCCGGGCAGGTCGCTTTCCCCCACGTTGGTCACGGAGATGGACACGGTGATTTCCTTCGGCTCCGTGAACTTATTTGTCTCCAGCGCCATGGAAACCGTCAGCGGATCGTCCGCCGCCAGGGCGGCGGCGCCGCAGAACAGCACCAGCAGCAGCGCGGCCGCCAGGGCGAGAAACCAGTGCTTTCTGTTCATGTGCGTTCGGGATCCTTTCTGAACCCCTTCCCCCTTCCCAATATCAGGAGATGGTATTCCTGTCCCCTACTTTCCGGGATAAAAAATATAAACACAAGAATACAAGCCTATTGTAGTCCGAAAGGAAAGGCCTGTCAAGAAAAAGGAAAGGAACGATTCCGTCCAGCCAGCGGAGCGGTTGAACAGAAAAAAGGCGGGGCGGGGTAAAAAGAACAGGAAGAAAACAGCAAAAACGCTTTACGCCAAAGGGCTTCGTGCGTATAATAGCGCCGTAAATCCGAAGGGATTTGCGACGCTTATTTTTTGAAACGGAGGAAAAAGAAATGAAGAAGCTTGTTGCGCTGATGCTGGCCCTGACCCTGGGCCTGAGCGTGTTCGCCTTCGCGGGCGCGGAAGAAACCATTACGCTGAAGATCGCGCACATCGGTCCGCTGACCGGCGCGGCGGCGGTTTACGGCGTGGCCACCAGCCGCGGCGCGAAGATCGCGGCCGAGGAGATTTCCGCGGCGGGCGGAAAGTACAAGGTGGAGATCATTGACGAGGACGACACCCACGACGCCGAGAAGGCGGTTTACGCCTACGGCGACGCCCTGGACAAGGGCGCCCAGATGATCATCGGCACCACCACCACCACCCCCTGCATCGCCGTGGGCGCGGAAGCGTACAACGACCGGGTGTTCATGCTGACGCCCTCCGCTTCCTCTACCGCCGTGACCGCGGACAAGGACAACGTGTACCAGGTCTGCTTTACCGACCCGGCGCAGGGCGCCGCTTCCGCCGCGTACATCGCGGAGAAGAACCTGCCCACCAAGGTGGCCGTGATCTACAACAACGCGGACGCCTACTCCACCGGCATCTATCAGACCTTCGTCGACAAGGCTCAGGAAGTGGGGCTGGAGATCGTTTCCACCACCACCTTTACGGATGACACCACGGACTTCTCCGTGCAGGTGGCCGACGCGAAGAACAACGGCGCCGAGCTGGTGTTCCTGCCCATTTACTACACCCCCGCGTCCCAGATTCTGCTGAACGCGTCCAGCATCGACTACAAGCCCGTGTTCTTCGGCGTGGACGGCATGGACGGCATCCTGTCCATCGAAGGCTTTGACACCTCCCTGGCGGAGGGCGTCATGCTGCTGACCCCCTTCTCCGCCGACGCGCAGGACGAGCTGACGAAGAACTTCGTCGCCAAGTATCAGGAGCTGTACAACGAGATTCCGAACCAGTTCGCGGCCGACGCCTATGACGGCGTGTACGCGCTGGTGGCCGCCGCCGAGAAGGCCGGCGTGCAGGAGGGCGATGCCCCCGAGGCGATCTGCGACGCCATGATCGCCGCCATGCAGGAGATCGAGGTCACCGGTGTGACCGGCACCATGACCTGGGCCGCCAACGGCGAAGTCAGCAAGACGCCCACCGCCGTCATCATCGAGAACGGTGCCTACGTGGGCTTCAACAACTGATCAGCAGGGCGGCTTCCCTGAAAAAGCCGATTTCGCGGTCCGCTCCCGGTTTGCCGGGGGCGGATTCGCGCATTTTCCGGCGGCGGTGTCCCCGGATGGAAGCGCCGCGGCTTTTCCGGATTGGACAAGGGCGTGCTTTCCCCGTATAATGAGGGAAAGACGGTTTCGTTTTCACCGCCGCGAGACAAGAGGGGTTGTGAGCATCCATGATTTTTCTTTCCAACCTGGTGAACGGCCTGAGCCTGGGCAGCATCTACGCCATCATCGCCCTGGGCTATACCATGGTCTACGGCATCGCGAAGATGCTGAACTTCGCCCATGGGGATGTCATCATGGTGGGGGCGTATATCGCTTTCTGCGCCCTGCAGTACTGGGGGCTGCCGCCCGTCGCCGCGCTGCTGGCGGCCATGCTGCTGTGCACGGTGCTGGGGATCACCATTGAGGGCCTGGCCTACCGCCCCCTGCGGCAGGCGACCTCCCTGGCGGTGCTGATTACCGCCATCGGCATGAGCTACCTGCTGCAGAACCTGGCGCTGCTGATCTGGGGGGCCAACCCGAAGAGCTTCCCCTCCGTCATGATTCAGCTGCCCACCCTGTCCCTTTTCGGGGATCAGCTGAAGATCAGCGGGGTCACCATGATGACGATTCTGGCCAACATCGCCATCATGATCGTGCTCACCACCTTTATTTCCCGCACAAAGATGGGCAAGGCAATGCGCTGCGTCTCAGAGGACCGGGGCGCCGCGGAGCTGATGGGGATCAACGTGAACCGGACCATCTCCACCACCTTCGCCATCGGCTCCGCCCTGGCGGCCGTGGCGGGCATTCTGCTCTGCTCCGCCTATCCGACCCTGATGCCCACCACGGGCTCCATGCCCGGCATCAAGGCCTTCACCGCGGCGGTGTTCGGCGGCATCGGCTCCATCCCCGGGGCCATGATCGGGGGCATTCTGCTGGGGGTGATCGAGATCCTGGGCAAGGCGTACATTTCCACCGAGCTGGGGGACGCCATCGTCTTCGCGGTGCTGATCATCGTGCTGCTGTTCCGGCCCACCGGGCTGCTGGGCAAGCCGATCCGCGAGAAAGTGTAAGGAGGGAACCGGGATGAGCGCGAAAAAGAAAAAGCTGATCTACAACGCCGTGACCTTCGGCGTTGTGATCCTGGCCTTCCTACTGTGCAACCTGTTTTACGGGCAGATGAGCCGCTCTCTGCGGGCCCAGCTGATTCCCATCTGCTGCTGGATCGTGATGGCGGTGAGCCTGAACCTGGTGGTGGGCATCTCCGGGGAGCTGAGCCTGGGGCACGCGGGCTTCATGAGCATCGGCGCGTTTACGGGCATCATCATTTCCGGCTGGCTGCTGAAGGGCTTCCAGATGGAGAACGAGACGCTGCGCCTGGTGCTGTCCATCGTGGCCGGCGGCGCCGTGGCGGGGCTGCTGGGCTTCCTGATCGGGATTCCCGTGCTGCGGCTGCGGGGGGACTACCTGGCCATCGTGACCCTGGCCTTTGGGGAAATCATCCGCAACGTGCTGAACTGCGTGTATACCTCCGTGGACGGCACGCGGCTGGTCTTCGGCTTCATCAACCCGACCCTGCCGGGGACGCTGCTGCTGAACGGTCCGAACGGCGCGGTCTCCGTGTCGAAGATCGCCACCTTCACCGCCGGTTTCCTGCTGGTGCTGGCGGCGCTGGTGGTGGTGCTGAACCTGATCAACAGCCGCACGGGCCGGGCGATCATGGCCACAAGGGACAACCGGATCGCGGCGGAATCCGTGGGCATCAACGTCACCCGGTACAAGATGATCGCCTTTGTGACCGCCGCGGCGCTGGCGGGCATGGCCGGCGCCCTGTACGGGCTGAATTATTCCACGCTGGTGCCGGGCAAGTTCAAGTTTGACCAGAGCATCAACGTGCTGGTTTTCGTGGTGCTGGGCGGCATCGGGAACACCCTGGGGGCGGTGATCTCCGCCACGGTGCTGACCATCCTGCCGGAGATGCTGCGGGACTTCGCGGACTACCGGATGCTGGTGTACGCGGTGCTGCTGATCGTCATGATGCTGGTCACCAACACGCCGGCCACCAAGGCGTTCTTTAACAACCTGAAGGGCCTGCTCAGCCGGAAGGGGCCGCGGAAGACGGTGGAGGTAAGCCAGCGGAAAGGAGGTGACCGGGCATGAGTGAAGCGGCCGGGAAAATCAGAAAGCGCAACGCGGACACGAAAATGGTGCCGGTTCCCTCCCAGAGCATCATCCCGGAGCGGGACATCGGCAAGATGCCCGTGCTGGAATGCAAGCACCTGGGCATCGACTTCGGGGGCCTGACCGCGGTGGAGGATTTCAACCTCACCATCGGCCGGACGGAGATCGCCGGGCTGATCGGCCCCAACGGCGCCGGGAAGACCACGGTTTTCAACCTGCTGACCAAGGTGTACGAGCCCACCCGGGGCTCCGCCATGATCAACGGCATCGACATGCACGGCATGGACACGGTGGCGGCCAGCCGCCACGGCATTGCCCGGACCTTCCAGAACATCCGGCTGTTCTCCAACATGTCCGTGGAGGACAACGTGCGCATCGGGCTGCACAGCCAGATCCGCTACGGCATGTTTACCGGCATCTGCCGGCTGCCGGGGTACTGGAAAAAGGAGCGGGAGCAGCATGAGAAGGCCCTGGAGCTGCTGAGCATCTTCGGCATGCAGGATATGGGCGACGTGCAGGCGGGGAGCCTGCCCTACGGGGCCCAGCGCCGGCTGGAGATCGTCCGGGCCCTGGCCACGAATCCCAGCCTGCTGCTGCTGGACGAACCGGCGGCGGGCATGAATCCCCACGAAACCCAGGAGCTGATGGACAACATCATCAGAATCCGGGATCAGTTCCAGATCGCGGTCATGCTGATCGAGCATGACATGAACCTGGTGATGGGCATCTGCGAGGGCATCTGCGTGCTGAACTACGGGAAGATCATCGCCAAGGGCACCGCGGAGGAGATCCAGCGGAACCCGGTGGTCATCGAAGCCTACCTGGGCAAGCAGCATCAGGGGGCGGAAAAGGAGGCGGCGCAGGCATGAGCATGCTGGAAATCAACGACATCCATGTGTTCTACGGCGCGATTCACGCCATCAAGGGCGTCTCCTTTGAGGTGCGGGAGCATGAGATCGTGACCCTGATCGGCGCCAACGGCGCCGGGAAGTCCACGATCCTGAACACGATTGCCGGCCTGCTGCGGCCCCGCAGCGGGCAGGTGCTCTTCGAGGGCCGGAACATCAACGCCGTGCCCGCCAGCAGGATGGTGGGGCTGGGGATGGCTCTGTGCCCGGAGGGGCGGCGGATTTTTCAGCAGATGAGCGTGCGGGAAAACCTGGAGATGGGCGGATACTCCCGCCCGGCGGCGGAGATCGCCGGATCCATCGAGGACGTTTTCCAGCGCTTTCCCAGGCTGAAGGAGCGGGAGAAGCAGATCGCGGGAACCCTGTCCGGCGGGGAGCAGCAGATGCTGGCCATGGCCCGGGCCCTGATGTCCAGGCCCAAGCTGATGATGCTGGACGAGCCCTCCATGGGCCTGGCGCCGATCCTGGTGGAACAGATTTTTGACATCATCCGGGAGCTGCACGCGGCGGGGACCACGATCCTGCTGGTGGAGCAGAACGCGCAGATGGCCCTGTCCATCGCGGACCGGGCCTACGTGCTGGAGACCGGCAGGATCTCCATGAGCGGCGAGGCGAAGGCCCTGCTGGTGGATGACAATGTGCGCAAGGCCTATCTGGGCAGCTGAGAAGCCTGGCAACCCCGGGGCGTGATCCCCGGGGGTTTTTCGTCCCCTTGAAAAAGCGGGGCGGGCATGGTACACTCCAGGGGAAAAAGGACAAATGATGAGCGGAGAGATATGACAGAGCAAGTGGAAATCACGCTGGAGGAGCTGGCGGATCTGCCGGAGGGCACCCGGACGCTGATTGACATCCGGGATGAGGTCTCCTTTGCCTACGGGACGATTCCCGGCGCGGTGCGCGTGCCGGACCTGATGGAAAGGGCGGCGGCCGGGCGGCTGCCCGGGGACCGGACGCCGGTGCTCTTCTGCATGCACGGGCAGCAGAGCCTGCTGATGGCGGAGGAGCTGCGGGAGCTGGGTATTCCGGCCCGGAGCCTGAAGGAGGGCTACGGGGCGTGGCTGCGGAAGAACGTGCGCCGGGAGGACCGGTCCGGGGAGATTGAGGACGCCATCCGCCGGGTGCGCCGGTTTCGGGAGAACCTGATGACGCCCTTTACCAGGGCGGTCCGGACCTATGACCTGCTGCAGCCCGGGGACAGGGTGGCGGTCTGCATTTCCGGGGGGAAGGATTCCATGCTGATGGCGAAGCTGTTTCAGGAGCTGCAGCGGCACCGGAAGTTTCCCTTCGAGCTGGAGTTTCTGGTCATGGATCCCGGATACAGCCCCCTGAACCGGCAGATGATCGAGGCCAACGCCGCGGCGCTGGGCATCCCGGTTTCCATCTTTGAGACGGATATTTTCGACGTCGTCTACGAGATTCCCAAATCCCCCTGCTACCTCTGCGCCCGGATGCGCCGGGGGCACCTGTACAAGCAGGCGCAGCTGCGGGGGTGCAACAAAATCGCCCTGGGGCATCATTACGACGACGTGATCGAGACCATCCTGATGGGCATGCTGTGGAGCGGGCAGTTCCAGACCATGATGCCCAAGATCCGCAGCAAAAACTTTCCGGGCATGGAGCTGATCCGGCCCATGACCCTGATCCGGGAGGAGGAGATCAAGGCCTGGCGGGACTACCACGGGCTGCATTTTATCCAGTGCGCCTGCAGGTTTACGGACACCTGCTCCTCCTGCCGGCCGGACGGGGTTTCCGCCTCCAAGCGCATGGAAACGAAGATGCTGATCCGCCGGCTGCATGAAACCAACCCGGACGTGGAGGCGCATCTGTACAACAGCGCCCGGTGCGTGAACCTGGACACGGTGCTGGGCTACAAGCTGCATGGCCAGGAGCACAGCTTCCTGGATGACTACTGAGGGGGAAGAGCATGCCGAAGGTAAAATCCGTATACGCCTGCACGGCCTGCGGATACGAGACGCCGCGCTGGGTGGGACGCTGCCCGGGCTGCGGCGCGTGGAACACGCTGGAGGAGAGCATCACCAGTCCGGCGGAAAAGGCGGGGGGCCCGAAGCTGGCGGCGAACCAGCGGCCGGGCACCGGCGCGTCCCCGCTGCAGCTGAAGGACATTCCGGAGGACAACACCCTGCGGACGCCCACGGGCATTCCGGAGCTGGACCGGGTGCTGGGGGGCGGCATCGTGGAGGGCGGCCTGATGCTGATCGGCGGGGATCCGGGCATCGGGAAGAGCACCCTGCTGCTGCAGGTCTGCGCCAACCTGGCGGAGGCCGGGAAGCGGGTGCTCTACATCTCCGGCGAGGAGAGCGCCCGGCAGATCAAGCTGCGGGCCCGCCGGCTGGAGATCGACCCGCCGGGGCTGTACGTGCTGGCGGAGAACGCCCTGGACGCGGTGGAAAGCCGGCTGCGGGAGGTGCAGCCGGAGGTGGCGGTGGTGGACTCCATCCAGACCATGTACCGCCCGGAGATGGCCTCGGCGCCGGGCTCCGTGTCCCAGATCCGGGAGAGCACCAGCCTGCTGATGCGCCTGTGCAAGGAAACGGGGACGTCCATGTTCGTGGTGGGCCACGTGACCAAGGAAGGCGCCATCGCCGGGCCCCGGATCCTGGAGCACATGGTGGACGTGGTGCTGTACTTCGAGGGGGACCGGCAGCAGGATTACCGGCTGCTGCGGGCGGTGAAGAACCGCTTCGGCTCCGTCAATGAGCTGGGGGTTTTCCGCATGACCGGGAAGGGCATGCAGGTGGTGGCCAACCCCAGCGAGGAGCTGCTGAGCCACCGGGCCAAGGGGGCCAGCGGCAGCGCCGTTTTCTGCGGGCTGGAGGGCAGCCGCCCCCTGCTGTGCGACGTGCAGGCCCTGACCAGCCAGAGCTACCTGAATTCCCCCCGGCGGACGGTGAACGGCGCGGACCCGGGGCGCATCGCCATGCTGCTGGCGGTGCTGGAGAAGCGGGCGGGGCAGCGAAGCTACAACCAGGACGTGTACATCAACGTGGCCGGCGGGCTGGAGCTCAGCGAGCCGGCGGCGGATCTGGCCCTCTGCGTGGCGGTGGTCTCCAGCCTGAAGGATCAGGCGGTGGGGGCGGAGGTCGCCGTGATGGGCGAGGTGGGGCTGGCCGGCGAGGTGCGCACCGTGCCCCAGTGCGAGCGGCGGGTGGCGGAATGCGCCCGGCTGGGCTTTACCACCCTGGTGATCCCCCGGGAAAACGCCCGCCGCATCAAGAACCCGCCGGAGGGCGTCCGGCTCATCGGGGTGGACACGGTGCTGCAGGCGGTCAGCGTGCTCTTCTGATCCGGGCGGGTTCGGGGCCTGGGGCCCCGGCGGACCCGCGTTTCAGGGATAATCGCAAAAAACGCGGAATAGGCCGCGGTATTTTGCGGGATTGCGGCTGTACAGGACGGGATTTCCGGTATATGCTGTATTCACAGGGCGGAAAAGAAAGGAGGCATGCTTCGTGGATTTCATAAGCAGCAATCTGCCGCTGATACTCTTCTTCCTGGTGGGCTTCGGCCTGCTGCTGACGGAGGCGTTCATGCCGGGTTTCGGCGTGGCGGGGGTGCTGGGCATCGTGCTGGAGGTAATGGCGGTGTACAGCACCTGGATCCATTACGGCGCGGTTCCGGCGCTGATCCTGACGCTGGTGATCCTGGCGCTGATCGGGGTGACGGTGTTCTTTTCCTACCGCAGCATCAGGCAGGGCCGGCTGAGCAGGAGCGCGCTGGTGCTGAAGGACGAGGAAGTTCCGCGGACGGATAACCGGCTGCGGGAGCTGGTGGGCCTGGAGGGCGTGACGGCCACGCCCCTGCGGCCGGCGGGCCAGGTGGAGCTGAACGGGGAACGGGTCAGCGCCGCCAGCGGCGGGGAGTTTCTGGAAAAAGGCGCGCGGGTGCGCGTCACGGGGGTCGAGGGAGACCACGTGCGGGTCGCCCCGGTCCGGGACTAAAATAAGGGAGGGTTTCATCAATGGATAACATGGTAGTGATTCCGGTCATTGTGGTGCTGGCCATTGTGGTGCTGGCCATCTTCCTGCACTTCGTGCCCATGGGGCTGTGGATTTCGTCCCTGGCCAGTGGGGTGCATATCTCCATCGGCACGCTGGTGGGCATGCGGATCCGCCGGATTCAGCCCCAGCGGCTGGTGTATCCCCTGATCAAGGCGCGGAAGGCGGGTCTGGATCTGACCATCAGCCAGCTGGAAACCCATTACCTGGCCGGCGGCAACGTGGACAAGGTGATCAACGCGCTGATCGCGGCCCAGCGGGCCAACATCGAAATGGCTTTTGAAAAGGCCTGCGCCATCGATCTGGCGGGCCGGGACGTGTTCCAGGCGGTGCAGATGAGCGTCACCCCCAAGGTCATCGAGACCCCGGTGGTGGCGGCCATCGCCAAGGACGGCATCGAGCTGCGGGCCAAGGCCCGGGTGACGGTGCGGACCAATATCGAGCGCCTGGTGGGCGGCGCCGGCGAGGAAACCGTCATCGCCCGCGTGGGCGAGGGCATCGTGACCACCGTGGGTTCCGCGGAGACTCATAAGGAAGTGCTGGAGAACCCGGACCTGATCAGCCGCACGGTGCTGAGCAAGGGCCTGGACGCCGGTACGGCGTACGAGATTCTGTCCATTGACATCGCGGACGTGGACGTGGGCCGGAACGTGGGCGCCCAGCTGCAGATGGATCAGGCGGAAGCGGACCGCCGCATCGCCCAGGCCAAGGCGGAGGAGCGCCGGGCCATGGCCGTGGCCCGGGAGCAGGAAATGAAGGCCTCCGTGCAGGAGATGCGGGCCAAGGTGGTGGAGGCGGAGGCCGAGGTGCCGAAGGCCATGGCCACCGCCCTGCGGGAAGGCAAGATGGGGGTGCTGGACTATTACAACATGAAGAACACCATCGCGGACACGGAGATGCGGGAGTCCATCGCCAAAGCCAGCGCGCCGCAGACGGCGGCGCCGGACGGACAGGCCCGGAAGTAAGGCGGAGCGGGAGGTGAAGACCCCATGCCGGAATTTCTCCCCATCCTGATGCTGTTCCTTGTCTGGTGGATGATTGGCAGCGCGGCCAGAAAGCAGCAGCAGAAAAAGAAAAACCAGCTTCCCTTCAAAAAGGAAGCCGGAAAAAGCGGCCCGGGGGCGGCGCGGTCCGCCCCCGGCGCCGGGAAGGAAGACGCCCCGAAACCGGCGGAATCCCATGCCCATGACCGGGGAACCCCATACCAGGGCAGCCTGGGCGGGGTCACCGGGGAGGGGGTGGATCCCTGCCACGACGACATGAGCCGGATGCCCTCCGGCAGCCTTCGGGTGGCGGTGGCGGAGGGGAACGATCCCTGCCACGATGATTATGACCGGATGCCCTCCGGCAGCCTTCGGGTGGAAACCCCGGAAGGAACGGATCCCTGCCACGCGGATTTCCCCGCGGCGGCGGCCCGGACGGAATCCCCCGCGCAAACCGACATGCCGGGGCTGAACCTGCGGGTTTCCGGCGAGGAGATGGTCAAAGGCTTTGTCTGGGGCGAGATCCTGAACCGGAGAAGAGCCTGAGACGGATCCCGCTTCCCCCGCCCGGTGTTTTCCGGGCGGGTTTTTCCGCGCCGGAGGGAGAAGAAACGCGGAACCGGCACGTTTCCGATTTCCACTTTCCGGATTTTCCGGATTGAAACCGGACGGAAAAAATGCTATCATAAAGCATCACCACAATGGAAAAGGGAGGAAATGACCATGAAAAAGATGCTGATTCTGCTGCTGGCGCTGATGGTGGCCCTGAGCGCGTCCACCGCCCTGGCGGCCAGAAGCACGGAAAGCACCGCCGCCGGCGGCCTGAACAGCGTATCCCCCTTCAAGTTTGAGCATGTCAAGAAGGGGATCGGCCGGGGCGTCTGCCCCGTGTACACCGCGCCGTACAGCAACGCGTACCGGTGCGCCAACGGGAAGGCGGCGGTGGACAGCAACAGCTATATCGATCTGGGCGGCTACAACGACCAGGGATGGCTGCTGGTGCGCTACGCGACCAATAACGGCGGCACGCGGGTCGGCTGGATTCCGCCCAAGTACATCAAGGGCGTGAAGACCTCCATGGTTCCGCACTTTGTCTCCATCCAGTGCACGGCGTCCAGGGAGATCACCGTGTCGGACAACAACCTGGATCCCTATGACCCCACCTCGCAGTTCGCCGTGCTGGAGGCGGGAGAAACCTTCTACGTGATCGGCCGCTACAACTACTACCAGTACGACCTGTGGTACATTCAGTTCACGCTGGACGGGCAGCCCGCCTGCGGGTTTATCTTCAACAGCGATCTCTGAGCCTCCGCGCGGACAGAAAGGGCGCCGGCAGATTTTTCTGCCGGCGCCCTTTTATCAGGAGGCGTTGCAACGATTCAGTCCAGCAAGCGAAGCGCTTCAGGAAAGACGGGCCGCGGGGCGGCGGGGAAGGGGGGAGACGGAAAGATCGGCCTCCTGGGTGATTTTGGCCTTTCCCTGCCAGGCGCCGCGGCGGTACCGGATATAGCTGGCGGCGGCCACCAGCACCCAGGTCAGGGCCGTGCCCAGCCAGATGCCCCACATGCCGACGGCCGGAAGGCGCGTCAGGAAGCGGGGGAAGATGATGCGCCCCGCCATTTCGCAGGCGCCGCTGATCACGGAATAAACCCCGTCCCCGGATCCGTTCAGGATGCCCCGGCAGACGCCGATCAGGCCCAGGGGGGCGAAGAACAGGCTCGTAATCCGCAGCCCCCGCGCCCCGTAGGCGATGACGTCGGCCGCGTCCTGGGCGTCCACGAACCAGCCGATGATATCGCCGCCGAAGAGCTGAATCACCGGCAGCATGACCGCGGTGAAGCTCAGCATGATCAGGGCCGCCTTCCGGAAGCCCTGGCGCACCCGGTCCAGCTGCCCGGCCCCCATATTCTGCCCCGTAAAGGTGGAAAGGGCCGCGAAGAGGGAGTTGTAGGGCTGCTGCACCAGCACCTCGATCCGGGAGGTGGCGGTGAAGGCCGCGCCGACGGCGGAGCCAAAGCCGTTGACCACGGACTGCAGGATCACCAGGGACAGGGCGATCATGGAGGACTGGGCGGCCAGGGGCAGCCCGATCCGGCAGCATTTTCCCATCAGGGAGAAATCCGGCCGCCACATGGAGCGGTTCAGGAGGAAGAGGGGGTTATGACGGACGGCGTAGGCCAGGCTGCCCACGAAGGAAAGCAGCTGGGAAAGGATGGTGGCCAGCGCCGCGCCGGCGACGCCCAGCCCCAGGTTCAGGATGAAGACGAGATCCAGCACCACGTTCAGCAGGCTGGCGACGATCAGGAAAAACAGGGGCGTCCGGGAGTCTCCCACCCCCCGGAGAATGGCCGCGACGCAGTTGTACATGGAAACCGCCAGGATCCCCACACAGCAGATCTGCATATAGGAGACGGCCTGATCCAGAATATTCGCGGGGGTTCCCAGCAAGGTCAGCACCGGCCGGGCAAGGGCAAAGCCCAGCCCGCCCATGGCTAGGGCGGCGGCCACCATGATGTACACCGCGTTGGTGATCAGCCGGCGGATGGTCTGGGGCTGGGAGGCGCCGAAAGCCTGGGAGACCAGGATGCCGATGCCGTTGGACAGCCCGTTGCACAGGGAGAAGAACAGAAAATTCAGGGAACCGGTGGCGCCGACCGCGGCCAGGGCGTCCGCCCCCAGGGTGCGGCCGACGATCATGGTGTCCACCATGCTGTAAACCTGCTGAAAGATATTGCCGATGACCAGCGGAATCATGAAACGGAGCAGCAATCCGGTGGGATTGCCCCGGGTCATGTCCAGCACCCGGCTGTGCCTGTGTAAATGCATCCTGGAACCTCTTTCCGCGCACGCGTAATCGGCTTCGAAAAGCCGGCCCCTATCTTAGGCGCTTTTTTCCGGGGAAACAATCCGGATTTTGTTGACTTTTGCCTGTTTTTTGCTATGATGAACCGGGAAGAGGAGGGGACCGGATGAATCAGCAGGAAACCATTCGATATTCGTCCATTCAGGACATCATGATTATTTCCAACGGGCCCGGGCGCTATCCGGCCCACTGGCATAACGCCGCGGAGTTTATCCTGGCCCTGCGGGACGGGTGCCGGTACCTGGTGCGGGACGTGGAGTACACGCTGAAGAAGGGGGATATCCTGCTGGTCTGGCCCCGGGAGCTGCATGAGACGGTGTTCCAGCCGGAGGAAGGGGCGTTTTTCATCCAGTTTTCGGACCGGCTGCTGGAGAACAACCTGGACCTGGCCATCTCCATGCGGCTGCTGTCCCGGCAGAAAAAACTGGCTGGGGCGGAGCATCCGGAGCTGACGGGGCAGCTGGCGGAATGGATGATGGCGCTGCGGGAGAGCTTCCTTTCCCGGGAGCCTTTCAGCGAAACCCGATGCAAGGTGCTGATTTATCAGATGCTGATCCGGATCGGGGATCACGCCTGCCGGACCCGGCAGCGGCAGCTGGAAGGGGAGGACCGGTTTTCCGGGGAGGCCTGGGGACGGATGCGGGAGGCCTGCTCCTACATTGAGGCCCATTTTACGGACGGCATCAGCCAGACGGAGGTGGCCGCGGCGGTGGGGCTCAGCGTCTGCTATTTCTCCCGGTTGTTCCGGAAATACATGCAGATTTCCTTTCCCCAGTACGTGGCGCATGTGCGCGTCCGGGCCGCGGCCCGGCTGCTGGGCGGCACGGATCTGCCCATCACCGACTGCGCGGGGCAGGCGGGCTTTCAGTCCATCACCGCCTTCAACAAGAGCTTTCTGGAGATCATGGGCACCTCTCCCCGGGACTACCGGAAGATGTACCGGAACTTCCGGGATCAGCTGTAACGATCTTCGCAAAAAACGGGCAGAACAGGGCAAGATCGGGATTGCATCCCCTTCGGAAATGCCATAAGATCAAAGCAAAAAGGAGGCGGTTTTACATGGGACATTATCGGAATTTTAAGCTGGCGACCTATTTCGTGGCGCAGGCGGCCGCCCGGGTGACCCGGGAGGAGCTGGAGGAGCAGCTGGCTTTCATGGAAAAGTATCTGCGGCTGGACAAGGTGTACCTGGAGCCCTGGCGCGGCGTGCTGGCTTCCCATGAGCAGGTCGAGATGATCCGCGACGTGTTTCACGCCCACGGCGTGGAGGTGGAGGGCGGGCTGACCACCGTGATCCGCACGCCGGAGGGGGAAAAACCCAAGCAGCGGCTGTTTGACACCTTCTGCTACAACGACCCGGCCATGCGGCGGAAGCTGAAGGAGGTCAGCGCCTTTATCGGGGCGCATTTTGACGCCTTCATCATCGATGACTTTTTCTTTACGGACTGCGCCTGTGAAGCCTGCATGAAGGCCCGGGACGCCTACAATCAGGCCCACGGCATCGCCGCCGGCTGGCGGGACTATCGGCTGGATCTGCTGCGCCGGGTCAGCGAGGAGGACATCATCGGGCCGGCCAAGGCGGCCAACCCCGCCTGCAGGATCACCATCAAGTATCCCAACTGGGCGGAAAGCTACCAGGAGACGGGGTACAACCCGAAGGAACAGCGGGAGATTTTTGACGCCGTCTATACCGGCACGGAGACCCGGGATCCGGTCACCACGGACCAGCATCTGCCCCGGTACCTGAGCTTCTCCCTGATGACCTATTTTGAGCACATGTGGCCGGGGCACAACGGGGGCGGCTGGTTTGATCCCTTCGACATGCACATCACCGAGCACTATCTGGAGCAGGCGTATCTGACGGCCTTCTCCCGGCCGAAGGAGCTGATGATGTTCTGCTTCCAGGCCATGGTGAACCATCCCTTTACCCCGGCGCTGGGGTTCCACCTGGACCGGCTGGACGCGGCGCTGGATTTCGCCGGGCAGCCGGTGGGCATCCCCTGCTATCTGCCGGACAACAGCCAGGGGGAGGACAATGTGCAGGATTACCTGGGGATGGTGGGCCTGCCGGTGACCTGTACGCCCTACTTCCCGGAGGGCGGGAAGCAGCTGCTGCTGACCCGGGCGTCCGCCTGCGATCCCGCCGTGCTGGAGAAGCTGGACGCCTGGCTGCGGAAAACCGGCGGGGACGCCATCGTGACCTCCGGCTTCTGGGACGCGGTGAAGGATCGGGGGATGGAGAACTTCACCTCCATCCGGCTGCCCGGCCGCCGGGTGACGGCTCAGGCCTACCGGGTGGAAGAGAAGGAAAACATCTGCGTTTTCCCCAAAGGGGAAAAGCCCGTCCAGCTGCCGGTGATGGAATTCCGGAACAACGCCACCTGGGCGCTGGTGAAGGCGGCCCATGACGAGGAGAGCTACGGCATGCTGCTGCGGGATCCCTACGCGGACGGGCGGATTCTGAGCCTGGCCGTGCCCGACGCGTATCCGGACTTCTACCGCCTGCCGGCGGAGGTGCTGAGCCGCGTCCGGCAGGAGGTGCCGGTGAACGGCGTCTGGCTGGAGGGCCCCGCCCGGATCAGCCTTTTCCTGTACGATAACGACACGCTGATCCTCTATCCCTATGTGATGGAAGGGGTCCAGCGGACCCGGGTCCGGCTGCATGTCCGCGGGGCAAAGGCGCTGATCCTGCAGCCCCGGGGCCAGGAGCTGCAGCCCCTGTACGAAAAGCAGGGTGAAGCGGTGTTCGAGCTGGTGGCCATGCCCGGGCAGTACCCGCTGTATCAGATTAAACGGTGATCCGCCGCTTTCGGAAAAAAGAACAGCAAAAACCCGTCCGCCGGATCGGCGGACGGGTTTTTGACCGGCGCGGGGCAAACCCGGCGCCAGGTCCCCACCTTATTGCAGGGCGAAGGTCATTTCCACGGTGACGCTGAAGCTGAGGCCGTCCGACAGGATGGCCGTGCCGACGCTGCCGTCCGCCTCCGCTCCCATGGCCAGATCGGACCGCTTGTTGCTGAAAACCGCGCCGCCGCCGGCGGTCTGCTCGCTGACGGAAAGAATCTCCCCCAGGGTGCCGCCGCATGCCGCGGCCATGATTTCCGCCTTCCGCCGCCCCTCGGCGATGGCGGCGGCCAGGGCTTCGTCCCGGGCCTCGCCGGCCTTCGTGGTGGAGAAGGTCAGCCCGTTGCAGTTGTTGGCGCCGCTGGCCAGGGCCACGTCGATGATGGGCCCGGCCTGATCCAGATCCCGGACGATGACGGTGAGGCTGTTGTTCACCTCATACCCGACGACGGGATATTCCCCGCTCTCGGTAACCGCGTCATAGTTGCGGCGGGTGTCCACGTAGTAATAATTCGTGGAGATGTCCCTGCGGGGGATGCCGGCGGCCTCCAGGGCGGAGATCAGCTGATCCACCCGCTCCGCGTTCATGCGGGAGGCTTCACCGGCTTCCTTCGCCACCGAAACCACCCCCAGGCTGATGCTGGCGGTGTCCGCGTCCATCAGCACGGTGGCGGTACCGGTGACGGAAACGGTTTTTTCCGCGTCCGCCAGGGCGCCGCCCAGGGTCAGAAGGGTCAAAGCCAGCGCCAGCAGCAGGGCGATGCTCTTTTTGTTCATGTTTTTTCAGGCTCCTTTCTTATGCGGGCCTTTTCCGGGCCCCTTCCGGGCTTCCGGGGAAGCCCTTCACCATGTTGGACGGGGGAAAAACGGAAAAGTTCCGCCCGTGATGAAAAATTTTTCCGGCGCGCCGCGGGCCTTTCGGGCGGAAGCGCGCGGATCAGCGGTCCTCGCTGTCCTGGATGCCGGAGAAGCCGTCCCCGATGGCTTCATGGGCTTCCATGATGGTCATGAAGGCGTTTTCGTCCTCCTCCCGGACGATGCGCTTCAGGGCCATGATCTCCGGCCGGCTGATAACGCAGAACAGGGTGGGGCGCTCCGTCCCCGTATAGCCGCCCCGGGAGGAAAGCAGGGTGACGCCCCGGTCCATCTCCGTCATGATCCGGTCCATGATCCGCTGCCAGGCGGGGGAGATGATCAGGCAGGCCTTGTTGCCGGAGAAGCCGATCATCATGGCGTCGATTACCCGGGAGGAGCAGTAGATGTTGATCATGGCGTACAGCGCCTCCGTGGTGCCCATGGTGAGACCGGAAGCGACCACCACCAGAAAATCGAAGGCGAAAAGGAAGGTGGCGGTGGAGACAAACTGCAGCCGCCGGTGCACCATCTTGGCCAGCATGTCCGTGCCGCCGGTGGTGGCGCCGCCCCGCAGGATCAGGCCCAGACCCGCCCCCAGCAGCACGCCGCCGAAAAGGGTGCTCAGCAGCGGATCCTCCGTCACGGGGGGCAGGGGCAGCACGTCGATCATCAGGGAAAAGATCAGCGTGGCCAGCAGGCTGCGGAAGGCGAAGACCCGCCCCATGGTTCGGTATCCGGCGATGAACAGGGGAATGTTCAGCAGCAGGGAGACCGTGCCCACCGGCAGGTTCCAGAGGTAGTTCAGAATGACGGCGACACCGGTCAGCCCGCCCGGGGCGATGTGATTCGGGGTGAGAAACAAAGGATAGGCCGCACCCCCCAGGACGCAGCCGATCAGAATCTGGGCGTAGGCAATCCAGAAATCCTTTTGGGAGACACGGTTCCGGATCAGCTCCTTGATCCGACGACGCAAGGGAAACACCTCCTGAAGATTCGCGATGGCGGGGCCGGCCGCCGGGTGTGGGCCCGGGGAAAATGGGACGGGCCTTTTCCGGAAATCAGGCGCGGGAGGCCTGATTCCGCAGGTGCGGGGGCAGATCCACCGCCTTTTTTTTGCCCAGCTTGTCCCGGACGTAGAAAAGCGCGTCCTCCCAGGTGTAGGGGGTGCACCGGACCGGGATCCGCAGCCACCAGGCGGGGGCATAGAACAGCACATAGCATTTTTCCGGCCAGAGCTGCACCCGGGCCACCGCCCGCCAGGGCAGATCCTGCTCATCCAGGCGGAGGACCGGCGTATCCGCCGACGCGTCCGTCTGGCGCAGGAGACCGGGGGATTTCAGCCGGCAGAGCAGCTTCAGGACGGTGGGGTTGGGCAGATACCGGGTCACATGGACGCCGCGGCTGTCCACCACGTAATCCATCAGCTCCTTTCCCTGCAGCGCCAGGGCCAGCAGCACCAGCCCCACCACCGCGCAGAGCCCGGCCAGGAGCGTCAGGGGGAAGGGGCCGCGGAACAGGTTTTCCACTGCGGCCAGCCCGCCGGCCAGCCCCTCCAGCAGCAGCCCCAGCACCAGCACCGCCAGCGCCGCCGGCAGGAGCCAGCGCATGACGGCGTTCCAGCACATCCAGTCCTTCACGGGGGTCCGCTCCAGCACCCAGGCGGCATGGGTGGCGCTTTTGGCCAGCTTCGTGCCGCACTGGGGGCAGATTTCTCCGGGCGCAACCTCCTGGTTGCATTTTTTACAGTAAGCCGTCAGGGCCATCTTGTTGTCCTTTCGTCCTTCAGGCGGGTGCGGACCCGCCGGATCCATATGGGCCTATTATACGCGTTTTTCGGAAAAGGTAAACCCCGCCCGGCGGGGGCGGGCAGGATTGACAGGGCCGGAGGGTTTCAGTACAATGGCCCCCGGAAGCGGAACGCCTCAGCGCTTCGCTTGCAGGACGAAATCGTTACGCAGCATGTTTTCACGCTGATTGGAATCAATCAGCGTTTTCCAAAGGGAGGCCTGGCGGGATGAAAAGGGAAGGGGAAACCCCGGTTTGCGATTTCGCGCGGCGGTACGCGGAGCGGAATCCGCTGCGGCTGCATATGCCCGGCCATAAGGGGCGCGGCGGGATGGAGGCGCTGGATATTACGGAGATTCAGGGCGCGCCGCCCCTGTATCCCGCCAGCGGCATCCTGCGGGAAAGCGAGGAGAACGCCGCCCGCCTCTTCGGGGCGGGGCGCACCCTTTATTCCACGGAGGGATCCTCCCTGTGCATCCGCGCCATGCTGTTTCTGGCCCGGCTGCGGGCGGAGCGGCTGGGGCTGCCCCCGGTGATCCTGGCCGGCCGGAACGCGCACCGGACCTTTCTGTCCGCCGCGGCGTTGCTGGATTTTCAGGTGCGCTGGCTGTGGGGGGATTCCTGGCTGACCTGCACGCCGCCGGCGGCGGAGGTGGAGGCGGCGCTGGCGCGCATGCCCGGTCCGCCGGCCGCGGTGTACCTGACCAGCCCGGACTATCTGGGCTTCCGGGCCGTGGTTCCAGAGATCGCCGCGGTCTGCCACGCCCGGGGCATTCCCCTGCTGGTGGACAACGCCCACGGCGCGTACCTGCGCTTCCTGCCGGAGGATCAGCATCCCCTCTCCCAGGGGGCGGACATGACCTGCGATTCCGCCCACAAGACCCTGCCCGCGCTGACCGGCGGGGCCTATCTGCACCTGCGCCGGGACGCGCCGCCCCTCTTTTATGAGCAGGCGGAGCGGAGCCTGGCCCTTTTCGCGTCCACCAGCCCGTCCTGGCTGATCCTGCAGTCCCTGGACCGCTGCAACGCCCGGCTGGCGGGGGATTTTCCCGGAGCGCTGGCGGCGTTTCTGCCGGAGGCGCGGGCCTGCGCGGCCCGGCTGCGGGAAAGGGGCTATGACGTGCTGATGGAGGAACCGCTGAAAATGACCATCCGGCCCAAGGCTTATGGCTATACCGGGGATCAGCTGCACGACGCCCTGCGGGCCGGGAACGCGGAGGGGGAATTTTCCGACCCGGACTTCCTGGTGCTGATGCTGTCCCCGGAAGAGGGAGCCGCGGCCCTGGCCCGCCTGGAGCGGGTGCTCCGCGCCGTTCCCCGGCGGGAAGCGATCCCGGACCGGCCGCCCGCGCAGCCGCGCCCGGTGGCCGTGATGCCCCTGAAGCAGGCGCTGCTGTCGGCGGCGGAGACGGTGCCGCTCTCCCGGTGCGAAGGCCGGGTGCTGGCGGATCCCAGCGTCAGCTGTCCGCCCGCCGTGCCCCTGCTGGTCAGCGGGGAACGGATCGACGCCGCGGCGCTGGCCTGCTTCCGGTACTACGGCCTGGAGCGGGTGAGCTGCGTGCGGGAGCCCCTGCCGGGCCGGGAAACGTATTGATCTGGAAAAAGACAGGTGTCTGATCCCGCGAGGGAGAAAGGGGCCTTAACCAAGGAGCAGTTTTTCCGCGTTCCCGCCGAGGACCGCGGTTTTTTCATCTTCCGTCAGCGGGAGGGCGCGAAACCGCGCCAGCGCGTCCGCCTGGTCGCTCCAGGGGGAGTCCGTGCCGAAAAGAACCCGGGCCGCGCCGAAAAGCCGGATCATGCCGCAGAAGGCTTCCGGGTCCAGCCGGTTCAGGGCTTCCGGCCGCCAGGGGTAGCCGTCCCCGCAGGGGGTCATGGGCCCGAGGGAAAAGGAGGTGTCCAGCCAGACGCCGGTTTCCGCCAGCAGCTCACAGACCGCGTCCCAGCATTTCCATCCGCCCATGTGGGCGCAGATCAGCTTCACCGGCCCCACCGCGTCGACGGCCCGGCGGATCTTTTCCGGGGTGGACTGCTCCGCCCCGGGCAGCCCCACGTCCAGCCCGGCGTGGGTCACCACCAGCAGGCCCAGCTCCCCGGCCCGGTCCAGCACGCGCAGATACCGGAGGTCATCCAGATCCACCCCCTGATAGGGGGGATGAATTTTGATGCCCCGGACCCCCGCGGCGGCCAGCCGGTCCAGCTCTCCGCGCCAGTCCGGATCCCCGGGGTGGGCCGCGCCGAAGGAATCCAGGCCCGTTTCCCCGGCGCGCCGGTGGGCTTCGATGGCCCGGTCGTTGATATGGGCGACCTGCGCCGCCGAGGTGGCGACGGGCAGCACGACGGAAAGATCAATGCCCGCCCGGTCCATGGAGACCCGCAGCCCGGCGGCGGTGCCGTCCGTGAAGCTGCGGGTATGACACCCCGCCCGCAGCTTTGCCAGGGCCCGGTCCGCTACCCGGTCCGGAAAGGTGTGGGTGTGAAAATCAATGATGCGTGTGGACATGCGGTTTCCTCCTTGCTGCGCTGTTTATTCCATGCGCGTCCGGCCCTCTCCTGCCGCCGGACTGTGTTTTTTCTGCCGCGGGGCGCGGCGCGCGCCCGGGGGCGGGACGGCCTTTTTCCCCTTGCGAAGGGGAAAGCGTGGTGCTATGATTACGGGGAAGAACAATCCGAGAGAGGAGCGGCGGGCCGTGAAAAAGATCGCGACAAAGCTGGAAGGCGTTTATATCATCGAGCCTCAGGTTTTCGGGGATCAGCGGGGATACTTTATGGAAACCTGGAGCACCCGGAACTTTGAGGAGCTGGGGCTGCGGTATGATTTTGTGCAGGACAACCAGAGCTATTCCGCGCAGAAGGGGATTCTGCGGGGGATCCATTTTCAGAACAATCCCCACAGCCAGGCCAAGCTGGTGCGGGTCAACCGCGGCGCGGTGATGGACGTGGCGGTGGACCTGCGGAAGGGCAGCCCCACCTATCGCCAGTGGGTGGCGGTGGAGCTCAGCGCTGAAAACAAGCGCATGCTCATGATTCCCCGGGGGTTTGGCCACGGCTTCAAAACCCTGACGGAGGACGTGGAGTTCATCTACAAGGTGGACAGCCTTTACGACAAGGCCTGCGACCGGGGGATCCGCTTCGACGATCCGGCCATCGGGGTGGACTGGGGCGAGGTGCGGGAGGAGCTGCTGAGCCCCAAGGACATGTCCGCCCCCCTGCTGGCGGACAGCGACTGCAATTTCGTTTACGAAGGCTGACCCGGGGCAGCGCGGAGCGGATTGACGAAACGGGGCGCGGGGCGTAAAATAAGGGCAGGAAAAGGAGGAATGAACATGGGAATTTCGCTGAACAAGCTGGCGACCAAACGGTACGGGCTGAATCTGCGGGTGTGCAAGGGGCATTTTGCCACCAACCACAGCCATATTAACTACTACATCGACGTGACGGCGCAGAAGTTCCGCCTCAGCGAGGCGAAGGCCGTGGCCCGGGAGCTGACCAGCGCCTACAAATACAGCGGCGCGGTGGATACGATCCTCTGCCTGGACGGGACGGAGGTCATCGGGGCCTGCATGGCCAGCGACATGATGAAGTCCGGTGTCCTGACCAGCAACGAGCACGGCAGCCTGTACGTGGTGACGCCGGAGCACACCACGGGCAGCCAGCTGATTTTCCGGGAGAACACCACCCCCATGGTCACCGGGAAGCATGTCCTGATCCTGCTGGCCAGCGTCAGCACCGGCTATACGGCGGACGCCGCCATGCAGGCCATCCAGTACTACGGCGGCCAGGTGGTGGGCATCGCGGCCATCTTCGCCTCGGTGAAGGAATGCGGCGGCATGCCGGTGACCCATATTTTTGACACCAACGACCTGAATGATTACGGCAGCTGGGAGCCCCGCAGCTGTCCCCTGTGCAGGCAGGGGAAGAAGCTGGACGCCCTGGTGAACAGCTACGGATACTCAAACCTGTAAGGAAACGCAAAGCCCCCGCTCCGGAGACGGAGACGGGGGCTTCGCTTTGCCGGGCCGGGGGCGCGGGCGGAAAGCGGCCTTCCCGCCCCGTCAGCCCAGGAAGCGCTTCAGAAACTCCCGGGTCCGGGGGTCCCGTGGCCGCACGAGCACCTGGGAGGGCGGGCCCTCCTCCAGGATCACGCCGTCCGCCATGTACACCACGTGGGTGCTGACATCCCGGGCGAAGCTCATCTCGTGGGTCACGACCAGCATGGTCATTTTTTCCGCCGCCAGGCCTTTCATGACGTCCAGCACCTCGCCCACCATTTCCGGATCCAGGGCGGAGGTGGGCTCGTCAAACAGGAGGACCTCCGGCTCCATGGCCAGAGCCCGGGCGATGGCAACCCGCTGCTTCTGGCCGCCGGAGATCTGAGCGGGACGGGCGTTGATGTAGGGCAGCATGCCCACCTTGTTCAGATAATGAAGGGCCCGGTCCCGCGCCTCTTTCCGGGGGGCCTTGTTGACCTTCACCTGGCCGATGACGCAGTTTTCCAGCACGGACAGATTGCTGAACAGGTTGAAGTTCTGAAAAACCATGCCCACCCGGGCCCGGTAGGCGCTCTGGTTGATCTTGCCCCCGGTGACGCTCTCCCCGTGGAAAAGAATCTCCCCGGTGGTGAGGGTTTCCAGCAGGTTGATGCAGCGAAGCAGGGTGCTCTTGCCGCTGCCGCTGGCGCCGATGACGCTGGTGACGTCCCCTTTCCGGACGGTGAAATCCACATCCTTGAGCACCGCGTGGGTGCCGAAGGTTTTGGACAGGTGCCGGACCTCCAGAATCGTGTCGCTCATGGCTTTTCCCCCTGATAATCCCGGCTCTTTTCCTCATAGGGAGCGGCGCCGGGGTACTGATAGTTCCCCGCGGTCATGACCAGCTGATCCGTGTTGACCAGCTCATAATTGGCGCTGCCCTGCAGCTTTTTTTCCAGCTTCCGCAGGAGGAAGCTGGCCAGCAGCGTCAGGAACAGGTAGCCGCCCATCTCCAGAAAGGCGGAGGGGAAATACTTGAAGACGGCGCCGCTGACCATTTTGTGGACGGCGAAAAAATCCTGGAAGCCGATGATGAACATCACCGAGGTGTCCTTCACGTTGATGATGTAGTTGTTGCCGATCTGGGGCATGATGTTCCGCAGGGTCTGGGGCAGAATGATGTACAGCATGGTCTGAAAATGATTCATGCCGATGGCCTTGGCGCCCTCGAACTGGCCGGGGTCGATGCTCATGATGCCGCCCCGGACGGACTCGGCCATGTAGGCGCCGGTGTTGATGGAAACCACCAGGATGCTGACGGTCCAGATGTCCTTAAAGGTGACGCCGAAGAAATAGGGCAGTCCGTAGTAGATAAACACCGCCTGCAGAATCATGGGCGTGCCGCGGAAAACTTCCACATAGGCGCGGATGAGCCCCCGCAGCAGCGTCAGCAGGACGCGCTTGAGCAGCGGGTCCCCCGGCGCGCAGGGAATGGTCTGCAGAATGCCGCAGACGAACCCGATGAGGCATCCGATCAGCGTGGCCACCGTGGCCAGCAGCAGCGTATTGCCGATGCCGGACAGGTAGACCGTCCCGTACCTGGCCCAGATGGCCCCGATGTCTGAAAAAAGCTGTCCAAGCATAGCTGCTCCTCTTTCCTTTGCCTTTTCCGCGCCGGATGACGCAAGAGCCCTGCGGCGGTTTCGCCGCAGGGCATTTTCCTCCGGAGAGGAGGAAGGGGCTTATTCTTCGCTCAGGGGCTGCACCGCGATGGCTTCGGCCATGAGGGCGTTAAAGTCCTCGGCGGTTTTCCCCTGCAGGGCTGCGTTGTTGGCGTCCAGCAGGGCGGTATTTCCCTTCTGGATGGAGATGCCGATGTTGATCTGCTCTTCCGAGACGGTGAAATCATCCCCGGTACCGGCGAAGTCCAGCAGCTTCAGGTCCGGATAGGCGATGAGCGCGCCCTGTGCGGTGGGCATGTCGGTGCAGACAAAATCCACCGTGCCGGTTTCCAGGGCCATCAGCATGGCCGGCGCGGATTCGGCGGGCGGGACGATCTGGGCGCCGCTGACCTGGGGCAGGCAGGCATCGTACCAGATGGTGCCGCTCTGGCTGGTGGCGGTGCCGGTCAGCTGGCTGATGCCCTTCGCTTCCGCGTTGGGGGTGCCTTCCTTCGCCAGGCAGACGATGGTGGCGTACAGATAGGGGCCGGCGAAATCCACGGCTTCCATGCGCTCCGTCGTCATGCTCTGGCCCGCGATGACCGCGTCCACAACGCCGCTCTGCACGGCGGGAATCAGGCTGTCCCAGTCCAGCTGGACGATTTCCAGCGCCCAGCCGTTGGCTTCGCAGATGTTTTTGGCCGTCATGACGTCATAGCCGTTGGCGTACTGGCCGGGATGATCCTTGATGGGCACCGCGCCGTTGCTGTCATCCGGCTGCATCCAGTTGTAGGGAGCGTAGGTGCATTCCATGGCCACGGTCAGGACGCCGTCCTCCAGGCCGGGAATGGTTTCCGCCGCCGCGGCGGAGCAGAGGGCCAGCAGCAGGGCGCAGAGCAGGGCAAGCATTTTCTTCATTTCGGGTTCCTCCTTCTTGGTCGGGAAAAAGAAAAAAGCAACGATGCCAATCGCTGCCGCCGCCTCCCCCGGGGGAGGAACAGGTTCCAGTGATTAGCGCTCCACGGCATCCACAGGAGCCGTGACAGTCAGCCGGATCTTCTCCGGCTGCCCAGCGAAAGAGCCCGGCGGGGGCGGTTCTGCTTCGGCGGCGTCCCCTTTCCCGCGTCCTCACAGCCCCGGCCGGGCTCCGATGCGGTACTCCTGTTCGCCGCGCCTCTAAACAGGAATCATCGTATCACAAAAAAACGGGAATGCAAGCCCGAAGACGGCATTCCCCTGTATTCCTTTTGTACTGTTTTTCCGGTTTCCCGGGCGGAGGGCTTCCGCGGAAAGGACGGATTACCGGCCGGGGATCATGAGCATCATCAGGGGGGAGGAGGAATCCGAAACCGGCCAGACCAGTTCTCCGGCCAGGGGGAGCACGATTCCCGACGCCGGCTGCATCAGCATGCGGCGCCAGGGAAAGCGGGAGGAGCTTTTGGCACTCGTTTTTGTGGAGACGCTTTTTTTCCGGCTGCCGGAAGCGCTGCCGCCGGATGAACCGCCGCCGGAAGCCTGCTGGCTGACCGCGGCCTGCTGGGCCATCAGCTCCGCCTCCCGCAGCAGATCCGGCTGGGCGGTGGGGGCGGCGGAATCCCCGCCGCCCGAGGCGCCGGGCGAGACCGCCGTGGGGACGGGCGTGGGGGTGGCGGTGGGTGTTGGGGAGGATACCGGGGGCGGCACGGGGGTGCCATCCGAGGTTCCCGCAGGCGCCTCAGACGCGGCCGGCGTTGGGGTGATGGTCGGCGGGGCGGTGGGCGTCGGGGTCGGAATGGCCGTGGGCACCGGGGAGGGGGAGGACTGCGCCGGGGAGGAGGGGGAAGCGGAAGGCTTATTCCCTTCGGCGATGCGGCGCTGCTCTTCCAGGGAAGGGATCCGGTTCCCTTTCTCGATGACCTCGCCGCAGACGGAACAGACCTCGTCCCCGGAGTAGCCGTCCTCGGTCTCCGTCGGGGCCCGATAGCCCGAGGGGAGGGTGGGCGCGCCGTCGAGATCCACATGGTCGTGGAACGCCAGGGCGGTGCCCAGCAGGCACAGCGTCAGGATGAACAGGAGTCCGGCGAAAATCTTCTTCATTTTTTGGTCACGTCCCTTTCAGGCAGGTCCGGCGGGGAAAACATCTGCTTTCATTATACAGACCCGCCGCGAAAGTTGCAACGGTTTTTTGTCCGTGGTATACTGAACCTTTGAAAGAAAGGCTCGGAAGGAAGGGCATGGATGATGATCAGAAAAGGAATCTGCGTTTTGCTGGCGTTGATGATGAGCGGCCTGCTGGCGGCCGGCGCGGCGGCGGAAACAAACCCGCTTTCCCTGGAGGAGCTGCTCTCCTTCGCGGACGCGGTCAGGGCGCTGGCCCTGGCGGAAAAGCCGCAGAATGACCCCGCCGGGGAGGACGCCCTGAGCGAGGACGGGACCGCCCTGATGTACGACTTTGGCGTGATCTATGCCGCCGGGACGGAGATGAACGCGGACGCGGAGGTGAACGCGTTCCTGGTGATGGATCCGGAGGTGCCGGGCCCCCGGGGGGTGTCGGTGGACTGGACGGTCAATCAGGTCATGACGGCTTTTCCCTGCGGCAATCCGGACATGAACGGCACCTATGAGCAGGCGCTGCTGTACCTGGAGGGAACCCCGGCGGAGGGGTACAGCTACGGCCTGGTGGAGCGGGACGGGCAGCGGATTTCCGCCATGGAGTACGGCGTGGCGGACCCGGTGAAGGGATGCCGGCAGACCCTGACCCTGCACATCAGCGGTGACGGCGTGACCTCCATGCGGGTGGCCGGGCTGAACGAGCGGGATTCGGCGGAGGACCTGGCCGGTCTGTACGGGGATCTGGAGGCGCTGGGGCAGCGGGCCGCCTACGCCCGGGTGCCCCGGAGCCTGGACGGCGCCGGGCTGGAAATGTTTCAGGAATCGGACCTGGACTTCTCCTGCCTGAGCTATCAGACCGCGCAGCCGGAGAGCTTCGGCGAGAACGTGGAGGACATGCTCATGGACAATGAGGACGGCACCTGGCTGCGGCGGGTGGACGGGGAAGGCTTTTCCGCCGTCTTTACCTGCGACGCCGACGGACGGAACGCGGAGCTGATCAGCTTCACCATCCTCAGCCCGGAGCTGGAAGGCCCCCGGGGCGTGCGGCTGGGGGATCTGTTCCACGAGGACTATCAGCGCTTCCGCAGCGGGGAGGGCACCCTGGACGCGGCGGGCCGGACGGAGACGCTGTACGGCACCGTGGGCCAGGCGCCCTATGGCCTGGCGGAGTACGGCGATGGGGATGAAATGATCCTGCGCTACGTGACGGACACCCTGAGCGGCGCCTGCGTGGAGCTGCTGCTGCGGTACGAAAACACGGCGCTGACGGAGATCACGCTGCATACGCTGTGAGGATGGGAGCATGCGAATTGATTTGACCTGTCCGGCGGAAATCCTGACCGTGGAGCTGCCGGCGAAAGAGGAACCCTGGGTCCGCCTGCTGCTGATGGATACGGCGGACCGGGGGATCAACTCCTGCGAGGCGACGGTGAAGATTCTGGACGAAAAGGGCGCGGAGCTGGCGCGGACCGTGCACCGGGCCCGGGCGCTGACCGGCCGGCCCCACGGCACCTTCTGGATGACCGTGCCCATGGAGCCCCGGGACGGCGCGGCGCGGGCGGAGGCGCAGCTGGACAAGATCTGGTTTGAGGACAACGACGTCTGGCGGCGGAATCCGGACCATGAGCTGAGCTACGAGGAGAACGCGCTGCCGCCGGGAAATGACCTGAACGCGCTGAAATACGTGGCGGGGCCCGCGGCGGTGGGCTTCCCCAGCCAGCAGGCGGAGCTCTGGGTCTGCGTCTGCGGCCGGCCGAACGGAAACCGGTCGCTCCTCTGCGCCCGGTGCCGGCGGCAGAAGGACATGATTTTTCAGCAGTATAACCGGAACGCGGTGCTGCGCCAGGTGAGCCAGCGGGAGCGGCAGCTGGATCTGAAAACCCGGGGAGCCCGGGAGGAAGCCGCCCAGCTGCAGCGGGTCCGGGAGGAAGCGTATAACCGGCAGCAGGCCCGGAAGCGGACCCGGCGGCGGCTGGGGCTGGCCATGGGAGCGGCGCTGCTGCTGACGGCGGGCGTTTACTTTGGGGGCGTGCCGGCGCTGCGGCTCTGGAGCGCGGATCAGGCGCTGCGGGAAGGAAAACTGGCCCAGGCGGAGGAGACGCTGGAGGCGCTGGGGTCCTTTCCCGGCGCGGAAAGCCGGCTGGCGGCCGCGCGGCTGGCCATGGCCCGGCGGGACGGCGGCGACGCCGTGGCCGGAGCGGACATGGACGCGGATACCCTGGGGGCTATCGCGGACCGGCTGCGGGAGGCGGACGCGCTGGATGCGGACCGGATGCTGGCGCAGAAGGTGGACCTGAAACGGGCGGAAAAGCTGCTGGCGGACGGCGACATCGACGGGGCGGAAACGCTGCTGCGTACCCTGCCGGAGGAAACGGAGGGCCGGGAGACGCTGCTGAAGGACTGCGTCTACGCCCGGGGCGAGGCGGCGCTTTCCGCGAAGGATTTCGACACGGCCAGGGCTTTCTTCCTGGAGCTGGGCAGCTGGCGGGACGCGGAAACCCAGGCGGAAAACTGCCTGTATGAGCCGGCGCTGCAGCGGATGGAAGCGGGGGAATACGAGGAGGCCATCGCCCTGCTGAGCCAGATCCCGGATTATCTGGACAGCGGGGAGCTGATCCGGAAAAGCTGGTATCTGAAGGGCTACACCCTGGAGATGGCCGGGGAGACGGAAGCGGCCCGCCAGGCGTATCTGACCGCGGACGGCTACGAGGACGCGGCGGACCGCGCCCGGGCGCTGCGATGGGCCCAGGCGGAAAAGGAGCTGGCGGCGGAAAACTACGCGGAAGCCATGCCGATTTATCAGGAGCTGGACGGGGATGGGGACGCCAGGGAAAAATGGATCCTCTGCGCCACGGAGATGGCCCGCGCGGCCTACAAGGTGCGGGACTATGACCGGGCGGCGGAGCTGCTGACCGGGCTGCCGGAGGACACGGCGGACACGACCCGCATCCGTACCCGGGCCCTGTACCTGGGGGCGAAGGCGGACGCGGAGCGGGGCGAGCTGGAGAAGGCCATTGAGAAGATGAGCCTGGTTTCGACCTACGGGGACGCGGGGAAAAACCTGCGGACCTGGCGCATGGAGCTGGCGCAGCAGAAAATGGACGCCGGCGCGTGGGCGGAGGCGAAGGAGCTTCTCACCCCCATCGCGGAATACTATCAGGCCCAGCGCATGCTGCGGCAGGTGGAGGAAAAGCTGGCGGAGGCGGAAAAGCCGACCGAAACCGAAGCGCCATGAGGGAGACCATGAAGGAGAAGTGGATTCCGGAGCTGGACGGGCTGCGGGCGCTGATGATCTTTATGGTCAGCTGGTACCATATCTGGCAGCAGAGCTGGCTGACGCCGGCGGTCGGGTCCTGGTCCTTGGATTACCTGCTTCGGAGCGGCTATGTCTGGGTGGACGGCACGGTGCTGCTCAGCGCCTTTCTGCTGTACCGGCCCTATGCCCGGGCCCGGATGGGGGGAACCGCCCTGCCGGATCCCCGGGCTTTTTACCGGCGGCGGGCCAGGAAAATTCTGCCGGGATACTGGTTTATCCTGGCGCTGACCCTCTTCGGGGTGTGCATTCCCTGGAGGCTGTACGCCACGCCCCAGTTTCTGGTGAAGGATGTGGCCACCCACCTGACCTTCACCTTCCCCTTTTTTTACGACACCTACGTGGCCACGCCCCTGGGGGCGGCCTGCTGGACGCTGGCGATCGAGACCCAGGCCTACGCGCTGTTTCCCTGGGTGGCCCGGGCCTCCTTGCGGCGGCCGGGGCGGACCTGCGCCGCGCTGCTGACGCTGTGCTTCGGCTTCCGGCTCTGGTGCCTGTGGAGCCTGAAGGACTTCAACATGGTGGTGAACCAGCTGATCAATTTCCTGGATGTGTATGTGCTGGGATGCCTGCTGGCGGCGGCGCATGAGCGGCTGGCGGAGAAGAAGCGGCCGGCCTGGGCCGCCTGGGCGGCCACCGGGGTTTTCCTGCTGGCGGGCTGGGGGCTGCTGCGAATGCTGCGGGTACAGGCCGCCTCCAGCGTCTATACCGCGGAAAGCGGCCTGGCGGGATGGGTGGGCCAGCTGCTGGGCATGGAGCGCGGCAGCAGCAATTATCCCATCATCCAGCGGAACCAGATGCTGTACCGCCCGGTTTTCGCGGCCCTTTTCGGCGCCCTGCTGCTGGCGGCGCCGCGGAGCGTGAAGCCGCTGCGGAAGCTGCTGGGCAACCGGGGGACGCATTTCCTGGCGGGCATCAGCATGAACTACTACCTGATCCATCAGACGGTGATCGTGCACATGCGGCGGATCGGTTTTCCGCCCAGCGAAAGCGAGTATCCCAATCAGGCCGGCGAGCAGCCCTGGCAGCTGCATTACACCCTCTGGGCCTTCGGGCTGTCCCTGGTGCTGGCGGCTGCCATCACCTACGGGGTGGAAAAACCGGTCCAGCGGCTGCTGGACCGGCGGGCGGCAGGGCGAAGCGGAACAGCCGGAACAGGCGGCCCGAAAGCTGCTCCGCCCGGAATGAAAACCGGCGCAGAGAGGACGGACGGCCCTGAAACCGTTCCGGGTGGAGCGGAAACCGTCCCCGAAACAAGCGCAAACGGCGCCTCGGACGGGGCGGCGGAAAAGGCGTAAAAAAGCCTCCCCGAAGGGAGGCCGGAAAGCGGTCAGTGGGTGTCTTTTTTGCCCTTTTCCTTTTTGGTCACGCCCCGGATGGTGGCGTTGGGGGCGGAAGCCTGCTTCATGAAAGCGCTGGGGCTGATGCCCACGATGTTCTTGAACTGCTTGGAGAAGTGATAGGGATCCTGCATGCCGACCTCGACGCCGGCCTGGCGGACGGAGTAGTTCTGATCCCGCAGGAGCTCCTTGGCCCGCTCCATTTTACAGTGAAGCACGTAGCTCAGGGGCGGCATGCCCACCTCGGCCACGAAGCGCTTCCGGAAGGTTTCCATGGGCATGCGGGAGATGGCGGCCATCTCCGCCAGGGAGAAGTTGTCCCGGTACTGATTGGCCCGGAGGGTGTCCACCACCTTGGCGATTTCATGGCTCAGCATGGCGTCCATGGCCACGGGCTGGCCCCAGTGGCTGGCGATCATGCCATAGAGCAGGTGCTGCAGCTGATAGGTCGCGTCGGAGCTGCCGCTGTGGCGGACGATGACCTGCACGATCTGGGAGGCCAGGTACAGCTGGCTGGGCAGGGCGCCCTGCCGCAGGGGCATATGAAGGAGGGCGCCCATCTTCCGGACCACCAGGGGGCTCAGGGGCCCTTCCAGGGCGATCCAGAGGCAGCGGGCATGCCCGTCGGCCACGATCTCACAGGGGCGGCTGCCGCCGGGAAGGAAGCAGGTGGACCCGGCTTTCAGCACCAGCTCGTGCTGATCCCACCGGAGGAGCACATCCCCGGCTTCCAGCGCGAGCCAGACCCACTGCTCATGCCCGCGCAGGGGGAAGGTTCCCTGCTCCAGAACGAAACTGCCCGCGGCGTGAATCCAGGCGCCGCTGGCCAGGGTAAGGCTGCCCGGCTTGTGGAAACCTTCCACTGCCAGGGAAGCCAATTCATCCGGAATATTCTGCAACAGATAGGACTCCATGGACTTCCCTCCGTTCAAATTGACCAGATTTTACAAATCCTGACCCAGTATAGCGTACAAAGCAAGAATTGTCAATGGTTTTCCAAGAAAAAATCACGGGAGAAATGCAATGAGCGGAATTACCAGACTGAAGGAATACGCGGAAACCCATGGGGTGGGCTACACCCTGCGCCGGCTGGGGGAAAAGGCAGGGCAGGTGATCCTGGGCACCTGGGACCGGCAGTGGCGCAGGGAAAGGCCCACGGAGGAGGAGCTGGCCCGGCAGCGGGCGAATCCGCCGGCGGCGGGCCTGATCAGCGTGGTGATTCCGGTATATAATACGAAAGAAAGCTTTCTGCGGGCGCTGCTGGACAGCCTGGAGGCCCAGACCTACGGGGACTGGGAGGCCATCCTTTTTGACGGGGCCAGCGACCGGGCGGAGACGGTGACCCTGCTGGACCGGGCCGCCGCGGCGGATCCGCGGTTCCGGGTGATCCACGCGCCGGAGAACCTGGGCATCGCGGGAAACACCAACGGCGCCATCGCCCAGGCCCGCGGGGAATACATCGCCCTGTGCGATCATGATGACTGGCTGACGCCGGATGCCCTGTGGCGGGTGGCGGAGGAGATCGCCCGGAGCCATCCGGATCTGCTGTACTCGGATGAGGACATGATGACGGAGAATGGACGGCGGCACATGGATCCGCACCGGAAGCCGGGCTATCAGCCGGAAACCCTGGCGGCGGATAATTACATGAGCCATCTGGGGGTGATCCGGGCGGAGCTGCTGCGGGACGCGGGGGGCCTGCGGGAAGGCTACGAGGGCAGCCAGGATCACGAGCTGTACCTGCGGCTGTGCCGGCGGACGAAGCGGATCGCGCATGTGCCCTATGTGCTGTACAGCTGGCGGAAGGTGTCCTCCTCCCTGAGCCGGCGGCATCTGGATCAGTGCCTGTGGGCGGGGTGCCGGGCCAACGAGGATTTGTCCCCCATTCCGGTGGTGGCCGTGCCGGTGGAGAAAAAAATCCGGCTCTGGTATGATTTCCCCCGGGACGCCAGCATGGAAGCGGTGATTTTCTCCAGCTCGGAGGACGCGTGCCGGGAGGCCCTGGCGGATCTGGAGGCGCAGGCGCCCTGGCCCGGGCTGCGGGCGACGCTGGCGGTGACGGATCTGAAGGGGCTGACGGAGACGCTGAACCAGGCGGCCGCGGAGAGCGCCGCCGACTATCTCCTCTTCCTGGACGCGGCCAGCGTGGTGGAAACCAGGCATTTCTTCCGGGAGCTGCTGATGTACGCCCAGATGGACGGGGTCGCGGGCGTGACCCCGGTGCTGGTGGACCGGAAGAACCGGATCACCTTCGGCGGATGGGTGGACGGGCGGAACGATCAGGCCGGGCTGAAAAACGGCGCCGGCGGCCCCAGGGACCGGATGAACAAGGTGCATAATGTGGACGGGGTTTCCCCCGCCTGCATGATGGCGCGGCGGGATCAGTTTGTGCCCTTTGGGCAGCGCGATCCGGAAAGACGGTACGTGTATACGCCCCACGCCGTGGTGCTGTGCGAGGACATGGCCGTGATCAGCGCTTGAAGTTTGCTTCGGGTTTATGCTATACTCTCTCCACTGCATGAAAGGATCGGGTGAGGCGAATCATGGAACGGAATTACGACCCCAAGGTGATTGAACCGAAATGGCAGCGCTACTGGGAGGAGCATCAGACCTTCCGGACGGATGTATGGGATTTTTCCAGGCCGAAGTTTTACGCCCTGGACATGTTCCCCTATCCCAGCGGCGTGGGCCTGCACGCCGGGCACCCGGAAGGATATACCGCCACGGACATTGTCAGCCGGATGAAGCGGATGCAGGGATACAACGTGCTGCACCCCATGGGGTACGACAGCTTCGGCCTGCCGGCGGAGCAGTACGCCATCACCACCGGCAACCATCCGGAGGGCTTTACCGCCCGGAACATTGAGACCTTCTCCAGACAGCTGCGGGAGCTGGGCTTTGATTACGACTGGTCCAAGATGATCGCCACAAGCGATCCGGAGTTTTACAAATGGACCCAGTGGATCTTTAAACAGCTGTACCTGGACGGATACGCCCAGTATATCGACATGCCCGTCAACTGGTGCGAGGAGCTGGGCACCGTGCTCAGCAACGACGAGGTGGTGGACGGCAAGAGCGAGCGCGGCGGGTACCCCGTGGTGCGCAAGAACATGAAACAGTGGGTCATCAATCAGCCCGCCTTCGCGGAAAAGCTGCTGGAGGGGCTGAACGGGATTGACTGGCCGGAGAGCACCAAGGACATGCAGCGCCACTGGATCGGCAAGTCCGAGGGCGTGGAGGTGCAGTTCCAGATCGTGGGCGGCGGCAGCTTCTCCATCTTCACCACCTGCATCGAGACCATCTACGGCATCACCTTCATGGTGCTGGCGCCGGACGGGCAGCTGGTGCAGGATCTGATGCCCCGGATCCGGAATCAGGAAGAGGTCAAGGCCTATATTGAGGAGACCCGGAAAAAGAACGACATGGACCGCACGGAGCTGAACAAGGGAAAGAGCGGCTGCCGGCTGGAGGGGGTCAGGTGCATCAACCCCGTCAACGGGCAGGAGGCGGAGCTCTTCATCGGCGATTTCGTGCTGGCCAGCTATGGAACCGGCGCCGTCATGGCGGTGCCCAGCCACGATCAGCGGGACTTTGAGTACGCCCAGGCCCACGGGATTCCCATGATTCAGGTCATCGACGGCCGCGACTGCTCGGAGCACGCCTTTGAGAAGGGCGATTATCTGGGAAAGGGCTGCCGGCTGATCAACAGCGCGGAATTCACGGGGATGACCGTGGAGGAGGCGAAGGAGGCCATTACCGCCAAGCTGGAAAAGATGGGCGTGGCCAGGCGGACGGTCAACTATCACTTCCGGGAATGGATTTTTGCCCGCCAGCGCTACTGGGGAGAGCCGGTGCCGATCGTGCACCGGGAGGACGGCGGGCTCTACGCCCTGCCGGATGAGGAGCTGCCCCTGGTGCTGCCGGAGCTGGAGGACTATAAGGGGAAGAACGGGCAGGCGCCGCTGGAGAACGCGGTGGAATGGAAACAGTATGACCGGAACGGCGTGAAGGGCACCCGGGAAACGTCCACCATGCCCGGCTCCGCCGGTTCCAGCTGGTACTACATGCGCTACATTGATCCCCATAACGACCAGGCCCTGGCCGATCCGGCCCTGCTGAAGCACTGGCTGCCGGTGGATCTGTACATCGGCGGGCCGGAGCACGCGGTGGGCCACCTGATGTACAGCCGCATCTGGAACCGCTATCTGTACGACAAGGGCATCAGCCCGGTGAAGGAGCCCTTCCAGAAGCTGGTGCATCAGGGGATGATCCTGGGGGAAAACGGCATCAAGATGGGCAAGCGCTTCCCCAAGTACGTGGTGAATCCCAGTGACATCGTCCGGGACTACGGCGCGGATACCCTGCGGCTGTATGAAATGTTCATGGGCCCGCTGGAGGTTTCCAAACCCTGGAGCCCCCAGGGGGTGGAAGGCGCCCGCCGCTTCCTGAACCGGGTCTGGACCTTCTTTACCCGGGAGGAAAACTGGACCGAGGAAAACGACGGGGCCCTGGAGCGGGTTTATCATCAGACGGTGAAGAAGGTGACCCAGGATTACGAGAGCCTGGGCTTCAACACCGCCATCAGCCAGATGATGATCTTTGTCAACGCCTGCTACAAGAACGGCGCCTGCCCGAAGGAATACGCCGAGGGCTTTGTGAAGATGATCAGCTGCGTCTGCCCCCATATCGGCGAGGAGATGTGGCAGATCCTCGGCCACGACGAAAGCCTGGCGCGGGCGCCATGGCCCGCGTGGGATGAGGAGAAGATCCGGGAGGATACGATCCAGATTCCCGTACAGGTCAACGGCAAGGTGCGGGCCACGGTGGAGATCGCCGTGGATGAGGAGCAGGCCTCCGTGCTGGAAAAGGCCCACGGCATGAAGAACGTTCAGAACGCCATGAGCGGCAGGACGGTCGTGAAGGAAATCTACGTGAAGGGCCGGATTGTGAATATTGTTGTGAAATAAGCGGGGATCCCTTTCCCGGACGGTGGGAAGGGGATCTTTTTTTGTCTCCAAATTCAGACGAAAATCTTGCGTAAATCTTAAAAAAGATATTGACATCGTAACAATTTTGAAATAAAATAAGCCTGTGTAATCCTATGCATTGAGGTGATTTCACGATGACGATTCGGCACAGCCGCTTCCTGGCGCTGTTTGTGGCGCTGACGCTGGTGGTCTCCCTAATCCCCGGCGGTCTTTTCAATGGCTCCGCCCACGCGGAGGATTACGGCATGGTCATTAACGGCAGCGTCCGGCTGCGGCGGGAGGCCTCCTCCAGCTCCGCGTTCTGGTTCGTGATGCCGGTGGGCTGGGTGTGCACGATTCATTCGCAGTCCACGGTGAACGGTACGCTGTGGTACCGGGTCATCGCGCCTCATCCCGACGCGCCGGACCCGACGACGGCCCGGACGTACTGGGGCTATGTGACCTCGGACTATTTCCGCCCCCTGACGGACGCGGAGACGTCGGAGTATCTGAGCACAAAGCGGGTTTCTTCCGCGGGGACGGGCACGTCCACCAGCACTTCCGCCAGCACGTCCACCAGTACAACCACCAGCACGTCCACCAGTACAACCACCAGCACGTCCTCCACGGGCAGCACCGCCGCGGCCAGCGGAACCACCGGTTCCATCACCAACGGCGGCACCAACTTCCGGGAGGGGCCGGGCAAAAAGTATCACAGCATCATGAAGCTGGACCGGGGGACGGTGGTGACTATCACCAGCATCCCGGACGGCATTGGTGAAGATTACTGGTACGGCGTCAGCTATGCCGGCAAGAAGGGATATGTCAACAGCGAGTTTGTGCGGGTGCTCACCGGCGGCGCGGCGGCTCAGGTAACCATCAGCCCCACCGCGACGCCCACGCCGCCCCCCAGCACCGCGGGCTACAACGCGGTGCAGCTGGTGCTGACCTCCGCGCACCTGCGGACCAGCCCGAACGGAAGCTACGACCGGGACAATGACTGGGAAGGCCAGAACGCGATCCTGCCCCTGGCGGGCAATGCGGTGAACGCGGCCGGATACACCTGGTACCCGGTGACGAAAAACGGAAAGACCTATTACGTCCGGGGCGACTGTGTGCGGCTGATCGCGTCTTCCTCCGTTGTTACAACAACAACGACAACGGCGGCGGGTACGGCGGCATCCGTGACGCCGACGCCCGCTCCCACGTCTTCCACGGCGACCGCCTCCGTGGTGGGCTATGTCCAGACGGTCATGAGCGGATGCAATCTTCGCTCCACCATGGGCGGCACGGTGATCAAGCAGATCGCCAAGGGGGTTACGCTCCCTTATCTGCAGCAGCCCACCACCAAGGGCGGGTATACCTGGTACTATGTGGACGCGAACGGCAACCGGGGTTATCTGCGGAATGACGTGGTGAAGGTGATCTCGGGAAGCGGCACGGCCACGGATACGACAGGCGCTTCCGAAGCCGTGGTGGAGGACGCGAACGCCACGGGATATGTGAAGACCACTTCCAGCGGCGTTAACCTCCGCACGAAGGCGGGATACTCGGCCATGATCGGTCGGGTGGAGAGCAAGGGAACCATCATGCCCTATTACGGCACGCCCACCGTGGTAAACGGTGTTACGTGGTACTACGTAAAGCACAGCACTCTGGGGTACGGATACATGCATGGCAGCTATGTGGCCATCGTGAACGCGGACGGATCCGCGACGCCGACGCCCGTGCCCACGGCCGCGCCCACCGGCGCGGTGATCACGGGGACCTCCTCCCAGGTGGAAGCCAGCTATTCCACCCTGCGGGTCGGTTCCACCGGTACCGCCGTGCAGAACCTGGTGCAGGCGCTGAAGAATAAGGGCTATTATTCCGGCTCGGTGACCAACAAGTACACCACCGCCGTGGAGACGGCGGTGAAGGCCTTCCAGAGAGCTTCCAAGCTCAGCGTGGACGGGATCGCCGGCCCGGCGACCCAGCACGCGCTGTATGGTACCGTGCCGGTTGGCGCAGCGGACACGAGCAACCTGACCATGACGCTGTATCCGGCGGAGAAGATTGACTGGTGGACCGGCGGCATCAACGACCTGTGGGCGAAGGGCGCCAATTACAAGGTATACGACGTGAAGACCGGCATCGTCTGGTGGGCGCACCGGTGGAGCGGCGGCTACCACGTGGACGCGGAGCCGCTGACCGCCGCGGATACGGCCCGGCTGTGCAAGGCCTATGGCGTAACCGCCGCCTCGGAGATCGCCAGCAAGAACCTGTATCAGCGCAGGCCCTGCCTGGTGACCATCGGCACCAGAACCTTTGCCTGCTCCCTGTACGGCGTGCCGCATGACGCGAAGGATCAGACCATCAAGACCAATGACTTCAACGGCGTGCTGTGTCTCCATTTCACAAACAGCTGGACCCACGGCAGCAAGAAGGTGGACAGCCTTCACACTGAGGCCATCCAGTTCGCCTATGACAACGCGCCGAACGGGCATAAGTAATTCTTCGGAAACATAAAAGGAGATCGCTCCGGATGGGAGCGATCTCTTTTTGTGCCGCGCTGCGCCTGCCTGACGGAACGGGTTTGTGCTTTTCCAGGACGAAGCGGACAGGACAGGCCGGCACAGGACCGTGTGAGCGCGTTTGACGGGATGGCCTTCGGTCAGGGGTTCTGGTCCGGTTCCATCAGGTCGGCCAGGGTGACGCTGTCCAGAAACTGCTGAATCATGCCGTTGAGCCGCGTCCAGACCGGCAGCGTCGGGCACCGGGCGGCCCGCTCGCAGGGGGCGCTGCCTTCCTCCAGACAGGCCACCGGAGCCAGATCCCCCTCCGTCAGCCGCAGCACGCTGCCCAGGGTGCATTCCGCGGGCGGCAGAGCCAGCCGGTATCCGCCGCCTTTGCCGCGGGAGCCCTGAAGTACTTTCCCCTGCACCAGGCTTTTCACGATGCTCTCCAGGTACTTTTCGGAGATTCCCTGCCGGTCCGCTACCTCTTTCAGGGGCAGATAAGCACTGTCCGCCTGATGCTCCGCCAGATCCACCATCAGCCGGAGGGCGTACCGCCCCCGGGTTGAAATCATTGCCATGGTTTTCCTCCCGTTTCGGAGCTTTTGCTCCAGGATAAACCTATTATACCACAGGGTTGATTGGATTTCAAATGTCCGCGGCGGATGTATTCCTGGTGTTTTTTCGGGAAGAAGTGAAACGAACGGATTGACTTTCACTTGGTAAAGTGATAATGTAACAGAGCGTTCCGGTAAAAAAGGAACGGCGAAGGAGGAAAAGAAGATGAAAAAGCTGCTTGCGTTGATGCTGGCCCTCTCCCTGGCGCTGGGCTGCGGCGCCGCCCTGGCGGACACGTTTATTCACGGGATTGATCCGGAGTATCCGCCCTTCAGCTATCTGGGGGACGATGGGGAGTATACCGGTTTCGATGTGGAGATTGCCAAGGCGGCCTGTGAGCTGGCCGGGCTGGATTATGAAGTTTTTGCCGTGGACTGGGATAACAAGCTGATCCAGCTGGACAACCACGAATGTGATGTTATCTGGTCCGGCATGACGATCCTGGACAGCATGAAGGAAGCCGGATACGTGATTTCCAGGCCCTATTATGACAATACCCAGGTGCTGGTGGTCCGGAAGGACAGCGGCATCGCTTCCTCCGCGGACCTGGCGGGCAAGGTGGTGGCCGTGCAGCTGGGTACCTCCGGCGAGGCGCTGCTGAACGGCGATCTGGCGGATCTGCGGGATACTTTCGCAGAGCTGGTGACCTGCCAGAGCTTCCTGGTCTGCTTCACGGAGCTGGAAGGCAACGGCGTGGACGCGGTTTTCGTGGATCTGCCTGTGGCCGCGGCGTACACCGCCGGCAAGGATCATCTGGCAGTGCTGAATGAGAATCTGGGCGCGGAGCAGTACGGCCTGGCCTTCCGGGCGGATGACGCGGAGCTGTGCGCGAAGATCGAGGACGCGGTGGCCCAGCTGGTGGCCAACGGCACCTACGCGGAGATCGCCGCCAAATATCCGGACATTGTGAACAATCTGCTGTTCCTGAACGCGGATTAAGGGAATGCCCGGGAACGGAGACCCGCGGGGCCGGGCGGGGGCTGAATGCATCAGGGCCCGGTGATCGGGGGCTGTCCGAAGGTTTTCAACGTTTTTCATCCCGGAGGAGGGCGGGAAGGATCCAAGAGGTCGTTCCCTCTCCTCCGGGAATTTTGCGCAGAGCGGAGGCACGCGGATGTCACTTGCAACCATGTTTATCAAGATGGGGGACGGGTTTGGAAAAACCTGCGCCATCTTCTTCCTGACGCTGCTTTTTTCCCTGCCCCTGGGCATGCTGGTGGCGCTGCTGCGCATGAGCAGAAACAAGGCGGTCTCCTACGTGACCCGGGCCGTGATTTCCGTGCTGCGGGGCACCCCCCTGATGCTTCAGCTGCTGGCGGTAACCTATGGGCCCTATTATCTTTTCGGGCTCAGCGTATCCCGCAACAAGCTGATTCCCGTGGTCATCGCCTTTTCCATCAACTATGCCGCGTATTTCGCGGAGATTTACCGCGGGGGCATTGAAAGCATGCCCGTGGGGCAGTATGAGGCGGCCCAGGTGCTGGGATACACGAAGGCGCAGACCTTTCTGCGGATTATTCTGCCACAGGTGATCAAGCGGATTCTGCCCTCCATCACCAACGAGGTGGTGACCCTGGTCAAGGATACCTCCATGGCGTTCACCGTGTCCTATCAGGAGATGTTCACCATCGGCAAACAGATCGCCAATTCCCAGACCAGCTTTGTTCCCTTCCTGGTGGCCGGCCTGTTCTACTATGTATTCAACCTGCTGGTGGACTTTGTCATGGGCCGGGCCGAAAAAAAGCTGAGCTACTATCGGTAAGGGGAGGGACGCGCCGTGAGAAAACTGCTGGAGATCAACCACTGCCGCAAGCATTTTGACGGCATGGAGGTGCTGAAGGATCTGAGCCTCAGCGTGGAGGAGAGCCAGGTGCTGTCGAGTATCGGCCCAAGCGGCAGCGGAAAATCCACCCTGCTGCGCTGCGCCACCCTGCTGGAAACCATGGATGGCGGGGATCTGATTTATGACGGACACTACGCGGCCAGGGATAACGGGCAGCGGGCTGTTTACGCGCCGCCCCAGGAGCTGCATCAGATCCGCAATATGTTCGGGCTCGTGTTCCAGAATTTCAATCTGTTTCCGCACTATTCGGTGCTGAAGAATATCATGGAAGCGCCGATGCTGGTCCAGAAGCGGAACCGGAAGGAAGTGGAGGCGGAAGCGCGGGAGCTGCTTTCCCAGATGGGGCTGGCGGACCGGGCGGACGCGTACCCCTATCAGCTTTCCGGCGGTCAGCAGCAGCGGGTGTCCATCGCCCGGGCCCTGGCCATGAACCCCAAAATACTGTTCTTTGATGAGCCGACCTCGGCGCTGGATCCGGAGCTGACCGGGGAAATCCTGCGGGTTATCCGCTCCCTGGCGGAGAAGAAGATGACCATGGTGATCGTCACCCACGAGATGGCTTTTGCCAGGGATGTGTCGGACTATGTGGTGTTCATGAACGATGGCGTCATTGTGGAGCAGGGAGACCCCCGGGAGGTGATCGATCATCCCACCCAGGAAAGGACGATCCAGTTCCTGCGCCGGCTGTCGTCGCAATAATCAGAACAACAAAGGAGTGGAAAATGGATGCGGTCCCTTCGCTATGCGCTGCTGAACCCCACCGGGAACAGAACCTGCCTGGTACTGGATCCCATATCCGACGCGGCGCGGTCGGGGATCACCGCGGCCCTGATGGATCGGTGCGAGCAGGTGGGATACCTGATGCCGGCATCAAAGCCCGGCGCCATGGCCCGCCTGCAGATGATGGGTGGGGAATTCTGCGGCAACGCGTCCATGGCGACGGCGGCTTTCCTGCTGCGGGACAGGCTGACGCCGGGACAGGAAGAGACGGTGTATCTCGAGGTATCCGGCGCGGACGCGCCGGTACGCTGCACGATCCGCCGGAAGGAAGAAGGATGGCGCGGCACGGTGACGATGCCGCCGGTGGAGGAAATCCGCCGGACGCGGGTGGGGGCGGTCCCGCTGACAGCGGTGATGCTGCCGGGAATGGTCCATCTGATTGATGTGGGGGCTTCCCGCGGCAGGGATGAGGCGGAAGCGCTGCTGACGCGGGCCGCGGCGGAGATCCGGGCGCCCGCGCTGGGGCTTCTGCAATGGGAGGAAGCCGCCGGGCGCATGACCCCTCTGGTCTTTGTCCGGGAGAGTCAGACCCTCGTCTGGGAGACCGCCTGCGGCAGCGGCAGTACGGCCATCGCCGCGTGGATGGCCTGGAAGGCGGGGAAGTCCGTGGAGGTTGAAATCGAGCAGCCCGGCGGCGTGTTGGCCGTAAGGGCGGACTGGCGGGACAGCGGGGTGCGGGAACTGTTCCTGACCGGCCATGTGACCCTGGAAGCGGAGGAAACCCTGGAGCTGAATGAGATCGAATGAAGACAGAAGAAAGCCGGGCGCAGGCGCAAAGCTTGCGCTTTTGCTTTTTCCGCGCTATGATGAGCCGGAACACGGAAAACGGGCAAGCGCGTTTTCCGTGAAGCAAAGGAGCGGACGAGATGAGCAAGGTGCTGATCATTGGCGCGGGCGCCGCCGGCCTGATGGCCGCGATTCACGCGGCCAGGGCAGGCGCGGATGTGACCATCCTGGAGCATAATGAGAAGCCGGGGAAGAAGATTTATCTGACGGGGAAGGGCCGCTGCAACGTGACCAATGACTGCACGCTGGATGCGTTTCTGGCGGAGGTGCCGCGGAATCCCCGCTTTCTGTACAGCGCGCTGCATTATTTCTCCCCGCAGGATATGATGGCCCTGCTGGCGGACAGCGGGTGCCCGACGATCGTCCAGAGAGGCCGGCGGGTGTTTCCGGCCACGGAAAAGGCCAGCGACGTGACGAAGACGCTGGTGCGCCTGTGTCAGCAGCTGGGCGTGCGGATTCTGCTGCGTCAGCAGGTCACCGGCATCCGCCTTGCGGAGGACGGCAGCGCGGCCGGCGTGACGGCCACGGAGCTGCCCGGCCAAAGCGGCTTCGCGCTGCCCCCTGCGCATGGGAAAATGGAAGCGGACATCCCTACGTCACGCGGCTCGGCGCCGGGAACCCACAGCGGCGGAATGATCCCCGCGGACGCGGTGATCCTCGCCACGGGGGGTGGAAGCTATCCGGCTACCGGCTCGACGGGAGACGGCTATCGCCTGGCCCGGGAGCTGGGGCATACGGTGCTCCCTGCGATTCCCTCGCTCATCGGACTGGAATCCAGGGAAACCTGGCCTCACGATCTGCAGGGCCTGAGCCTGAAAAATGTGCGCCTGACGCTGAAGAAAGGGAAAAAGACCCTCTATACGGAACTGGGCGAGATGCTTTTCACCCATTTCGGCTTTTCCGGCCCGCTGATTCTGGAAGCCAGCTGCCATCTGCCGGAACCATGGACGGACTGCGCGCTGGAGCTGGATCTGAAGCCGGGGCTGGACCGGCAGCAGCTGGAGGCCCGCCTGCTCCGGGATCTTGAAGCGGGCAGCAGAAAGCAGCTGCGGAATATCCTGCCAGGCCTGCTTCCCGCCAGCCTGGCGGAGATCTTTCCGTCCCTGTGCGGCCTGCCGGCCTCCCTGCCCTGCAACCAGGTGACCGCGGCCCAGCGGGAAGCGCTTTTAGGCTCATTGAAGGCCCTGCCCCTGGCCATTCAGGGCCGCCGCCCCCTGGCGGAAGCCATTGTGACCCGGGGCGGCGTATCCGTCCGGGAGGTGAACCCGGGCACGATGGAAAGCAAACTGGTTCCCGGCCTTTTCTTCGCGGGAGAACTGCTGGACGTGGACGCCCATACCGGCGGCTACAATCTGCAGATTGCCTTCAGTACCGGCGCCCTCGCGGGTTTCAGCGCCGCGGCGCGGTAACGGAGGAAAACCGAAAAGCGGGAAAACCGGCGGAAAAAGGATGAAAACGGAAAACAGCGAAAAATAATGCTGGACAAAAGGCTGCGCCTTTGTTATAATACCCGTTGCTGGTTGTGCCGATGTGGCTCAGTTGGTAGAGCAGCCGATTCGTAATCAGCAGGTCAGGGGTTCGAGTCCCCTCATCGGCTCCAGCTTCGAGGTGTAGCGCAGTTTGGTAGCGCGTTTGGTTCGGGACCAAAAGGCCGCGGGTTCGAATCCCGCCACTTCGACATGAAAATCCGGATGCCCCTTGTGGGTATCCGGATTTTCATATTGACGTTTGCCGGGAGTCGGAGCTGCAGCCTTGGAAAGGCTGGGGGTGAGCGAGCCGACCGTCGCCCCAGTGGGGCGTCGCCGCAGGCGAAGGAAGGCGAACGAATCAACCGAAACGAGCGGAGCGCCCGCTCCAAGGGCGTTCCGCGACGATTGAGGTTGCGTTTCGAATCCCGCCACTTCGACTCCCCGGGACATTGTAAATCAATGCTCCCGGGGTTTTGCTTTTCCTGCGGTTTTTCCGCTTATTTCCGCTTTGCAACCTCCCGGGTTGCAGCACGGCGGCAAGGCACGATTTTCCGCTCTGAAAAAACTCCTTCCGCATTTTTCCGTAAATTTCCGCTTTTTTCCGCTTTCAAAATGTCCAGTTTAGTTCGCTAAAGCGTTTCCGCTGGATGGACACAGGGGCTATGCTTTGATAGAATGTGTTGTAAACAGCTAATGAAGGGAGTGGGTGACCGTGGAAATGTTGGAACGGCTTCAAGAAGGGATCAGCCTGACCAATCAATTTCTGTCGGTCCCTGGCATGTTCTTCTGCGATCTGAAGCCTTCGGGAATACCTGCCGAGCCTGGTGTGTATGCAATCTTCCATAAGGAGACAAATGAAACTCTTTATGTTGGCAGGACAAAGAATCTCCGGCAGCGCCTGTATAACAACCACCTTCATGGGCCTTCATCGAATGCAAGGCTGAAGAAATACCTTGTTGAAGATGCCAATGAACCCGGGATAACCAGCCTGGACGAAGCAAAAACATACCTCAAAGAAAATTGCTTCTTTCGCTTTATAATCGAGGAGGATACGCTGAAGCGTGGCAGACTCGAGGGCTTGCTGAGTTTTATGCTGAACGTCAGATACATGTACGAGGAGCACTAAGGAATCACCCGGCCTCCATTTTCGGAAGCCGGGCTTCCGGCCTTTATGAGCGGGATGGCCACTGGCTCTTTGCTGATAAATCCGGCGCATTCATGGCAGGCGGTGAACGCGTGGAGGACATCGTCCAGATGGAGAAGGCAGCGGTGATTGACAGCCGGGTTGTCAGCAATGATCCGGCAACGGCGGAGGAGCTGCGGAATATCGGCGCGCAGCTGTTGGAATACAACGAGCCGGCCAAGACCGTCACGGTGCTGGCCTGGGTATCCGGGTGCTTCGTGAAGGAGATTCTCCGCAGCGCAGGGATCCGCAGCCACATTCGTGGAATTGCCCAGGTCAATCATGGTCCGGGTGAATTCCACCAGATTCTCATTCCGGATACCCAGCTGCCCGGCGTTTTCCATGACCGCCGCGATCAAGTATCCGCATCTGTATATGATCGGCGAGGCAGGCAGCGGAAAATCCACGACCATGGAGCGGGTCGTGCAGCCTATCTTCGGAGTAGGACGCAGCATGAAGGAGCGTGTGCTGAACCTGCGGATGCTGCTGACCGACACCTCGGTCTATCTGACGGACATGCCCCACTCCGATTCCCTTGACCTGCAGAAGCATGAGACACTGCATGCGGAGATTGATGAGATGGAGCGGGAGATTGCTGCGGCGGAGATTGCAAAGCAGGAGACCATTTCAGAAGTCGGTATGATGCTGACCCGCCTGCAGAACCCGCTCGGACAGCGTGCGCTGATCCTGTACTATCTGGAGAAAAACCGCTGGACCGAAGTCGCGGAGAAAATGCAGTTTAGCATTGCGCAGACCTATCGGTTCCGGGACGCGGGTCTGGCAGAATTGGAAGTGCTACTGCAAGCAGCGGCGGACTGATCTGTCCGGGAACACAGGGGACAGTCCCCTGTGCATTCTAATTGTATGCTGATACAACCTCACCGCTTCCCTTGTTTTTCCTTTGTCCAATTCCCATCTCCTCCGCCCCCGGTCATTGCGCATCTCTGGATTTCGCATTATAATTCCTTCCTGATTCTTCCACGTCAGCCGGAAAGGACGGATGCACCACGTACAGGATCTTTGACGCCCACTGCCACATCTATCCGGAAGCCATCGCCCGTCGGGCGGTGGAAGGCATCGACAGCTTTTATGGCGGCCTCCCCTTCGACCATTGTGATGGCACCACGGGAACCCTCCTCCGCCTGGGCCGCGAGGCGGGCATTTCCCATTTCCTGGTTCACTCCGTCGCCACCACGCCCCATCAGGTCTCCAGCATCAATCGTTTCATTGCCGCCGAAGCCGCCCGTTCGGAGGGAGCCTTCACGGGCCTGGGAACCCTGCACCCCGCTTCCGATCACCTGGAGCAGGATTTCAGCGAACTGCTCTCCCTGGGCTTGAATGGCGTCAAGCTCCATCCGGATGTCCAGCGTTTTGAGGCTGACTCTCCCCAGGCCATGCCCATCTATCAGCTCTGCCAGGATGCCGGCCTTCCTGTGCTGGTACATACCGGGGATCACCGCTTCGACTATTCCAATCCAAACCGGATTCTTCCCATCCTCCGCGCGTTTCCCCGCCTGAAGTTCGTCGGCGCCCATCTGGGCGGCTGGAGCGTCTGGGAGGATGCCTTCAGCCTGCTCTCCGGCTTCGAGAACATCTTCGTGGATACATCCTCCTCCTTCTATTGGCTGGGCCCGGACAAAGGCCGGGATCTGATCCGCCGCTGGGGTGTCCACAGAGTCCTCTTCGGCACGGATTACCCCATGTGGTTCCCAGCCCCGGAGATCCGTCACCTCCTGGACCTGAACCTGTCCGACGAAGAATACCGCCTCATCTTCTGGTCCAACGCCAAAAATGTCTTCGGCCTCAAGTGAGCACAGGGGACAGTCCCCTGTGCACTTTCGCGATTAATGGTAAAATATTTTTTTCGTCCACCATCTTTTTGATTTCTTCCAGCCGCTCACTGATGTCAACCATATAGTTTTCTTCCGGGATACAGTTGGCTGTCGTATTAAAAACCTTCACTCCATCAGCTGCTGAATCAGCTCGTTGCAATCGGGTCCCCAGAGCATGCCTTCCTTGCTTACGGAACACTGGCCAATCTCAAAGGCCTGTGAAGGCATTCGCAGATACCTGGGCTTCTCGCCGGTTATCTCCGCAATTGCTGCCACCATGGCCTTCCGTGATTCGCCGGCCACAGCGAATTTCTGCTGGACGGTCACAGGCGTTTTGCTCTTGTCCTCTTTCTTGGCCCTGTGCTGCCGTTCCCTGGTTGCTGGCCAGATTTCTGCTAGGAATATTTATTTCATAATAGAGGGATTGACAAGTTTCCCCATTAATGACATAATGACATAGAAATGACCGGTCAAAAAGGAGGGTGTAAAAATGGCTCAGCACACAATCCCCGGGAATGAGAAATTGGCTCAAATGATTCGCAAAAGGCGCATTGAATTACAGTTAACTATAGAAGAAGCAGCTTCACGTGCTGGAGTCGGGACCAAAACCTGGAGCCGGTACGAAGCAGGTGAATCCATCAGAGTCGACAAAAGTAAAGGGATTTGCAGGGCACTTAATTGGAGAGCTTTTCCTGATGAGGAGAGAGAAGATGATAATCCCCTTTCTGTTGAAAAATATAGAAATCATGAGGCTTGGTCAAAGTACCTTGAGGATAATCATGGTCAAAGGGCAGCAATATCTTTTGCAATCGGCAGTGATATATTATTGGACAATATCAAACAGGATTTAGAGGGACTAGAATCTTTGCCTGCAGGTTCGCATGTTGGGCAATTGGATTTTTCATTGCTGAAGGATGAACTTCCGCCACAGTTTCTGATGAGATATGACTATGACTTCCTTTATCATATGAAATGTGAACTGTTAAATATGCGCAGAAGAGCAGGGCATGGAATGTCTATGATGGCGCATAGTGTTTTGGATGAACTCTTGATTTATCTTTGCAATGAAGAGGCTCTTGGATACATAGAAATCATAGAAGCAGATGACAGATTTGAAGGTGAGGAAGAATATAAGAATAGGGATTGGGAATTTGATTTATTTGATGACATGGATATTGTGACTTGCTTGTATTCTGAAATGTATATTGATGAGGAAAACATATATCATTATGTCCATTGGAATGAACAACAGTTTTATATGGATGATGCAGAATAAGGAAACTCGGGAAATATATTTTGAGATAAATGGCTATCGACAAATCAAAATTTGACAAGGTGGTTGCTATGGAGTTAAGGAAAATCAACATACAGGACGCATTGGCTCAATGGGAATACACAACAGGGCTGCCCGCAGATGAAAACGGATTGACAAATCCCTACCATGGCGTGTCCTATGAGGAGTATGTCGGGACAGTACTTCCTAAATTGATCTCTTACGAACAGCCCGTCGATATGCCGGACTGGTTTGTGCCTGAAACATATTACTACCTGTGGGACGGAGATTGTTTGGTTGGTGAATTCCGTATCCGTCATTACCTGACGGAATCGTTACGTAACGGCGCAGGCCATATCGGATACAGCATTCGAAATGATATGCGCGGCAATGGCTACGGAACAACGGGTTTGAAGCTGACACTTGAAATCGCACGGGGGATCGTGCCGGAGGATGAGATCTATTTGCGTGTCAATAAGGATAACATCGCCTCGCAGAAAGTCATGCTGAAGAATGGAGCCCGAATAACATGCGAAGATGAAGAGCACTACTTTATGCGAATCCCTAAATGAGCGGCAAACCGCCAATTCCAGTTTGTCGAGATACCCCGTTGAGAGAAAAAAAGAAATTATTTGAGTTCGTTTACGATCGACAATCGGGATTTGCAGGAGCGTAAAAAAATGATCAGAGAAGTCCGAAAAGAAGAAATACCTGAATGCGTGCAGGTGATCCGGCGCAGCCATCATACAGTGGCGGATGAATTCGGCTTTACGGAGGAAAACGCGCCAAGATATGTAGCTTTTGCCACGGATGAAAATCGGCTGATATGGCATATGGATCAGGAACACCGGCTCATGTTTCTGGATGAAGAAAGCGGTATCATCCGGGGATATTACTCACTGCTTCTGAAACAGAACGGTGAATGTGAATTGGGCAATCTTTCAGTATTGCCTGAGTACAGGCATAACAGAATCGGAACGGAACTGCTCAGGCATGCCATCGGTATCGCGCGGGAGCATCAATGTAAAATGATGCGTCTGAGCATCGTAGAGGAAAACACTGTACTGCGCCAATGGTATGAAAGGAATGGAGCGGTTCATACTGGGACAGAGAAGTATGACTTTTTCCCATTCACCTGCGGATATATGATGATTCAGCTTTGAGTATCCTGATATTTGATGGAAAAAATATCGGAAAAAATTAGCTTTCCAAGGATAAAAAACAGCACTTGCAGAATTGAGATATATCTCATATAATAAGTGTGCAACTGAAATCGTTTCAGGAGGCAAGAGCAGAGTAGATGCAATTTCAAGTAGAGTTTTACGATACAGAAGATGGCAGAACTCCAACACAGGAATTCCTTGATTCTCTTGAGCCTGAAATGAATGCGAAAATGGTTGGCCTTATGGAGATTCTGGAAGAGAAAGGGTATTCGCTACGCGAACCATACTCCGCTCCTCTTGAGGATGGTATATTTGAACTGAGAGCTGTTCAAGGCTCCAACATTTCTCGTGCTCTGTTCTTCTTCTATGTCGAAGGTCGAATCGTCATTACTCATGGATTTATCAAAAAGACGCAGAAAACACCCAGAGCGCAGATCGAACTGGCAAAGAAATACAGGGCTGATTTCTTAAGAAGACAACAGGCCGCAGTAACAAGCAAGAAAGGAAGCAGGTGAGTGTAATGAATCTGAAGGATTATAAGAAAGAAAAGATGAAGGATCCTGTATTTGCGAAAGCGTATGAGGAAATCCAGCCGGAAATGAATGTAATTCGCGCGATGATTGAAGCACGTACATCCCAGAACCTGACTCAGAAACAGCTGGCAGAGAAAACTGGTATTGCACAGACGGAAATCAGCCGTCTGGAAAACGGCACACGAAATCCAAGCATCAAGCTGCTTCAAAGGCTGGCTGAAGGCATGGGAATGGTTCTTGATGTGCAATTTAAGCCCAAAGGGTCATCACAGGCAGCAGTCACATCAAAAGGATAAGAGAAAAATACCAGTATCTAAAGGAAAATCGGAAGAGCAAAAGAAGCGTGATCTCTTCCTCCGTCAGAAGGAATTGCTGGCCACGCTCCTGGAACATGGCGCGATCAGTCAGGCGCAGCATAATAAATCTCTCGGAGATTAGACCGAGAAGATGGAGATGCAACCAACGATTGACCAACAGGCAAGGCACGTGATATCCTCATGCTGCAACCTGGGCGGTTGCAACGGATGGTTGAACCTATAAAAGTGAATAAATCTCCCAAATGTCCGATTTGAACCTGTCTGGAAATAGGCGGAAAAGCAAGGAAACAGGTGGCAAAAAACGGAAAAAGCAGGAAAAACGAAGCGAATTCCGGAAAGAAGCGGAAAAAGCGGCAAAATCTTTGGTTCGGGACCAAAAGGCCGCGGGTGAGCGAGCCGACCGTCGCCCCAGTAGGGCGTCGCCGCAGGCGAAGGAAGGCGAACGAATCAACCGAAACGAGTGGAGCGCCTGCTCCAAGGGCGATCTGCGACGATTGAGGTTGCGTTTCGAATCCCGCCACTTCGACTCCGGAGAGTATTGATCTACAATGCTCTCCGGTTTTCAGTTTTGGGAAAAATTACGCAGTTTTGCCGATTTACAACTTTCTGCGTTGTAAACGGTTACAACGGA
>JAFUGS010000088.1 GCA_017469265.1 Clostridia bacterium
CCCGGAACCGGGCGCCCGCCCCCCGCGGCAGGGTCTCCGTGCCCCAGGCGCCGGATTCCCGGACCCCGGACGCGCCCGTGGTGAATGACACCTCCGTCACCTTTGGGCGGATCGCCCTGGCCCTGGCCCAGGATTATTTCACGGTCTACTATGTCAACGCGGATACCCACGCCTATGTGGAGTACAGCCTGGAAGGGGTTCAGCACCGGCTGTACCCCGTCGCGGGCGGCCAGGATTTCTTCCTGGACAGCGCGGGGCAGATTCCGGACCGCGTGGCGCCCACGGACCGGGACCGCGTGGCGGAAGCCTTCGCGGAGAAAAACCTGACGCGGACGCTCCGGGAAAACAGCTCCTTCTCCATCCGTTACCAGGCGCTGGTGAACGGCCGTCCCCTGTATGTCAGCGTCAAGGCCATGCGGCTGCCGGATGATCCGGATCATTTCATCATCGGCATGAGCAGCATTGACGCCCAGGTGCAGCGTGAAAAGACGTATGAGGAAGCCCTGGAGCGCAGCATGACCTATACCCGCCTGGCCCAGTCCCTGGCCGCGGACTACTTCAGCATCTACTACGTGGATACGGAGACGGAGCATTTCTCCGAGTTTACCGCCCACGATACCTATGAGGATCTGGGCATCGAAAAGGAGGGCGAGGACTTTTTCGCCCTCAGCCTGAAGAACATCCTCCGGGTGATTTATCCGGAGGACCAGGGCGGCTTCCTCCAGTCCTTTACCAGGGAAAACGTGCTGCGGGAGATTCAGGAAAACGGAAACTATACCATCACCTACCGGCTCATGATCAACGGCGTCCCGAATTATGTCAGCCTCAAGGCCACCGCCATGAAAAACGACAGCCGGCATATTGTCATCGGCGTCAACAACATTGACACCCATGTCCAGCGCCATGAGGAATACGAAAAAACCCGCCGGCAGAACCTTACCTTCTCCCGCATCGCCCAGGCGCTGTCCAGGGATTATTACAGCATCTACCTGGTCAACACGGAAAACGATGAGTATATTGAATACAGCTCCAGCGCGGAATTCCAGGAGCTGCAGATTGAGCAAAGCGGCTCGAACTTCTTCGAGGAATGCCGGCGCAATGTGCTCCGCCTGGTGCATCCGGATGACCTGAAAAAGGCGCTGTCGGTCTGGGAAAAGGACCGCCTGCTGCGGGAAATCAGCGATGGGAAGCCTTTCTCCGTAAGCTACCGGCTCCTGTTCGACGGAAACCCCGTCCATATCAGCTGCAAGGTCATCCAGCTGACGGAGGATGAAGTGGATCAGTACATGATCATCGGCGTCAGCAATGTGGATGACCAGATCCGGCGCGAGCAGGCCTACGCCATGGATCTGCACCAGGCCCGGAGCGCGGCACTGCGGGATGCCCTCACGGGGGTGAAGAGCAAGCTGGCGTTCACGGAGGCCGAAAAGGAAATCAACGAAAACATCGAGCAGTGCCGGCAGGGCGCCTTTGCCGTGGCTGTCTGCGATGTCAACGGGCTGAAAGGCGTCAATGACTCCCAGGGACACAAGGCGGGGGACGCCCTCATCCAGGAGGCCTGCACCGCCATCTGCACCCTCTTCAAGCACAGCCCGGTCTACCGCGTCGGCGGCGATGAGTTCGTGGCCATCCTTCAGGGGCAGGATTATCACCGCCGGGCAGAGCTGCTCGCCCGTTTTGACGCCATGAACCGTGAAAACCGGGAGCGCGGCGGCGTGGTCGTCGCCTGCGGCCTGGCGGAGTGGAACCTCCTGGAGGATTCCACCTTCGAGGCGGTTTTTGAGCGGGCCGACGCCGCCATGTATGAAAACAAAAAAAGACTGAAAGCGTAAAAGGACTGCGATGCGAATGGATCAAAAGTACCGGCTGACCATTAAGGCGGCTTTTCTGGGATATGTGGTGCAGGCGGTGGTCAACAATTTTGTCCCCCTGCTCTTTGTTCAGTTTCAGGATGAGTTCCGGCTTCCCCTGGGGCAGATCACTCTGCTGATCACGGTCAACTTCGGCCTGCAGCTGCTGGTGGATCTTCTCTCCACCCCCTTCATCGAAAAAATCGGATACCGGGCCTCCATGCTGCTTTCCAATGCCTGCGTCATGGGCGGGCTGCTGCTGCTGACCGTGCTTCCCGGCCTGCTTCCCCATCCCTTTCCCGGCATTCTGATCTCCGTGTGCGTCTACGCCGTGGGCGGCGGGCTGCAGGAGGTGCTGGTCAGCCCCATCGTGGAGGCCTGCCCCACGCCCAACAAGGAGATGACCATGAGCCTGCTGCATTCCGCCTACTGCTGGGGGCATGTGGCGGTGGTGCTGCTCAGCACCTGCTTCTTCGCCGTCTTTGGCATCCTCCGCTGGCGCCTGCTGGCCATCCTCTGGTGCGCCGTGCCCGCGCTGGACTTCCTGCTCTTCACCCGGGTGCCCATCGCGGCCCTGGAGGAAAACGCCGGGGAAAAGGTTCGCTTCCGCCGCCTGGCTTCTCAGCGGCTCTTCTGGCTGATGCTGCTGATGATGCTCTGCGCCGGCGCCTCCGAGCAGGCGGTCAGCCAGTGGTCCTCCGCCTTCGCGGAGCGGGGCCTGGGCGTCTCCAAAACCCTGGGGGATCTGCTGGGGCCCATGCTCTTCGCCCTTTGCATGGCCGCCTCCAGAACCATTTACGGCCTCCGGGGAGACCGGCTGAATCTGAACCGCTTCATGAAGCTTTCCACCGGCCTGTGCCTCTGTGCCTACCTGATCATCGCCCTGGTTCCCCAGCCCGTCATCGCGCTGCTGGGCTGCGGCCTGGCCGGTTTCTCCGTGGGCATCTTCTGGCCGGGAACCTTCAGCACCGCGTCCGCCCGGATCCGGGGCCGGAGCACCCTGCTCTTCGCCCTGCTGGCGCTGGCCGGGGATCTGGGCTGCGCCGGCGGTCCCTCCTTCGCCGGCCTGATCGCCGCCGCCTTTGGAAACAATATGCGCCTGGGCATCGGCGCCGCCCTGCTTTTCCCCGCCCTCATGGGCGTCTGCCTGCTCCGCCTGGGATCGGAAAGCAAGGCCGCATAACCGCCCGCCCCCGCCCTACGCGCCTGACGAATCAAAGAAAGGAGCCCGTGCTGAAAGCGGACTCCTCCGGACCGGGCCTGTTTCCTGAAAAACAGGCTCCTTTTTTATGGAAAAATGTTTTTGCGCCGGCGTCAGATCATTTCTTCGGGATGGAAGACCTGATCAAACCGCTCCGCCGTCAGGAAGCCCAGCGCCACGCAGGCCTCCTTCAGGGAAATGTTCTCCTGGAACGCCTTTTTCGCGGTTTTCGCCGCGTTTTCATACCCGATATGGGGATTCAGCGCCGTCACCAGCATCAGGGAGCGCTGCAGGTTCTCCCGCATTTTCTCCCGGTTGGGCCGGATGCCGGCCGCGCAGCGCTCCGTGAAGGACAGGATGGATTCCGACAGCAGCCGGACCGACTGCAGGAAGTTGTACGCCATCACCGGCATGAACACGTTCAGCTCGAAATTTCCCTGGGAGGCGGCCAGGCCCACCGCCGTGTCATTGCCCATGACCTGCACGGCCACCATGGTGACCTGCTCGCACTGGGTCGGATTCACCTTGCCCGGCATGATGGAGCTGCCGGGCTCGTTTTCCGGGATGCTGATTTCCCCCAGCCCGCACCGGGGGCCGGAGGCCAGCCAGCGCACGTCGTTGGCGATTTTCATCAGATCGCAGGCCAGGGCTTTCACCGCCCCATGGGCAAAGGTCAGCTCATCCCTGGAGGTCAGGGCGTGAAACTTGTTTTCCGCCGTGCGGAAGGCCTTTCCCGTCAGGGCGGAAATCTCCTCCGCGGCTTTTTCGGCAAACCCCTTCGGCGCGTTCAGCCCCGTGCCCACCGCGGTTCCGCCCAGCGCCAGCTCCCTCAGGGGCTCCACCGCCAGCCGGATCATCTCCACATCCCTTTCCAGGGAAGCGCGCCAGCCGCTGATCTCCTGGGAAAAGGATACCGGCACCGCGTCCTGCAGGTGGGTGCGGCCGCTCTTCACGATGCCCTCGTTCTCCTTCTCCAGCCGCCGCAGCACGGCAATCAGAACCCCGGCCGCCGGGATCAGCCGATCCTCCAGGGCAATCACCGCGGCGATGTGCAGCGCCGTGGGAAAGGTGTCATTGCTGGACTGGCTCATGTTCACGTCGTCGTTGGGATGGCACAGCTTCTTCCCCGCGATTTCGTTGGCCCGGTTGGCGATCACCTCGTTGGCGTTCATGTTGCTCTGGGTGCCGCTGCCCGTCTGCCAGACCACCAGGGGAAAGTGCGCCGCCAGGCGGCCGGAAATCACCTCATCCGCCGCGGCGCAGATGGCCGCGCGTTTTTCCTCCGTCATCCGCCCGGGCTGCAGCGCGTAATTCGCCCGGGCGGCCGCCTTTTTCAGGATGCCGAAGGCGTGAATCATCTCCCGGGGCATGGTTTCAATCCCCGCCCCGATGGGAAAATTCTCATGGCTGCGCTGGGTCTGCGCCCCCCAGTATTTGTCCTCCGGAACCCGAACCTCTCCCATGGAGTCATGCTCCACCCGATATCCCATGACCTGCTGCCTCCTTGCTGCGCTTTCATCAGCGTCTTCCTGGAAAATGCCGGAAACCTGCGGTTCTCCGGCATTTTTCTCAGTATTCCGTTGGCGGTACTTCCTTCAGCCCGTAGGTATCCATAAACGTTTTCAGATCCTCCGGGGAGCGGATCAGCATCTCCTCGGTAAATTTGCCCGTGGCCAGCTCCCGAAAGCCCGCGGCGGTTTCCCCGGTGCAGATGCTCTTATGCAGCATGGGCTGCCGCGCGGCGGGGTCGAAGGTCTTTTTTTCTTTTCGGTGAAACAGCATGTGCTTCCTCCTGCCATCCGTCCCGGGCCGCGGCCTTACCGGGCCCGCTCCCCCAGATACGCCTCCTGAATGGCGGTGCTGGCCAGCAGCTCTTCCCCGGTGCCGCTCATGGTGATGCGCCCGGTCTCCAGCACATAGGCAAAATCGCAGGCGTGCAGCGCCGCGTTGGCGTTCTGCTCGATCAGCAGCACCGTCATGCCGGTGCCCTTCAGGGTCTGAATAATCCGGAAAATGTCCTTCACCACCAGGGGCGCCAGCCCCAGGGACGGCTCGTCCATCATGATCATCTTCGGCCGGGTCATCATGGCCCGGCCCACGGCCAGCATCTGCTGCTCGCCGCCGGACAGGGTGCCGGCCAGCTGCCAGGAGCGCTCCTTCAGCCGGGGAAACAGGTCATACACGTAGGCGATGTCCTGCTCGATCACGTCCTTGTCCTTCCGGAGGTACGCCCCGATCCGCAGGTTTTCCAGCACCGTCAGGTTCGCGAACACCCGCCGGCCTTCCGGCACCATGGCGATGCCGGTTTCCACGATCTTCTGGGTTCCGTAATCCGTAATGTCCCGGCCCTCAAAGTACACCCGGCCTTCCTTCGGCCGCACCAGGCCGGAGATGGTCCGCAGGGTCGTGCTTTTACCGGCGCCGTTGGCGCCGATCAGGGTCACGATCTGGCCCTGCTCCACCTCAAAGGAGATGCCTTTCAGGGCCTCGATGCCGCCGTAGCTGACCACCAGGTCCGTCACTTTCAGCAGACTCATTCTTCCTCCACCCCCAGATACGCCGCGATGACCACGGGATTCTGCTGGACTTCCTCCGGCGTGCCGTTGGCGATGGGCTTGCCAAAATCCAGCACATAGATTCTGTCGGAAATGTCCATGACCAGGTTCATGTGATGCTCAATCATGAAAACCGTCAGGTTGAATTCATCCTTGATCCGGACGATGAACTGGCCCAGCTCGTCCGTCTCCTGGGGGTTCATGCCCGCCGCCGGCTCGTCCAGCAGCAGCAGGGATGGATCCGTAGCCAGCGCCCGGGCGATCTCCAGCAGCCGCTGCTTTCCGTAGGGCAGGCTGGTGGCGCTTTCCTCCGCCACGTCCGTCAGCCCCACGGTTTCCAGCAGCTTCCAGGCCTTCGCCCGGTTCTTTTTCTCCTCCTCCGCGTTCAGGTGCAGCAGCTGGGTGAAAAGGTTGCTCTTCCGACGCAGATGCATGGCGGTCATGACGTTTTCAAAAACCGTCATGCCGCTGAACAGGCGGATATTCTGAAACGTGCGGGCGATGCCCAGCCGGGTGATTCTGTCCGGCGACTGATGCAGCCGGGAGGAGCCGATCTCCTGGTCCTGGAAGAAAACCCGGCCGCCGGTGGGCTGATACACGGAGGTTACGCAGTTGAAGGCCGTGGTTTTGCCGGCGCCGTTGGGGCCGATCAGCGCCACGATTTCCCCCTGGTCAATGTGCATGGAAAAATCGTTGACCGCGATGACGCCGCCAAACTGCATGGTCAGGTGCTCCAGTTTCAGCACGGGCACCCCGCCGGTTTCCATGTCCGCCACGGTCTGTATATTCATTTCGCTCATTTCACGGCCCCCTCCTTCCTCTTTTTCCGGAACAGATCCGGCAGCTCCCTGGTGCCCATGATCCCTCTCCGGAAGAACAGCACCACCACCATGATGATGATGGAGAACACCACCAGGCGGAAGCCGTTCCGCAGCAGCGGCACCTCAAAATTGCCGATCATCTGCTTCTCGTCCAGGAAGCGGAGCCACCATTCGCTGGCCGCCACGAAAAGGAAGGAACTGAGCACGCTGCCCGTCACTGAGCCCACGCCGCCGATCACCACGATCAGCAGGATTTCATAGGTCATGGCCGTGGTAAAGAATTTGGCCTGGACCGTGGTCTGATACATGGCCAGCATGGCGCCGCCGATCCCCGCGAAGAAGGAGGAAATACAGAAGGCGAGCCGCTTGTGATGCGCCAGGTTGACCCCCATGGCCTCCGCGGCGATCTCGTCATCCCGGATGGCCTTCAGCGCCCGGCCGTAGCCGGAGTTCAGCAGCAGCACGATCAGCCCGATGCAGACCCCCGCGATCAGGAAGGGCACCAGGGTGGACAGGTACAGCGTCACGTTTCCGCTGGCGTCCCGCAGATTAAAATCGTTGAAATTCGGGAACAGCCGCAGCATGTTCGCGCCGTTGGTGATGGGTCCCATGGGGTTCCACTGGATCAGCACCCGCATGATTTCCGCGAAGCCCAGGGTGGCGATGGCCAGATAGTCGCTCTTCAGCCGCAGCACCGGCAGGCCGATCAGGAAGGCGAAAAACGCCGCGGCCAGCCCCGCCAGGATCAGCGCCGCGATGACGGGCACCGTGAACTGGATCGCCCCGCCGTCATAGTACTGATAAACCACCGGCCGGTCCGCCACCGGGATGGTAAAGATCCCGTACACGTAGGCGCCGATCAGCATGAAGCCCGCCTGCCCCAGGGAGAAGATGCCCGTAAAGCCGTTCAGCAGGTTCATGCTCACCGCCACCAGCGCGTAGGTCGCGCCCTTCTTCAGCACGGTGAAGAGCATGGAGGAGGGCGGCAGCAGCTGCTCCGCCACGAAAACAGCCACGTAAATCACCGCGATCACCAGCCAGGTCAGAATGGCCGGCGTCTTTGATTTCGCTTTCATTCTGCTCCCCCTTCCTTACACCTTGTCCGTGGTCTTTTCCCCGAAAAGACCGGTGGGTTTCACCACCAGAATGATGATCAGCAGCGCGAAGGTAAACGCGTCCGAAAAAATGGCCAGCCCCAGGGGCTTGGTCACCAGCCCGGCCTTGAACAGGATAATGTCCAGCCCCTTGATCAGGTTTTCCATAATCCCGATGATAAACGCGCCGATCACCGCCCCGGGGATGGAGCCGATGCCGCCGAACACCGCGGCGACGAAGGCCTTCAGGCCCGGCATGGCGCCGGAGGTCTGGATCACCGTGGGATAATTGGTAAAGTACAGCACGCTGCCCACCCCAGCCAGGAAGGAGCCGATCACGAACGTGGTGGAAATGACGCTGTTGATCTTGATGCCCATCAGCTGCGCGGTTTCAAAATCCTTGGAAACCGCCCGCATGGCCATGCCGATCTTGGTCCTGTTGATCAGCAGCACCAGGGCCACCACCAGCAGAATCACCAGCACCGGCGTCACCACGGTCACCACCTTCGTCGTCGCCCCGCCGATCTGAATGGATTCGGAAATCCCGGGGATCGCCGGATACTGCTTGTTCAGCCCGCCGGTGATGTACAGCACCAGGTTCTGCAGCGTATAGCTGACGCCGATGGCGGAGATCATGACGGACATTCTCGGCGCGCTGCGCAGCGGCTTGTAGGCCACCCGCTCAATCACAAAGCCCACCGCCGCGGTGATGATCAGCACCAGCGGCACCGAAACCCACAGCGGCAGGCCGGACGCGGCGATGTACACCATGATGATGCCCGCCACCATAAAAACGTCGCCGTGGGCGAAGTTAATCAGGCGCAGGATGCCGTACACCATGGTGTATCCGATGGCGATCAGCGCGTACTGCCCGCCCACGGAAATCCCGGAAAGAAGGTAGGGAAAGATGGTATTCCACATGCTTGGAATCCTTCCTTTCAGCTGCGTTCGCAAAATGAAACCGCGGCGGAGGCAGCCCGCCCCCGCCGCGCGGATCATTCAGGTTTTTCAGGCGAAATTATTCAATGGTCTGCTCCGCCACGAACTCCCAGTCGCCCGTCTCGTTGTTCACCTTCTTCACGAAGGCGGAAGTACGGATGGCGTCGCCGGTTTCGTCAAAGGCGATATGGCCGGAAACACCGTCGATTTCCACCCCGGGCAGCGCGGCCATCACCGCGGCGCCGTCGGTGGACCCGGCGGCCTGCAGCGCGGCCAGCGCGGTGAAGTATCCGTCGTAGCCCATGCAGGTCACGCCAGCAATCATGTCGTTGCCGCCGTTGTTGGTCATCGCTTCCGCGTCCTCCGCCAGCCAGGCCTTGAAGCCGTTGTCAAAGTCCGCGTTGGCGCCTTCCTGATAGAAGGTGGTCACCACCAGGTCGATGGCCGTGCCCTTGGCTGCGGCCGCCACCACGTTGCTGTCCAGCGTGTCGCCGCCCAGCACCGGAATCGTTATGCCCTGGCTGGCGGCCTGCGCCACGATCTGCGTGGAGTAGGCGATGGAAACCGGGCAGAAGATGACGTCCGCCCCGATGGCCGTCGCGGTGGTCAGGAAGGCGGTGAAGTCCGCGTTGTTCGTCAGGAAGTCCTCATGCATCACCGTGCCGCCCAGGCCCTCGAACGCCTGCTGGAAGAAGGTGATCAGGCCCTGGTCATAGTCGTTGCCGGCCTCGCCCAGGCAGTAGGCGGTCTTGGCGCCCAGCTCCTTGAAGGCGTAGTTGGCAAGGACGGTGCCCTGGAAGGGATCCAGGAAGCACACCCGGAAGTAGTGGCTGTTGCCCGCGGTCACCTGCGGATTGGTGCAGGTCAGGCCGATGGCGGGGATGTTCGCGTTCTTGAAGTATTCAGAGCCCGCGATGGACACGCCGGAGCCGTAGGAGCCCAGCACGACGGACACATTCTCGCTCACCAGCTTCTGGGCCGCGGAAGGCGCCTTGTCAGCGGAAGAGCCGTTGTCCGCCATCACCAGTTCCACCTTATAGGTTGTTCCGCCGATGTCCACGGTGGGCTGCACCCGGTTCGCGTACTGCACGCCCAGGGTTTCCTGCTTGCCGCCGGCGCCGGAGTCACCGGAAGCGGGCTCGAAGATGCCGATCTTCACCACCGGCAGATCCTCCGCCAGGGAAACCGCGAAACAGCTCAGCGCCAGAACCAGCGCCAACACGATCATGGCCAACTTTTTCATTCTCTTTTTCCTCCTTACTCTCTTTGTCCCTTTAACGAATAAAAGAACTGCCTATAGTATAAGCAGTTCTTTTTTTTCTGACAACTGAAAAACAAAAAGAAGACAATTCCCCTCAGCCCAGCTCCATGACCACCTGGACGCATCGGGCCAGGAACCCTACGTCATGGATGGAAACCGTCTCCGCCTCGTACTCCCGGTCATAGCTCTGCAGCAGCACCTCCCGGTCGTTCAGCACCTTGACCTTCCGCAGGTACCGGTGCTCCTTCCAGGTCATCAGCATAATTGCCCCGTCCACCGGGCTCTGGGCCGGCACCGTCAGCACCAGGTCCCCCCGACAGATCCGGAAGCCCCGCATGCTGTCGTCCGGCGCCAGGTAGAAAAACACCTTCTCCGGATTCGCGCCCTCGATGCGGCCATTTTCCACCGGCACCAGCTTGTAGGAAACCGGCTTCATCACCGCGTTCATCACCGGTACCCGCTTGATGACACTCTGCAGCGCGTCCAGCCAGATGCTGCCGGCCACGCCCTGCTTTTCCTCCTCCTGGGTGGAGGCCACCTTTTCCGCTTCCTTCGGCTTCGGCGGCGCCATCACCCGCTGCAGGGAGGGCTGCACCTGGGCCAGATCCACCGTCGCGGCGATGTCGTCCAGGGTGAACTCCGCCTCCGTCTGCTGCTTCAGACCAATGGTTTTCAGAATGCGGCGGGCCTGATCATCGCCGATGATCCGGGTCCCCGCCTCCACGGCCACGATGTAGCTTTCGCTGACGCCGCATTTTCTCGCCACCTGCTTGGGCGTCATCTTCTGCCGGATCCGCTCCGTGCGGATCAGATCGCCTAATCTGCTCATCCCTTCAGGCCCTGCTCCTGCCGCTCCATGTTTTCCACGACGATATCGTAGATCTCGCCCTTGGTCGCCGCGTACTCCAGCACCTGCCAGGGCTCATTGGTGTGGAAATGGATCTTGATCAGCTCCTCATCCCCCACGGCCAGCAGGCAGTCGCCCTTGAAATGCTCCGTAATATAATCGTTGATTTCGTCCTCATCCAGATCCGTGCCTTCGATCAGCAGCTGCGTATCAAACTTGTACTCCAGCATGATTCCATAACACTCCTTTCCATCCGTTGCCCCGGCGCAACCGGGTCGGGAGAAATGTACCATCATTAATCCGAAAAGTCAAGGAAAGCGGCGCTTTTCCGATCCCTGCGCCCTACTTCGCCTCAAACCAGTTTTTGCCCCGGTGCACCTCCGCCACCAGGGGAACCTGAAGCTGAATCACCTGCTCCATGGCTTCCCGCAGCAGGACGGCCGCCCGTTCCGCCTCCTCGGGGGGACATTCCAGCAGCAGCTCGTCATGCACCTGGAGAATCAGCCGGCTCTGCAGGTTTTCCCGCCGCAGCGCCGCCTCCACCCGCACCATGGCCAGCTTCATGATGTCCGCCGCGGTTCCCTGAATCGGGGTGTTCATGGCGGCCCGCTTTCCGAACTCCCGGATGGGCGCCTTGGGGCTCTGCAGCTCCGGCAGATAGCGCCGCCGGCCCATCAGGGTGACCGCGTATCCCCTGCGCGTCCCCTCGGACGCGGCCTCATCCATGAAGCGCTTGACCCCCGGATATTTCTCAAAATACTTTTCGATAAAGGAGGCCGCCTCCTTCCGGCTGACGCCGGTGTTGCGGCTGAGGCCGAAGCCGCTGATGCCGTAGATCAGGCCGAAATTGACCGCCTTGGCCCGGCTCCGCAGCTCCGGCGTCACCCATTCCGGCGGCACGTCAAAAATCTCGCTGGCGGTGCGGGCGTGAATGTCCTCCCCCTTCCGGAAGGCGTCCAGCAGCGCCGCGTCCCCGGAAAAATGGGCCATCAGCCGCAGCTCGATCTGGCTGTAGTCCGCGTCCAGCAGCACCCATCCCTCCCGGGGAACGAAGACCTTCCGCAGTTCCCTGCCCTCCTCCGTCCGGACGGGAATGTTCTGCAGATTCGGCTCCGAAGAGGACAGGCGGCCCGTGGCCGTGGCCACCTGGTCAAAGGTGGAATGCACCCGCCCCTTCGGGTCCACCAAGGGCAGCAGCCCTTCCACATAGGTGCCGTTCAGCTTGGTCAGCTGGCGGTACCGCAGCAGGGGCTCAATGATCTCCGGCGCGTCCCACCGGAGGTTTTCCAGCACCTCCGCCGAGGTGGAATAGCCCGTGGCCGTCTTTTTGCCGTGGGGCAGCTTCAGCTTTTCAAACAGGATTTCCCCCAGCTGGCGGGGGCTGTTCAGGTTGAATTCCCCCTGGCCGCAGGCCGTGAAGACCTCCTGCCGACGCCGGGCGATCTCCTCCGTGTACTGGGCACCCAGCTCCCTCAGATATTCCGTGTCCACCGCGAAGCCCTCCCGCTCCATGCGGAAGAGGGTCCCGCTCAGGGGCATCTCCACCCGGACCATCAGGTCCGTCATCCCTTCCTCCTCAATCCGCGGCTGCTGCCACCGCCAGAGGGAACAGAGCGCGGCCGCGTCCTCCTCCCAGTCCGGACAGAGATCCTTCAGGGCGTAGCTTTTCTCCTGGGGATTCAGCAGATACGCGCCCAGCATGGTGTCCCACAGGAAGCCCTCCGGCAGGGCCAGCTTCCAGGCGTCCAACCGGTGCAGCATGGCCTTGCCGTCATGCACCACCGTGTTGCCCTTTTCCATTTCCGGCGCCAGCCAGCCCAGCGCTTCCATGGGATCCACCCCGGGAGTGAGCAGGTCGCCCCCCAGGGGAATCCGGGCCCGGCTTCCGTTCTCCCGGGCCAGGGTCAGCTGGCTTTCCCCGGGATGCACGCAAAGCGGCGAGTCACCGCTTTCCGCCAGCCAGCGGAGGAAACCGGCCTGATCCGTGATTTCCGCCCAGGGGGTGAAGGGCAGCATCTCCGGCTTCCCTTTTTGCGGGGTTTCCGGTTTTTCCGCGGCGGGCGCGGCTTTCTTTTCCGTTTTTCCCGTCTTTTCCCCGGTGAGGCGGGCGATGATGGTATTCAGGCGCAGCTTCCGCAGGGCGGGAATTCCCTTCTCCCAGTCCGGCAGCGCGCAGTCCTCCAGGCGGAAATCCACCGGCGCGTCCCGGTGAATGGTGGCCAGCTCCTTGCAGAATCGGGCCTGATCCGCCCAGGTCACCAGCTTTTCCCCCAGCTTTCCCTTCACCTCCGCCGCGTGGGCCAGCACTTCCTCCAGGGTGCCGTACTGCTGCAGCAGCTTCACGGCGGTTTTGTCCCCCACCCCGGGGATGCCAGGAATGTTGTCGCTGCTGTCCCCCGCCAGGCCCTTCCAGTCCGTCACCTGCGCGGGCGAAAAGCCGTATTCCTCCATCACCTTTTCCGGCGTGAAGCGGATGGTCTCGCTGATTCCCTTCCGGGTGAACATCAGCTCCGTGCCCGCGCCCACCAGCTGCAGCGCGTCCCTGTCCCCGGTCAGCAGCAGCGGCGAAACCCCCGCTTCCGCCCCCTTCAGGGACAGGGTGCCCAGCAGGTCATCCGCCTCCCATCCCTGGAGGCCGTAGCGCCGGATTCCCATTTCGTCCAGCAAGGCGCGGACCGTGTCAAACTGCTGCCGCAGCTCCGGCGGCGTGGTGGCCCGGCCCGCCTTGTATTCCGCGTAGATTTCATGGCGGAAGGTAGGCCCGTGCTCATCAAAACAGATGGCCAGATATTTCGCGTCTTCCTCCTTCACCGCCTTCAGCAGCATGGACAGAAAACCGTAAACCGCGTTCGTATACACCCCGTCCGCGTCCATCAGGGGCAGGGCGTGAAAAGCCCGATGAATCAGGCTGTTTCCGTCCACAATCAGGAAGGTCTCTTTCATGGCTCTTCACTCCTTTGCCGCCTCATTATAGGTTTTTTTCTTTTTTCTGTCCATTCTTTTCAAAGCCGCGATTTCATGATATACTGTCTTTTAATCAAGAAGAAGGAGGTCCCTTATGGCCTATACTGTCGGCGCCGTTTCCCTGGGCTGTAATAAAAACCGGGTGGATACCGAGGTGGCCCTGGGCCTTCTTCGCGATCACGGTTTCCGCTTTACGCCGGAGGCGGACAAGGCGGATATTCTGCTGGTCAACACCTGCGGCTTCATCGACCCGGCCAAGGAAGAATCCATCAACACGATTCTGGAAATGGCGGAATATAAGAAAACCGGCCGCTGCAAGCTGCTGGTGGTCACCGGCTGCCTGGCCCAGCGCTATGAAAAGGACCTGATGCGGGAGCTGCCGGAAATTGATCTGCTGCTGGGCGTCAATCAGTATCAGTCCCTGCCGGAGCGGATCGAGCAGGCCCTCGCCGGAAGCCGGATTCACGCCTGTCAGGATGACCTGTCCTACCTGGAGCAGGACCGGGTGCTCACCACCCCCTTCTACTCCGCCTATACCCGCATCGGCGAAGGCTGTTCCAACCGGTGCACCTTCTGCGCCATTCCCATGATCCGCGGGCCGTACCGCAGCCGGGAGGAAAGCGCGATTCTGGAAGAAATCCGCCGCCTGGCGGGCCGCGGCGTCCGGGAGCACATCCTGGTGGCCCAAGATACCACCCGCTGGGGCACGGACGAAGGCGGCCACACCCGCCTGCCGGCGCTGATGCGGAAGGCGGCCGCCATCCCGGGGGTGGACTGGCTCCGGGTGCTTTACTGCTATCCGGATGAAACCAGCGATGAGCTGCTGGATCTACTGGCCGGCACGCCGAACATCTGCCCCTATCTGGATATCCCCATCCAGCATATCAACAGCGAAATCCTGAAGCGCATGCACCGCCGGGGCACCCGGGAGGACATCCTCCGCTGTGTCCAGGGCGCGAAGGACAGGGGCCTGACCCTGCGCACCACCATCATCACCGGTTTCCCCGGGGAAACGGAAGAACAGTTTCAGGAGCTGCTGGAATTTGTCCGCTCCGCGGAGTTTGACCGGCTCGGCGCCTTCACCTACTCCCCGGAGGAAGGCACCCCAGCGGCCCGGATGAAGGATCAGGTTCCCGAGGAAGTGAAGCAGGATCGGCTGGACCGGCTCATGTCCCTGCAGAGCGAAATCTCCAGGAAGAAGAACCAGCTGCGGGTCGGCCGCCTGGAGCAGGTGCTCATTACCGACATCAACGAGGAAGGCATGGGCCTGGGCCGCAGCCGGATGGAAGCGCCGGAAACGGACGGAGAGATTCTTTTCCGTCTCAACGGGCGGAAGCCGGAAATCGGCTCCTTCGTCCAGGTTCGAATTACCCGGGCGGATACCTATGACCTGATGGGAGAAATGGAATGAACTGGCCAAATCGACTCAGCGTGATCCGGGTGCTGTGCATTCCGCTGATCACCCTTCTGCTTTATTTTTCCGCCCCCTGGTGCCGCTGGGCCGCGGCGGTTCTCTTTGCCCTGGCCTGCTTCACCGATTTTCTGGACGGCCACCTGGCCCGCAAAAATAACTGGATCACGGACTTCGGAAAGTTTATTGATCCCGTGGCGGATAAACTCCTGGTTCTGTCCGCCTTCATCATGCTGATTCATCTGGGGCTGGTGCCCGCCTGGCTGGTGATCCTGATCCTGGCCAGGGAGCTCAGCGTGGACGGGCTCCGCCTGGTGGCCATGACCCGGAAAAAAGTGATTGCCGCCGGCCCCCTGGGAAAGATCAAAACCGCCAGCCAGATGATGGTCATCCTCCTGCTGATGGTGATCCGCCAGCCCCTGTTTTCCTCCTGGTTCGGCACGCTGCTGGGCCTCTGGATCATCGGCATCACCCTTTTCAGCGGCGTGGATTATTTCCGGAAGAACGCCTCCCTTTTTCAGTGACTTTTCCACCGTTTTTTTTCCACAGGCTGTGAATTCCCTGCTTTCTGTGCATGATCCGCTCCCGATTTTTCCCTGACGGAGTAAAAAGCGGATCCAAAAGCCCTCCGGGTCACCTCTTTTCCCGGAAAAGAAGATCCCGAAGGCCCGCGAAACGACCGGATCAGCCTTCCCCTGTTGAAAAAGCCGAAAGATATTCACCCTTTTTCAACAGCCTGTCAGCCTTTGTTTTCAGGACCTGTATCCCTTTTCCACCGTTTCCACAGCCACTACAACGATGACGACTTATATTGATATTATATAAAGAATCCTCCTTCCTTTGGGGAGCCGGATCGAAAGGATGAAAACCCATGAGGTTTACCATGAACAACCAGGATCTTCTCGAGGGCCTCAACACGGTTACCCGCGCTCTGGCGGCCCGTCCGGCCAAGCAGATTCTGGACGGCGTCCTCCTTGTGGCGGATGAGAACCGGATCAATCTGACCTGCACCGACGGATCCCTTTCCATTGAATATACGAATGTGGCGGACGTGCAGGAGGAAGGACAGGTTGTCCTTCCCGGCCGGCTTCTGACGGATCTGATCCGGAAGCTGCCCGGCGGCATGGTGGAAATCACCGCCCAGAACAACCGCCTGGCTTCCATCCGGTGCATGAAGACCCGCAGCAACCTGTCCATCATGAGCGCGGCGGAGTATCCGGAGATCAACCAGCTTCGGTCCGGCGTGCCGGTGAAGATTCCCCAGAAACAGCTGAAGGAAATGATCAGCCATGTGGTGTTTGCCATCGCTACGGATGAAAGCCGGCAGATTCTGACCGGATGCCTGCTGGAGGTCAGCCGCACGGAAGCCAGGCTGGTGGCCCTGGACGGGTTCCGGCTGGCGATGCAGAAGGTTTTCCAGCCTTTCGAACTTCCGGAGGGCGTGGACATGGTGAAGGCCATCATTCCCGGCAAGGTGCTGAATGAGTTAAGCCGGATTCTGCCGGATGACGACGCCTTCTGCAACCTGCTGCTGGATCAGGGACGGATGCAGTGCACCTTCGGGAACATCCGGCTCAGCACGGTGCTGCTGGCCGGGGAGTATATCGATTACCGCAGGATTGTGCCAAGTACCTTTGCCACGGAGGCGAAGGCGAACCGGATTTCCGTGCAGGACGCCATCGAGCGGGCCAGCCTGATGGCCCGGGAGGGAAAGAACAACCTGGTGAAGATGAGCTTCCGTCAGGGGGTGCTGAAAATCACCTCCAACGCGGAGATGGGTGACGTGGAGGAAGAAATTGAAGCGGACCTCCAGGGGGACGATATCAACATCGCCTTTAACGCCAAGTACCTGATCGACGTGATCCGCAACGTGGATGAGGAAGATCTGCTCATGCACTTTAACACCAGCGTCAGCCCCTGTGTGGTGACCCCTTCCAGCGGCGACGCCTTCCTGTACCTGATTCTTCCGGTCCGGGTTTTCCAGTAAATCAACACTTTAAAGGCCGAAAACAGCGCGACCGTTCCGCCGCGCTGTTTTCTCGTGAAAGGGACGCCGCATGGTCATCGACAGGATCGAGCTGAATCATTACCGGAATTACGAGCATCTTGAGCTGGAACCCCATCCGGGCATCAATCTTTTTTTCGGGCAGAACGGTTCCGGAAAAACCAATTTACTGGAAGCGATTCATTACTGCGCCCTGGGAAAAAGCCATCGCCTGACCCAGGACGCCCACGCGGTCATGGCGGGGGAAAAAGCCGGCAGCGCCAGCATTTCCGTCCGGGGAAAATGGACCCGCAATCAGATTGATATCCGGCTGCAGCCCGGGGAGCAGGCCATGAAATCCGTCTGGATTGATCATAAAAAAGTCAAAAAACTGTCCGAAATGATGGGGGTTCTGCGCCTGGTCATCTTCAGTCCGGAGGATCTGGATCTGATCAAGGAAGGTCCGGCGGTACGCCGCCGGTTCATGGATATGATGATCAGCCAGATCAGCAGATCCTATTTTATCGCTTTGCAGCAGTACCGGCTGGCCATGGAGCAGCGAAACGCCATCCTCCGGAACAGCCGCCTCCAGATGCTTCCCATCGATCCCATGATCGTGGATTTTGAGGCCGCCATGGCGGAACACGCCTCTGTCATTGACCGGGAAAGAAGAAAGTATACGGAGATGATCTCGGATAACTGCCGGGAGATTTATCAGGAGATCAGCGGCCACCCCGGCGAGCTCTTTCAGACCTCCTATTACGGCTTCATGCGGGACGCGAAGGATGATTATGGAAAGATGCTGGCGGAAAGCCGGGAGGAGGATCTTCGGCAGGGGCTCACGGGAATCGGTCCTCATCGGGATGACCTGCATCTGACCTTAAACCGCAAAAGCATGAAGCTTTTTGCCTCCCAGGGCCAGATGCGGACCGCGGCCCTGAGCCTGAAAATGAGTCAGCTGCGGATTCTGACCCGGGTCTGCGGGGAAAGCCCCGTCCTGCTGCTGGATGACGTGATGAGTGAGCTGGACCTGAACCGCCGGATGAATCTGCTGCGGGAAATCGGGGAAGCGCAGACCTTCATTACTTTTTCGGATGAGGGGGATGTGGATCAGGCCCAGCCCCACCGGACCTACCGGGTTTTTTCTGAAGACGGCAAAGCGGCGGTAAAGGAGCAGAAGGCCGGCCCGGAAAGCGGGGCGGTTCCGCTTCGGGAGCCTGATTTTACCTAGGTTCAGAAAAAATGTTTCACGTGAAACATTTCAGTAACGATTCAGTCGAGCAAGCGGAGCGCTGAGGTGTTCCATCTCCGGGGGCCTTGATTCTCGCCGGTTCTTAGCGATTGGCAAGCCGAAGGCGCAGACAGAGCTTAGAACCGCTGCGTAAGTGAACGGGGTGCGATCCGACCGTCGCCCCTGTGGGGCG
>JAFUGS010000089.1 GCA_017469265.1 Clostridia bacterium
GATGAGGAAAACTACGGCATGATTTTCAGATTCCTGCCTTTTTTCCTATAGCCATTTCAAAAAGACTTATGTTTGTGTGAAATTTTCAAGGTTCGACCGTATCGACTTATGCCGGAACTGGCCTTATGACCCTGACATCATGATATATATGGGCATACTCCTTCCTCCATTTGATATAGATGACAGGCAGTAACTGCGCAGAGGTATTTTTTCTTGTGGGATGGGACATAATGCCATGGAAAATATGCATTTGTCCAAGCTATTTCGCTCATGAAATGTGAGTTTTCGTTTGACATTCGCCTTTGTTTTGTGTAAAATGATCATGAAAGCCTTGAGGAGGGAGGACTCCGCAGATGTATCTGAAAAGAAAAGTGGATGATTTCCTGGCTGAGTGGAAAGCGGAGGAGAACAGAAAACCGCTTATTATCAAGGGAAGCCGACAGGTCGGAAAGACGGAATCTATTTTGCATTTTGCTTCCGATCACTATGTAAGCATCATTGAGATCAATTTTGTCCGGGATGAAAAATACAAGGGCATCATTGCGGACGGATATGAAGCGGCGGACATCATTAAAAATATCTCTCTGCTTGATCCTTCAAAGAAGTTTATCCCCGAAAAGACTTTGATTTTCTTCGATGAAATCACGGAATTCCCGGAGATTGCCACAAGCCTGAAATTCTTTTGCCTCGATCGGCGGTTTGATGTGATTTGCAGCGGGTCGATGTTGGGCGTGAACTATAAAAAAATCGAAAGCAACAGCGTCGGATACAAAAAGGACTATGAAATGTTTTCGATGGATTTTGAAGAGTTTTTGTGGGCCAAAGGCTATGGGGAGGAAACCGCAGCCGATATGCTTACCCATATGAAAACGCTTCAGCCCTTCAATGATCTGGAAATGAAGGTATATCATTCCCTCTTTATGGACTATAATATCCTGGGCGGGATGCCGGCAGTCGTTAAGGAATATATATTGAAAAACACCTTTGAAGGGTCGCTGGACACGCAAAAGCAGCTCATCGCGGACTATAAAGAAGACATTCGCAAATATGCTTCCGGGGTGGATCAGGCTAGGATCATTAATGTTTTCAATCGGATCGCACCGCAGCTTGCAAGAGAAAACAAGAAATTCCAGATATCCAAGGTGGCATCCGGCGCAAGATTCCGCGACTATCGGGGGTGTGCGGAATGGCTTGCCGATGCGGGAATGGTCAATATCTGCTATTGCATGGAATTCCCCGAACTGCCTCTCGGCGGGAATTACGAGCCGGACACATTCAAGCTGTATTTCGCGGATACGGGGCTGCTTGTGTCCATGCTGGACGATGAATCCCAGGAGGATCTGAGGGCCAACAAAAATCTGGGCGTATACAAAGGCGCTTTGTATGAGAATATGGTGGGCGAAGCGCTGGTCAAGCAGGGGTACAGGCTTTTCTACTACAAACGGGAGGACTCCACTCTGGAAGAAGATTTCTTTATCCGTTCCGCCGCGTCACTGATCCCTGTGGAGGTGAAAGCGAAAAGCGGAAAGGCAAAATCCATGAAAACGCTGATTGCCTCAGATCGCTATCCTGATATTCGATACGGTTTTAAGCTGTCGAACAACAACCTCGGTTATGAGAATCAAATCTATACGTTCCCGTATTTTTGCGCTTTTCTGCTCAAACGATTCATAGCGGCTTTCCACCCGGAGGAGGAGAAGAATAAGCTGTCATCATGAAAAGCCGCCTCCGAAGAGGCGGCTGTCGTGAGATACAGAATCCTGTTATGTGTAAATCAGTTCTGCCAGGATGGTTTCCTCTGCCCGTTGGCGGATGCTGTTCATCCTGCCAACCCAGGCCATAGGATCGCGGGCTTTCAGGGTTTCGTTGATTCTCTCTGCCGCTGCCATTTGAGGAACCATGCGGCTCATTCTTTCCCGGCATGTGCTGTCGATATCAGCCAGATGCGCATAGAGCTCCCCGGACAGTATCATGTAGGTGTACAGTCCGGAATGGTTTTCCCGAAGATAGGTCATGCGCATCCGACCATAACGGCCAATCGGGGTTTTGTCGGCATCGGACAGGTTCAGATGCGGGAGGTAATAGTCGCCGTGCAGGGTGTAGGTCAGGCTGTTTTTCTGGTCGTGGATCTGTTTATTCATCATACTCATTGTCTTTTTCCTCCAAAATGTATAGTATATACAATTTATTTTTATGAGCGGCAGCCTGACTTTCTTCGCCTGCTTTAGTACCATTATTCGTACCATTAACCGGGTGGTATTGTATGGGATATAGTGTGACGAACCTGTGCGATGTGGCAACGTAATGGGACCAGATGGTACAGATTGGGACATCCTGGGATACCCCTGGGCCAATTCAATACTGCGATGCTCTGTTCAAAATAGAGCGGTACTGCCGTGAGCAAAAGTTTACGGCTGAGCAGCGTCATGCCTACAGGAACAAGAAGGCTCCGGCAATCCTGAAAGCGTTCTGGTCCTGGCTTGATAAGCAGAATCCTACAAAAGGAAGTCGCCTGGACAAGGCGGTTTCCTATGCGCGGAATCAGAAGATCTACGCAGAAAATTACCTGCAGGATGGCCGCTGCAGTTTTTCAAACAATCCGAGCGAGAACAGCATTCGACCCGTAACCGTCGGCAGAAAGAACTGGTTGTTCTGCGATACCCCCGGCGGAGCTCAGGCCAGTGCCACAGTCTACACCATGGTGGAGATGGCAAAAGCTCATGGCTTAAATGTGGAAAAGTATCTGACTTTTCTCCTGGAGAAACGACCTCATGCCGGAATGACAGATGAGGAACTGGCGAAGTTGACGCCATGGAGTGATGAGGCCCGCGTCTACTGCGGCTATGCACAGCAAACTGCTTTCATCTGACAAATGGTTCGAACGAACGCTTGCATCACCTGAACGATGCAAGCGTTTTATGATTCAAAAAACGCCTTACCCGTGTCTGGATAAAGCGCTTACGTTACATTGTATCAAATAGGCGGACAAAATAGACGTGATCATCACGCAATCTGTCGGCTGCTTTGCCGGAAACCTGCTGGACTGTATCGGCCGGCGTATTGTTTTTTCAATGTTCCGACGCTTTACAAAAGAAAACCCGCCTCCTATAATGCTCAACGTCGGGGCGGGGTATCCCGCCGGATCATTATCTCATTAACGCAGAAAGGATGACCTTCATGAAAAAGTTACTTTCTCTGGTACTTGCGGTGGTCATGCTGCTGAGCGTCGTTTCCTTCGCTTCCGCGGAAGGCGACCGCTATCTCGGCGTCATGCTGGCCACGAATGTCATGAGCCTGGACACCAACCTGGCCACGGACGGCGATTCCTTCGAAGTGATCGCTGACTGCATCGATGGCCTGACCCAGATGGACGCCGAAGGCGCCGCGCAGCCCGCGCTGGCGGAGAGCTGGGACATCTCCGAGGATGGACTGACCTACACCTTCCATCTGCGGGACGCCAAGTGGAACAACGGCACCCCCGTGACCGCGGGCGACTTCGTGTTTGCCTGGCGCCGGATCGCCAAGGAAGCCGGCGAATATGCCTACATGATGGATGAGATCGGCAACATCAAGGGCGCCGCGGCCATCATTCATGACGGCGCGGATCCGGAGACCATGGGCGTCAGCGCTCCCGATGACAAGACCTTCGTGGTTGAGCTGGATGTGCCGGTTTCCTTCTTCCCCAGCCTGATGTATTTCCCGACCTTCTATCCGATCAACGAGGAATTCTACAACAGCGTGGGCGAGACCTACGGCACCAGCCCCGAGACCTTCCTGAGCAATGGCGCCTTCGTGCTGGAGAGCTACACCCCCGGCACGGCCAACCTGAGCGTGAAGAAGAATCCGGACTACTGGGCGGCTGACAGCGTCAAGCTGGCCGGCATCAACTATCAGGTTGTCGGCTCCTCCGACAACGCCCTGACCGCCTTCAAGACCGGCGCGCTGGATATCGTCATGATCAACGGCACCCAGGTCGACGCCGCGAAGAAGGACGCCAGCCTGGCGGACCGGCTGACCGTGACCGGCGCCGGCTACCTGTGGTACCTGTCCTTCAGCCAGACCGAGAAGAACGCGGACGGCGGCGCCCTGGCCAATGTCAACCTGCGCCTGGCGATCACCAACGCCATCGACCGGGACAACCTGGTGGACAACTACGTGATGGACGGCTCCCTGGCCACCTTCACCGCGGTGCCCCCGCAGTTCGCCGCCAGCTCCACCACCGGGGAGGATTTCTCCGCGGATCAGGGGCTGTTCGCCGACTATGTGGGCTTCAATCCCGACAAGGCCGCGGAATACCTGGCGAAGGCCAAGGAAGAGCTGGGACGGGAAGAGTTCACCTTCACCATGATCTACGGCTCCAACGAGGGAGACGAAGTCGCCAAGGTGGCGCAGGCCATCAAGGAGGACGTGGAAGACCTGCTGCCCGGCGTGACCATCAACCTGCAGAGCATGACCAAGTCCGAGCGGCTGGACAAGATGCAGAATGACAACTACGACATCGCGCTGACCCGCTGGGGCCCCGACTACGCGGACCCGATGACCTATCTGGGCATGTGGATCACCAACAACTCCAACAACTACGGCTTCTGGTCCAACGCGGAATATGACCAGCTGATCGCTGACTGCACCACCGGCGCCTACATCACCGATTATGACGCCCGCTGGGACGCGATGCTGAAGGCGGAAACCCTGGTCATGCAGGAGGCCGTGATCGCGCCGCTGTACACCAAGGCCAACGCCAACCTGATCACCGAGGGCGTGGCTGGCGTGGAATTCCACCCCGTGGCGCTGAACCGCGTGTACAAGAACGCGACGGTTGAATAAGCAAAAACAGAAAAAACGGAGTTTCTTCCGTGCTTTCTGAAAGGACAGTGCAGTCAGAGCGGTCATGTCGGCCGCTCTGACTGATTTTGTACCCGGATGATCAACCGGTGTTCCGTCCCGGCGCCGCGCGCCGGGACGGAATCCCGGAAAAGAAAGTGAAAGCAAGATGGGAAAATATATCCTGAAGAGAATCGGCACGGCGCTGCTGACGCTGCTGATCATTACGTTCCTGCTGTTCCTGCTGGTGCGGATCATGCCGGGCAATCCCTTCCCCTCCGAGCGGATGAGCGATGACATGATCGCGAACAAGCGGGCGGAGATGGGCCTGGATGATCCGATCCTGACGCAGTTCGCCAACTACATGCGGAAGCTCCTTTTCCACGGGGACTTTGGAAACGGCACCTCCCTGTATTACGGGGTGCCGATCAACACGGTGCTGTCCACCTGTATCTCCAATTCCTTCCGGATCGGCGGGCTGGCGATTCTGATCGGCACGCTGCTGGGGCTGGCGCTGGGGATTACGGCCGCGCTGCACCGGGGAAAATTTCTGGACGGCTTCTGCACGGTGCTGTCGATTATCGGCGTCTGCGTGCCATCCTATGTGTTTCTGATCTTCCTGCAGTACTATTTTTCCTTCCGGATTCCCTTCTTCCCCTACTTTTTTGATCAGAAGCGGTTCCTGTTCTCCTCCGTGATTCCGTCCCTGTCCCTGAGCCTGTTTACCCTCTCCACCATCGCGCGGTTCACCCGGAACGAGATGGTGGAGGTGATGGACAGCGACTATGTGCGCCTGGCGGAAGCCAAAGGGCTTTACGGCGGAAGCCTGATCCGGCGGCATGTGTTCCGGAACGCGCTGATCCCCATTGTGACGGTGCTGGCGCCGCTGATCGTCGACCTGCTGACCGGCGCGCTGGTGGTGGAGAAGATCTACGGAATCAACGGCATCGGTAAGCTGATGGTGGACGCGATCACCGGCGAGGGCATTGACTACAACTACGTGCTGGCCCTCGGCATCCTGTACTCGGCCCTGTATATCGGCATCATGCTGCTGCTGGACATTCTTTACGGCATCCTGGATCCCCGGATCCGGGTGCAGGGAAAGGCGGGTGACGCGTAATGGAAGCGCGGATGAATACGAAGCCGGAGGCCTATACGCCCCAGCCAGGGGATTTCGAGTTCCTGTCGAACCGGGATATCACCACGGACAAAAACTATTCCTCCCTGAGTTACTGGAAGGGTGTGGCCATTCATTTCTTTCAGGACCGGAAGGCGGTCATCGGCCTGATCATCATTGTGGCGATCATCCTGCTGAGCGTCTTTGGCCCCATGATCAATGAATACGGATACCGGGACATCGTCTCCTTCCGGAACGCGAACAACCGGAAGGTGGTGGCGAAGGGAATCGGCCCCCGGATTCCGGCGCTGCACGAGATGCTGACAGGGGCGCCCTATGACGATGATTTCGCGGACCGGACCTTCCTGTTCGGCACGGATGACCTGGGGCGGGATCTGTGGACCCGGACCTGGTACGGCGCCAGGGTGTCCCTGATCATCGCCTTTGTGACGATCTTCATCGACATGCTGATCGGCATGAGCTACGGGCTGATCTCCGGGTATTTCGGCGGGCCGGTGGACCAGATCATGCAGCGGTTTGTGGAGATCGCGAACTCCGTGCCCCGGCTGGTCATTGTGTCCGTGCTGGCGATTTTCATGGCCAAGGGCATGGGACTGGTCATCGTGGCGCTGCTGCTGACGGAGTGGATCGGCATGAGCAAGATCGCCCGGGCGGAGATGCTGAAGACCAAGGAGCAGGAATACGTGCTGGCCAGCCGGACCCTGGGCGCCCGAAACGGGCACATCATCTTCAGCCAGATCCTGCCCAACACCATCGGGCCCATCATTACCCAGGTCATGTTCTCCATTCCCACGGCGATTTTTACGGAAGCCTTCCTGAGCTTCGTCGGCGTCGGCATCGCGCTGCCCCAGTGCTCTGTCGGCACGCTGATTGAGGACGGCTTCAACAACATTACCACGCTGCCCTACCAGATTCTGCCGCCGATCATCGTGCTGGCGCTGCTGATGCTGGGATTCAACTTCATCGGGGACGGGCTGCGGGAAGCGCTGGCGCCGAAGCTGGAAGATATGTGAGGAGGGCGGCATGAGCGAAAAGATTCCCGGCCTGAATCAGACCGACAGCAAAACGATCCTGGAGATCCGGAACCTGGACATCTCCTTCCGGACAAGCGCGGGCATCATCCACGCCATCCGGGGCGTAAACCTGGATCTGTGCAAGGGTGAAACCGTGGCCATCGTGGGCGAGAGCGGCTCCGGCAAATCCGTGACCATGAAAGCGGTTATGGGCCTGCTGGACAGCAACGCCACCGTCAACAGCGGGGAAATCCTCTATACCTATACGGACGCGCAGGGAAAGAGCGTAACCACGGATCTGCTGAAGATGTCCAAAAAGGATCTGCGGCAGAACATCAACGGCCAGCGGATCGCCATGGTTTTTCAGGACCCGATGACCAGCCTGGATCCCACCATGACCATCGGAAAGCAGATCATGGAAGGGATGTTCCTCCATGAGCGCATGGACAGGGGCGCGGCCCAGGCCCGCGCGCTGGAGCTGCTGAACCTGGTCGGCATCCCGGACGCGGAAAAACGCTTCAAAAACTATCCGCATCAGCTGTCCGGCGGCATGCGTCAGCGGGTGGTCATCGCCATCGCTCTGTCCGCGAACCCGGATATCCTGATCTGCGACGAGCCGACCACGGCGCTGGATGTGACCATTCAGGCCCGGATCCTGGAGCTGATCATGGAGATTCAGCAGAAGATGAAGCTCAGCGTGGTCTACATCACCCATGACCTGGGGGTCGTGGCCAAGGTGGCGGACTATGTGGACGTGATGTACGCCGGCCGGATCGTGGAAGTGGGCAATGTGAACGAGATTTTCTTTGAGCCGAAGCATCCCTATACCTGGGGCCTTCTGTCGGCCATGCCCGACCTGGACACGGAGGACGACCGGCTGTATTCCATTCCCGGCAGTCCGCCCAATCTGCTGCGGGAACCGAAGGGGGACGCCTTTGCCGCCCGGAACCGGTTCGCCATGGCCATCGACGAGAAGGCGGAGCCGCCGCTGTTCCAGGTGAGCCCGACCCACTGGGCGGCGACCTGGCTGCTGCATCCGGACGCGCCGAAGGTGGACATGCCGCCTGAGCTGCGGGCGCGGCTGGAGCGGGCCCGGAAGGAGGCGGAGAAATACCTATGAGTGAGACGATCCAAAGGGAGCCGCTGCTGGAGGTGCGGAATCTGGTACAGCATTTTCCCATCTCCCGGTCCTATACCGTGAAGGCGGTCAACGGGGTATCCTTCAACATCTATCCCGGAGAGACCTACGGGCTGGTGGGAGAGAGCGGATCCGGCAAGACCACCATCGGCCGGAGCGTGATCCGGCTGTATAACCCGACCTCGGGCGAGATGATCTTCCAGGGAAAACGCATCGCGGGCCGGATGGACGGGGAAACCCGCGAGATGCTGCGCAGGGACATGCAGATGATCTTCCAGGATCCCATGGCCAGCCTGAATCCCCGGAAGAAGGTGGAGGACATCATCGGCGAGGGGCTGAAGATCCATCACATGGGGGAGACGAAGCAGGAACGGCAGAAGCTGATCAGCGAGATGCTGAAAAAGGTGGGCCTGAGTCCCGAGCACGCGGCCCGGTATCCGCATCAGTTTTCCGGCGGCCAGCGCCAGCGGGTGGGCATCGCCCGGGCGCTGATCATGAACCCCCGGCTGATCATCGCGGATGAATGCATTTCCGCCCTGGATGTGTCCATCCAGGCCCAGGTGGTGAACCTGATGAAGGATATTCAGGAGGAGACCCACTGCGCCTATCTGTTCATCGCCCATGATCTGAGTATGGTCAAGTATATCTCCGACCGGATCGGCGTGCTGCACCTGGGATACATGGTGGAGTCCGGCACCAAGGAGGAGATTTTTTCCCGGCCCATCCATCCCTACACCAGATCCCTGCTGTCCGCCATTCCGCACCCCAATCCGGAGGTGGAAAAGCGCCGGAAGGCGCTGACCTATGACTACGCGTCCAGCGGGCTGGACTACGCCGCGGGAAGCGAGCACCTGATCGAGGGAACGCATACCGTGCTGGGCACGGACGGGAACGTCCGCCAGTGGCTCGCGGAATGCCCCGAGCCCTAAAGGAACATAAAAAAAGACACAACGGCTGGACTCTTTCCGCGGAAGGGGGCCAGCCGCTTTTCCTTTTAAAGGCGCGGGAGGCGCGTGACAGCGCCCTTTATATTGTGTATAATCATACCGGATCCCTCAAAGCGAATCCCGGAGGTAATGCGATGAAATACTACGGCGCGCTGGAAGCGGGCGGCACCAAGATGGTGCTGGCCATCATGGACGAAAACGGGAAGATCCTTCAGAAATCGACCATCCCAACCAAAGCCCCCGATGAGACCATGCCGGAAATGCTGGCTTTCTTTTCGGCGCGGCCCATTTCCGCCCTGGGCATCGGTGGCTTTGGGCCCCTGAACCTGGATCAGGGCTCGGCGGACTACGGCTGCATCATGGAAACGCCCAAGCTGCCCTGGCGGCATTACCCCCTGCTGCCCGTGTTCCGGGAAAAACTGGGCGTGCCGGTTGGCCTGGATACGGATGTAAACGCGGCGGCCCTGGCGGAGGCGCGCCTTGGGGCGGCGAAGGGAAAGGAAAGCTGCCTGTACGTGACGGTGGGCACCGGGATCGGCGGCGGGGTGATCATCCACGGGAAGCCGGTCCACGGGCTGATGCATCCGGAAATCGGACATATTTCCGTGTCCCCGGCGCCGGATGACCCGATGCCCAGGGGGGTATGCCCCTATCATCCCCACTGCCTGGAAGGGCTGGCGTCCGGTCCGTCCATCGAAAAGCGCTGGGGCGTATCCGCCAGAGAGCTGCCGGAGCATCATCCCGCGTGGGAGATCGAAAGCGCGTACCTGGCCCAGCTGTGCGCCGGCGCGATGCTCACCTTCTCCCCGGAAATGATTATCCTCGGCGGCGGCGTCATGCAGCGGAAATTCCTTTTGCCCATGATCCGGCAAAAGACGGTGAGCCTGCTGAACGGCTACATCGCCCATCCCGCGGTCGACGACGGGCTGAACCATTACATCGTCGCGCCGGGACTGGATACCCAAAGCGGCATTACCGGCGCGTACCTGCTGGCCAGGGAAGCGGAACAGAGGGGCGGAAACCGGCGGGGATAAGGACGGATCAGTCCGGGCCGCGCCGCCGGGCGCCGGCCCTTCCGGAAAAGGAAAACCGGTCTTTGCGGAAACGAAATGATTGCCCGGAAGAGTTGTCAGCGAGGCGAAGGTTTGGTATAATCGGGCCGTAATCCTGAAAGCGTCAGGAGAGGAAGTGTGTACGCGTGGATTTTCTGAAAACCCTGCTGGCTTATATGGCGGCGAGCCTGGTGGTGGCGGTGGAGAGCACCTCCACGCCCATGGTTACGCCCGTGCCCACCCCCGCGCCGGTGACGGCGGCCCCCACGGCGGTGGTGGCGGTGACGGAGATGCCCACGGAGGCGGTCACCGCGACGCCCACCGTGTCCGTGACGCCGGCGCCCGTGCCGACCATCACGCCCAACACCAAGGGATATCATAACCTGATCGTTGGGGACCGGGGGGAGGATGTCCGGAAGCTGCAGGAAAGGCTGATTGAGCTGGGATACCTGCCGGAGGGGGCCGCGGACGGCGCCTATGGCGGGCAGACCCGGAATGCGGTCCGCCTCTTCCAGTACTACAACGGGCTGGAGATGGACGGCATTGCCGGCCGGGCGACGCAGACGAACCTGTTTGAGAACCCCGACGCGGCGGCGAAGCCTACGGAGCCGCCGACCCCCACGCCGGAACCCGCGCCGGAGGAACCGGAGGAGACGGACGAGGCGGAGGAAACGGACGAGGCGGAGGACCCGGCGGAGAGCGACGAGGCCGGGGACCTGACGGACAGCGGGCTGGAGGATCTGGCGGAGGATCCGGCGGAGGCGAAGGCGGCCGGGAAGCCGGAGACGGCGGAAGCCGCCGCGGCGGACGCGGAAACCCCGGCCGTGAGCGCGGCGGCGGCCACGGAAACGCCGGAGCCCACCGTGACGGCCGTGCCGACGGAGACGCCGGAGCCCACCGTGACGCCCTATGTGGTGGCGCCGGCCACGGAGATTCCCTGGGGGGATGAACCCACCCCGGCGAAGGACCGGGAGCTGACGACGGACGCGCCGGAGACCGTGGAGCCGGAAACATCTGAAACCCCGGCGGCGGAAACGCCGGAAGCCGAAGCGGCAGCGTCACCCGCGGCGGAGGAAGTCGTGGAGGAAGTGAACCTGGACGAGGTCACGCCCACCCCGGCGCCGACGGAGACGCCGGAGATCATCGAATACGAGGATCTGGCGGGCTGGGTCGTGCTGAATAACGCCGAGACGCCCCTGCAGTGGACGGAGGAGATAGAAGGCGCGGAAGTGGTCCGCTCCCCCCGGATGCAGCGGGCGGAGGAGGACATCCGCGTCAGCCTGGACGACCTGGTCCGGTGCGTGGAGAGCTGGACCCTGCACGACGAAGGGGATTCCCTGATCCTGGAGGCCCAGGGCTTCACCCTGGCGCTGCTGAAGGAGAACGGCGGCCTGGTGGCCACCGTGGACGGGCTGGAAATGGAGACGGATGCCAATGATTTCTCCTTTGAGGAGGGGCATTACATCCGGGTGGATCTGCTGACCGCGGCCATGGACGGGGAATGGGCCTGGGCCAGGGAAGAGGAGACCCTGACGCTGGAAATTCCCGAAAAATGGCAGGAAGAGGCGGAATGATGCCATCCGGTCAGAAGAAATCCAGGAGAGCTATTGCGTAAAGGCAGGAAATCGGGTATGATACCCGCACCCGGAAGAGAAAGTGAGGTGCATCCGGATGAAGACAGCGACGATTAAGCTGAGCCTGGTGGAGAACGTAAACAAATTTGTGAACATTGTGGGGAAGTACCCCTTCGACATGGACCTGCGGGCCGGTCGGCACGTGGTGGACGCGAAGAGCATTTTAGGGATCTTTTCCCTGGACCTGAGCCGGCCCATCACCCTGGAGATCTACAGCGATGACTGCGAGGATCTGATGAAGGAAATCAAGCCCTTCCTGGTGGACTGACGAAGGAAGCCGGAGGCGGGGCCCTGGGGAAGCGGCGGACGCGATTCCGTACGTTTGACCGCCGAAAAGGCGCGCGGGCCCCGCAAAAGGCGAACTTTCGGCGAAAATCCTCTTTTCAATATTCGTAAAATATGGTATGATTACCCCCGGCTTTTGTGTGCCGGGGGTTTTTGTCGCCTCCGCGCCGGGGATGCCGGAAGGCGAAAGCCGGAGGAGGAATCACACCCATGGAGAAGATTCGCCGCAACGAGCGGATGAGCACGATGCTGAAGATCCTGTCGGACGCGCCGGGGAAGCTGTTCACCCTGAACACCTTCTGCGCCCTTTTCGGCGCGGCCAAGAGCACGGTCAGCGAGGACATTGACGCCCTGCGGCAGACCGCCGAGGCCTTTCATCTCGGCAGCATCGAGACCACGACGGGCGCCGCGGGCGGCGTGACCTACTGGCCCCGGGTGGACCGGGAGGCGGCCAGGGCGTATATTCAGGGCCTGTGCCGGGAGCTGAGCGGGACGGAACGGGTGCTGCCCGGGGATTTCCTGTACTATTCGGACATCCTGTCCACCCCGGAGACGGTCAACCAGATGGGCCGCATCCTGGCCACGGAGTACGCGGACTGCGGCGCCGATTTCGTCCTCACCATGGAGACCAAGGGCATCCCGGTGGCTTTTGCCACGGCCAACGCCCTGGGGGTGCCGCTGGTGATCGCGCGGCACTCCTCCAAGGTGTACGAGGGCTCCGCGGTGAACATCAACTACGTCTCCGGCTCCGGGAACATCGAGACCATGAGCCTGAGCCGCCGGGCGGTGAAGGAGAACCAGCGGGCCCTGATCGTGGACGATTTCCTGAAGGGGGGCGGAACGGCCCGGGGGATGGTGGAGCTGATGCGGGAGTTCCATGTGGCCGTGGTGGGCATGGCCTTCGTCATGGCGACGGTGGAACCGGTGAAAAAGCGGATCACCGGGGAAAAGAGCCTCATGACCCTGGAGGTGCTGAGCGGGGAAACCGCGGAGGCGGTGGTGCGCCCGGCCAGCTGGCTCAGCGCGTAAATTTGCAATGACTTTCGGATTGTGATATTATAAAAGGCAACCTTTCAGGAAGGAGGGGGAGCCTTGTATCAGATGCAGCCACCGCAGCCGGTGCAGCCCGTGCAGCCCCGGCCGGAAGAGCCGAAGCGCATGAGCGTGCCGCAGATCCTGCTGATCACCGTGGTGATCGGCTTCGTGGTGTGGTATCTGGTAACGGCGCTGACCCCGGAGGCGGAGCCCTACGGCCGCATCACGGCGGGCACCATCGGGTCCCGGTACAGCGGGGACTGCCTGATCGTCCGGGACGAGACCCCTTACGACGCGGAAGGGCTGACCAGCATTGAGTACGTGGCGGAGGAAGGGCAGCCGATCTCCCGGGGCAACGTGATCTGCAATGTCTACTCCTCCGGCTTCAGCACCAGGGAAATGACCACCCTGCAGGATTACCGGGATCAGATCAAGGAGTACCAGATCAAGCTGCTGCGCAGCGAGGTGGCGACGGACGCCCGGATGGAAAAGCTGGAGAGCGACGTGCTGAACCGGGCCAGGGAGGTCCGGACCCTGGTGGGCGGCGCCAGGGGCAACATGAACAACCTGGAATCCCTGCTGGACGCGGCCATCACCGCCCGGCAGCGGTATCTGAAGCAGAAGTACAGCGAGGATCAGCGGATGACCCGCCTGTATGACGACGAGCAGAGCCAGATGCAGCGGATCAGCTCCTGGACCAAGCAGTACGCCGCCCTGACGGAGGGGATCGTTAGCTTCTACTCCGACGGGTACGAGTACGGGCTGACCATCAACAACTACGACCAGTATTCCCCAGCGCAGGTGCGCAGCATGCTCAACGGCACCAAGCCGGAGCAGGCGGTGACCCAGAAGGGAAAGACCACCATCTACCGCATGATCCGGGAGGGATACTGGTATGTGCTGATGATGGTGCGGGACAGCAGCTGGAATCCGGTGGAAGGCGCGGTATACGAGCTGAAGCTGGAAAGCTTCATGGATACCACCGTGCAGGCGCGGGTGGTTTCCTTCACCCGCAGCGGCGGGGAAATGGTGGTGCGCCTGGCGGTGGACGCGCCGGTGCAGCCGGTGCTGTATATCCGCACCTGTACCGGGGAGCTGGGGGACCATGTGTCGACGCTGATGGTTCCCGCCCGGGCGATTTATTACCAGGACAATATGGCCGGCGTCGTGGTAGTGGACGGGTCCTATCAGACCTTCATTCCCGTGAACATTCTGGAAAAGCGGGATGGATCGGTCTTCATCTCCGCCATTCAGCAGGGCGTGCTGTTTGAAGGGCAGACCGTGCGGCTTTTCTGACGGAGTCCCCGGGGGCGCGGAGGCCGAAAACGCGCGGCCGGGCCGTGACGGCGGCGCCTTCCGCGGGGCGATCAAAGGAGGATACAGGACAGATGACATTCAAGGACCTGCGGGCCATGCTGAGCAGGTGGCTTGGCGGCGGCCAGGGGGGCGGAACCCGCCGGCCGGACGGCGGCACCAGCTGCTACCGCCCGGTGCAGCGGCGCAATCCGCAGGAGGAAAACCTGGCCAGGGAGAAGGCGGCGGAGTACGCCGCGGGCCAGGGGCAGGTGGCGAACCTGCACACGGGTTTCACGGGGATGAACCCGCCGGCCAGCGGCGCGGTCCCGGCGCAGAGCACCCAGGGCTATACCGGGTACGCGGCGGGATGGGCCTCCGGCGCGAGCGCGCCGCAGCAGGCGGCGCAGCCGGCCCCGGCGGGGCAGAACATCTCCTACATGCCCGGCGTGTACGCGCCGGACGCGGGCAATTCCTATACCCACGTGGAGCATATTTTCACCATCACGTCCCTGCGCAGCTGCTATGAGGCGATCGAGTGCATGAAGAACGAGGAAACCCTGATCGTGACCCTGGACGTGCTGGGGAGCGACGGGGAGCGGGTCCGGTGCCAGGACATGCTGGCGGGGGCCGCCTTCACCCTGGGCTGCAGCGTGCGGAACCTGCAGAGCCTGGGGGTGGTCATCATCGCGCCGGCGGGGGTGAAGATTCTGCCCGAGATGCAGGCCAGGTCCTGGATGGAGCCGCGGATGGAAGCCCGGCCCCAGCCGGAGAGCCAGGCGGAAGCCGCGCCGGTCCGTCAGCGGCGGGCCAGCCAGAACCCCATGGGCTGGGGAAACGCCGCCGGCGGCATGAATACCGGCTATAATCCCTATACCGGCGCCATGCCGGCGGCCGCGGGAGGATACGGCGCCTACGGCGGATATTAAGGATGGGAAAAAAGCCCGGAAAGGGCGGAATAGATTGAAAGGAGACAGGATCATGGAACGGATTACGGTGGATCTGATCAGCAGCAAGGAGTTTACCATTGAGAACCGGGGGTACAGCCGGCAGGAAGTGGACGAGTTCCTGGATGACGTCTGCGACGAAATGGAGCGGATGGAGAAGGAGATTCAGGACCTGCGGCAGAAGAACACCGCCGTGCGGGAGCCCGCGCCGGCGGCCGCGGCCCCGTCCGCGCCCACCGCCGGGGAGGAAAGCCGTTTCCGGGAAATCCTGGAGATGGCGGCCCAGGTGAAGGAGGACACCATCCGCAAGGCGAAGGAGGACGCGGAGGCGATCCGCGCCAAGGCGGAGGCGGAGGCCACGGAGCGGCTGGACGGCCTGAACGAGGAAAAGGAAGCCCTCACGGCGCAGGTGACGCAGCTGAAGGAGACGGCGGCCAGCTACCGGAAGCAGTTTGAGGCCCTGCTGCAGGCCCAGCAGGAAGCACTGGAAAAGGCGGCGGACCTGTTCTGATCCCGGACGATTTTCGAAAAGGATGGTAAGATCCCATGTTTGGATACAGACCGGACGGTCGTCGGCTGAAGGATGTGGATCCGATTGTTCAGATCACCCCGTACCTGATGCCCATGCGCTGCGACGCGCAGGTTTTTCTGGAGCATAAGCTGGACTATGAGATGCTGAGCCGGTATATCGCGAAGAAGGCGCTGGAAGGCCAGAAGGTGACCTTCATGCAGATCATTGTGGCCGCCTACGTCCGCGGCGTCAGCCAGCATCCGGAAATCAACCGCTTTATCAAAAACAAGCAGTATTACGCGCGGAACAACTGCTCCGTTTCCTTCACGCTGCTGAAGGACAGCCAGAACCATGACAGCCCCGAATCCACCGTGCGCATTGAATTCGATCCCAGCGACACGCTTTTCGACGTGCGGGACCGGATGGTGGCCGCGGTGGAAGCCAACCGGGGGGAAACCTCGGACGGGGATGTGTTCGTGGATAAGCTGGCCAAAGGCGTGCTGGCCATCCCCGGGCTGGCCGGCCTGGTGGTGGGGCTGGTCCGCCTGCTGGACCGGTACGGCCTGGCGCCGGGCGCCTTCATCAGGGAGCTGCCTTTTTACAGCGGCATGTTCATCACCAACAACGCCTCCATCGGCCTGCACCATGTGTGGCATCACATTTACAACTTCGGCAATGTTTCCGCCTTCTTTGGCATGGGCAGCATTCTGAAGGAAGCCACGGTGGACGCGGAGGGCAGGGCGCGGATGAAGCGCTGGCTTCCCATCGGCGTCACGGTGGACGAGCGGATTACCTCCGGCGCCCATTACGCCGCCTTCTTCGCGGACGTGGTGCGCTGCCTGAATCACCCCGAACTGCTGGAGGCGGCGCCGGAATCCGTCCGGTACGACCAGCGGGTGGAATACCACGTGCCAAAGGTGGGCGCGGCGAAGGCGTAACAGGCGGAACAAAGAGGATAAAAAACCGGGAGGCTGTTTAAGTCAGCTTCCCGGTTTTTATTGTCAGACAAAGCTTTCCGGCTGATTGAAAATGGGGACGAAGTCGGCGGAGGCGGCCTCCGGCTCCTGCAGAAAGCCGGGGAGATCCAGGGCCAGCAGATGATCCCGCACCCGGCGGTACTCCTGATCGGTGACCGGGCGCAGAAGGCCGGGAATCCGCACGTCATTGCAGGGCACATACTGACGCATCAGGCTGACGGGGGTGCCCGGGGGCAGGTTGTCCTTGACCCAGGTCAGCAGCTTCATGCTCTCCCCGGTCAGGGAGGGAAGGATCAGGTGGCGGATCAGGGTGCCGCGGGTCATGATGCCCTCCTCATTGTAGACCGGCGTCCCGGTCTGGCGGCACATTTCCCGGAGGGCCGGGGCGGCCCGCTCAAAATAATCCGGCGCCTTCGCGCAGAGGGCGCCCACGCGGGCGGAATAGTGCTTCAGGTCCGGCAGGTACACATCCATGACCCCATCCAGCATGCGTAGGGTTTCCACGGACTCGTAGCCGGAGGTGTTCCAGACCAGGGGCAGGGCGGGGCGGTACAGCGACAGCGCCTCCAGCACCTGGGGCACGAAGGGCGTGGCGGTGATGAAGGAGATGGACTGCATGCCCATTTCCTCCAGGCGCCGAAGGCTGTCCGCCAGGGCAGCGGGGGTGAAGGGGCGCCCCTGATTCCGGTGGGAGATCTCCCCGTTCTGGCAGTAGGCGCAGCGCAGGGTGCAGCCGGCGAAAAAAACCGCGCCGGTGCCCCGGACGCCGGAAATGGGCGGCTCCTCCCAGAGGTGGGGCGCGATCCGGGCGATCAGCATTTCTTCCCCCAGGCCGCAGAAGCCGCGGCCGGTGGCGCGGTCCGCGCCGCAGCGGCGGGGACACAGGGTACAGCGCAAGGCGATTCCTCCTTCATCCGGGGGTGGCGCGGGGCAGGGCAGGACGCGCACTGATGGACAGTATTCGACGGAAAAAGCCCATGCCCCTTCTTTCCGGCCATGGTCATCCGGACAAAAGCCGGGGAAGGGAAAAGCCCGGGGAGCCGCGCCGCGCGCTCCGGGGCTTGTGAGAAGGGCAATTTGGGTATATAATGCATCTGGTAAAACAGCGATACGCGGAAAAAAGGAGAAAGTGCCTTGAACGATATGGAGAACATGGAAAACAGGGAAGCGACACAGAAGCTGCCCGTGACCGGGGAGACCAGCTCCGCGCCGCGCCGCCGCCGGGCGGACCGGTACCGGGAGCAGGCCGGGCGGGAAGCGCCGGCGCCGGAGGTGATTCC
>JAFUGS010000090.1 GCA_017469265.1 Clostridia bacterium
GCCGTCAGGCGGAAGGAAGGTGAGCACCTCAACCGAAACAAGCGCAGCCGCCGCCCCAAGGCGGCTGTGCGCCGATTGAGGTTGCGGAAGGCCGAGAGCCGTCCCCCGGAATGGAATTCCTCAGAGAGCGGAGCGACGGAAGAGATACGGCTGCAGAAATTTTCTGGAGGGCGCTTCCCATGCGGAAAAACGACGTACTGTCCCTGGTCGCGGAAAACCTCGGCGCCGAAATGGAAGGCGTCTGCCGCCATGACGGCATGGCGGTTTTTGTCCCCGGCCTGCTGCCGGGAGAAAAGGCGGACGTCCGCATCGTCCGGGTGGAGAAAAGGTATGCCTTCGGCCGGCTGGAGTCCGCCCCCGAGGTTCCCTCCCCGTCCCGCCGCCCTTCGGACTGCCCCGCGTATCCCCAGTGCGGCGGATGCACCGCCCGGCACATGACCTACGCGGCCACGCTGGAGGCCAAGCGTCAGCATGTGCTGGACTGCTTCGCGCGCATCGGCCACCTCTCCGTGGAGGTTCCTCCGGTGCTGGGCATGGAAGATCCCCTCTGTTATCGAAACAAAACCGCCCTGCCCGCCGGCGGAACCGCCGAAGCCCCCCTTCTGGGATTTTTCGCGCCCCGCAGCCACCGGCTGGTGCCGGCCGTCCATTGTCCCAACGCCATGCGGCCCACGGAGCGGATCGCGGAAGCGGTCCTCGCCTGGATGCGCCAGTTCCGGATCGCTCCCTATGACGAAGCCACCGGCCAGGGGCTCCTCCGCCATCTGGTGGTCCGAATCAATCGGAAACAGGAGGCCATGGCCACCCTGGTGGTGAACGGAAAAACCCTGCCCCACGCGGCGGAGCTCTCCGGCGCCCTGGCCCCGCTGGGGGTGGTTTCCCTCTATATGAATGAAAACACCCGCCGGACCAACGTCATCTTCGGCGACCGTTTCCGGCTCCTCTCGGGGGAAGAAACGCTGACGGATACCCTCTGCGGCCTGACCTTTGACCTTTCCCCCGCCTCCTTCTTCCAGGTCAATCCCCGCCAGACGGAAACCCTCTACGCCACGGCCCTGGCCTTCGCGGACCTGCGCCTCTCGGACACGCTCTGTGACGTCTACTGCGGCGCGGGCACCATCACCCTGATGATGGCCCGGCACTGCCGCCAGGCCGTCGGCGTCGAGATCGTTCCCAGCGCCGTGGAAAACGCCCGGCAAAACGCGCGGCGCAACGGTGTCCCCAACGTCCTCTTCCATGAGGGAAAGGCCGAGGATCTGCTGCCCGAAATGGTCCGGGACGGTCTCCGCCCGAATGTCATCGTCGTGGATCCCCCCCGCAAGGGGCTGGAGCTCCCCGTCATCGAGGCCATCGCCGAGGCGAAGCCCGACCGCCTGGTCTATGTCTCCTGCAATCCGGCCACCCAGGCCCGGGACGCCGCCCTCCTGAAGGAAAAGGGCTTCCTCATTCAGAAAATCCAGCCCGTGGACATGTTTCCCTTTACCTCCCATGTGGAGACGGTACTTCTTATGTCCCAACAAAAGCCGGACGACACCATTCATGTGGGAATCGACCTGAAACCTGAAGATGTAACGGTGGCTGAAAGCAAAGCCACTTATGCTGAATTGCAGGCATACATTGAAGAAAAGTAC
>JAFUGS010000091.1 GCA_017469265.1 Clostridia bacterium
AACTCCGCAATCATTATGCCTTGCATGATATGAAATTACAATAATGCCACAGCAACAGGAATTATACCTTATCTATTGTAACCAATACCACTATTTTTTGCGTCCCACAGGCCACTTTGGTCGGAAAAACGACCAAAAGCAGGACTGAAATGCAGTAATAATGCGGGGTGCGCAACCTGATTTCTATAATTATGAGACTTAGGTTATTGTATCTGTCTCTCCGTTATACTTCGTTCCAGCATTTTAACTGCTCTGTTCGAGAAATCTGCCATTGCGTTCTCCCCCAAAATGGAGTTATGTTTACGGAAGCAAAACTTTCATGCCGTCGGCTATTACACCGACGGCAAAGCTGCGAGGAGAAATCTACTGCTAAGTCTACTTTTTAGTAGACTTAGCATTTTTTTATGCAGATAAAATTCAGCAGCAGTATTTTTCATCCTGGGGGTGCGGACTAAATCCTGAACCAAACGATACAACAATTTGTGTAAACAGATTTTTCTTTTTTATAAAAAACACAATATCTTGTGTTTTATATATTGACAGAAGCATACTTTACGTCTATAATGGGTAGTACCAAAGAAACGCAACGTTACCGGGACTCTGCCCCGTTCGCACCTTTGAGCCACAGTTCCCTGTTCCGTTGCAAATCATCGCACCGCATCCCTTGCGGTATGGTAAAAGAAGGTCGTTTGTATGAGCACAGTACGCATTTCAGGCAGCAAGAAGCATTCTTCCGTAAACGGTCCCGGCGTGCGGTATGTCCTGTTCTTCCAGGGCTGCCCCCATCACTGCCCGGGCTGCCAGAACCCGGAGACCCACGATCCCGCGGGCGGATCCGAGCGGAACGTGGCTGACGTAGTGCGGGAGATTTTGCAGACAAAGTACCTGGACGGCCTCACCTTTTCCGGCGGCGACCCGTTGCTGCAGCCGGAAGCTGTAATTGAGATTGCCACTGCCGCAAAAAATGCAGGGCTGAACCTGTGGCTTTACACCGGCTGGACCTTTGAACAGATTCAAAATGGCGCGGCAGGCGAAACTGCGAAAAAAGCGCTGAAGCATCTTGACGTTCTGGTAGACGGTCCTTTCGTGGAAAAGTTAAAGACCGGCAATGCCATCTGGCGCGGCAGCGACAACCAGCGGCTCATCGACGTGCAACGTTCATTAGCGGAAGGCAATGTAGTTGAATTACCAGATTCTAAAGTAAAGTAGAAACCAGATTTTTTTCAGAACGGCAAAGAAAAGACAGGAGCAAAGCCCCGAGTTCCGAAGCCGCAGGCGAATGAGTCTATGGAATCGCATTCGCGCACGGTTTTGCGATGCCTTTCCTTTGCCGCGCAGATCACAAATGCAAAATTTATAAAAGAAAGAGAGAGCCAACACACATCATGACGTATTTTAAGAATGTAGTAAAACGCAACGGCATCACCGTTCCCTTTGACGAGAAAAAAATCGAGAACGCTATCGCCAAGGCTTTCATTGCCACCGGCGAAGTGGAAGCCCGCAACGTTTCCACCATCGCAGGCGCCATCACCCTGATGGTCATCACCAACCTGCGGGAAAACTCCCAGGAAATTCCTACCGTAGAGGATATCCAGGACCGCGTGGAATCCACTTTAATGAAATGCGATTACGTGAAAACAGCCAAAGCCTACATTTTATACCGTAAACAGCACCAGCAGGCCCGCCACACCAAAAACACCCTGCTGGATTACAAAAAGCTGGTAGACGGCTACATCGGAAAAGACAAAGACTGGCGGGTAAAAGAAAACTCCACCGTCACATTAAGCGTGGGCGCGCTGATTCTGTCCAATTCCGGCGCCATCACCGCCAACTACTGGCTCAGCGAAATTTATGATGAAGATATTGCGGAAGCGCATCGCAAATGCTTCATGCACATCCACGACCTGAGCATGCTCACCGGGTACTGCGCAGGCTGGAGCCTGAAGCAGCTGATCCAGGAAGGGCTGGGCGGCGTTCCCGACCGCATCTCTTCCGCACCGGCCAAACATTTAAGCACCCTCTGCAACCAGATGGTCAACTTCCTGGGCATCATGCAGAACGAATGGGCCGGCGCACAGGCCTTCTCTTCTTTTGATACGTACCTGGCTCCTTTTGTAAAAGTCGACAATCTGGACTATAAAGAAGTAAAACAGTGCATCCAGTCTTTCATCTACGGGGTGAACACCCCCTCCCGCTGGGGCACACAGGCGCCCTTCTCCAACATCACGCTGGACTGGGTCTGCCCGAAGGACCTGAGCAACCTGCCTGCCATCGTGGGCGGGAAGGAGCTGGACTTCACCTACGGCGAGTGCCAGAAGGAAATGGACATGGTGAACAAGGCCTTCATCGAGATCATGATCGAGGGCGACGCCAACGGCCGGGGATTTCAGTATCCGATTCCCACCTACTCCATCACCCGGGACTTTGACTGGAGCGAGACGGAGAACAACAAGCTGCTGTTCGAGATGACCGCCAAGTACGGCACCCCCTACTTCAGCAACTACATCAACAGCGACATGGAGCCCAGCGACGTGCGGAGCATGTGCTGCCGGCTGCGGCTGGACCTGCGGGAGCTGCGGAAAAAGAGCGGCGGCTTCTTCGGCAGCGGTGAGAGCACCGGGTCCATCGGCGTGGTGACCATCAACCTGCCCCGGATCGCGTACCTGGCGAAGGACGAGGCGGATTTCTACGCCCGGCTGGACAAGCTGATGGACATCGCGGCCCGCAGCCTGAAGACCAAGCGGACGGTCATCACCAAGCTGCTGGACAGCGGCCTGTATCCCTACACGAAGCGGTACCTGGGCACCTTCGAGAACCACTTCTCCACCATCGGGCTGGTGGGCATGAACGAGACCGGGCTGAACGCCGCCTGGCTGCGGAAGGACCTGACCCACGAGGAGACCCAGGCCTTCGCCCGGGACGTGCTGAACCATATGCGGACCCGGCTGAGCGACTACCAGGAGCAGTACGGGGATCTGTACAACCTGGAGGCTACCCCCGCCGAGTCCACGGCCTACCGCTTCGCCAAGCATGACAAGGAGCAGTATCCGGACATCATCACCGCCAACGAGAACGGCAAGCCCTACTACACCAACTCCAGCCACCTGCCCGTGGGCTACAGCGAGGACGTGTTCTCCGCCCTGGACGTGCAGGACGAGCTGCAGACCCTGTACACCTCCGGCACCGTGTTCCACGCCTTCCTGGGGGAGAAGCTGCCGGACTGGAAGGCCGCGGCTACCCTGGTGCGGAAGATCGCGGAAAACTACAAGCTGCCCTACTACACCATGAGCCCCACCTACTCCGTGTGCAAGAATCACGGGTACCTGGCGGGGGAGGTGTACACCTGCCCCCACTGCGGGGAGAAGACCGAGGTGTACAGCCGGATCACCGGGTACTACCGCCCCGTGCAGAACTGGAACGACGGCAAGGCCCAGGAGTTCAAGGACCGGAAGGTCTATGACATCGGCCGCAGCCACCTGCGCCACACCGGGCCCCTGCATCCGGACACCGTGACCGCCGCGCCGGCCGCCCGGGCCGCGGAGCCCCAGGCGGAGGGGAAGAAGCCCGTGAGCCGGGCCATGCTGTTCGTCTCCGCCACCTGCCCGAACTGCAGGCTGGCGAAGAACCTGCTGCAGAAGGCGGGATACGTGTACAAGGAAGTGCTGGCCTCGGACAACGTGGACCTGGCCAACAAGTACGGCATCCGGCAGGCGCCCACCCTGGTGGTGCTGGAGGGGGAGAACTTCACGAAGTACAAGGGCGTCAGCGAGATCAGGGGCATGCTGACCGCACGGGACGTGCAGGGCGACAAGAAGGCCATCTGACGGAGGAAAGGGACCGATGTATGATCTGATCGTGGTGGGGGGCGGCCCGGCGGGGATGACCGCGGCGCTGTACGCCCTGCGGAACGGGAAAAGCGTGCTGGTGCTGGAGAAAAGCGGCTTCGGCGGCCAGATTACCCACAGCCCCAAGGTGGAAAACTGGCCCGGGACGGCCCGCATGAGCGGCAACGCCTACGCGGAAGCCTTCCTGGAGCAGATTCTGGACCAGGGGGCGGAGGTGGACCTGTGCGAGGTGGTCCGGGTGGAGGACCAGGGGGACCACAAGACGGTGTACACCGCGGAAGGGGATGTCCGGGAGGCGAAGACCGTGATCCTGGCCACCGGGGTCCGGCACAGGGAGCTGGGCCTGACCGGGGAGCGGGAGATGATCGGCGAGGGCGTCAGCTACTGCGCGGTGTGCGACGGGGACTTCTTCAAGGACCGGAAGGTCTGCGTGGCCGGAGGCGGCAACTCCGCCCTGCAGGAGGCCATGCTGCTGGCCGGGAAGTGCGCCCACGTGACCATGCTGCAGGATCTGCCGGAATTCACGGGGGAGAAGAAGCTGCAGGAGCTGCTTTTCGCCCGGCCCAACGTTTCCACCCGCACCGGGGTGAAGATCGTGGACCTGGGCATGGACGAGAACGTGCAGCTGACCGGCGTCACCATTGAGAACGCCGCCGGGGAGCGGGAGACCATCGACTGCGACGGGCTGTTCATCGCCATCGGGCTGATTCCGGAAAACGAGCCCTTCGCGGGGGTGGCGAAGCTGGACGCCTGGGGATACTTCGACAGCCCTGAGTCCTGCGAGACCGGAACCCCCGGCATCTTTGTGGCGGGGGACTGCCGGGCCAAGGCGGTCCGCCAGCTGACCACCGCCGTGGGGGACGGCTCCGTGGCGGCGCTGGCCGCCTGCCGGTACCTGGACGCCATGGCGTGAACCGGGCGGGCGCGCCGGCGCGTGGACAGAGACGGTCCGGCGCAGAAGGCGCGGCCGCGGGGGTTCGCGGCCCCGGGCTGGAAAAGAACACGGAAAGAACAGGGAAGGCCTTGATTTTCAGGGCCTTCTTTTTCATAATATTCCCCGAAGTCGGCGGGCAGCCCCCGCATCGGAGTGAGGAGGAGCGAAGAATGAACGCATATGTAGCCCGGGTATACGCGGACCTGGAAAAGCGGAACGGCCATGAGAAGGAATTTCTCCAGGCGGTGAGAGAGGTGCTGGAGGCCCTGAGCCCCGTTTTTGACAAGCATCCCGAATATGAGGACAAGGGCCTGCTGGAGCGGTTTGTGGAGCCGGACCGGGCCATCCTGTTCCGGGTGCCGTGGGTGGACGACCAGGGCAAGGTGCAGGTGAACCGCGGCTACCGCGTGCAGTACAACAACGCCATTGGCCCCTACAAGGGCGGCCTGCGGCTCCATCCCAGCGTGAACCTGAGCGTCATCAAGTTCCTGGGCTTTGAGCAGGTGCTGAAGAACAGCCTGACCAGCCTGCCCATCGGCGGCGGCAAGGGCGGCAGCGACTTTGACCCCAAGGGCAAGAGCGACAACGAGGTGATGCGCTTCTGCCAGAGCTTCATGACGGAGCTGTACAAGTACATCGGCAAGGACGAGGACGTGCCCGCCGGGGACATCGGCGTGGGCGCCAGGGAAATCGGCTTCCTGTATGGCCAGTACAAGCGGATCACCGGCCTGTACGAGGGCGTGCTGACGGGCAAGGGCCTGAGCTACGGCGGATCCCTGGCCCGGAAGGAAGCCACCGGCTACGGCCTGTGCTACCTGACCAACGCCATGCTGAAGAAGCATGACATCGACGTGGCCGGGAAGCGGGTCGTGGTTTCCGGCAGCGGCAATGTGGCCATCTACGCGGCGGAAAAGATCACCCAGATGGGCGGCAAGGTGGTGGCCATGAGCGACTCCAACGGCTACGTGGTGGACGAGGACGGCATCAAGCTGGACGTGGTCAAGCAGATCAAGGAAGTGGAGCGCGGCCGCATTAAGGAATACGCGGCGCGGGTGCCCGGCGCGGTGTACGCCGAGGGCTTCCGGGGCATCTGGACCGTGAAGTGCGACATCGCCCTGCCCTGCGCCACCCAGAACGAGCTGGACGAGGAAGGCGCGAAGGCCCTGATCGCGAACGGCGTCCTGGCCGTGGCGGAAGGCGCCAACATGCCCACCACCTATGAGGCCACCCTGGCCCTGCAGAAGGCGGGTGTGCTCTTTGCCCCCGGCAAGGCCGCCAACGCCGGCGGCGTGGCCACCTCCGCCCTGGAGATGAGCCAGAACAGCCAGCGCCTGTCCTGGACCTTTGACGAGGTGGACGCGAAGCTGAAGGGCATCATGGAGAACATCTTCGCCGCCATCGACAGCGCGGCGGAGGAATATGACGCGAAGGACAACTACGTGGTGGGCGCCAACATCGCCGGCTTCCTGAAGGTGGCCGACGCCATGCTGGCCCATGGCTGCGTGTAAGCCGTGAAGGCGAAAAAACGCCCGGGATCCGAAAGGATCCCGGGTTTTTTGAGTGTGATTTGGTATCTCTTCAGTCGCTTCGCTCTCTGAGGAATTCCATTCCGGGGGACGGCTATCCGTTCGCTCAATGGTCGTTCAGAACCCTTGGAGCGGGTTCTGAACTCCCTTTCGCGCTAACAAACTCAGCTTCCTTTCGCCTTACGGCGAACTGCCCACCGGGCAGCCGGTCGCATCGTTTGCAATCGCTAAGAACCGGCGAGAATCAAGGCCCCCGGAGATGGAACACCTCAGCGCTCCGCTTGCTGGACTGAATCGTTTCATGATTTGGGTCTGGATGGCAGGGCTTATTCCGCCAGCTTCGCCCGGGCGCGGGCGATGGCGGCGCGGACCTGGGCGGGGGCGGGGGCGCCGGGGATATCCCGCTTCTCCACGCAGGCGATGAGGCTCAGGGCCTCGAAGACATCGCTGTCGAAGGCGGGATGGAAGGCCCGCAGCTCCGGCAGGGTCAGGTCCAGCAGGGCCTTGTTTTCCGACAGGCAGTGGGCCACCAGTTCCCCCACCACCCGGTGGGCGTCCCGGAAGGGGACGCCTTTTTTGACCAGGTAGTCCGCGCAGTCCGTGGCGTTGGTAAAGCCGCCGGCGGCGCCCTTTTCCATGACGTCCGCGCGGAAGGTGACGGTCTTCAGCATGGCGGTGAAGACGGTGAGGCTCTTGACCAGGGTGTCCCGGGCGTCGAAGAAGGCCTCCTTGTCCTCCTGCATGTCCTTGTTATAGGCCAGGGGGATGCCCTTCATCACGGTGAGGAGGGTCATGAGATCGCCGTAGACCCGGCCGGTTTTGCCCCGGATCAGCTCCGCCACGTCCGGGTTCTTTTTCTGGGGCATGATGCTGGAGCCGGTGGCGAAGCCGTCGTCCATCTCCACGAAGCGGAACTCATGGGTGTTCCAGAGGATCAGCTCCTCGCAGAAGCGGGAAAGATGCATCATGGCGATGGAAGCGGCGGACAGAAAATCCAGCAGGAAGTCCCGGTCCGACACGCCGTCCAGGCTGTTCTCGGAGACGCGGCTGAAATCCAGCAGCTCCGCCACCCGGGCCCGGTTCAGGGGGTAGGTGGTGCCCGCCAGGGCGCCGGAGCCCAGCACCATGACATCCGCGGCGTCAAAGGCCCGGCGGAAGCGGTCCCGGTCCCGCAGGAACATCTGGACATAGGCCAGCAGATGGTGGGCCAGGGTGATGGGCTGGGCCTTCTGCAGGTGGGTGTAGCCGGGCATGATGGTGTGCAGGTGCTTCTCCGCGGTGTCCAGCAGGACGGAGACCAGCTCCGAGAGCAGGGTTTCCGCCTCCCGGCAGGAAACCCGGGCGTACATGCGGGTGTCCAGGGCCACCTGGTCATTCCGGCTGCGGCCGGTGTGCAGGCGCTTGCCGGCCTCGCCGATCCGCTCGATCAGCAGGGTTTCCACATTCATGTGGATATCCTCCGCGTCCGTGCGCCAGGCGATTTTGCCCTCCCGGGCGTCCGCCAGGATGCTCCGGAGGCCCTGGACGATTTTCTCCGCGTCCGCCGCGGGGATGATGCCCTGCTCCCCCAGCATGGTGGCGTGGGCGATGGAGCCGGTAATGTCCTGCTCGAAGAGGCGCTGGTCGAAGGAGATGCTGGAATGGAAATCATCCACCAGCTGATCGGTGGCTTTGCCGAAACGGCCGGCCCATAGCTTCATGGCGGTTAAACTCCTTTACGGATGGATTTCCCCCTGCCGGAGCAGGGGGAGAGGGGATTCAGGTCAGGGGACGCCCCGCCGGCCCCTGGGGCGGCGGAGACCGAAAAGATCAGGCTTCCTCCAGGGTGCAGCCGCCGATGAACTCCCGCAGGAGGCTCAGGGGCGGGATCTCGTTCAGGATGGCGGGATCCACATCCGGGAGATAGTTCAGCACCTTGATGAGCCGCCGGGCCATCAGGTAATTGGGGGAGGATTCGGGCACCCCCTTCAGCAGGTCGTAGACCGGGGACTTGAGCACGGGCAGCTCGTAATGCAGGGCGGTGTTGAACATGCTGTCCGCGTTCTCCTGATAGGGGAAGATCCATTTTTCCTCCCCCTGGCGGACGCTGGGCCACATGGCCAGGGTGTCCTCCGGATCCGTGCCGCGGAACAGGCAGTCCCGGACCACCCGCCGCAGCAGGCGCACGTCCGTCGTGCGGATGCGGTTGTGATCATCCAGGTTGAGGCAGGTGAGGGCGGAGACGAAGATTTTGTACACCTCCTCCGGGGGGAAGAGGCCGGACACCAGGGGATTGAGCCCGTGGATGCCCTCCAGGATCAGAATCTCATCCGTCCGCAGGGAGGTGGGCTCAGTGACGTACTCCCGCTTGCCGGTGCTGAAATTGAAGGTGGGCATGGACACGGTTTCCCCGCTGAGCAGGGCGGAAATCTTCTCCGCCATGAGGGGGAGATCCATGGCCTCCGGGGATTCCAGGTCCACGGTGCCGTCCGGGCCGGGGGCGATCTGGTCCCGGTCCAGGTAGAAATCGTCCATGGAGATGCGGCGGGCGGGATGACCCTGCACCTGCAGATGCACGGCCAGGCGGCCGGCGAAGGTGGTCTTCCCGCTGGAGGAGGGACCGGCCACCAGCACCACGTGCTTGTACTGGCGGCAGATGTTCTCCGCGATGTCGCTGAGGGCGCCCTCGTGGAGGGCCTCATTCACCCGGATGAAATTCCGCAGCCGGTGTCCCTCGATCATGAGGGACACGTCGGAGACGTTCCGGATGCCCAGGATGTCGCACCAGCGGGCGCTCTGGCGGAAGATTTCCAGATGCTTCGGGCGGTAGGCGTAGGGGGCGGCGTGGAGATGATCCTTGGCCGCTGGCAGCTGCAGCACGAAGCCGCCCCGGAGCTCGAAGAGGGTAAAGACGCTGACGTAACCGGTGGAGGGGGCCATGGCGCCGTAGAAGTACTCCCACATGCCGTCGATGGCGTACATGGTGAAGGTGGGCCGGGGGCGGCGCTCCAGCAGCTCCACCTTGTCCGGCTGCTGCTCATCGGCGAAATAGTCAATGGCGTCCTCCCGGGACCATTCCTTTTTTTCGAAGGGGAGATCCAGGGCGATGAGGCGGCGCATTTCGTTTTCGATTTTCACGATGTCCTGCCGGTGCAGCACGCGGCCGGGCATCCGGACGAAGACGCCGTAGCCCACGGAGTACTCAATGCGCACCTGCTCGTAGGGGAAGAGGTGCTTCAGGGCCAGCAGCAGCACGAAGCGGAGAGAACGCTCATAGATCCGGCGGCCTTCCTCATGATTCAGGGTCAGGGGGATCAGCTGGCAGGACGCGGAAACGGGATCGTTCAGCTCCGCGACGATGCCCCCCTTCAGGGCGGCCAGCGTCCCGGAGGGGAACGCGTCCAGCGCCTCCAGACAGGCGCGGACGGAGGTCCCTTCCGGCAGGGATGTTTCAGCCTGAGCAAAACGGATGGTCATCATGAAATCCGGCCTCCTTCTCGGTCACGGGTCGAAGGGTACGTTGGAACGGGTGGCCCGGCGCAGGGCCGCGTCCGGATCCGGGAGCTGGGGCTGCCGGGCGGACTGGAACTGCTTCGTGTGCACGTAGGCGATGTTGGCCTGGGTCGCGGGGGCGGTGGAACGCTGCAGGGAAACCTGCCCCTCCTCCTCCGGCTGGAGGCGGAGACGCAGCAGCAGCCGTCCGTGATGCCGGCAGCGGCCGATGGCGATGTATTTATCCGGGCTCTGTGGTACATATTCGCCGTCCAGGGTCAGAATCCTGCCGCAGCGGGGACAGGTGGGCTTCAGGGCCGTGTCGCTGGACAGGGCCTCCCGGACGGAAGGAAACTGTTCCCGGGGGGTTTTGGCCCGGTTGTGCCGGGGATGGTGAATCAGGTTCTTCGGCGCCTGGGCGTAGTCCAGCGCGGCGGCGGGATCCGGCAGCGTCTGGAAGACCAGGGCGGTGTACCAGGCGTCATTCCGGGCGTTGTGGAAGGACAGGCCCTCCTGGGAGGGGATGTTCATCAGTTCCATGGCCTTCTGCAGGCTGGGGCGGTCCTTCAGGGCGTGCACCTGGGCGAAGAGCTTCTGGATGTCGCACAGGGGGGGCAGGGGGATGTCGCCGCAGCCGAAAAAGTCGATGTTCTGCTGCAGGACGCTTACGTCGTCACAGCCCCAGGTGAGCAGCACATAGTCCTGGCCGCACCAGCGGACGAACTGTTCCAGGGCCTCCCGGAAGGCGGGGGCGCCGGCCAGCTCCTCCGCGCCCAGGCCGGTCATTCTCCGGATGCGGGGATGAATCTGCAGGTAATGGGTGGGGGCGATGGGCAGGGACAGGGTGTCGGTGATGGCCAGGTCGTCCCCCAGCTTGACGGCGCCGATCTGGATCATCTCAAAGATCAGCCGGTCGCCAATCCGGCGGTAAACCGGGCTCTGCCAGGAAATGGGCTGGTTCCACTCCAGGTCCAGGATAATATAGTGCATGGGTTTTCAACAGTCTCCTTCATAATAAGTATCTATTCAGGCGCTCCGCTTGCTGGTCTGAATCGTTACCAAAATAAGAAAAACGGCGTTCGAAGCGCGGACCCGGGCGGCGCGGCGGCGCCGGGCCCCGGGAACCCAGTCAAAAAGTATACGGGACAAAGGGAAAATTTGCAAGCGGGGAAAGCGCTGATATTTTCATTTTATGTTGACAAAATCGTAAAGGAATTGTAAAATCCTTTTCGGCTGATTTTGCCTCACAGAGGATATCGGAAAGGAAGGAATGACACGGATGAAAAAGATCGTGAGCCTGCTGCTCTGCCTGATGCTGCTGGGGACGTCCGCCCTGGCGGAGACGACCATCAACGCGGCGGAGAACCGCGGCATTGTGATTGAGGACGCGGAGCCCAACGAATGGGAGGATCCGCGGATTTCTCCTACCACGGGCCTGATTCTGCAGAACGTGGCGGCCCGGGCGCCGGAAAGCGGCTTCGCGGGGCTGGCCATCACCGGGCGGTACATGCCCATGCTGGTGCAGATTGACAACGCGGAAGCCGGCATCGGCTACGACAAGGACGGGAAATATACCGGCAAGCGGGCGCCCTGGGGCGTCCAGTATACGGACGTGATTTACGAGACCCCGCTGTACAAGCAGGGGGACACCCGGCTGACCTTCCTGTTCTCCGACCTGATTCCGGACAGCGTGGGCCCGCTGCGCTCCGCCCGCCTGTTCCACGCCTGGCTGCGGGAGGAATGGGACTGCGGTTTCATCTTCTACGGCCAGCAGGAATACACCGAGACCAACGTGCCGGAGGTGTTCAAGACCACCGGCGCGGACAAGAAGGGCTGGGTGTACGACGAAGAGGGCAAGGCCATCGACGGCGCCGGCGTGCTCTTCCTGGGCACGGTGGGCATCAGCAAGCCCTGGAAGCAGTACTTCGGCGTGTATGACAAGATCAAGCTGCAGAAGCCCCATGACAAGACCGTGGACGCCGCGGCCGTGTCTTCCCTGATCCTGCCGGACTTCACCGCCGCCAACCACACCTGGCTGTTCACCGACAGCGAGCCGGACTGGGACGACGACGCGGAGGAGATCTTCGTCAACTGGGCCACCGGCGCGCTGAAGTACTACAACAGCTACATCGAGTGGGACGAGGACGAGGAGTGCTACTACCGGTACCTGAAGGACATGGTGAACGACAACAAGGACTGGGAGTACAAGAGCCTGTACATCAAGAACAAGCTGGAGGAGGAATCCGTTCCCTTCGCCAACATCATCGTGCAGTTCACCAAGATGGACTGGGTGCGGACGGACGCGCCCAAGCCCGAGGTGCTGGGCACGGGCAACGCGGACTACTTCCAGTGCGGCAAGCACATGGCCGGCGTGTGGAAGCGGGACACCCTGTCTGACCGGACGGTTTTCTACGATGACAACGGCGAGGAAATCAAGCTGCAGCGGGGCCGCACCCTGATCATCGTCATGGACTATGAGACCGAGCACCGCTCCGTCAGCTACGACTAAGCAGGGCGCCCCTTTCCCCGCTCGCGGGGAAAGGGGCTTTTTGTAACAAAAAGCTTGCAATTTTCCGCAAAATAGTCTAAAATTCAAGAAGAATTGGTTACGAAAGGGTGTTCGACTTGGCGAAGCGTATTCTGCTGGTGGATGATGAACCGCTGATCCTGAAGGGACTGAAGTATACCCTGGAGCAGGAAGGGTACGAGACGGAAAGCGCCACGGACGGGGAGGAAGCGCTGCGGAAGTTTGAAAACAGCGCCTATGACCTGATCCTGCTGGACGTGATGCTGCCGAAGCTGGACGGGATCTCCGTGTGCCAGCGGATCCGGGAGCAGAGCGACGTGCCCATCATCATGCTGACCGCCAAGGGGGAGGACATGGACAAGATTCTGGGCCTGGAATACGGCGCGGACGATTACATGACCAAGCCCTTCAACATTCTGGAGGTCAAGGCCCGGATCAAGACGATTTTCCGCCGGGTCAGCGCCAGCATGCAGCAGCAGGAGCAGCGGGTGATCCGCGTCCACGACATGGACGTGAACCTGGTGAAGCGCAGCGTCGTGCTGGGCGGGAAGGACATCAAGCTGACGGCCAAGGAGTTTGACCTGCTGCAGCTGTTCGTGACCAACCGGGGGACCGTGTTCAGCCGGGAGCAGATGCTGGAGACGGTGTGGAAATACGATTACGCCGGGGACGCGCGGACCGTGGATGTGCACATCCGCCGCCTGCGGGAAAAGATCGAGCGGGACACCTCGAAGCCGGAGTTCATCTTTACCAAATGGGGTGTGGGTTACTACTTTACGGATCAGGACTAAGCCGACCGGCGGGCCTGCCGGCGTGAGGAGTGAATGAAGATTTCACGCATCAGGACGAAGCGCGTGCCAATCTGGGCCAGCATCAGGGTGAAAATCCTGCTGGCCTTTTTTGTCGTGGTGGGCGTTTCCTTCCTGGTGGCGGCGACGAACCTGAACGGCGTGGTCAGCAACTACCTGACGGAGCAGCGGACCCGGGAGGACACCCAGGCGGCGGAGAACCTGGCGGGGGTGTATGCCCCGCTGTTTCAGAGCGGGGACAGCGCGGCGCTGAACAGCCGCCTGCAGGAGGACGCCCTGGGGCTGGACGGGCGGCTGCTGCTGCTGGACACGGACGGAAAGGTGCAGTTCGACAGCTTTAACAGCCTGTGCGGCCAGCGGCTGGTGCTGCCGGAGGTGGTGCGGGTGCTGGTGAACGGGGACAAGTACGCCTACGGCATGCACCGCCCCGGGCAGGAGACGGCCTCGGCCCTCAGCGGGGAGGAAGGCGCGGAGTACGTGGCCTACGGGGCCCACGAGCTGGTGGGGTCCTGGGGGCCCATCGGCGCGCTGGTGTATGTGAGCCGGATTCAGGGGATGATGGATTCCCTGGACCAGGTGAGCTGGCAGCTGAACAGCGTCTTCCTGGTGATCGCGGTGGCGGCCCTGGTGCTGGCCTATTTCCTGAGCCGGATGCTGACCAACCCCATCACGAACCTGAGCCGCACCATGCGGCGCATGGGGGAGGGCGACCTGAGCGCCCGGGTGCCGGAGAGGGGCAGCGGGGAGCTGCGGCAGCTGGCGGAGAACTACAACACCATGGCCGCCCAGCTGGAAAACCTGGACCAGTCCCGGAACCAGTTTGTATCCAACGCCAGCCATGAGCTGAAGACGCCCCTGGCCACCATGAAGATCATGCTGGAAACCATGATCTACGAGCCGGAGATGCCCGGGGAGCTGCGGCAGGAATTCATGCAGGACATGAATCACGAGATCGACCGGCTGACGGGGATCATTACGGACCTGCTGACGCTGACGAAGATGGACAACCGTCAGGACGCCATGAAGCTGGAGGAGATCGACATGACGGCCCTGACGGAGGAGATTCTGCGGCTGCTGCGCCCGGTGGCGGAGAAGCGGAGCCAGACCCTGGAAAGCCGGATCACCCCCGGGGTCACCATGACCGGCGACCGGACGAAGCTGAACCAGGTGCTGTACAACCTGATTGACAACGGCATGAAATACACCCAGGACGGGGGCCGGGTGCGGGTGACCCTGGACGAGGAGGGGGACAACCTGATCTGGCGGGTGAAGGACAACGGCATCGGCATTCCCCCGGAGGATCAGGAGCACATTTTCGAACGGTTCTACCGGGTGGACAAGGCCCGCAGCCGGGAAACCGGCGGCACGGGGCTGGGGCTGAGCATCGTGCGCCAGCTGGTGAACCTCCACGGGGGCGCCATCACGGTGGAGAGCGAACCGGGGAAGGGCAGCTGCTTTACGGTGACCCTGCCCCGGGGAGGCGGGAAATGAGCCCCGCCCCGGGAAAGGGGCCGGCAAAGAAAAGGGCGGACCGCCCGGAAAGGGGGAGACAGGTGAGAAAGAGACTGATGAGCGCGGCGCTGATCCTGGCGCTGCTGCCCATGCTGGCGGGGTGCGCCCGGCGGGAGATCCGGGAGAGCGGGGAGAGCCTGCCGACCCTGCCCGCCGCCCAGGCCGCGTGGCCGGCGCCGGACGGCGATTTCTTCTCCGGCGAGGCGGGCCTCTGGACCCTGTACCTGCCGGGGAAGAACGGGCTGAACCTGGTGTCGCAGCACGTGCAGAAAACGCCGGGGATCCTGCGGGCGGAAGCCCTGGGGGCCATCACCCGGGAACTGCTGAGCTATCCGGCCAACAACCAGGTGGATTCCCTGGGAGGGGACGTGGAGCTGACCCTGACGGGGGAGAACCCGGTGGAGCTGAGCGCCGGGGTGGTGACGGTGAACCTGGGCTCCTCGGCCCTGGGGCTGGGGTACCGGGGATTTTATACCCTGAGCCTGGCGCTGGCGGCCACTCTGTGTGAAATTGAGAACGTGCGCTGTGTCAACGTCCTGGTGGCCGGGCAGAGCGTCAGCCTGGACGCCAGCGGCACCCTGGCCATGGGCAGCGTGACCGCCCATCCCGGGGAGAACCTGCCGGTGCTGTGGGAGCAGATGGAGGCGAAGCGGACGCCGGTGGGCAGCGACGCTGCCCAGACGCCGCTGACCTCCTATATGACGCTGTACTACCCCCTGGAGAACGGGCAGGGCATCACCTGCGAGAACCGCACCCTCACTTTTCCGGGCCAGACCCCCAGGCAGATGGCCACCACGATTCTGGAAAACCTGAGCATGGGCAGCATGTATCTCACCGGCGTGCCGGACATGCCGGACCTGCTGAGCATGATGAGCCACGAGCCGCTGACCAGCGAGCTGGCGGACGGGGGACGGATGATCACCCTCAGCTTCCGGGAAGGCGCGGAGCGGGAATGGCAGGCCATGGGCGTGGATCCGGCCTGCCTGGCGGCTTCCATCTGCTACAGCCTGACCACCTTTATCCCGGGGGTGGCGGGGGTGGCCATCCGGGTGGGGGACCGGCCGCTGACCATGCTGAGCAGCGACAAATTCGGCGATGTGCCGGTGCTGGGCGGGCTGCTGCGCCGGACCCTGTTCGCCCCCTTCCTCATGGGGCGGACCACGGTGTACTTTGCCCGGGAGGGCAGCCTGGCCCCGGTGGAAAAGAGCGTGGACCGGGAGAAAACGGACAGCCCCCGGGCCCAGCTGGCGGCCCTGATGGAAGGCCCCGGAGACCGGGAACGGGCCGAGGGGCTGGAGGCCACCCTGCCGGAGATGGTGGGGGAGGAGGACATCCTGGGCATCGCGGTGGAGGGGGACGTGATCCTCGTCAACCTGAGCGAAAGCTTCCGGTCCGAGATTCAGCGCTGGGGGCGGGAGGGGGAAACCCTGCTGTGCTACAGCATGGTGAACACCCTCTGCGCCAACAGCGGCGCCAGGAGGGTCTGCTTCTTCTTCGAGGGGGATCAGGTGGAGTCCATCGCCGGCACCATTTACTGGGCGGGCACCTTTGACTACAACACAGGCCTGTGCGAGGAAAGCTTCGGATAAGGGGAATAAATACGAAAAGCCGCGCTTTTGCAGAGCAGAAGCGCGGCTTTTCGCTGCGTCAGGACGGGCGGGAGAAGGAGGTCAGGAGGCGGGCGGGACGGGCGGGGAGACGGAGACGTAGCCCCGCATGGGCGGATCCTCCCGCAGCATGCGGCCCACCTTCACCAGGGCACGCTTCTGAAGCTTTTTGGCGTACCGCATTTCGTACTGAATGTGGCCGGCGGCATCGGACACGGAACGATGATCCAGAAAGCGGTCCACCAGCATGCGGAATTCCGCCTGATTGTCCAGGTGGGACAGATACAGCAGGATCTCCCGTTCCAGATCCGCCAGATGGTCGATACAGTGGTCCGCCTGCTTCGTCACGTCCCGCAGGCGGAGGGCCAGCAGCCGGGCCTCATAGGAATCGGAAGGGGAGGAAGCGCCCTGGGAGACGCGGCGCTGAAGCGCCTGCTGATAGTCGAGCAGGGAGCGGATCCGCTCGTCCAGCCGGCCGGGGCGGGAAAGATATTCCGTGGCCAGGCGAATGTATGCCTGCTCCTCCTTCCGGCCGGGGGCATCAGCGCGGGGACGGCGGGCCGGACGGAGCTTCGGGGGATTCTCTTTGCGCGTATACATATCGGGGGACTCCTTTCACAGGAACACACAAAATTTTTGTGCTTTTCGAAAGGGATTATAGCCTCGCGAGAACGCTTTGTCAAGCGCGAATTTGAATTTTTTAAAATAATTATGTTACATGCTTGCAAAATAAGGAAAAGACGGCTATAATGAGAAAGCAAAAATATTGGACTGCCTGAAGGGGGCGATGTGATGGAACAGCAGTTTGGGGACCGGCTGCGGATGCTGCGGCGCCGGCGGGGGATGACCCAGGGGGATCTGGCCCGGGCGCTGGGCTGCACGGTGCAGACCGTGGTGCGCTACGAAGGCCTCCGGATTGAGGAGGTCCGTCCGGCCAAGCTGAAGGCGATCGCCGGGGCCCTGGGGGTGGAACCCTGGGAGCTGACCGGGGAGGAGCCCGTGGATGAGGAGATCAACACCCTGACCCGGGGGCTGAAACGGATGGATCCCGAGCAGCGGGCGAACCTGATCCGCATGGTGATGCCCTATGTGATGCAGTGCCAGCGGCCGGAGGCGGGTGAAGCCGCGAAGCCCGCGCCCGCGCGGCCGGCGGCGGAGAAAGGAACGCCCGAATGACCCGGGGGGAGCCCGGCGCGCTGCTTCCGGGAGCCGAAGGGGCGGAGGAAAAGGCGGAAGGGCCGGCGGGGCGGGAGTCGCCCCGGGAAGCGGAGAACGTGGAGCGGGCGCCCCTTCCGGTGAGGGAGAGAAACGGGGACGCGGCCGCCCCGCCGCCGGAGGAGGAGCGCCGGGGGCAGGCGGTGCGCCTGGCCTGCCGGGTGCTGCTGGCCAACGAGGTGCGGCTGCTGCCGCCGGACCCGGTGGCCCTGGCGGCGCAGATGGGCTTCCTGCTGGTGCCCATGCTGACGGCGGCCAGGCTGCAGGCGGAGGCGCCCTACGACTTTCTGCGCAAGAGCGTGGGGGAGGAGGCCTGCACCCTGTACCGGAAGGGGCGGTACATCATCGCCTATGACGAGACGGTGGCCAGCCCGGAGCGGATCCGCTTTTCCATTTTTCATGAGTTCGGCCACATCCTGATGGACCATTTCCGCCGCTGGGATCCGGAAAGCCTGCCCCTGGAAGCGAAGCGAGTGCTGGAGGACGAGGCGAACACCTTCGCCCGGAATTTTCTCTGCCCGCCGCCCATCCTGGACTGGGTGCGGGGAGACCCGGGGGACGGGAAATGGGCGAAGCTTTTCTGCATGAGCGAACGGGCCTGGCGGGCCCGGGTCCGCACCCTGGCGGTGGACCGGCGGTACATCGACCAGGAAACGGCGGACGCGCTGCGGGAGCAGTTCCGGGATTACATGTTCGGACGGCGGTGCCGGGACTGCGGGGCGGTTTTCACGGACGCGGAGCGGCGGGGCCGGTGCCCGGAATGCGGATGCCGGGCGCTGCGATGGAACCCGCAGATGGAGACGCGGGAGCAGGCCGCGGCGCACCGGCACATCGCCGGCGCCGCGGCGGAGGATCTGCGCCCCCGGGTGGGGGAAGGGAAGGACCTGGATCTGACCGGATACTGGAAGCTGACCCGGGCGGAAGCGCGCCGGGGGAAGGACGGGCCGGCGCCGGCCCTTGCCCCCGGGGCGGAATCCGTGGTATGATGGCTCAAGCAAAGCGAAGGAGGAAACGGACATGCGGGCAATGGAACGCCGGGAAGCGCGCCTTTTCCCGGAGCGGAGGGACGCCGCGGCCGGGCCGGCGGGCCGGGAAAACGGCGTCCGGCGGGCGCTGCTTTTCGGGCTGGTCTGCCTGGCGCTGCTGTGGCTGCCCGGATGGGTGCGGGGGGAGGGGATTTCCCCGCTGCACGTGGTGACCAACACCTACACGGACACGAAGAAGGACAACGGCGCCATCGTCCGCCTGTGGCAGGTGGAGACGGCGGTGGACACGGTGTCGGAGGAGATCAACGGGATCGCCGCCGCCTGGGCGGAGGAGCGGGGCGCGGATCTGCCGAAGGCCGCGAACAGCACCAGCCGGAACAGCCGGCTGGACGTGGAGATCCGGTACAGCCGGACGGGGCACAGCTACCTCAGCTTCCTGGTGCAGGCCCGGACCCAGTACCACCGGGAGAACACGGATCAGGTTTTCACCACCCGGACCTATGACATGTCCACGGGGGAGCGGCTCCTCCTGCGGGATCTTTTTGACGAGGATCCCCACACCTGGGAATATCTGGCGGAGGGGGTGCGGCAGGGGCTGACCGCCTACTGGCCCGACGTGGAGCCGGACCCGGAGAAGCTGGAGGCCCTCTGCGGCCGGGAGGCCCTGGAGGAGGCGGATTTCACCCTGCACGGGATGAGCCTGGTGCTGCACTATCCGGCGGAGACCCTGTACGAGGGGAAGAAGACCATCATGGCGGTGACCTTCTTCTATCCCCAGATCCGGGACATGATGACGGAGAACGCGTACCTGGAGACGGACAACCTGAGCTACTACCGAACCTGCGCGCTGACCTTTGACGACGGCCCCAGCGGCACCAACACCCCGAAGGTGCTCACCAGCCTGATGGAAACCGGGGCCACCGCCACCTTCTTTGTCATCGGGAACCGGGTGTCGGAGTATGACTACCTGGTGCAGCGGGAGCACGACGAGGGCCACGCGGTGGCCAGCCATAACTGGCACCATGGCAACGTGACGAAATCCTCGGGGGCGGCCCTGCGGGCCATGCCTGCCAGGGTGAACAAGGCCATGGTGAAGGCCATCGGCATCCCGGTGCGGTACGACCGGGTGCCGGGGGGCCGGTATCCGGCGATGATCAAGGCGAAGGTGGGCTGGGCCTACATCCAGTGGAGCCTGGACACCTACGACTGGCGGGGGCGGAAGACCAGCGAGGTCATGAGCAAGGTGAAGCGGGCGATCCAGGACGGGGACATCATCCTGTGCCACGACATCAAGGAAAATACGCCGGAAACCACCCGGCAGATGGTGCGGTACCTGGAGGAGCAGGGGTACATGCTGCTGACCATCGACGAGCTTTTCGCCAAGGATGGGGTCACGCTGGAGCCGGACACGGTGTACTACCGCTGCCAGAACGGCGACACCAGCAAACGGGACGATACATAACATATGATGGAAAAATTTACGGGCGGCGAGGAGCCGCCCGTTTTTTCAGGCAACGGGACGCGGGAGACGCCGGGAGCCGGCTGCCGGAAAACGCTGGAAAGTGTCGGCGCGGAGGGGGCCTGTTTTCCGACGCGGGACGCTGGAGACGCCGGGAGCGGGCCGTCGGAAAGCGGCATCCCGGCGCCGGGCAAACGAAAATGGCCGTCTGAAAACCCACCGGCGGGCCATGGAGGAAGAACAAAAGGAAAACATTCCGGGGGTTGCCCCGGCGGGGAAAGAAGCGTACAATAAGCGGCGTTGAGATGCTTTCACGCTTTTAGCTATAAAAGCATAAAAGCATAAAAGCACGAAAGCAAAAAGGGAACAGCTTCGGCGGGAACGCCGCGGGCGGAGGATCCGCCGGCGGAGGGCCGGACGGCTTTCCCGGAGAAAGGGAGCATGAACATGGTCATCAAGATTCTGCTGCTGGTGGTGTTCTTCGGCCTGATGATCGGCATCGGGTTTTACTGCCGGAAGAACGCGACGGACGTGAAGGGCTTTGTGCTGGGTGGCCGCAGCGTCGGCCCCTGGCTGACGGCGTTCGCCTACGGCACATCCTATTTTTCCGCGGTCATTTTCGTGGGCTACGCGGGCCAGTTCGGGTGGAAATTCGGCATTTCCTCCACCTGGGTGGGCATCGGCAACGCGCTGCTGGGCTCCCTGCTGGCCTGGGTGGTGCTGGGCCGGCGGACCCGGATCATGACCCAGCACCTGGGCAGCGCCACCATGCCGGACTTTTTCGCCCGGCGCTTCGGCTCCGAGGCCCTGACGGTGGCGGCCTCCATCGTGATCTTCATTTTCCTGATCCCCTACACCGCCTCCCTGTACAACGGGCTGAGCAGGCTGTTTGAGATGGCCTTCGGCATTCCCTACTTCTGGTGCGTGCTGGTCATGAGCGTGCTGACGGCGGTGTACGTCATCGTGGGCGGGTACATGGCCACGGCCATCAATGACTTCATCCAGGGGCTGATCATGATCGTCGGCATCGTGGCGGTCATCGCCGCGGTGCTGGGGAAGAACGGGGGGTTCCTGGGCTCCCTGAACAGCCTGGCCCAGATCAGCGACGAGCGGGTGTCGGCGGTGCCGGGCATCTTCAACTCCTTCTTCGGGCCGGATCCCCTGAGCCTGCTGGGGGTGGTGATCCTCACCAGCCTGGGCACCTGGGGCCTGCCCCAGATGGTGGGCAAATTCTACGCCATCAAGAGCGAGGGCGACATCCATAAGGGCACCATCATCTCCACCCTCTTCGCCACCGTGGTGGCGGGGGGATGCTACTTCCTGGGCGGCTTCGGCCGGCTGTTCTCCGACGTGATCGGCGTGGCGGAAAACGGGGCGCCGGTGGGCGGCTATGACGCGGTGATTCCCGCCATGCTCAGCGGCCTGCCGGATCTGCTGATCGCCGTGGTGATCATCCTGGTGCTGTCCGCCAGCATGAGCACCCTGTCCTCCCTGGTGCTGACCTCCTCCTCCACGGTGACCCTGGATCTGCTGAAGGGGCACGTGATCCGAAAGATGGATGAGAAGCGGCAGCTGCTGATCATGCGGGCGCTGATCGTGGTGTTCATCGCCATTTCCGCCGTGATCGCCATCGTGCAGGTCAGCTCCCCCGTGGCCTTCATCGCCCAGGCCATGGGCGTCAGCTGGGGCGCCATGGCCGGCGCGTTCCTGGCCCCGTTCCTCTACGGCCTGTACTGGAAGGGAACCAGCCGCTTCGCCTGCTGGGTCAACATCCTGTTCTCCTGCGTGTTCATGACCATCGACATGCTGAGCAACCTGGGCATCCTGCAGGTGAACCTGGGGCTGCTGCAGAGCCCCATCAACGCCGGCGCCTTCTGCATGCTGCTGGGGCTGGTGCTGGTGCCCCTGCTGTCCCTGGTGTCCCCGAAGCCGGACCGGAAGATCGTGGACGATGCCTTCAGCTGCTACGACGTGAAGGTGCTGGTACGCCAGACCAGCGCCCTGGAGGATCAGTGATTTTCCTTATTCAATCTGTATGCCGCCGTCCCCGCCGGACGGCGGCTTTTTGGACGGAAAATGAGACGAAAACGCGCCGGCGGAGAATCAGCCCGGAAGGCATGAAGAAGGGCGGTTCCACCCGCCGCGGGGGAATTTTCCTCCCGCTTTTTCTTAACTTTTTGTAAAAAAGTGGTTGATTTTTCCCGGAAACGCGGTATAATAACCTTGTCAACGGCGAAAGCCGACAAAAAAAGAAAAGAGGTTTTCAGCATGAAGAAAATCGTTTCAATTATCCTGGCCCTGTGCCTGTGTCTGTCCGTGTTCTCCTTCGCGTCCGCCGAGACGGTGGAGGAGGTCATCGCCCAGGCGGAGACCATGACGCTGGATGAGCTGTTCCAGAAGGCGATTGAGGAATCCAACGGCAAGCGGTTCGACGCGGTGGGCAACTCCAGCCGCGGCAAGAGCGTGCTGCCCATTTTCGTGGAAGCGCTGCAGAAGATCGATCCCTCCTACACCCTGGATTATGAGGGCGGCTGGCAGCAGCCCAAGGAGAACAAGATCTTCGACCAGCTGACCGAGGACATCAACGGCGCGAACCATGTCATGAGCATGACGCTGATTCAGGACGGCAACCAGATCCAGAGCAAGATGCTGGATACCGGTCTGCTGCTGAACTTTGTGCCCAAGGACTGGCAGGAGGCCGAGGGCGTGGCCAAGGAAGGCAACGAGAATCCCCTCGCCCTGCAGACGCTGAACAAGGTCTTCATGTTCAACAACACCGGCGACAAGGTGTATAAGAACATGTGGGATTTCGTGGCGGAAGGCGAAGCGCCCCTGTTCATGGGCGTCAACTCCGAGCCCGTCGGCAAGAACTTCCTGTACATGATGACCAACGACAAGTACGCCACCATCGCCAAGGAAGCCTATGAAGCCTGGGAAGGCAAAAACGAAGAGGATGACGCGCTGATCGAAAGCATGAAGGAAGACGCGGCGGATCTGGGCCTCACCGGCGACAATGTGCAGTACGGCCTGGCCTGGGTGTATCTGTGGTGCGAGAAGTACAACGAGCAGACCGACGACGGCCCCATCTGCAACACGCTGGTGACCACCTCCGCCAAGGATCAGGCGGGCCTGCTGGTGTACTCCAAGCTGCGCTCCGTGGAGGAGACGGCGGAATCCTCCCGCAACAACATCACCGTGGCGGCCTATCAGGATGACTACGTGGGCATCGGCGGCTATGCTTACAAGCACTACCTGATGCTGACCAAGTCCAGCCCCCTGCCCTGGACCAGCTGCGCGCTGATCGCCTACATGACCACGACCCAGGAAGGCTTCGCGGCCTGGGGCAAGGACATGGGCGGCTATGCTCCCGTGCCCGCCTGCATGCAGGATCACAGCAAGGACGGCTATGAGAAGGACGAGAACGGCAACGTGACGGACAACCTGCTGTATCCGGCCATGAACGACCGCGGCTACGACTGGTGGCTGAACGAGGGCAAGCTGGTGGTCGAGGAGCCCGCCTACTGCGCCAGCGTCTCCGGCACCATGAGCGACTGGATCGACATGATTGTCAACAACAAGTAATTGAACACATTTCCACCGGAACCATCAGCGGGGCGGCGGGTCGGACATAGCCGGCACGCCGCCCCCTTTCCGTTTCGGAAAAAGAGTCCGGCGCGGCGCGCCTTTTTTTCCGCCGGCGGACGCCATCGCACAAAATGATCCATGAAAGGAAGGGGGAGGAGCAATGACCACCGCGGCAGCCCCCAGGGCCGGCAGTTTCCGCAGAACGTGGAACAGGTTCCGCACCTACATTACCAAGCCCCAGAACGCGATTCTGCTGGCGCTGGGCATCATCCTGACCATTACCACGATCTATCCCATGATCACGATCGTCCGGGATACGGTCCGGATTCATCCCGGCTCCATCGATACCCAGGAGCGGGCGCTGGACAGCCAGACGGAGGTGCTGGGAAGCACCCTGACCACCTATAACTGGAAAAACCTGTTTACGGATACCATCACCTCCCGGGTGGGCCGGGAGCGGGTGACGCAGAGCGTGGCCTCCATCTACCTGTGGACGCCGCTGATCAACTCCGTGCTCATCAGCGTCTTTGCCTGCTTCGGAGCCATCCTCTACGGCGGGGTGTTCGCCTATCTGGTCACCCGAACAAATCTGAAATTTAAGAAATACCTGAGCTCGATTTTCATTTTCCCGTACATCATGCCCCAGTGGACGCTGGCCGTCATGTGGCAGAATCTGTTCAACAGCAATGCCGTGACCGGCGGCAATGACGGGCTGTTCGTGGCGCTGTTCAACGTGTACATGCCGAAGTGGTGGTGCGAGGGGCTGTTCCCGGTTTCCGTGGTGCTGGCCATTCACTACGCGCCCTTCGCCTATATCCTGATCGGCGGGATCTTCCGGAACATGGACGCCAACCTGGAGGAGGCGGCCACCATCCTGAACACGCCCAAGTGGAAGACTTTCTTCCGGGTTACCCTGCCGCTGGTCAGGCCCGCCATCCTGAGCACGATTCTGCTGGTGTTCTCCAGCGCCATGGGCTCCTACCCGATTCCCCACTATCTGAAGCTTTCCACCCTGAGCACCCAGTACGTGGGCATGAGCACGAACCGGGCTGGCCAGGCCAGCATCCTGGCGGTCATCATGATACTGTTCGGGTTCCTGATCATGATCGTGAACCAGCGGACCACCTCCGGGCGGAAGAACTTTACCACCGTTACCGGAAAGAGCGGGCAAAGCAGCGTCGTCAACCTCGGCCCGGCGAAATACGTCGTCAGCGCCCTCTTCGTGCTTCTGACCCTGTTCACGGGCATCCTGCCCATCATCCTCTTCGCCATCGAAACCTTCCTGCCGAACCCCGGGGATTATTCCTTCATCAAATACGGCATCTCCGGGCATACCACCACCAAATGGTGGCTGACGGCGGAAAACGTGACGGAGAACGGCATGTACGGCCAGAAGGGCATCCTGTATAACCAGGATATCTGGAACGCCTTCGCGGGCAGCTTCTTCGTGGCCATCTGCTGCGCGCTGCTGGCGGGCACCATCGGCACCCTGATTGGCTACTGCGTCAGCAAGAACCGGCGCAGTAAGTGGGCTGCCTATGTCAACAACATGGCCTTCCTGCCCTACCTGATGCCGAGCCTGGCGGTGGGCGTCGCTTTCTTCGTCTTCGGCAGCGGCGTCGGCATCTATAACACCTTCCTGCTGCTGATCCTGGCGGGCGTGGTGAAATACATTCCCTTCGCCAGCCGAAGCGCGCTGAACTCCATGATGCAGCTGTCCGGGGAGATCGAGGAGGCCGCCATCATCCAGGACATCCCCTGGTGGAAGCGCATGACGCAGATCATCATTCCCATCCAGAAGACCTCCATCATCAGCGGTTTCCTGCTGCCCTTCATGACCTGCCTGCGGGAGCTGACGCTGTTCATGCTGCTGTGCGGCCAGGGGAAGATCATCACGACGATGCTGGGTTACTTCGATGAGATGGGCCTGTACGCCTTCTCCAGCGGCATCAACCTGATCCTGATCATCCTGATCCTGATCTTTAATACCCTGGTGAACAAGCTGACCGGCGCCAGTATCGACTCCGGCATTGGCGGCGACTCGTAAACAGAGAGGAAGATGAAAATGGCAAGGATAGAACTGACGCATGTAACGAAAAGATGGGGCGGGTTCTACGCGGTGGACGACCTGAGCCTGCTGATTGACGACAACGCCTTCGTGACCCTGCTGGGGCCCTCCGGCTGCGGCAAGACCACGACCCTGCGGATGATCGCCGGACTGGAAACCCCCACCACCGGCAAGATCGTCATCGATGGCGTCACCGTCTTCGACAGCGACGCGGGCATCAACATCCCGGCCAACAAGCGCCGGGTGGGTTTCCTGTTCCAGAACTACGCCCTGTGGCCCAACATGACCGTGTACCAGAACATCGCCTTCGGCCTGAGCAACATCCGGGAGGCGGGGCTCTCCGTCACGGCGGAGGGCGAGCTGATCCGGAATCCGGAGGCGAAAGGCGAGGCCCGGAAGCTGACGAAGGAGGAAATCGATAAAATCGTGGCCCGGGTCAGCGCCATCGTGAAGATACAGCCCTTTATGGAGCGGTATCCCGGGGAGCTGTCCGGCGGCCAGCAGCAGCGCGTGGCCATCGCCCGGACCCTGGCGCCCAGCCCGAGGGTGCTGTTCATGGACGAGCCCCTGAGCAACCTGGACGCGAAGCTGCGGCTGGAGATGCGCTCCGAGCTGCAGCGGCTGCATCTGTCCACCGGCAGCACCTTCGTTTACGTGACCCATGACCAGATGGAGGCCATGACCCTGGCCACCCGGATCTGCCTGATCGACAACGGGGTGCTGCAGCAGTACGACGAGCCGCTGACGGTCTACAACCGGCCGAACAACACCTTCGTGGCGGATTTCGTGGGCAACCCGGCCATCAATTTCATGAACGCCCGGGGGACCCAGCAGGCGGACGGCAGCTTCCGGGTGAAGCTGCTGGACGGATACGAGGCCAGCTTTATCCCGAATGAGAAGGTGGACATCGACAGCTGGTACGCGGCGGCGGAGAAAGACATCGCCGCCTTCCGGGCCAAGGAGCGGCCCGCGGAGAAGACCAACAAGGACGTTCCCTTCAAATATCCCATCGCCACCGTGACGGACACGGCGGAAGAAAAGCGGGAGCTGGACCGGCAGGACTGGGTCATCGGCGTGCGGCCGGAGTTTATCCGGATTTCCGAGGACGGGCCCATCGAGGGCGAAGTCTTCTCCGCCATGCCCACCGGCATGGAAACCACGGTGCGGATTCGGGTGGGGAACTACCTGCTGACCGGGGTGGTGTTCGGCGGCGTGACCTATAAGATCGGCCAGAAGGTACGGATCGGCTTTGCCGGAGACGGAGCGACCCTCTTCTCCCGGGTGAACGGGCGGCTGGTGTGCTGCGGCGAGGTCCGCATGGCGTAATGCCTTTCAGATCATCCAGGCGGTCCGGGACGCGTGAAGCTCCCGGACCGTTTTTCACGCCGCGGAGAAGGGAAGATCCATCGCGCCGGGACACAAACAGCAGCCCAAAGCGGGCGGAGACAGAAAACGATTCCTGAAAATCTGATGAAGACGGTTGAAATGTTCAGACGCATGTGATAAAATACCGGTAAATGAACCGGAGCGAACATGCGACCGGAAATAAAAGGAGGTTTCCGTATATGAAGAAACTGCTTGCAGTGGTGCTGGCGGCCCTGATGGTGCTGGGGATGATGACCCTGGCTTCCGCGGAAAAAGCGCCGGAGGAATACACCGGTGAGCTGACGATCTACTCCCCCCACGATTCCGACCCGCTGAACGCCGGCGTGACCGGCTTCGAGGCGAAGTATCCGAACGTGAAGGTGAACGTGGTGGCCGACGGCACCGGCAACCTGCTGAACCGGATCAAGGCCGAGGCGGCCGCGCCGGAAGCGGATATCCTGTGGGGCGGCGGCGCCGACTCCCTGGCCGCGTACAAGGACTATTTCCAGCCCTATCAGCCCAGCTGCATCGACCTGATCGATCCCAGCCTGTACGATCCGGAATTCCTGTGGATCGGTGAATCCCCCCTGCCCATGGTTTTCCTGGTGAACACGGACATGGTGGCGGAAGAAGACATTCCGAAGACGTGGAAGGATCTGGCCGATCCCAAGTGGGAAGGCAAGATCGCCCTGGCCGATCCGGCGTCCTCCGGCTCCGCCTATACCCAGCTGAACACCATCCTGATGATCTACGGCCAGGTGGATGACGACTACGCCGCGGGCTGGGACATGGTGAAGAGCATGATGAAGAACCTGGTGATCCAGAGCGGGTCCTCCGGCGCCCACAAGAACGTGGACTCCGGCGAGTATCCCATCGGCGTCACCCTGGAGAAGGCCGCGGTTCAGTATGACCTGGAGAACGGCCATCTGAAGATGATCTATCCGGAAGACGGCACCTCCGCCGTGCCGGACGGCATCGCCATCGTGAAGGACTGCAAGAACCTGGAGCTGGCCCAGCTGTTTGTGGAATACGCCCTGAGCGCCGAGACCCAGGCCGCCCAGAACAAGGACTTCGGCCGCCGGCCCATCCGCAGCGACGTGACGCCCGTGGGCCTGAGCCCCCTGACCGACATCACCCTGATGAACTACAACTTCGACTATGCCGGCGCGAACAAGGCTGACATCGTGGAGAAGTGGCAGGATGCCGTGGTGGGCGACTGAGCCGCCCGGAAACCGCAAAGCTGAACAAGAAAACGGGGAGGGGTGCCTCGGTGCGCGCGCCGGGGCGCCCCTTTTTTCCCGTCTGTAATGAGAGGAAGAAAAAGACATGAGTCACGCGGTGATTATCGACAAGGCGGTCAAAACCTATGGGGATTTTACAGCGGTCAACGGCATCAGCCTGACCATCAACCAGGGTGAGTTTTTTACGCTGCTGGGGCCTTCCGGCTGCGGGAAGACCACGCTGCTGCGGATGATCGCCGGATTCAACACGGTGGACGGCGGCGAAATCCGCTTCGACGACCAGGTGATCAACAACCTGCCGGCCCATAAGCGGGACATCGGCATGGTGTTTCAGAACTATGCCATCTTCCCCCACCTGAACGTGGCGGACAACGTGGCCTACGGCCTGAAGGCCCGGCACGTGGCGAAGAACGAGATTCCGCCCCGGGTGGAAGAGGCGCTGAAGATGGTGCAGATCGACCAGCTGAAGAAGCGGCAGCCCAATGAGCTGTCCGGCGGGCAGCAGCAGCGGGTGGCGCTGGCCAGGGCTTTCGTCATTGAGCCCGGCGTGCTGCTGATGGATGAGCCGCTGAGCAACCTGGACGCGAAGCTGCGGGTGCAGATGCGGACCACCATCAAGAAGCTGCAGCGCCGGCTGGGCATCACGACCATCTATGTGACCCACGACCAGGAGGAGGCCCTGGCGATCTCGGACCGGATCGCGGTCATGAATCAGGGGAACATCATGCAGATCGGCACGCCGGAGGAGATCTACCGGAAGCCCGCGAACCCCTTCGTGGCCAATTTTATCGGCGTCAGCAATTTCATCGACTGCCAGGTCCGCTGCCGGGAGGGGAAGGGCGCGCTGAGCCTGCCGGGGGACTATACGCTGGAAATTCCCATGCAGAAGGCATATGAGGGCGAGGCCATCCTTTCCGCCCGGCCGGAGCAGCTTTTCTTCGACGAGCAGGGGATTCCCGGAAAGATTACCCTGTCCATTTTCCTGGGGGACTTCATCCAGTACGAGGTGGAGCTGGTCAACGGGCAGGTGATCGAGCTGAATGAATACACCAAGGACGTGGACCTGATCCGCCCGGACGGCGAGCAGGTGTACATCAGCATGCAGCCAGACAAGGTCAGCCTGTACGAGAAGGAATCCAAGGAGGTGCTTTCATGCTGAAAGGCAGGAAAGGACAGCCGTTCTACAGGGATTTCTGGTTCTGGGTCAAGATCCTGATCTTTGTGGTTTTTCTGCTGTTCCTGGTCTATCCCTTCTACACCCTGGTGGTGAACAGCTTCTTCTCCACCAAGGCGGAAGGCGTGACGCTGTACAATTTCCAGCGTTTCTGCCAGAAGAAGTACTACTATCAGGCGCTGGGCAACAGCCTGAAGATCAGCCTGATTCCCACGCTGCTCAGCATCCTGATCGGCGTGCCCATGGCGTACCTGATGACCCGGTTCAACATCGCCGGGAAGATCTTCTGGCACGTGCTGATCATCCTGAGCCTGATGTGCCCGCCCTTCCTGGGCGCGTACAGCTGGATCATCCTCTTCGGCAACGCGGGCATCGTGACGAAATTCCTGACCGGGCTGTTCGGCTTCCAGATGCCCAGCATATACGGCCAGGGCGGCATCTGCGCCGTGTTTACGCTGAAGCTGTTCCCCTATGTCTACCTTTATGTTTCCGGCGCCATGGGCTCCATTGACCGGAGCGTGGAGGAATGCGCGGAGAACCTGGGAAGCGGCAAGCTGCGGCGGCTGCTGACCGTGACCGTGCCGGTGGTGACGCCCTCCATCGCGGCGGGGGCGCTGATGGTGTTCATGACGGCGCTGGCGGACTACGGCACCCCGGGCATCCTGGCGGGGGGCGACTTCCGGACGCTGCCCACGCTGATCTACAACGAGTACCTGTCCGAAACCGGCGGCAACGCGAACCTGGCCAGCGCCATCTCCATGATCATCGTGGTCATCGCGCTGCTGATCCTCTTCCTGCAGAAGGCCTGGGTGGCCCGGAAGAACTACACCATGTCCGCGCTGCGGCCGCCGCAGATCACGGAATACCACGGCGTCAAACGGTTCTGGGTGACGCTGCCCGTGGCGCTGGTGAGCCTGATCGCCTTTATTCCCCAGATGGTGGTGGTGTTCTGCAGCTTTGTGAAGACGAACTATTCCAACTTTGTGTTTGAGGAAGGCTTCACCCTGGAGCATTACGCAGAGCTGGGGCGGGGCCTGACCAGCCAGATCAGCAACACCTTCGTGTATTCCACCATCGCGATTCTGTTCATCCTGATCCTGGGCATCCTGATGAGCTACGTGATTGTGCGCAGGAGAGGGAAGACCGGCGGGGCGCTGGACATGCTGATGATGGCGCCCTATGTCATCCCCGGCTCCGTGCTGGGCCTGTGCTACATCGTGGCCTTCAACAACCTGGGCACCGGCGCGGACGGCACCGTCATCAAGCTGACGGGCACCGCGGCCATCATCATCATCTCCATGATCATCCGGAAGATGCCCTATACGGTGCGGTCCGGCAGCGCGTACCTGATGCAGATGGATCCCAGCGTGGAGGAGGCCTCCATCAACCTGGGGGTTTCCCCGATGAAAACCTTCCTGAAGGTAACCGCGCGGCTGATGCTGCCCGGCGTCCTCAGCGGGGCCATCATCAGCTGGGTTACCTGCATCAACGAGCTGTCCACCTCCATCATGCTGTACACGGGGAAGACCATGACCATCACGGTGGCGGCGTATACCAACATCGTCCGCAACTCCGTGGGCACCGGCGCGGCCCTGGCGTCCATCCTGACGGTGACCAGCGGCGTGCTGCTGGTGATCGTCTTCCGGGCCAGCAAGGGCAAGGTCAGCTTTGTGTAACGGGGACGGACGGAAAACAGGCAAAAAAACGGGAGGGTGTGCCGGATGACGGCACCCCTCCTTTTTTGGGTTCCGGTGCTGACGGTTTAAGATTTGTTCTGGCTGTCCACCAGCCCTTCGCCGCCGTACATTTTGCGCAGCTTGGGCTTTTCGATTTTGCCGGTGGCGTTCCGGGGCACCGGCGCCAGGATGATTTTCCGGGGCCGCTTGTACCGGGGCATCCCCTGGCAGAATTCGTTGATGTCCTCCACGGTGCAGTCCACGCCGGGAACCAGCTCCACGATGGCGGTGGCGATCTCCCCCAGGCGGGCGTCCGGCAGGCCGATGACCGCCACGTCCTTGATGGGCTTGAAGCCGGCCATGAAGTTTTCAATCTCCACGGGATACAGGTTTTCGCCGCCGGAGATGACCACGTCCTTCTTCCGGTCCACCAGGTAGATGAAGCCCTCCTCATCCATCCGGGCCATGTCCCCGGTCAGCAGCCAGTCCCCCTTGAGGGTTTCGGCCGTGGCCTGGGGGTTGTTGTAGTAGCAGACCATGACGCCCGGGCCCTTCAGCGCCAGCTCGCCGACCTCGCCCTGGGGCACCTCGTTCATCTGGTCATCGACGATTTTGACCTCCCAGCCGTAGCCGGGGATTCCGATGGCGCCGACCTTCCGGACGTTTTCCACCCCCAGGTGCACCGCGCCGGGGCCGATGGATTCGCTCAGGCCGTAATTCGTGTCGTACTGGTGGTTGGGGAAGTACTGCAGCCAGCGGCGGATCAGGCTCTGGGGCACGGGCTGGGCGCCGATGTGCATGAGGCGCCACTGATCCAGATCATAGTCCTCCAGGCGCAGCTCGCCGCTGTCCAGCGCGGTCAGGATATCCTGGGCCCAGGGCACCAGCAGCCAGACGATGGTGCAGTGCTCCCGGCTGACGGCCTGGAGAATCGTCTCGGGGCGGGTTCCCTTCAGAATGACCGCCTTGCTGCCGGAAATCAGGCTGCCGAACCAGTGCATTTTCGCGCCGGTGTGATACAGGGGCGGGATGCAGAGAAAGCAGTCATCCTTCGTCTGGCCGTGATGGGCCTGCTCCACCCGGCAGGAGTGAATCAGGCTGCGATGCTTGTGCAGGATCGCCTTCGGGAAGCCGGTGGTGCCGGAGGAGAAGTAGATGGCCGCCTCATCCTCCTCGGTCAGCGCGCACTCCGGAAACAGGGAGCTGCTCTCGTTGATCAGCTCGTTCAGGTCGTCCGCGAAGGAGGGACAGCCCGCGCCGAGATACACCAGGGCCACCTGGGGGATCCGGTCCGCGATTTCCTCCACCCGGCCGATAAACTCCGGCCCGAAGATCATCATGTTGCTGTCGGACAGGTTCAGGCAGTACTCGATCTCATTGGCGGCGTAGCGGAAATTCATGGGCACGGCCACGGCGCCGGTTTTCAGGATGCCGAAGTAAATGGGCAGCCAGTCGATGCAGTTCATCAGCAGGATGGCGACCTTGTTGCCTTTCCCGATGCCGTGGCTTTTCAGCATGTTGGCGATGCGGTTGGCTTTTTCGTTAAACACGGCCCAGGTGATCTCCCGCCGGTAATGCCGGGCCTTGACGCTGGGCTCCACCAGCTCAAACTCATGCCAGGTGACCCGGCGGGTCTCCGGCTGGTCGGGGTTGATCTCAATCAGGGCGGAATCATTTGGCCATTCCCGGGCGTTCCGCTCCAGCAGATGAACGATGGTCATTGAACATTTTCCTCCGTTCCCCTCGGGGTTAATCTGAAAGCATGATACGCCTTTCCCCGTGGGAAAGCAAACAAAATGCGGCAAAAATACAATATGAGGCATGGGGAACGCGGGGAAAGGGCGTGACAATCCCAGGGAAAAAGGCTATAATGCACGTTGTTTGGTATCTATTCCGTCGCTCCGCTCTCTGAGGAATTCCATTCCGGGGGACGGCTCTCGGCCTTCCGCAACCTCAATCGGCGCACAGCCGCCTTGGGGCGGCGGCTGCGCTTGTTTCGGTTGAGGTGCTCACCTTCCTTCCGCCTGACGGC
>JAFUGS010000092.1 GCA_017469265.1 Clostridia bacterium
CGTCCGCCGCGTACAGGACGTCATATTCATCCCCCAGCAGGGTGCCGAGGATTTCCCGGTTAATGATTTCATCATCCACTACCAGGATCTGCTTTTTGACCGCCATCAGATGGGAAATATGCTCTGGCATAACCGCGCTTCCCTCCTTCATCAGGGTTTTTCCGAGGGACGAAGGGGAACCTCCTGCAGGAGCATGTTGATGCGCTGCACCTGCTCGGGATCCTTCACATTAAAACCGAGAATGGAATCCATGGTCAGCCCCAGGGGGATCACCTCCTGCTCCGTGAGCACCCGGTACAATTCCGGCAGCGCCTCCCGCAGCACCGCGGCGGCCTGGGGGCTTTCCAGAATCTGCTGGGCGGTGTTCTCCACGGAGAAGCAGTCCTTTTTCTTCTCCGCCTGCAGGAACCAGTTGGTGACCTTGCCGCCGCCCGTGTCCGGCAGGCGGTAGCTTTCCGGCTCCCGGTCCACCCGGAGGATTTCCATTTCGTCGCTCAGCGTCCCCCAGGCGGCCTGAAGCAGGTTCTTTCCCGGGACCAGGGGTACGGCAGCGAAGAGCACGGTGCCGTTTCCGTTGTTCCCGGCGACGCCGAGGCGCCGGCCGTTGACGGTCAGGGCCACCTCCGGCGCGTTGGTGTAAACCTTGACGTCCATTTGCTCCGCCGCCCGCCGGGCATAGCGGCGGCCGCAGAGGTGAAGCACCGGGGCGGAGGACCACTGGGCCGCGTAGTAGTAGAAGGCGTCCTTCCGGGTGCGGCGGTCGTGGGTGACAAGCCCCTTGCAGTTCAGGCCCCTGGTTCCGCCCTCATTCCGGCGGTCGCTGGAGAAGTCGAACATATTCCAGACAAAGCTGCCCCACAGCCAGGGCCGGGCTTTCAGGTAGGGATAGACAGACTCGTGATACAGGGCCTGGTATTCCTCGGAATAGTCCTTGACCTTCGGGGCGGCGCTGTGCAGGGACAGGTTGGCGTCCGCGCCGTATTCGGTAATGCCGACGGGGGTGTCGGGCCGGGCGGCGTGGAAGGCGTCCAGGTATTCGCCGTAATCCGGGAACTCCCCGTAATACCAGCCGAAGTAATAGTTGTAGCCCACCAGATCCGTGATGCCGTTGAGCTGGCTTTCCGGCGGAACGGGATACAGATTGGCGCAGGCGGTCAGCCGGGAGGGATCCAGCCGGTGGGCCAGGCCGTGCAGCGCCCGGCAGTTTTCATGCATGTAGGGCGCGTCCCGGAACATGGCGATTTCATTCTGGATGCCCCAGCAGTAGACAGCGGGATGGTGGATGTTCTGCAGGATCAGCTCCGTCAGCTGCCGGAGGGCGTTCTCCTGCAGGGCGGGGTCCCGGGTCATCTTCAGCATGGGGATTTCCGCCCAGCACAGGATCCCCCGCCGGTCGCACTCGTCATAGGCGGCCTGGGGATGCTGGTAATGGCTGAGGCGCACGGCGTTGGCGCCGATTTCGTCCACGATGTCGAAATCCTCCGCGATCTGCGCGGTGGAGGCGGCGGTGAAAACCCCGGCCCGGTCCTGATGCCGGGCCACGCCGCGCAGGAAACAGGGCTCCCGGTTGAGCCGAAGGCCGTTTCCGTCCGCGGTGACATGCCGGAAACCCGTGCGCAGGACCACCTGATCGGCCAGGCGGCCTTCCTCCAGCAGGGAGGCCTCCACCGTGTACAGGGCCGCGCCGGCGCGGCCGCGCCAGGGGCGAACCCCGGGAATCGTGACCTCCAGGGGCTCCCGGGGGCTGCCCTCAGCGGAGGCGGCTTCCTGCCCCGCGTCGTCCAGCACCCGCAGGCGCAGCCGGGCGTTTTCGCCGCAGACCGCGTGCGGTTCCGCCGTCAGGAGGCCGTTTCCGGCCTCGTCCAGATCCGTGTGGAGGATCAGGCCCTCCGTGCCGTAATACAGATAATCAAAATGGGTCGCCCCGCAGATCAGGAGGCTGACCGGACGGGGAATGCCGCCAAAGACCGTAAAGTCCCCAAAATGCGGGCTGACGTGCTCGTTCAGCCGGTTGTCCGCCACCACGGCCAGCTCGAAATGACCGGCCCGGACCGCGGAGGCGGGAACCGGAACGCGGAAACGGGCGTAGCCGCCCTGATGGCCGCCGGCGTCCTGACCGTCAATGAACACCTGGCAGCTTTGATCCACCGCGTCAAACTCGACGAACAGGGCCGGCCAGGCCGGATCGGTTTCCACGGTGCGGCGGTACAGGCCCAGGCCGTGCCAGGCCTGCCCGTTTTCCTCAAAGATATGGGGCAGGGAAAGAACCGTTTCCGCCGCGTCGGGCAGATCAGCGCAGCGGAGAGTATCCAGATCCAGATCGGGAAGACGGGAAAAGCGCCAGGAATCGAGGATAGGCTTGCGCTGCATGGAATAACCTCCTCTGGGTGTTTTCATATAATTACCCATAGTTTACAACAAAAGGAGCGGCCTTTCAAGGGTGATGTCCGCGGCGGACGCTCCTTTTGCTTGTTTTCCCGGTTTTTTTATGATATGCTGAACGCAGAATGGAGAAAACCCCATGAGGGAGAAATTCATGAGTCTGAGCCTGAACGAGCTGAAGGAAAATTTTCCGGGGGATCAAGCCGCGGAAGGCGGAGGAAGGAACCGGACGACTGCGCGCGGAATAAAAGGAGGAAGCCTATGAAATTTCAAGCGGTTATTTTTGATCTGGACGGGGTGATCTGCTTTACGGATGAGTACCATTACCGGGCCTGGAAGGCCATGGCGGACGGCATGGGGATTCCCTTCGACCGGGAAATCAACAACCGGCTTCGGGGGGTCAGCCGCATGGCCAGCCTGGAAATCATCCTGGAAAAGTACCAGGGCCCGGCCCTGAGCCAGGAGGAGAAGGAGCGGCTGGCGCAGCAGAAAAACGAGCTTTACCGGGAATCGCTGCACGAAATGAGCACGGCGGACCTGAGCGAGGAAGTGAAGGAAACGCTGGACGGCCTGCGGAAGATGGGCCTCCGGCTGGCCATCGGTTCCTCCTCCAAGAACACGCCCTTCATCCTCGGGCAGATCGGCCTGACGGGTTTCTTTGACGCCGTCAGCGACGGGAACAACATCACCCGGTCCAAGCCGGATCCGGAGGTCTTCGTAAAGGCCGCCGAAATGCTGGGCATCCCGCCGGAAAACTGCCTGGTGGTGGAGGACGCCGTGTCCGGCGCCGAAGCGGGCCACGCGGGCGGGATGAAGGTGGCCTGCCTGGGGGACGCCGCGAAAAACCGGGCGGGGGACTGGAACATGAACAGCATCCGGGAGCTGCTGGAGATTGTAAAGGCGTAAGGAGCCGGACGGGTTTCCGCCGCTGCTCCCGCCGCGGCCGGACGGCCGGCGCAGGGGAAGGGCGGAACGGATCCGGGGGCAAAGGAAGAGAAGCAGATGGCGTATGAATTGAAATCCGCCCGGTTTCTGGCCCGGGACGTGCTGACCCGGGCGATTTCGGAAGGGGATACGGTGGTGGACGCTACCGCCGGGAACGGACATGACACGGCCTTCCTCTGCGAAGCCGTGGGAGCCGCCGGGCGGGTATACGCCTTCGACGTGCAGCCGGAAGCCATCCGAACCACCCGCGGCCGGCTGGAGGAAGCCGGCCTGCTGGAGCGGGCCGCCCTGATTCAGGACGGGCATGAGCACATGGAGCGGTACGTAAGGGAAGCGCCTTCCGCCATTGTGTTCAATCTGGGATGGCTGCCCGGAGGGGATCATCAGGTGACCACCCGGTGGGCGACCACGGAGCGGGCGGTCCGGACCGGCCTGGAGGCGCTCCGCCCCGGCGGGGTGATGGTGATCTGTGCCTACCCGGGGCACGCGGAAGGAGAGCGGGAAAGGCAGGGCCTGACCGGGCTGCTGTCCGGCCTGGACAACCGGCGGTACAACGTGCTGGAGCAGCGCTTCCTGAACGCGGGGGACGGGGCGCCGGAATGCTTTGTCATCCAGAAACAGGAAAGCGGACGAAAAACAGCGCGGTGAGAACAGAAAGGAGAACGGGCATGATTGATCTGAAAGCGAAGCCATTTTATCTGACGGACGCGCAGGTGGCCTGGGTCAGGGAGACCATCGCGGAGATGAGCCTGGAGGAGAAGCTGGGGCAGCTGTTCCTGCCGCTGGTGTTTGACACGGCGGAGGAAGCCAATGCCCGGTTTGACCGGATCGGGCTGCGCCCCGGCGGCGTGCTGCTGCGCTCCGACACGGCGGCTAGAACCCGGGAGCGGATCGCGGGATTCCAGACCCATGCCCGGATTCCGATGCTGATCGCCGGGGATCTGGACCGGGGCGCGTTTAACATGATTTCGGACGGAACCCAGTATGGCCATGAGATGCTGCTGGCGGCCAGCGGGGATCCGCAGATGGCCTACCGGGGCGGGAAAATCATGGGGGAAGAGTGCAGCGCGGTGGGAACCAACTGGAATTTCGGCCCCGTGGTGGATATCGACTTCAACCCCTTCAACCCCATGACCAATGTACGCACCTTCGGCTCCGACCCGGAAAAGGTGCGGGAATTCGCGGTGGCTGCCTGCCGCGGCATGCGGGAGGGCGGCATCCTTCCCTGCGCGAAGCATTTTCCCGGGGACGGCGTGGACGGCCGGGACCAGCATTTCCTGTCCAGCGTGAACTCCCTCAGCGTGGAGGAGTGGGACGCCACCTACGGGAAGGTGTATCAGGCCCTGATTGACGACGGGCTGGAAACCATCATGACGGTCCATATCATGCAGCCGGCGTATACCCGGAAATTCAGCCCCGACACCCGGGACGAGGATATTCTGCCCGGTTCCCTGAGCGAGGAGCTGAATATCCGGCTGCTGCGGGAGAAGATGGGCTTTAACGGGCTGCTGGTGACGGACGCGTCCAGCATGGCCGGCTTTACGGACGTGCTGCCCCGCTCGGTGGCGATCCCCACGGCCATCGCCCACGGGGCGGATATCTTCCTGTTTAACCGGGATGTGGAGGAAGATTTTGACGCCATGAAGGCCGGGTACGAGCAGGGAATTCTGACGGAGGAGCGGTTGACGGAAGCGCTGGAGCGGATTCTGGGGCTGAAGGCCAGGCTGGGCCTGCCGGAGAAAAAGGCGGCGGGCACGCTGATTCCGCCGGAAAGCGGGCTGGCGGTTTTCCGCCGGCCGGAAAGCGCGGCTTTCGCGAAGGAGGCGGCGGACCGGGGCATCACCCTGGTGAAGGACACCCAGGGCCTGCTGCCCCTGACGCCGGAAAAGCAGAAGCGGCTGTTCGTGATTCCCGTCAAGGTGGAGCCCAACTATCACAACCCGGAAGGCGGGTACGAGCGGCGGTTTGTGAAGGATCTGGAGGACCGGGGGTTCGAGGTGCACCTGTACGACGGCTCCGCGGAGGATAATTACACCATCGGCAAGAGCCCTATCCGGGAATTCAAAAAGCGGTATGACGCCATTATCTATTTCATGAACGTGGCGTCCTCCAATTCCGACTCCGCCGTGCGGATCTCCTGGCCGGGAACCCGGGTGACCATCACCATGATGATTCACGACGTGCCGACCATGATGGTCTCCATCGACAACCCCTATCACCTGATGGACGCGCCGCGGATTCCCACCTACATTAACGCGTATAATTCCTCGGACCTGGTGGTGGACACGCTGGTGGAAAAGATGGTGGGCGAGACGCCCTTCAAGGGCGTGTCCCCCATGGATCCCTTTGTGAAAAAGTATTTCTTCAATACGGACAAGTAACCGCCGCCGGCGGAAAGGACGCAGGACGCGCCCGGCTTCTTCGCCGGGCGCGTCCTTTTTTGAAAAAGCGGGCATGGCGGAAAGCGGACGAATGTGCTATCATAGGCGGCAGAAAAAGGAGGAATGCACCCATGACCATGACTGACTTTCGGGAAATGCCCTACACCCGGCCGGATCTGACGGCGTTCGCGGCCAAAAAACAGGCTGCGGCGGAAGCCCTGCGCGGCGCGAAAAGCTACGCGGAGGCCCGGAAGGCGTATTTTGATCAGCAGGCGGAGGAGGACCGGCTGGAGACGCTGTTTTCCATCGCCTATGTCCGGAACACCATCGACACCCAGGACGCGTTCTACGAGGCGGAGGTGAAGTGGCTGCAGGAGGAGCTGGCCCGGATGGTGCCGCTGGACAAGGCGTGCATGGAGGCGCTGGCGGGATGTCCCTTCCGGAAGGATTTTGAGGCGGAATTCGGCCCCCAGCTTTTCCGCCAGGTGGATGCCAGCCTGAAGACCACGGATGAGCGCCTGATTCCGGACCTGATCCGGGAGGGGGAGCTGCGGCAGGCGTACCAGAAGGACAGCGCCCTGGCCACCACGGATTTCCGGGGGGAGAAAGTGAATTTCTACGGCCTGCTGAAGCACATGGAGAGCACAGACCGGGAGGAGCGGAAGGAAGCCTTCCACGCCTGGGCGGCCCTGTACGAGCGGATCAGCCCGAAGCTGGACGCCCAGTATGACGAGCTGACCGCCCTTCGCGGCCGGATGGCCAGGACCCTGGGCTTCCCGTCCTATACGGAGATGGCGTACCTTCAGCGGGGACATTTCGATTACACCCAGGATGATACCGCCGCCTTCCGGAAGCAGATCCGGGAGATCGTGACCCCGGCGGTGGCGGCGCTCCGGGAGCGGCAGCGGATCCGGCTGGGGCTGGACCGGCTGTGCTACTATGACGAGGCCCTGCTGTTCCCGGAGGGAAACGCCAATCCGGAGGGCACGACGGAGGAGCTGGTGGCCAAGGCCCAGGCCATGTACCGGGAGATGAGCCCGGAGACGGGGGAATTCTTTGACTTCATGGTGAAATACCACCTGTTTGACCTGGAAACCCGGCCCGGAAAGCGTATGGGCGGTTACATGACCAGCTTCCCGGATTATCAGGCGCCCTTCATTTTCTCCAACTTCAACGGAACCAGCGCGGATGTGGATGTGCTGACCCATGAGGCGGGGCACGCCTTCCAGGGCTACCTGGCCATGCGGTCCATCCCGGTCAGCGCGCTGAGCGGATCCACGGCGGAGATCAACGAGACCCACTCCATGAGCATGGAGCATTTTGCCTATCCCTGGATGCACCTGTTCTTCGGGGAAAAGAGCGAGCAGTATCGGACGGGCCACCTGATCGGCGCCCTGTCGGTGCTGCCCTACATGTGCGTGGTGGATGAGTTCCAGCACAGGGTTTACGCGCAGCCGGAAATGACCGCGAAGGACCGGCGCCGGGTTTGGCGGGAGATCGAAAAGGTCTACATGCCCTGGCGGGACTATGACGGCGTGGCCTTCCTGGAGGAAGGGGGCTTCTGGATGCAGAAGCAGCATATCTTCCTGTATCCCTTCTATTATCTGGAGTACGCGCTGGCCCAGATGAACGCCTTCCAGTACTATGGCCGGATGAAGGAAAACCGGGCCCAGGCCTGGCAGGATTATCTGACGCTGTGCAGGGCCGGCGGTACGAAGGGCTATTTTGACCTGCTGGAGGTGGGGCGGCTGAAGAACCCCTTCCGGGAGGGAACCGTGGAGCAGAGCGTGCGCCACGTAATTGAGGAACTGAAGGAAAGATACTGAGCGCGTCCCCTTCGCCGCGGAACGACGCGGCGAAGGGGAGCCCCGCGTGAAAGGAGAAGAAGGACCATGCCCTGTACAACCATTCTGGTAGGCCGGGAGGCCAGCAACGACCGTTCCACCATGATTTCCCGGACGGATGACGGCCATTTTGATGTCAAAAAGCTGATCGTGGTGGAGCCGAAGGATCAGCCGAAAAAATACCGGAGCATCCTGAGCCATGTGGAGATTCCGCTGCCGGAAAACCCCATGCGCTACACCGCCTGCCCCAGCGTGGATCCAAAGCACGGGATCTGGGCGGCCACCGGCATCAACGCGGCGCAGGTCGGCATGACCGCCACGGAAACCATCACCTCGAATCCCCGGGTGCTGGCGGCGGATCCGCTGGTGGAGTACAGGAAGGCGAAATCCCGCCGGGAGAAGGAGATGATCGGCGGCATCGGCGAGGAGGACTTTATCGTCCTGGTGCTGCCCTACATCCATTCCGCCCGGGAAGGGGTGCTGCGGCTGGCGGAGCTGCTGGAGAAATATGGCACCTATGAGTCCAACGGCATCGCCTTTAACGATGAAAACGAGGTCTGGTGGATGGAAACCATCGGCGGGCATCACTGGATGGCCCGCCGGATTCCGGAGGACCGGGTGGTGATCATGCCCAATCAGTTCGGCATGGACGCCTTCGATCTCAGTGACGCCCTGGGCGCGCGGGAAGCGCATCTGTGCTCGGAGGATCTGCGGGAGTTCATCGCCGGCAATCATCTGGACCTGAATCAGGACGGCGTGTTTAATCCCCGGTACGTTTTCGGTTCCCGCCGGGATATGGATCATATTTACAACACGCCCCGGGCCTGGTTCATGGGCCGGTATCTGACGCCGGATTCCCATACCTGGGACGGACCCCGGGCGGAGTTCCATCCGGAGAGCGACAACATTCCCTGGAGCCTGCGGCCGGACCGGAAGGTAACTGTGGAGGACGTGCAGTACATGCTGTCCGGCCATTATCAGGGAACGCCGTACAACCCCTACTCCAACCGGGATACGGGCATGCGGGGGATGTACCGCTCCATCGGAATCAACCGCACCGGCGTCACGTCCATCTGCCAGGTCCGGCCGGACCGGAAGCAGAAGGGCCTGGAGTGGATCTGCTTCGGATCCACCACCTTTGGGGCGTTCCTGCCCCTGTATCCCAATGTGCACCGGATGCCGGACTATGTCAGCCGGGTGACGCTGGATACCTCCACGGAGAACTTCTACTGGGGCAGCCGGCTCATCGGCGCGCTGGCGGACGCGAATTATAACACCTGCATCCAGCAGATCGACCGGTATCAGGAGGCCGTGGCAGTCCAGGGCCGGCGCATCGTGGCGGAAACGGACGCGAAGAACACCGACGATCCCGCGGTGCTGGCGGAGGCCAACGAAAAGCTTTGCGCCATGGCGAAGGAAAAGACGACCGACACCCTGAACAAGGTGCTGGCGGAGGCCAGTCAGCATATGAAAAACGGCTTCCAGCTGGCGGACAACTGAGCGCCGGCCCCGGCGGTCCGGACGTGGAGGAGGGTTGGGAATGAAAAGGAAACTTTCAGGCCTGCTGGCCATGCTGACGCTGCTGACGGTGATGGCGACCGGCGGACTGGCGGAGGGGGGAAGCGTCGTGATTCCGGAGATCCGGACAGCGGCTTTTGAGATCCCGGACAATGAGGCGCTGCGGATGATCCGGGACATGAAGGCCGGATGGAACCTGGGCAATACCTTTGACGCCTCAAACTGTTTCTGGCTGTCCGAGGAAAAGAAGATGGACTACGAATCCGCCTGGTGCGGCGTGAAAACCAGCCAGGCGCTGATTCAGGCGGTGAAGGCGGCGGGATTCCGGACGATCCGGATTCCGGTCAGCTGGCACAATCATCTTTCCGAGGACTGGACCATCGACGCGGCGTGGCTGGACCGGGTGCGGGAGGTGGCGTCCTGGGCGTACGAGGAAGGCCTGTATGTGATCGTGAACATCCATCACGATGATGATCCCGCCTACTATTATCCGGACGCGGCTCACGCGGAAAACGCCGCCCGGTATGTCCGGACCATCTGGCGCCAGCTGGCGGAAAAATTCGCGGACTTTGACGAGCGGCTGATCTTTGAGGCCATTAACGAACCCCGGCTTACCGGCACCAGCCATGAATGGTGGTGGGAAGCCGGCGACGCGTCCTGCCAGGACGCCATGGCGCAGATCGTGGCGCTGAACCAGGTGTTTGTAGACACGGTACGGGCCGGCGGCGGCTGGAACGCGACCCGGTATCTGATGGTACCGGCGTATGACGCCAATCCGGAATACGCCTGCCAGCCCGCCTTCACCCTGCCGGAAGACAGCGCGGACAACCGGATCATCGTTTCCGCCCACGCGTATGCCCCTTACAGTTTCGCGCTGGAGCAGCCGGGCACAGACCGGTTCTCCCTGACGGATGAAGGGCAGAAGACGGGCATTACGGGCTTCCTGGATCTGCTGTACCGGACCTATGTTTCCAGGGGCATTCCCGTGCTGATGGGCGAATTTGGCGCGATGGAGAAGAACGGGACCCTGCAGGACCGGGTGGACTGGATTTCCTTCTACGTGGCGGAGGCCCGGGCCCGGGGAATTACCTGCTGCTGGTGGGATAACAACCTTTTCAGCGGCGCCGGCGAGCGGTTCGGCCTTTTTGACCGGCAGGATGCCCGCTGCGTGAATCCGGAACTGCTGGAAGCTTTCATGACCTACTGCGAGTGATGCCCGGAAGGGAAGGAACGGGAATATTTTGACGGCGGACTGGCAGGCCCCGCGGCCTGCGCGGCGGCCGGGATGCTTTTTTTCCATTGCATCCCGGCCCTTTTTAGTGTAGAATAGCCTTGTCTCTCTATGGGAGCGTGTTTTTGTGTACCCTTCTGAAAATGCGGTTTCCCATTCTCCGCGCGCGAAAAGTCCGCGGGTTTGATGCTGGAAAGGAGCTCTGCCATGAACGCTGAACATCGCGCTTTTTGTCCGACTGAGATTCTTCTTCCCGGTCCGGAGGTTCAACCGGAAACCTGGGCCTGCGTGGCATGCGATCAGTATACCTCCCAGCCGGAGTACTGGGAAAAGGTGGAGACCCTGGTGGGAGCGCGGCCTTCCACGCTGCGGCTCATGCTGCCGGAGTGTTACCTGAAGGAAGGGGAAGGAAGAATTCCCCGGATTCATGAAACCATGGCGGCCTACCTGGATCAGGGCGTCCTGAAGCCCGCGGTGGCCAATGGTTTTGTCCTCTGTGAGCGGACCACGCCGTCGGGCACCCGGCTGGGGCTGGTAGGCGCGGTGGATCTGGAGGAGTATGATTATGTGGCGGGCGTATATCCGCTGATCCGCCCCACGGAGCAGACCATTGCCGAGCGGCTGCCCGCGAGGCTGAAAATCCGCCGCGGCGCGCCGGTGGAGCTGAGCCATATTCTGATCCTGGTGGACGATCCGGAGCGCACGGTGCTGGAGCCGCTCCGGGCCAGAAAGGATCAGCTTCGCAGGCTTTATGACTTTGATCTGATGCTGAACGGCGGCCATCTGGCCGGGTACGCGGTGGAGGATGAAGGCGACCTGGCGAAGGTGGAGAAGGCGCTGGACCGTCTGCGGGAGAAGCAGGGGGAACATCCCATGCTGCTGGCGGTGGGGGACGGGAATCATTCCCTGGCGACGGCGAAGGCCCGGTGGAATGAGATCCGTGAAACCCTTTCGCCCGCGGAGCGGGAGCGCCATCCCGCCCGGTTTGCGCTCTGCGAGATGGAGAACATCCATGATCCCGCGCTGAAATTTGAACCGATCCACCGGCTGGTTACCGGAACCTCCCCGGAGGAACTGTACGACTGCTGGGAGAAATACTGCGAAAGCCGGGGAATGGTGCTGGCGGAGGAAGGGGAAGGCCATACCTTCCAGATGGTGATCCGCAGGGATGAGTATCCGGTGGTGGTGCAGAAGCCGGAGGGGATGATCCCCTGTGAAACCATCCAGCTCTTCCTGGACGAGTTCCTGTACACCCATCCGGAGGCGTCCATCGATTACATTCACGGCGCGGCCGCCCTGCGGCAGCTGGCGCAGAACCGGCGTTCGGTCGGCTTCCTGCTGCCGGAGATCAGCAAAAAGACCTTCTTTGACAACGTCAAGACCCTGGGCGTGCTGCCCCGAAAGACCTTCTCCATGGGGGAGGCGGACGAGAAGCGCTTCTACATGGAGTGCAGGCGGATCTGACCGGGCCTTGACGGTTCAGACCGGACAGGGGCTCAGGAGATCCCGCAACAGCATAGGAAAGCGCCCGGCTGCGTATGGTCAGCCGGGCGCTTTTTCAGGGAAGGCGATGAATCCAGATTCACATCGTCCCAGGGAATCCAGCCGCTCAGAGCTTAATCAGCTCATAGCTGCGGGTGCCGAGGCCGATTTTCTCCCCGTGGGCCAGGGTGTTTTTCCAGCGGGTATTGGGGTTGCTGTCCAGGAAGTGATCGTGATGATGATGCCAGCCGGGCTGGGCCAGATGGTCCCCCAGCTGGCTGTTGCGGATGGGCTCCGCGGCCAGGCACAGATCGGCGCAGGCCTGATCCAGGGCGACGGGGTCAAAGGAGGCCAGCATGCCCAGGTTGGGCAGGATGGGCGCGTCGTTTTCCCCATGGCAGTCACAGTTGGGGGAGACATCCATGATCAGGGAAATATGGAAGCAGGGCTTACCCTGGCAGATGGCGGCGGTGTACTCCGCCATTTTCGCGCAGAGGGAATCGATGGCGGAATCGTTCTGCGCGCTGATGGCGTCAAAGGCGCAGGCGCCGATGCACCGGCCGCAGCCTTTGCACAGAGCCTGGTTGATGACCGCTTTGCCGTCCGCGTAGGTAATGGCGTCGCTGCCGCATTCCTTCGCGCATTTGTGGCAGCCGCGGCACAGAGAGGGATCCACCGTGGGCTTGCCGTCGCTGTGCTGCTGCATTTTGCCGGCCCGGCTGCCGCCGCCCATGCCGATGTTCTTGATGGTGCCGCCGAAGCCGGTCATCTCATGCCCCTTAAAATGGGAGAGGGAGATCAGCACGTCCGCGTCGTACAGGGCGCGCCCGATATAGGCTTCCTGACAGTATTCGCCATGGGGGACGGGCACGGTCACGTCATCCGTCCCCTTCAGGCCGTCGGCGATGATGTTGTAGCATCCGGTGGTCACGCTGTTGAAGCCGTTGACCTCCGCGTTGTACAGGTGGTCAATGGCGTTTTTCCGGCTGCCGGGATACAGGGTGTTGCAATCCGTCAGGAAGGGCTTGCCGCCCAGCTCCCGGATCAGGTCCGCCACGGCCTTGACATAGTTCGGCCGGAGGAAGGAGAAATTCCCCAGCTCGCCAAAGTGCATTTTGATGGCCACAAATTTGCCCTCAAAGTCGATCTGTTGGATGCCCGCCCTGCGGCACAGACGCTGCAGCTTTACGCCCTGACTGACATCCAGCTGCGTGCGGAAATCGGTAAAGTAAACTTTTGCTTTTTCCATGCGGTCTTCCCCTCCAAACAGGTCTCCGATACGTTATCAGACAGATGAAAATACGGCCATATTTTATGCTATCATGGTTTTGCGCCAATGGCAAGCCTTTCTTTTCCTGTCTCAGGGGTCTGCGGGATGGCAGATTTCCGCGGTGGTTGTCTTTGGCATCCGTCCGTATTATACTGTCAGGGATGGCGCGGGAGTTCATGAACTGACGCGGCCTGGAGATTCAGCCCGGCGCCACGGAATGCCGGGCTTTGCCCTGATTCGTGGTGCGCTCCGTTTCTGAAAAAGAGGCCAAGGAGGATTTCGTTCGTATGGCGCAGGAAAAACATGCCTGGTGGAAAGAAGCCGTGGTGTATCAGATTTATCCCCGTTCCTTCGCGGATTCCAACGGGGACGGCATCGGAGATCTGAATGGGATTACCGCCCATCTGGATTATCTGCGGGATCTGGGGGTGGACGTGATCTGGGTCAGTCCCGTCTACGCTTCGCCCAACGATGATAACGGCTACGATATTTCCGACTATCGGGCGATTATGGCGGAATTCGGAACCATGGAAGATTTTGACCGGATGCTGGCGGGCATTCATGCCCGGGGCATGAAGCTGGTCATGGATCTGGTGGCCAACCATACCTCCGACGAGCACGCCTGGTTTCTGGAGAGCAGAAAGTCCAGGGACAATCCTTACCGGGACTATTATATCTGGCGGGACGGAAAGGACGGCGGCGCGCCGAACAACTGGGGCAGCTGCTTTTCCGGCCCGGCCTGGGAGTACGATAAGGCGACGGATCAGTACTATCTGCATCTGTTCACCAGGAAGCAGCCGGATCTGAACTGGGCCAACCCCAGGGTGCGGGATGAGATCTACGACATGATGACCTGGTGGTGCGAAAAAGGGATCGACGGGTTCCGGATGGACGTTATCGGCATGATCGGCAAGGAGAACATGAACGACGGCCCCATGGCGCCCGGCGCGCTGTATGGCGACTTTGGCCCCTCCTGCCAGCATACGGAAACCACCCACCGCTACCTCCGGGAAATGCGGCAGCGGGTGCTGAACAGGTACGACCTGATCACCATCGGGGAGGCCGGCGGCGGTACCGCGGACGCGATCCGCTATTCCAACCTGGATGAAACCGAGCTGAACATGACCTTCGGGTTTGAGCATACCGACGGAATCAGCGATCACAACGAGATGGGCAAATGGTCCGACCACGGCACGCCGCTTCGCGAGGTGCGGGAGGTACTGAACCGCTGGGAGCTGGATCTGCAGGGAAAAGCCTGGAACACCCTGTATATGTCCAACCATGATCAGCCCCGGCAGGTAAGCCGTTTCGGCAATGACAGTCCGCTCTGGCGGGAAAAAAGCGCGAAGATGCTGGCCACGCTGCTGCATATGATGCGCGGCACCCCCTTTGTCTATCAGGGCGAGGAGTTGGGGATGACCAATATTTATTTCAAAGAGATTGGCCAGTATAAGGATGTGGAGGTTCTGAACGCCTGGCGGCAGTGGGTCGAATCCGGGAAGGTGGAAGCCCAGGATATGCTGCGCTGGTTTGCCCGCATGGCCAGGGACAACGCCCGTACGCCCATGCAGTGGAACACTTCAGCCCATGCCGGTTTTACAACGGGCACGCCCTGGATTCCCGTCAATCCGAATTATCTGGAAGTCAACGCGGAAACCGAGACGGCGGATCCGGACAGCGTATATCACTATTATCAGAAGCTGATCGCGCTGCGTCATGCCCATGAGATCATCGTATACGGCGATTTTGTTCCCCTGATGACGGACAGCGACGCCGTGTACGCCTATGGCAGAAACCTGAACGGTCAGGCGCTGACGGTGCTCTGCAACTGGACGGACCGGACAGTGCCCTGCGCGCTCGCGGACAGCTGCTCAGGGGAGGAACTGATCTCCAATTATCCCGCGCATCAGGAGGGTTTCCTGTATCCTTATGAGGCCAGGGTATTCCTGAAGCAGCTGGGCTGAAACCCGGAAATGTACGCAGGCTGAAAAACATGTCCGCCACGCGCGGGCACAATAAGGATTCCGGCGCTTCCGCGATGCGGAGGCGCTTTTTTGGCTGTTTGTAATCCGTATACAAGGGCTGAAGCCAGAAGCCTGCAGAAAAGGCGGTGTAGGCGGCTTCGGAAAACTTGTAGGCGAGGCGAAACAGAAGGCCTTATGGGTGGTATATCAGGAATGGTACGATACACCAGGTTCAGCGGCTTTATTCAGAGAAGGATCAAAACTGCTTTCATCGCTGAAAGCGGTTTCTGGAGTCTCCGTGGAAAAAGGACTGGGCTGGTACAGCATGACCGCCTGGACTGGACAGTCCAAAATGCGGCAGAACATTTCAATGGTATGGGTGCTGACGCTCTCATTTCGCTTCATGCGTGTGAGCTGTCCGGGGCTGACATGGTATTTATGAATCAGGACGTATTGCGTAACGCCTTTGCTGCGCATGGTTTCCCACAGTGGAGAATAGAGAATCATACAATCGCCTCCGTATGGATATTTATACAATTTTAAAGGAAAAGATTTAAAAATAACATTAACCAATAATGGTTAACGATGAATGGTTAATGACAGGTAAAAATTGATTTATCAGATTGCTATGTGGTATTTATCAATCATGGATAAACTATATCTTGTGCTAGGAAAAAACAATAAAACAAGATATTGCCAAAGCCGGATAAAAGGGGGGAAATTCCTTAAAAAACAAGCATTTTTACAATTGACACAATGACCGATATTGGTTTATAATCATGATAACCGAAAACGGTTATTGTTTTTGGTGTGCATTTTGCGTCTTTATATCAGAAACGCAAGTGCAAAGGTGTCTGAAAAATGCGGAGCAGACCGCGAGGAGGTGACTCCTGCAGTCCGGCGCAGAAAAGAGGACGGATCCATGCTCAATCCCCGGGAGTTCTGCTTTGGATGTATGAACCGTCTGCCGGAGCTGGATGGAAAGTGCCCGCACTGCGGGAGGGACAATCACGTTCGGAAGAATGCGGATGATCAGCTCCCTTTTGCGCTGCTGGCTCAAAAGTATGTGATTGGGCGTTCCCTGGGCCGTGGTGGTTTTGGTATCACATATATTGGCCTGAACGATCGGCTGGAGATGCGGGTCGCGATCAAGGAGTATTTTCCGGAAGGCCTTTCCCGCCGCGCAAAAGATGGAATTCATGTAGAGCCGGTATCCGTGGAAGCTGGGGTGCAGATGCAGGCGGGGATGCAGAAGGCTCTGGAAGAAGCCCGGATCATTGCCCGTATCCAGAATGTGCCGCATGTGGTCCGCATCTATGATTGCTTCAGCCGGAACAATACCGTTTATATTGTGATGGAATACGTAGAGGGGGAGACGCTCAGCGAGCGGGTATGCCGCGGTGGTCCCCTGTCATGGAAAGAAGCCTGGGCATTGATGAAGCCCATCGGGCAGGCGCTGGATATCCTGCACGGGAGGGATCTGATTCACAGGGATATCAGTCCGGACAACATCATGATCTCCCGAGAAGACGGAAAGAGCGTCCTTCTGGACTTTGGAGCCGCCGGCGGAAGAATTGCGAGCGGGGAAGAGCGGGAGAAGCTGTTGAAGGATGGATATGCCGCGCCGGAGCAGTACCAGGATCATTCCGAAATCGATGGGCGCTCGGATGAATACGCCTGGGCCGCGACGCTGCTTTTTGCGATAACAGGGCATCGCCCGGACAATGCGCTGCAGCGAAAATTTAATGAGGGAAACCTGCTGACCAAGAAGCTGGAGAGGAAGGTTCCCCGCGAAAGCCTCATTGCGCTGGAAAAGGCGATGGCCGTGGATCCGGCAGCGCGTTTCGCGATAATGCGAGAGGCGGTATCGGCTATGGATCACGTGCCGGAGAAACGGTCTCTTTGGAGAACCGTTGGCTGGATTGCGGCTGGTGCGGCAGCGGCAGTAGCATCCGGGAGCGTTCTGATCGGCCTGCTGGGAGGATAAAGGACGGAAGCATGTGGGCGAATGAAATGCAGTTCGGTTCATCGGGGACCGTACGGGGGGCGCAGGCGTCGCGAAACAGGCTTTCGGTCCGGCTGTATGCGGATCAGGATCTGGGCAGCCGTGAGAGTCAGCAGGATTCCGTTGCCGCTTCACTGCCGGAGTATTATGAAGAGCGCGGTGTGCTGTGCGTACTGTGCGACGGAATGGGCGGCTTGGCGGACGGAAAGGCGGCTTCACAGACAGCGGCCGACGCAATGATTTCTTCCTTCTATGAGACGCCGCCGGATGAACCGATGGAACGGGTGCTGCTGAAGGGATGCGCCGCGGCGCAGCGGGCTGTTCTCGCGCTGCAGGAAGCGCCCCATGATCGGGGAACGACGCTGGTAGCTCTGCTGGTTCGCGAATCGCGGGGGACGTTCCTCTCTGTTGGGGACAGCCGGCTGTATCTGTATCGGGGCGGCGGTTTGATTCCGCTGACGCGGGATCAGAACAAGCGGCGCAGTGTGGAAACGCTGATCAGCCTGGGCAAGCTGCCGCCCGAGGCCAGAACGGATCGAAAGATCCGGGCGCTGAACCAGTTCATCGGGCTGGAGAACCTTGAGACGGTGGATCGCCCAAGCCAGTCATTTCCCCTGATTGCCGGAGACAGACTGCTCCTGATGTCCGATGGTGTATACGAGGCGCTGGAGCCGCGGGAGGCGCTGAGAGCGCTTTCTCTGCCGGGAGAGGCCGCGGCGATGGAGCTGATTGATCAGGTGCGGCGAAAGCATCTGAAACGACAGGATAATGGAACGGTGGCGCTGGTGGACTGCGTTGCAGCCGGGGCAGGAGGCTGAGAAATGGAGTGGACAAATCGGCAAGCGCCCCAGCTTTCATTGAAAACCGGTGCGGCTCAATGTCAGAGAGCCCGCCGAACGCAGTGCGAGACACAGGCCATTCTGGATCAGGGAGATGGCCGGGGGGTCTGCATGATCCTGACGGATGGGGTGGATGAAGGTTCGCTCGGGCGCCGCGCGGCGGACCGCGCGGCGGAGGCGATGGTCGGAGCGTATCAGGGGCTAAAACCGGGGGAGCCTCTGGAGAGACAGACGATGCAGATCCTTGGCAGCGCTCATCGCGCAGTGCAGGCGTTGAATGAGGAACTGCTGGAGCAGGGGACGATGACGACCGGCGCCTCAGTGGGCTGTGTAATGTCCCGTGGCGGAAGGTGGAGCTTCTGCTCGGTTGGCAGCATACGGATTTTATTGTATCGGGAGAAAGTGCTGCTGCAGCTGAATCGAGATTTTCTGCTAAGCACGGAGGTGGAAAGCCGGGATCTGCTTGCGGGAAAGGAGTCGGAGATTGAGCCGGAATGGCGTAAACAGGTAACGGCTTACGCCGGAATGGAATCGCTGCGAAAGCTGGATTGGGCTGGTGAGCTTTTGGAACTGAGACCCGGAGATCGGGTACTGATGATGAGCGCGAGCCTTTACGAAGCAATACCTGAGGCGGAATGGAGCTGGATTATGAACGCAGGCGCGCCTCAAACCGTGGCAGATCAGGCGATGGAGCGGGCGAAAGCGCTTTGTCCGGATGTGCGTGGAAACGAAAGCGTAGCAATTCTCCAGGCGGGGGACGGAGTATAGGGAATGGGCCGTTCGGGATCGGACGGTTGAATTAAGAAGGAGGGTACTCACAATGAAGAAACTGGTTGCATTGATCCTGACAGTTGCGCTTGCGCTTTGCGCCGCTGTTCCGGCGCTGGCTGCAAAGTACGACATCAATGAGGCAAAGAAGAGCGTTGTCCGCATTGTCGTGGAGTATAAGATCAACGACGATCGTGCGGAGCAGAACGGCATGGTTAATTACATGACGGGCTCTGGATTTGCGCTTGGCAAGCTGGAGGATTCCACGGTGGAGTTTATCGCGACGGCGGGTCATGTAATCGGACGGAATTTTGAGTCCGGAACGGTAGATACGACCACCTCTCTGGAACTCCTTAAGGATGGCAGCGTTGGTTTTGTTAAGATCGATGTGAATGGAATATATGTCCTGCTGGATGATATCGATCATTATGTACAGGCCCGGTATGAGCGGGCGCTGCCTACTGCGGACGTTGCGCTGATTCGGCTGAATACCAGTGTGCCGAACCGCCGCCCCGCTGTGCTGACAAACCGGACGGAATTTGAACTTGGAGAACAGCTGACGGCGATGGGTTTTACATCGGCTGCGTCGGACAACCTGGACATGACGGCGCTGAAAAACCTGATTTCCGGTACGGATCAGGTCAGCGTGCAGCCCTGCAATTTCAGCATGTTTGACGTGAACGCCAGCACCCAGGCCGGCGACCAGATTACGGTGACCGGAACGGCTTCCGGCGGCATCTCCGGCGGACCGCTGGTGGATAAAAATGGATACGTGGTTGGCGTGAATGTTTCCTCTTCCGTGCGGAACAATAACATGAACTACGCGGTAACCACGGGTGAACTGCTGAAGCTCCTCGCCGCCAGTACGGATGTAAAATATGAGCTGGGCCCGGTTAAGGAGGAAGGACTCAGCACAACGATGATCATTATTATCGCGGCAGCGGGCGTGGCGATCATCGCCCTGATTCTGTCGATCATCCTTACATCCCGTGGAAAAAAGAATTCCCGGACCCTTGTCTTTGGCGCCAGCATGGGCGGCAAGACGGTTCCCCTGAAGAAGAACAGCCCCGTTGTGATCGGCCGGGATCCGAACCGCTGCCAGGTGGTTTATCCCAAGACAGCCCCCGGTGTGAGCAGCGTGCATTGCACGATCACTTTTGATGGCAATCAGGTTCTGGTGGCGGACAATGGCTCAAGCTATGGCACCTTTGTGGGGGGCGAGAAGGTAGAGCCCGGCAAACCGATGGTCATGCACCGTGGTCAGGAAGTATCCTTCGGATCGGATAAGAACACAGCGGCGCTGCAATGAGCCCTCGGGGCGGACTGTACAGGCGGAAAAGGAAAGAAAGGATGAATCACAATGGCAGAATGGCTGAACTATGATAAGACAACCTTTACGGATTTCGGCACCATGGGGGAGACGGTACCTGTGGAAGAGGGCGGCATTGGTGGCGATGGCTCAACGATGCCGGTGGATGGAGGAATGGGCGCATCTCCTTATGCGGAAACCGAGCCTGATACCGATGCGATGAGCAACGACCCCTGGAACAATATGCAGGAAACGATCTTTAATGATCCGGAGCTGGTGAACGGATCCGGTCAGAGCGTTCGTCCCGCGACGGGCTGGCTGGTTTGCATTGAAGGCCCGACGAAAGGGGTCGATTACCGTCTGTATTCAGGTTACACTTATATAGGAAGGGACGCGGCCAAAAACCAGGTGGCGATTCCGGATCAGCATATCAGCAGTGAACCTTCAGCCCGGATTCTGTATGATGTGCCAAGCAGAAAGTTCTTTATTAATGAAACCAATGGAGCACGCAATCCTGTATATTTAAACGGGAACCTGTTTGATGGTCGCGTCGAGCTGAAGGCTTACGATATGATAAAGCTGGGGAATACCAGCCTGCTCTTTGTTCCGCTGTGCACGGAGAAATTTGCCTGGGAGGATAAAGAAGACTAATGGGCAAAATGTGTTACCGCTGCATGAAGCCGACCGTGGAAGGGGGCACGTGCAGAGTGTGCGGTGAACCCGAGATGACGGCGCAGGGTAACGGAACCGGCGCGCTGCCACCGGGTACTACAATGGGCGGCGGCCGGCTGACAGTTGGCAAAAAGCTGGGCAGCGGAGGATTTGGCATTACCTATATCGCTTATGACCATAAGATCAATCAGCGGGTAGCGCTGAAGGAGTTCCTGCCCAGCTATCTGTCAGAACGCCAGGGCTTGAAAATAGTTCCCAAGGCGAATCAGGACGGGGCATATGTGAAAGCCATGAACAGCTTTCAGAAAGAAGCCCGGGCCCTGTATGAGCTGCGGGGCCACGCGAATATTGTTCACGTGATCAGTGCTTTTAAGACGAACAATACCGCGTATTACACCATGGAGCTGTTGGACGGCGAATCGCTTCTCAGCTTCCTGAAGAAGCGGAAGAAGATTTCCGGAGAGGAAGCCTATAAGATTCTGATGCCGATCATGAGCGCGATTCAGTATATGCATCGCCGCAAGATTCTGCATCGGGATCTCAGCCCTGACAACATCATGCTTTGCAAGGATCCGGATAATTCCGGACGGGTGGTGCCGAAACTGATCGATTTCGGGGCGGCGCACGTGGCGATTGAGGGATTCTCCCTTTCCTATCCCGGAGTGAAGAAGAATGGCTTTTCTCCGCTGGAACAGAACTGGGATGGAAAGTATCAAGGTCCATGGACCGATATTTACTCCCTTTGCGCTACGTTCTACAGCGCGGTGGTCGGCGCGGTTCCAACATCGGCGGTAGAACGTTCGGAGGCGGATCATGATCCGTTGAAGCTGCCCAGCCAGCTGGGGGCGGACATTTCTCCCGCGATGGAGCAGGTGCTGATGAAAGGGCTTGCGCTGAAGTATCAGGATCGGATCCAGGATATGGGCGAGCTGATGCGTCAGATGACGGAAGCGCATAACAGCACAACGAGGGAAACGATCATTGATCTGCCGCCCGTGATCGAGCCGGTGTCAACCCGTCCTGTTGGCCGCAGAGTGGGAGCGTGGCTCCTGAGCGCCGCGACGAACGGGGCGATCAGCGTGTTCCTGCTTACGAGGGTACGTTCTCTGGAGGACCTGCTGGCATACCGAAGCGGCATAGAATTCCTTCCAATCCTGATGTTTCTGATCAATCTGATCCTGCTGTTATCAGCGCGGGGGACCTTCTGGCAATTGATATTTGGGCTGAAGGTGCAGCGGGACGACGCGTCAGAGGCACGCCTCGGTTTCGGCTTCGCGATCCTGTACGCATTGCTTTATCCTGGACTCATCGGCATGATCTGCGGGATCAGCTGGCTGGCGTCCGGACGGAATATTGGACCGTTGGAGAAGCTCTGCCACGGTGTCGTGATGCGCCGAAAGGAAATGGCCGCGCCGGGACTTGGCGCCGTGATGATTTCCCGGAGCATATCAAAGCCGGCCTCGAATCCGATCATCTCTCAGTCGGTAAAACACGAAGGGAGAAAGAGCGCGGAATCGATAAAAGCGCCTTCAGCGGCGCAGAATCCATCCAAAATGCAGGGAACGCCGCCGAGACCGCAGGCGGATACGGAAAAGAGGCAACCCACCCCAGCCGCACAGTCTGGCCAGGAGAAACTGATACACGCGTCTTCCGGGCAGGGGCAGAATCCGCCAAAGGGACCGGCGCTGCATCTGTTAATCACAAAAACCGGAGATACGATGGCTGCCATGCAGGGCAAGGTACTGACGGTGCACGATGGAGAAACGATCGGAAAGAACGGAGCGAAAGCGAAAGTTGTGCTTTCGGATCCTACCATCAGCGGACTGCACTGCAGGTTCCTGTATCGGGAAGGCCGAGGATGGGCCGTGAAGGATGAAAACTCTACCAACGGAACGCACGTCGGGGATCAGCGCCTGCCTTCCGGTGGGATGGCACCCATAAAGTCCGGAACATCCATCCGGGTAGGCAAGGTAATTCTGGAGGTTCGAGCATAAAAACAGGGAGGGAAAACACATGCGAAAGATCAGATGGCTGGCTACAGCGTTGTTGATGGTATTTATGCTGGGCCTTGGATCCTCAGCGCTGGCGGTAGAAGAAATCACGATCTCACTGGCTACGGTCCGTGACAGCGGGCTGTTGGAGGTAATCGCCAGCAGCGGTTATACCGAAGAGGCGGATATGAATTTTACCGCCTATACGGAAAACGGGGATCTTGAGGTTCGGAACGCGTTTGCCCTCCGGAACGCAGGCACATCCTGGTTCGTGATTCTGGAGTACGGAAGCGACAACCGGAATGACAACACGAAGAAGGTTTCGGACAACCTGATGGCAGGGATCGCCGATCTGGTGCTGGACATTGATGAAGGCGCCTTAATTCCAGCGACGGATGATGCCGCAGTCAATGTTCAGAAAGCCCAGCAGTTGCGTGATGTTTTGAAAGGAAAGCACGGACAGACCGATATCCATAAGGTGCCAGACACGCTCTCCAAGGTTATGAATTACATTCGTGATCACCGGGCGGATCTGATGCCGAATATCGCGGTTGTGCTGATTACACAGGCGCGCCTGCTGACGGAAGACGAAATGAACACCATGCAGGATACGCTGACTCAGTATCGAAACGTGACGACGCATGTCCTGTGCCCCCTGGCACCGGGCGCGAACAATAACTGGACTAGCAGAGCCTATCGTGTCAGTCAGATGGGTGCCGGAACGCTGAGCGGCTCCGGTCAAATCCTCAATGATTACTCTCTGAACACCTCTACGCAGGCGGTCGAGAGAATCCGTGACCTGGAGCGGGCCATGCTGATGCTGCTGCTGGAGCCAAAGACGCTTCGGCCGGAAAATGTCGGCAAAGAGCTGACGATCAAACAGACCACCGCCGGAGGCAAGGAACTGACCGCGACAGGAAGGCTCTCCGAGGAAGCGTATGCTTTGTGGAAGGAGCGGATCGCTGCGGCAGGCGAGCAGCAGAAGGAAGAGGGCGGAGAGGACAGCGGCATAGAGGATGACACCACAGTCTCCACTTCGCTGTTTAACACATCCAGCGGTTATACCTGGATGTACGTAGCGCCGGAAGTGGAGCAGCCGGAATCAAACACAGGGCTATCAACCGAACTGCTGGTAGGCATTATACTGGGCGTTGTTATTCTGGCGCTGGCGGTCGTCCTGATCCTTGTGAAGAAGGGAAAGAAGAAGAAAAACAAAACCGCGACAACGGTATACGGCGCTCCGGCCGCTGGAAGCGGCGGTTCCTCTGGCGGCGGCAGTGCTGGCGGTTTGACGGTAACGCTGCGGGGCGATGATGGATCCACCCATACAGGAAAGATGAAGAACAATCGCCTCATGATTGGCCGCGACAGCAGCCGTGGCGCAATGCTGGCAATTCCTTCCGACGGAAAGCTCTCCGGAACGCACGTACTGCTGGAAAAGCAGGGCAATCTGCTTCTGGCGACGGATCAGCAGTCCAGGAACGGAACAAAGGTTAACGGCAACAGGATTTCTGGCCCGACGGTTCTGAATCAGAATGATACGCTGGGAATCGGAAGCCATACTTATACGGTAACCTGGCGCTGATAGGAAGCTTCGAGACGGAAGAAGGAGGAACGGAAGAATGAAAGTCATGAAGAAAATGGAAAGGCTGATCGCGCTGCTGGCGGTATTTGCGCTATGCTTGGTTTTTGTGGTGGCCGGATCAGGAGAATCCAAAAACGGTGTAATGGACAATGAGTCGGAAACCACCGATATCCTGGAAAATGAGAACATCGGCAATGAGAATACAGAGGATGAAACGCTTTTGACCAAAGGATCCGATAGCGAAGGGGAGAACAGTCAAAAGAGCGAGAACAATTCGAATGAAAACCCCGAAGACAACACCAACAACGACAACAACGATATTTCTCTCCAAAAAAACGGAGACAATTCCGATAACGATGGCAATGACGGAGACGATGGCGATGGAGAGGATCAGACTGAACTGACGGCGGAGGTTCAGGAAGGCGATTACATTTACAATGGCAAGCCGCAGACTCCGAACCTGACGGTAAAATATGGCGAGACTGAGCTTTCCGCCGGTGAGTATACCTATATTCCCTCAGCGGATGAAATGGTTGGCGCGAAAACGTATACCTTGACGGTATCGTACGTGATTGATGAGGAAACAGGGAAGACAGCGACAGCTACTGCTACCTTCACGGTAAGCCCTGCGGAATTTGGAGAAGACATGTTCCCGAGCCTCGGCGAGGATGATACGACCATCGTCTATGGCACAAACCTGAACGGGAAAACGATTGAAGGAACGGATGACTATAACTTTAAGTGGAGCACGGATACGAACGAGTTTACCGTCACCGGCACGGATCAGAAGGCGACGCTGGTCCCGGTGATGACAACAAATAACTACACGTATACCGGTTCTGGGAAAGAATACGACATCACGGTGAAACCCGCGGAGATTACCGCAGTCAGCATTTCCAGCACATCCGCTGTTTATACGGGCAGCGCCATAGATGCGCCTACAATAAAGGTTACTTCCAGCCCGGCTGCGGTGGAAGGTGCCGACTATGAAGTGACTGGTCCGGAAGATGAGATTGTCGACGCTGGTACATATACCTTTGCGGTAACGATTACGAAGGACAGCAATTTCAAACTAGCTGATGGCGTTAATCCTGAAGTTGAATTTAATGTTACCAAGCCGAAAGTCTCTGTGAAATTTGAAAATGTTGCCTTTACGTACAACGGGGAAGACCACAAGGATGATGTAACGGTAAACGTGAGCGCGGAGAAGTACACGGTCTCTGAGGAGGACTATGAGATCACCTACTCTGCGGATAAATTCGTTAACGCTGGCGAAGACTACAAGGTTACCGTTACGATCAAAAACAAAAACCTGGATACCGACAACGTTGAGCTGGAAAGCAGCGTGGTAATCGACCGCGCGAAAGTTAAAGCTTCACTGGAGCCTGAAAACGCTGAATATACAGGAGAGGAAATCGAGAAGCCAGAGGTTAAGGTGGAGTGCGAAACCGTTACGGAGATGGAAGAAGGGGAGGACTATACGGTTGAAGGCCCGGAGACCATCCAGGAAGCTCAAGACTATGAATTCACCATTAAACTGTCAGAGAATTTTACCTTTGGCGAGTCTAACGAAAAGACATTGACGTTCGTCGTGGTTAAAGAAGAAATAGAAGAGTTTAAACTGACAACCGCTGAACGCACATATAACCCGAACGTCACAACAGACCCGGAGGACTTGGAAGCGACGGTCATCACAAAAGGAAATATTGAGCTGGAAAAGGGTAAGGACTATACATTATCTTGTGACAAGGAGATAAAGGGCGCTGGAGAGTACACGATCAAAATTAATATCATCAATGATAATTTGAAACCCTCTATAAAGACCGCAAAATACACGGTTCAGAAAGCGACCATTAGCTCTCTTGCTTTCAAGACGGATAAGAAGGTATATCACCAGAAAGCGTATGACCCCGAAAACGACCTGAAGGAACTTGCGGTCGTAGAAGCAACTGATGGCGAAGCTACATGGACAGTAGAATCCACTGATGAATTCGTATTAAGTTGTGAGAACCCAATTCGGGACGTAGGGACGTATACAATTAAGGCGACAGCCGACCCCGATAACTATGATCCGAATGTGGCGGAAGAAGATTTTGAGATCACGCCTGCGAAGCTTACATTGACCTTTACGGATAGCCGGGCTTTTCATGCAAAAGCCTACGATCCTGATAAAGAACTGAAAGTGTATGCAAAGGTAACAGGGCAAGGCAATGATGCAGAAGATACATTTGATCTTGCGGAAGAAGATTTCATATTAAGCTGCGAGAGCACAGTTCTGAATGTAGGGACGTATACAATTAGGGCGACAGTCGACTCCGATAACTATGATCCGAATATGGCGGAAGAAGATTTTGAGATCACGCCTGCGAAGCTTACATTGACCTTTACGGATAGCCGGGCTTTTCATGCAAAAGCCTACGATCTTGATAAAGAA
>JAFUGS010000093.1 GCA_017469265.1 Clostridia bacterium
CTAATGTTTACGAAAAGGGGATCAAGGTATCTGATGAAGAATTGGAGGGTATCAATATATTGAGGAATGAGTTCTGTGGAAACTGGAATTACACAATATATCCGTCACAAAACGCATAATTAATTTATCGACAGTTCCTAACCTCCGTTATACTCTGACTGATTCGGCCTGATGACATTGCCGGTATTAGTCAGGGTAGCATTTGTCCAATTCGTCAGGTTGGGACGCCGGGAATAAATAGTTCCATAATTGGTCCAGTTGACAAATCGATAACCGGACGTTGCCTCGGGATATACAAACCGGTTTGCGGAATTATGAACAGAGTTCAATCCATCGGTTAATTCGCTTCCTGAATTCTTTATTTCTCCCTTGGAATCCGTCAGATAGAGCGTACCCATGCCGGATTTGTTCACCTTGTAAACATAGCCGGTCAGGTCATCATAGGAGGTGATGATCGCGTCCCTCACCCCGATCACAACCACCGTGCCATCCTCCATCATAACGGTCAGAACTTCCTCCGAGGTAAAGGGCGCAAGGCTTACAAGCTGCCAGCCGTTCTCTGTATTTTCAGGGCATACAAGGGTAGTGTCAGAGAAGGTGACGTCAGCGATTTCCGCCGCATCCAGGGAGATGACAAGGCGTGCGAATACTTCCGCCATGGTGATAACGCTCCCGCCGGTGATAGAGAAGGTCGCGCCATAGTAAACAAAATCCACCGTATAGGCCAGCGCGAAGGCAGAGAAGGATTCCGTTGTGAAGGTCAGGTGGACGATCTCGTTATCCTCGGTGTCCGCTTCCACGCTCAGTTCTTCTGCCGTGCCATCCGGCAGGATGTGGAACAGCCGGGCTTCCCGCAGGGTGGTTTGTCCTGTGGTACCGTTGATGACCGGTGCTTCCGGCAAAACGATATTTGTTTCAAGGGTTACCGCCGCGGCGGATTCAACCTTCTCCCCGTCCGCCATCAGGGAGATGTCCATCCAGGCCAGCAGGGCCTCGTCTCCCGCCCGCTCCTGTACCAGCGCGCGCAGCTCTTCCGTGGGTTCATACGCCGCGAGCATCAGTTCCGTTCCTTCCGGAACCGGGGAAAAGGCGGCGAAAACACCGTTTTCGTTCTGGACCGTCTCTCCGGCGGGGATCATGGGTTTCGGATTGCGCAGCTGAATCCGCCTTGTGGTCCAGAAGGCGCTGATCTCCAGCGTCACCTGGTCAAAATACCGCTCCGCGGTAATCAGCCAGTCATCGGAAAGCAGGCCGGGCTCTTCCCGCAGCGTGACCGCGGTCGGATCGCTGACGGAAAGCCGGATCGCCCACAGGGAACCTGTGGACAGATGCAGCTGCTGCATCAGCGCGGAAAGCCGGACAGACTTTTTCTCCCCGAAGGTATAGATCTTCTCTCCGCTGTCCGTGACGGAGTCCTCCAGGCTTCCGTCCACGCCCAGCCAGTCGCTGTAGACCGAGGCCGGATCCGCGTCGGCGGGAATCATGGTGAAAACCATCACCATGACACAAAGGAATGATAATACCCTGTTCCATCTGTTCCTCATGAACACGCTCCCTACCGCGCAAAACCGCGGGCTGTTGGTCCTGTGAGCTTCCCAAAAGCAGGAAAACGAGAGCAGCAGGAAAAACCCTGTTCTGCCCTCGCTCTAATTATGTAACTGGTTCTTCGGCCGTCTCCGCCGGCGTTTCCGTCTCATCAAAGCGGACGACAACGCGCCACAGATAGTGGACGGTTTCCTCATCCACGGTGTAATGGAAATCCGCAGCGTCCGCGTCTTCCACATCCACGATGGTCTGTCCGCCATCGGGAGAATACTGCCACTGCAGCGTGTAAGGGCGATCCGCGCCTGTAACCTCGGCGTGAATCGTGGCTTCCATACCCGGGTAAATGGTCTCCAGATCCTGCACGTTGGAGCTCAGTCGCACGGTCACCTGGGAAGCTTCGGCAGGCTCTGTCTCTTCAGCAGCTTCCGCATTTCCGTTTTCAGGCTGCGCCTCCTGGAGAGAATTCTGTGTTACGTCTTCTTCCCCGGGCGCGTCAGAATCGGCTTCCGGTGCCTGCTCCGCGTCCGCGGGATCCTCTTCGCCGGACAGCGGATCGGCTTCCTCCCCATCTTCTTCGTCTATTCCGATCTCCTCGATCTCCACGGAATCCTCATCCTGCTGTTCCGTTTCCTCGAGCTCCAGCTGGATCACCGGGGTGGAATGCTCCGTCGACTCCGTATCTTCCGCAGGCGCATAGCTTTCGGCATCGGAAACCGGCGGATTCTGCTCTTCATCCGCCCCCGGGAGATTCTCCGGCAGGGATTCCTGATCTCCCGGCTCTTCGGCGGCGGTTTCCTCCGATCCTTCCGTTTCCTCCGGCTTCCGGGAAACCATCCAGGTCAGATCGCCGGACTGCTCCTCCATCCGCGCGAAGGTGATCAGGTAGCTGCCCTTCAGCATGGTGACTTCCTCGTTCAGGGGCAGATAGCGTCCGTCCCGCGTTTCCGGCTCCCGCTCCCATACCTTTTCGCCGTCCAGGCTGCGGACGATGACCTTCGCGGCCATATCTTCCGTGGTCAGAAGGAAGGTGGCTTTCCGGCTGACCGTCCACTCCCAGGTGCGCTCCGGAACGGATCCGGACAGCTCGCACTTCTCCAGCTGGTCCAGCTTCAGTCTGCCTTCCGTCCGCGGGGCGTCCTCCTCCGGCTGTGCCGTTTCCGCTGTCGTGTTTTCCTGTTCGGCAGCGGACTGCTCCGTGGGCGTCTCCGTCAGCCCGGCGGTCGGCTGTGACGCCGGCTCCGCCGTCTTTTCCGCGGCAGGCTTTTCCGTCTGCTCGGGGGTCGGTTCAGCTGTGGGCGCCTCCGTCCGCTCCGGAGCATTTTCAGCCACGGGCGCTTCTGTCTGCTCAGCGGCCGGTTCAGCCGCAGGCTCCGTCTCCGGCGCTTCCACAGACTCCGTGAGGAGCTCCGTAACCTGCGTTTCCTCCACCGGTTCTTCCAGCTCCGCCAGCGCCATGGCGCAGCATATACATAAAGCCAGAATCAAAGCGATAATCTTCTTCATGATGCCTCTCAACCCTTTCCATGTTCGGGGAGGTATGATCAGGATCGCATACTGTGGCTGCTTCATCGTGGCCTGCATGCCTCATGTATACAAAATCACAAATACTATATAGCATATTCTTAGCCGTTTTTCAACAAAAAAGTGCGATCGCGGCGGAGAAATACTTTTTGGGGAGCGTTTAGAAAGCGTTTGCGGGTTCCTTCGCGCGCCGTACCATTCCGGGTCAAAAAAAACCCGGCTTCCTTTCGGAAGCCGGGAAAATGGTTTTTCCTGAAAATGCCTTAATCCTGGGCGGCGAGCTTCTTGTAGCTCTCGCGGCGGACCTTGGCGTCCTCCTCCTGCTGCACGAAGAGCTTCGCGGCAGCATCCGGGAACTGCTGGGCCAGAGAGGTGTACCGGACCTCGCCCTTCAGGAATTCCTGATAATCGCCGGTGGGATCTTTGCTGTCGACGGTCATCGGATGCTCCAGGGTCGGGTTGTAGCGGTACAGCTGCCAGTAGCCGCAGTCCACAGCCTTCTTGATTTCGGCCTGGCTCTTGCCCATGCCGCCCTTGGCCCGCAGGCCGTGGTTGATGCAGGGCGCGTAGGCGATGATCAGGGAAGGTCCGTCATAGGCTTCGGCTTCGATCATGGCCTTCAGCACCTGCTGCGGGTTGCTCATGGCAACCTGCGCCACGTACACATAGCCATAGCTCATGGCCATCATGCCCAGATCCTTCTTCTTGGTGCGCTTGCCGGCGGCGGCGAACTTCGCCACGGAGCCGGTGGGCGTCGCCTTGGAGGCCTGGCCGCCGGTGTTGGAGTACACTTCGGTGTCGAGCACCAGGATGTTGACATCCTGATTCTGCGCCAGCACGTGATCCACGCCGCCGTATCCGATGTCGTAGGCCCAGCCGTCGCCGCCGAAGATCCAGATGCTCTTCTTGGTCAGCAGGTCCTTGTTCTCCAGGATGTACTTGCGGCGCGGGCAATCATCATGGCCTTCCTTGGCCTCCAGCAGGGCCACCAGCTTGTCGCCGGCCTTGCGGGAGCCGTCCGCGTTGTTCATGTTCTCCAGCCATTCCTTGCAGGCGGCGACGATGGCTTCGTCCTTGCCGACTTCGGTGACTTCCGTAATCACTTCCGCCAGCTTGGCGCGGCGCTGCTGGGTGGCCAGGTTCATGCCAAAGCCGAACTCCGCGTTGTCCTCGAACAGGGAGTTGGACCAGGCGGGGCCGAAGCCCTTCTCGTTGGTGGTGTAGGGGCAGGTCGGGGCGGAACCGCCATAGATGGAGGAGCAGCCCGTGGCGTTGGCAATGATCATCCGATCGCCGAACAGCTGGGTAACCAGCTTGACGTACGGGGTCTCGCCGCAGCCCGCGCAGGCGCCGGAGAACTCGAACAGGGGCTTCAGGGCCTGGCTGTTCTTCACGCTGGCCTTGTTGGTGATGCGGTCGGCCACTTCCGGCACGGTCATGGCGTACTCCCAGTTGGCCTCTTCCTTCCGCTGAGAATCCAGCGGCTTCATGATCAGGGCCTGCTTGCCTTCCTTGTCACGCAGCGGGCAGACGTCCGCGCAGTTGCCGCAGCCGGTGCAGTCCAGCGGGCTGACCTGCAGACGGTACTGCATGCCCTTGAACTCGGCGCCCGTGGCGGGCTTGGTCTCGAAGGATTCGGGCTTCTCCGCGCCTTCCGCCACGTAGATGGGCCGGATGCAGGCGTGGGGGCAGACCATGGCGCAGTTGCCGCACTGGATACAGTTGGCAATCTGCCACTCGGGAACGAACACGGCGATGCCGCGCTTCTCAAACTTGGTGGTGCCGGTGGGCACGATGCCGCGGGGATCCAGCTTGCTGACGGGCAGCTTGTTGCCTTCCTGGGCCAGCACGGGCGCGATGAACTCATCGAAATATTCGTTGGTGCCGGGCACCTTGGCGGGCACGGCGCCTTCCGTGGTGGTGGCCCAGTCCGCGGGGATCTCCACTTCTTCCAGGCCGGTCAGGGCCGCGTCGATGGCCGCGAAGTTCATCTTCACGACATCCTCGCCCTTCTTGCCATAGGAAGCGACGACCTTTTCCTTCATGTACTTGTCGGCATCCTCGTAGGGGATGATGTTGGCCAGCTTGAAGAAGGCGGCCTGCATGGTGGTGTTGGTGCGTCCGCCCATGCCCACCTTGCGGGCCAGGTCGATGGCGTTGATGATGTAGAACTTCGCGTGCTTCTTCGCCAGCTTGTTCTTCATGGCGGCGGGCAGGCGCTCGTTCAGCTCATCCTTGCTCCACTGGCAGTTCAGCAGGAAGATACCGCCTTCCCGCAGGGGGGTCACCATGTCATACATGGTCACATACGCCGGGTTGGAGCAGCTGATGAAGTCCGCGTGGTCAATCAGGTAGGGGCTCTGGATCGGCTTGTCGCCGAAGCGCAGATGGGACACGGTCAGGCCGCCGCTCTTCTTGGAATCATAGAAGAAATAGGCCTGCGCGTACTTCTCGGTATGGTCGCCGATGATCTTGATGGAGTTCTTGTTGGCGCCGACGGTACCGTCAGAGCCCAGGCCGTAGAACATGCAGGCGCTGGTGCCGGCGGGGGCCGCCGCGAAGGTCTCGCCCAGCTTCAGGCTGGTGCCGGTCACATCGTCCTCGATGCCCACGGTGAAATGGTTCTTCATTTCGCCGTCCAGGTTGTCGAACACGGCCTTGACCATGGTGGGGGTGAATTCCTTGGAACCCAGGCCATAGCGGCCGCCCACCACCTTGATATCCGTGCGGCCGGCTTCGGTCAGCGCCGCGCAGACATCCAGATACAGAGGCTCGCCCAAGGAACCGGATTCCTTGGTCCGGTCCAGCACGGCGATCTTCTTCACGGTCTTCGGCAGCACCTTCATCAGGTACTCCACGCTGAAGGGACGATACAGGTGGCACTTCACCACGCCGACCTTTTCGCCGCTTTCCAGCATCTTGTTCACGGTCTCGTGCGCCACGTCGCAGCTGGAGCCCATGGAGATGATGACCTTCTCCGCGTCCGGAGCGCCTTCATACTGGAAGGGCTTGTACACGCGTCCGGTCAGCTTGGCCACTTCGTCCATGCATTCTTCCACGATGGCGGGCACCGCCAGGTAGAAGCGGTTGCCGGCTTCACGGCCCTGGAAGTAGATGTCGCTGTTCTGCGCGGTACCGGCCTGATGCGGATGTTCCGGATTCAGGGCGCGTGCGCGGAACTCGGCGATCTTGTCCCACGGAACCAGGCTCTTGATTTCCTCGTAGCAGTTCTTGGTGTCGATGGCGTCGATCTTCTGGATCTCGTGGCTGGTGCGGAAGCCGTCGAAGAAGTGCAGGAAAGGCACGGAGCTCTTCAGGGTCGCCAGATGCGCCACCAGGGCCATGTCATGAGCTTCCTGCACGGAGTTGGAGGCCAGCATGGCAAAGCCGGTCTGGCGGCAGGCCATGACGTCGCTGTGGTCACCGAAGATGTTCAGCGCGTGATACGCCAGGGCGCGGGCGCTGACATGGAAAACCGCGGGGGTCAGCTCGCCGCTGATCTTGTACATATTCGGGATCATCAGCAGCAGGCCCTGAGAGGCTGTGAAGGTGGTGGTCAGCGCGCCGGCGGACAGGGAGCCGTGCACGGCGCCGGCCGCGCCAGCTTCGGACTGCATTTCGGCGATCTTCACGGTCTGCCCGAACAGGTTCTTCCTGTCATGGGCGGCCCACTCATCCGCCACTTCCGCCATGGGGGAAGAAGGGGTGATCGGGTAGATGGCTGCCACATCGCTGAACGCATACGCGACATGGCTGACGGCGGTATTGCCGTCCACAGTGATCTTGATGGCCATGGATGTACCTCCTTGGAAAAGATATAGAGTAACGAGCGGAAGCCCCGGTCCTCGCCCGCCGAAGGGCATGCGAAAAACACGGTTCTCTTCAAACATTGGTATTATATGCGTTTTCAGTCCGCCTGTCAACGAAAAAAAGAGCCCCTTCCGGGGCTCCTGAAAGGATCAGGGAACGGATTTCCGCGGCTCAGTACTCAAAAACCGTGATCACGCCGCCCATGTTGTCGAGGCTGGAAACATAGCTCCGCGCCCGGCCGGTCACCTGGACGTCGAAGGACGCCGCCTCCCCCACATACTGGCGGTAGATCTCATACTTCAGCTGCCCGTCCTCGAAGAGGGCCACATGGGGATGCTCCTCCAGGTACTGGATGTATTCCTCCAGGCAGAAGTCCATATAATGCATCACCGCGGCGCTGCCCTTGCCGACGTAGCGGTACAGGTTCATCTGGCTGCTGATGCCGGTGACAAAGCTCTTGTCCGTGGACGTGGCCAGGGGCCAGCTGTTCAGCGGGAAGCGGAACACAAACCCGTACTTCCAGCAGTTCTCGTTCATCCAGATGCCCTGGCTGGAAGTGGAGTACTTCGTGTTGGTAATCTCCTTGTCGTTCCGGTCATACAGCTGGAGGCGGAAGGACAGGCCGGAGTTGTACTCGCTGGTGCCGGGATAGTTGACCTCCGCCTTCGCGGCCTCGATCAGCGCGTCCCCGGTGTATTTGGAGCTGAGCCTTTCCACCCGGTTCTGGAAGTAGGTGTTCTGCGTTTCCCAGGAGCGGTAGGCTTCCGGAACCATATAATGGCTCAGATCCTCCGCCGCCGCGTCGTCGATCGCCGCCTTCAGCGCGTCCGCCGCCACGGGGAAAAGGGAGACGCTGGCGTCCGCCACCTGCACGGCCCAGTTGAAGTAATTGCCCAGGCCCACCAGGGTGCTCTCGTCAAAATCCTCCGGCCGGGAGTGCCACTGATTCACCAGCAGCAGGCCGTTATTCATAATCTGGGAGCGGGACATGGTCACGGTGGAGGGGCTCTCCAGCGGGTAGTTGGTCAGATCCAGCAGATCCCAGCCCTCGCTCTTCTGCGCGGGCCAGGCCAGATTCGCGCCGCTGGCGGTTTCCTTTTCAAACTCCGCCATGGCCGCGGCGTACTTCTCCCGCTCTTCCTCGTTATGGGCCTCCACCTGATTCTGCACGGTGGTCAGGGCGCTTTCCTTCCGGCTGGCGACCCAGTCCCCGGCGTAGAAGCAGGCCACCGCCGCCGCCGCAAACAGCACGGTCAGCACGATCACCACCGGTACTGCCTTGCTCTTCTTCCTCTTGCTCATTTTCCTCCGCACCTTCCTCCCTGTAAAACAGGAGAATATGATGTTAACATTTAATATTTCGTCACAAAATTTTAAAACTCCTGCTTTTCGAAAAAACTTTTCTGTTTTACATCCGTTCCGGCGCCTCGATGCCGATCAGCCACAGGCCGGTCCGGATAAGGCTGGCCGTGGCGGCGGTCAGCGCCACCTTGGCCGCCACCGCTTCCGGCTCGCCGTCCAGGATCCGGTGCTCGTAATAATACTTGTTAAAAGCCTGGGCAATATCCGTCACGGCCCGGGTGATCATGGAGGGCTCGTACTTGTCCGCCGCTTCCTTCACCACATCCGGGAAACGGCTCATCAGCCGCAGCAGGTGCTGGGCCTCGTCGTTGGTCAGGGCGCGCCAGTCCGGAGAAGCGGAAACGCCTTCCGCCTTCCGCAGCACGGAACGGCACCGGGCATGGGTGTACTGGACATAGGGGCCGGTTTCCCCGTCGAAATTCAGCGCCATCTCCCAGTTGATCTGGTACCGGGTGCGCGGAACCCCGTCCTCATCCGTGTACTCTTCCTTGTCGCAGGGGTAGTCGATATCCTTGATCCGGTTGTTGCTCAGGGTGGTATACACCACCGCGCCCACGCCGATCTGCCGGGCGATTTCCGCCTTGTTCTCCAGGTTGGGGGATTTTTCCTCAATAATGCCGGCGGCCTTGGCGATGGCCTCGTTCAGCAAATCGTCCAGGTACACGATAACCCCGTCCCGGGTGGAAAGGGCCTCTCCTCCCAGGCTGACCATGCCGAAGGCCACGTGCACGCAGTCCTTTGCCCAGGGACAGCCCATTTTTTCCAGCACCCGGAAAACCTGGCGGAAATGGAGATCCTGCTGATAGGCCACCACATACAGGCATTTGTCGAAATGATAGGTGTCCTGCCGGTACTTCGCCGCCGCCAGATCCCGCGTCGCGTAAAGCGTCGCCCCGTCCTTTTTCAGGATCAGGCAGGGGGGCATTTTGTCCTCGCTCAGATCCACCACCCAGGCGCCCTCGCTCTGAGTCAGCAGGTTCTTCGCCCGCAGCTCGTCAATGACGGGCTGCATCTTGTCGTTATAGAAGCTTTCCCCGGCGTAGCTGTCAAAATGCACGTCCAGGATGTCATAAACCCGCATGGCGTCCTTCAGCGTCACGTCCTTGAACCAGTGGAAAATCTCCAGCGCTTCCGGATCCCCGTCCTCGATTTTCTTGAACCAGGCGCGGCCCTCGTCCTCCAGCGTCGGATCCTTTTTGGCTTCCACGCCGAAGCGGACGTAGAGCCGGGTCATCTCGTCCACGCCGCCCTTTTCCACGGTTTCCCGGTCACCCCAGCGCTTATACGCGCAGATCATCTTGCCGAACTGGGTTCCCCAGTCCCCCAGATGATTGATACCCACGGTCCGGTAGCCCAGGAAATCATAGATCCGCTTCAGGCTGTTGCCCAGCACCGTGGTGGAAAGGTGGCCAATGTGGAAGCGCTTGGCGATGTTGATGGAGGAATAATCCAGGCAGACCGTTTTCCCGGCGCCCATGTCAGAGGCGCCAAAGCGCTCCCCTTTTTCCATCAGCTCCGCCATGGTCTCCCGGGCAAAGTTCTCCCGGTTCAGGAAGAAGTTCATATATCCGTTGACGGGCTGAACCGAAGCCGTTTCCGTGTGGGTCCAGCCGGCGCACAGCGCTTCCGCGATCTTCGGCGGCGCCATCCGCAGGCTCTTGGCCAGGCGGAAGCAGGGGAAGGCGTAATCCCCCATGGCCGGATCCGGCGGCACCGCCAGCAGGCTCCGCAGCTCCTCCGGCGCGGGAAGCCCTTCCGCTTCCGGCCAGAGCGCCTTCATGGCCGCGCTCGTCAGGTTTGCGATTCTCGTCTTCATGTCCATTCGCATCGTCGTTCCTTTCAGGATTTCTGGCAGCTATTCTATCATATCCCGGTGAAAAAAGGCAACAGGGCTGTTGCCTTTCAGGGGCGGAATCCTTATAATGATGCTGCTCTTTTCCACGCAGAAAAGAACAGTCGCGATGAAAGAAGGCCTGCCCTGTGAAACGTTTTCTTGCTGTGTTCATGCTCCTGCTCCTCCTGCTCCCCCAGGCTCTGGCCGGGGGCGCGGAGGATCCGCTGGCCGCCTTCGCCCTCCGGCACGGGTCAAGGGAGGAAAAGCGCGTGGCCATCACGGTGGATGACTTCTTCGACCTGGGCTGGGCGTGGAAAATCCGGGATCTGCTGCATGAGCAGGGCGTACCGGGGACGTTCTTCCCCTGCGGGTTCACCATTAAGGAAGAGGACGGCCCGGAATGGCAGCTGGCCATCGATTACGGCATCGAGATCGGCTCCCACAACTGGGGGCATTACAAAATGGGGCGCTCCGGCGTCTGGAGCATCCTGTCCTCCCTGGGGCGGACACAGCAGGCGCTGGATCAGGCGCTGGGCTATCATTATCAAATCAACAGTTTCCGCCCGCCGGAGGGGAACATGACCGACGAGAAGGGGAATAACGAGGTCTTCTGCCACGCGGTGAAGCGCTTCGGTTATCAGCATGTGGTGCTGTGGGATGTCAGCCAGACGGATCCCCAGCTCGCCCTGCGGAAGGTTCAGAACGGCAGCATTCTGCTCTTTCATTCCCGGAAAAAGGACTATGCCTGCCTGACCGAGCTGATTCCCGCCCTGATGGATCAGGGATACGAGCTGGTCACGGTCAGCACGCTGCTGGGCTTCGGGCCCAATGAAATCTCCCCGGAGCCCTATGTATACCGGAAGGAAGACTACGCCGCGCCGTAAGGCGACCGCCTTTCGCGGGGAAAGCCGGCCGCGGGCGGGGTTCACGGCCCGCCCGCAATTCACCCGTTGACACCGTTCCCTCCCCCTGATAAAATAGAGACAGCGAAAAGAGAATGGTTTCCGCCCCGGCGAAGCAAAGGAGTGATTTGTGTGTACAGGCGTTTTGGAGCTTTTCTGCTGCTGATCATCTGCTGTCTTCTGGCCGTGTCCCCCGCCCTGGCCGCCGGGGAGATGCAGCAGGGCAGCATGTACGTAAACACGGCCAACGGCAAGGCCCTGCGCTTCCGCTCCAGCAAGAGCACCAGCGCGGATAATGTCCTGACGGAGATCCCCTACGGCACGAAGGTCTACGTCCTCAGCTGGGACAGCACCTGGGCCCGCATCCGGTACAACAGCGCGGTGGGTTATGTGGTCAAAAAGCATCTTTCCATCGGCCGGCCGGAAGCTTACGCCGAGGTAACCGCCCAGCGCGAGGCGGAAAAGGCGGAAAAGCAGAAGCTGCAGGAGCTGCGGCAGGCCAACGCCAAGCTGGATCAGTCCCGGGTCAAAAAGGTCGCCGCCTATGATGTCACCGTGGTCACCGGCGTCCGGGAGCTGAAGGCCAAGATGTACCAGAAGGCGAACCTGACCGCCACGGTCACCGCGGAATATGAGGAAGGCTTCCCCCTGGTCATTCAGGCGCAGAACAAGAGCTGGGCCCAGGTTTATGACGGCGCCGCCGATACCACCGGCTACATGCTGCTGGAGGATCTGGTGATCGATATCGTCGAGGACGAGCTGCTGGAGGACTGAAAAACAAAACCCCTTCCACCGACTGTGGAAGGGAGTTTTATTTTCGATCGCGAGGGCTCACACCGCGGCAGCCTTGGTCAGCTGCTTCGCCAGGCGGGCCTTTTTGCGATTGGCGGCATTCTTATGCATAACGCCTTTGGCCGCAGCCTTATCGATCGCGCCAACGGTAGCGGACAGCTGCGCCTGTGCGTTCTGAGGATCAGCGGCAACGGCGGCATCGAACTTCTTGATGGAAGTCCGCACTCCGCTCTTGACCATACGGTTCCGCAGATTCTTCTTCTCGCTGACCTTCACGCGCTTCTTGGCGGACTGGATATTCGGCAACGTAATTCACCTCCCATTAGGAATCCGGTGCAAAAATCACCGACGTTTATAGTATCACGCTTCCGGTCGAATTGCAAGCGCTTTTTTCACGTTTTTTCAAATTTTCCCCCTTTTCTCCCCGGCCCGTATCGTTTATAATAAAACAATGTCAGGAAGGAAAAGGAGGGCACGGGATTGGCCAAAGAGCGGATCGGGATTCTCGGAGGCACCTTTGACCCCATGCACGAGGGGCATCTGCAGATGGCGGTCAGCGCGCTTGACCATTGCCGGCTGGATCGGCTGCTGGTGATTCCCGCGGCGGATGACGCGTACAAGCCCTGCATCGTGGGGCGGGAGGACCGGTGGAAGATGGTGGTCACCGCCTGCACCCAGGATCAGCGTCTCATCCCCTCCCGGCTGGAAATGGACCGGGAAGGCACCGCCTATACGGTGGATACCCTCCTGGCCCTGAAGATGGAGCGTCCCAAGGCCTCCCTGTTTTACCTGCTGGGGGCGGACGGCGTCATGAAGCTCCAGCGCTGGCACCGCCTGGAGGACGTGCTTCCCCTGTGCACCTTCCTGGTCTGCCCTCGGGTGGGGAACGTGCCGCTGGACGTCTTTCACGCCGAGCTGACGCGGCTGCGGGCTTTGGGCGGGCGTTTCTCCATGATCCGGATGCCGCCGCTGCCCTATTCCTCCACGGAGCTGCGGGCGCAGCTGGCCGCCGGCCTGGCGACGCCCGGGCTGTATTCCCCCGTGCGGGAGTATATCGCCCTGAAGGGGCTCTACGGCATGGCGCCCCACATGGACCGGGCGGAGGAATGGATCGAGAAGCTCTTTGCCGCCCTGAATCCCCGCCGCTTTGCCCACTCCCTGTCCGTGGCCAATTACGCCCGGCGGCTGGCCCGGATTCACGGCATCGATCAGCGCCAGGCCGAGGAAGCCGGCCTCCTGCATGACTGCGCCAAATGCATGCCCCTGAAGGAAATGCAGCGCATCGCCATTGAGCACTCCCTCACCAATGACCCCACCATCCTGTCCAGCAACGCGCTGATGCACTCCCTGGTCGGCGCCTGGGTCGCCCGGAACACCTACGGCATGGCGGATCCGGAGGTGCTGGAAGCCATCGCCTATCACAACACCGGCCACGCCGGCATGTCCCGCCTGGCCATGTGCGTCTGCCTCGCCGACTCCATTGAGCCCACCCGGGCCAGCTATCCCCTGCTGGAGCAGGTTCGGGTGCTGTCCGAGCTTTCCCTGGAGCGGGCGCTGCTCATGAGCCTGGAAGGCACGGCGGATTACGTCCGCCAGCGGGGCAAGTACCTGCATCCCCGCACCCAGGAAACCATCGCCTGGCTGAAAACCCTGCCGGAGGTCCGGAATCAGAAAAAGGAAACCCGCTCCTGAGCCCCGGCTCGGGCGGATCGTGAAAGAAAAAGAGAAAGGAAGAAATCCATGCAAGATCAGGAAATCGTTCTGCAGCTGGCCCAGACCCTTTACGACCACAAGGCCGGGGAAATCGCCGCCCTGAAGGTGGGGCACCTGACCGTGATCTGCGACTACATGATCATCGCCTCCGGCCGCACCGCCGCCCAGGTCAGCGCCCTGGCGGAGGATGTGGACGAGCTGATGGCAAAGGCCGGCTTCCCGCTCCGCCGGAATGAAGGCGTCCGGGAGGGACGCTGGGTGGTGCTGGATTACGGCTTCATCCTCGTGCATCTTTTCCACCGGGATGAGCGGGCCTTCTACAATCTGGACCGGCTCTGGAACGATGGCACCAACGCCCTGGCCCTGCCCTTTGACCAGACGGTGCCGGACTGATTTTTTCCACATGATGAAAACCGCCGCGCGGATCCGCGCGGCGGTTTTCAGTTTCTTTATTTTCTGATCCCCATGACCTTATCCAGAATATCCTCCGCCAGGGCGCGCTTGCTCTGCAGCGGGCGCTCGTCGATGCCCTCCTCCGTGATCAGGGCGGCGATATTTGTATCCACGCCAAAGCCGGCCCCCGGCTTTGTGACATCGTTGGCCACGATCAGGTCCAGATGCTTCTTCCGCAGCTTGCCTTTCGCGTGCTCCAGCAGATGATCCGTCTCCGCGGCGAAGCCCACCAGGGTCTGCCCTTCCCGCTTCATCAGGCCCACCGCCCGGGCCACGTCCGGCGTCTCCGTCAGCCGCAGCACCAGCTCCTGGCCGTCCTGCTTCTTGATCTTCGTCCCCAGCACGTCCACGGGGCGGTAATCCGCCGGGGCGGCCGCCTGAATGATCACGTCCTGCAGGGGCGCCTCGATCTTCATGGCCTCCAGCAGATCCTGGGTGGATTCCACCTCCACCAGCCGGATGCCGTGGGGAACCGCCGCGGTGGTAAACGCCTTGACCACGGTTACCTCCGCCCCCCGGTCCCTGGCGGCTTCCGCCAGGGCGAAGCCCATCTTCCCGCTGCTGTCGTTGGTCAGGAAGCGCACCGGATCCAGCCGCTCGCGGGTGGCGCCGGCGGTCACCAGGACCTTCAGCCCCTCCATGGAGACCCGGGGCTTCAGGATTTCCTCCATGGCGGCCACGATCTCCTCGGGCTCGCTCATGCGCCCGTCGCCGCTGTCCCCGCAGGCCAGCAGCCCGTTGCCCGGGCCGACAAAGCGCACGCCCCGCTCCCGCAGCACGCGGACATTCTCCCGGGTCGCTTCCGCGGTCCACATCCCCGTGTTCATGGCCGGGGCCACCAGCACCGGCGCCTTCGTCGCCAGCACGGTGGTGGACAGCATGTCATCCGCGATGCCGTGGGCCATCTTGGCCAGGATGTTCGCCGTGGCCGGGGCGATGACAAACAGCTCCGCCTTCTTCGCCAGGGCCACGTGTTCCACGTTCCAGTATTCCGGAGCCTGGAAGGTGTCCACCGCCACCTGATTGCTGCTCAGGGTCTGAAAGGTCAGCGGGGCCACGAATTCCGTCGCGTTCCTGGTCATGATGACGCTGACCCTGGCCCCCAGATGCCGCAAACGGGAGACCAGCTCCGCGCTTTTATACGCGGCGATGCCTCCCGTTACGCCCAGCACAATTTCCCTGCCGGTCCAGTTCATGGCTTACTCCTCTTCCGCGGGCATGTCATAGCTCAGCAGCCCGCGGTTGATTTCCTCCACCGCTACCTTCAGGGGCTTCATCCCCTCCGCGCTGATCATGGGCTGCGCGCCGCTGACCACTTCACGGGCCCGTTTGCTGGCTTCCACCACCAGGGTGTAGCGGCTGTCGGCATGGTTCAGAAGCTCCAGTACGCTGGGATCTACAATGGACATGATTCTTTCTCCTCCTGTGTGTTCTTCGGGTTCATTCCCCGATCTGCGGGAAAAAACGGACGGAATTCTGTTTCTCCGCCCTGACCACCGCCTGCAGCTGGGAAAAGGCCAGATCCAGATCGTCGTTGACGATCAGGTACCGGTACCGGTCCATCTGGGCGATCTCCCAGCGGGCGTTGTTCAGCCGGCGCTCAATTTCTTCCGGCTGCTCCGTGTTCCGGGTGTGCAGCCTGACCTTCAGCTCGCTGTAGCTGGGGGGCAGGATAAACACGCTGACGCATTGGGGCTCCTTCTCCATCACGGCGCGGGCACCCTGCGGGTCAATATCCAGCAGTACGTTCTGCCCCCGGTTCATCCGCTCGTATACCTCGCTTTTCAGCGTGCCGTACCGGTGGCCGTGGACGCTGGCGTGCTCCAGGAACGCGTCCCGCTCCAGCAGTTTATCATATTCCGCCTCGGAAATAAAGTGGTAATGGACATCTTCAATTTCGTTTTTCCTTCTGCCCCGGGTGGTCACGCTGACCGAAAAGCAGAAGCTGGGATCCTTGTTCAGCAGCCGCTCCACCAGCGTCCCCTTGCCCGCGCCGGAGGGACCGGAGATGACCAGCAGCATTCCCTTCCTGGTTTCCTTCATGCCTGCTCCGTCTCCTTTCGACCGTTCATTCTCCCGGCGATGGTTTCGGGCATCAGGGCGCTGAGCACCACATGCTCCGAATCCATCATCAGCGCGGCCTTAGTCTTGTGGCCGCAGGTGGCGTCAATGATGTGCCCCCGGTCCCGGGCATCCTGAATCATCCGGCGGATCGGCGCGGCCTCCGGGGAAACCACCGCCACCACCCGGTCCGCCGCCACCATGTTGCCGTATCCGATATTCACCAGCTGCATGCCTTACTCCACATTCTGAATCTGTTCCCGCATCTTCTCGATTTCGCTTTTCAGATCCACGACCTGCTGCGCGATTCGGGCGTCCGAGGCCTTGGAGCCGATGGTGTTCGCTTCCCGGTTCATCTCCTGAATCAGGAAGTCCATCTTCTTTCCAATGTCCCCTTCCGTGTCCAGGTAACGGTTCATCTGGCTGATATGGCTGGCCAGCCGGGACAGCTCCTCGTCGATGGCGCACCGGTCCGCCATCAGCGCTACCTCCTGCGCCAGCCGCTGGGGATCCACACCGGACGCGCCCATCTGCTCCAGCCGGCTTTCCAGCCGGGCCCGGTAGTCCGACACGACGGCGGGGGCCCGCTCCAGGATGCCCTCCCGCAGGGCGGATGCCGCGTCCAGATGCGCTTTCAAATCCTCCCGCAGGTGCGCGCCCTCCCGGGCCCGCGCCTCGTTCAGCTGTTCCAGCGCCGTGTCCAGCGCTTCCCCGCAGAGCGTCAGCACCAGCTCCGCGTCCATCTCCCGCTCCGCCAGGGTCACGACGCCCTCCAGGCTCATCAGGTCCCGCACGTCCAGGTGTTTCTTTTTGCCGGTGGCCTCGGCAATCTCCCGGGCCGCCCGGGCGTAGGCTTCCGCCAGGGCCAGATCCGTCTGCACCTCCCGGGCGCCGCCGCCGGTGTTCTGGACGTTCAGGAACACCTCCACATGTCCCCGCTTCAGCGCCCCGGCGATTTTCTCCCGTGTCAGCGGCTCCAGAAAAGCCAGGTTCCGCGGCAGCCGGAGATTCACGTCCAGAAAGCGGTGGTTCACGGTTTTCAGCTCCGCCGTGACCTCCCAATCCTCCCGGGCCGCTTTTCCGATCCCGACGCCCGTCATGCTCTGCAAGCGCAACCACTCCTTCCGTTTGTAATCCTGTATTTTATCACTTTCCGCTGACGGCGTCAAACAGCCCTCCCAGGGAGAAACGGTCCACCGGCAGGTCATTGACCGCCTCCAGAATATCCCCCAGATGATGGGCGTCCGACGACCAGAGCCTGCGCTTTCCGACGATCAGCTTCTCGTTCACCGGCAGCTCCGGGCGCACCTCCACCACTGGGAAATCCACATCCTCCGGGAAAAGCCCCAGGTTCACCAGCAGCCCGTGTCCCCGGTTGATATGGGCCGGCACCGCGGCGCCGCCGTGCTCCCGGATGATCCGCGCGCACTCCTGCAGGCTCAGATCCGTCGCCCCGATCAGCAGCCGGTCCTCGATGGCCTGCACCTCGTCGTCCGTATTCATTACCAGCTGATTGCCGAAAAAGTCCGGCTTGTTCTTCATGGGGGGCAGATGGCTGGAGAAGATTTCCCCCACCTCCACCGCCGTTTCCACCTCCCTGAAGTACCCCAGCAGGTGCACCTCTTCCTTCGTGGTGATCTCCATCCCCGGCAGCAGGATCAGCCCGTAATAGTCCGCAGCTTCCTTTACGTAGGGCAGGTTCCGCGCCGTGTTGTGATCCGTCACGGCGATGGCTTCCAGGCCCTTGATATGCGCCATGCCGCAGATATTGGCCGGCGTCATGTCATCGTCCGCGCAGGGGGACAGGCAGCTGTGCATGTGCAGATCCACCAGCATGGAATCAGCCCTCCCGGGGCGTCCCCGGCAGCCCGGCCTCCGCCATGAGCGCGCACAGCTCATAGGCGGTCTTCCCGCTCTGCAGGACGCAGATGCCTTCCTCCCGCGCCTTCTCCAGGGTGGCCTCCTCCATCTCGATGTCCTCCGGGATAATGACCGCCGCCATCTCCATCAGGCTGGCCACCGCGATGACGTTCATATGGGTCTGCACGGTGATCCAGGCCATGCCCGCCTTGCCGTGGGCCATGACCCAGCTCAGCAGGTCGCAGGTGTATCCGCAGGTGACCTCCGTCTCCCGGCTCGCTTCCGGCGTCATGTCCTTCGCGCCGGTCAGTTCAATCAGTTCCCGAATGTTCATGGCTTATCGCTCCTTTTCGTTTTTTCCCGCGCCGCCCGCGGCGCTTTTTACTCCCGCGTGGTCTTGGCCAGGTCCACCATCTGCTGGGCCATGACCTTCAGGTGATCCTTCATCCGGTGAATGCAGTCCATTTCCCGGGCCTTTCCCTGGACGATGTCCTCCGCGAAGGTCCTGCAGGTGGGGCTGCCGCAGCTGCCGCAGTCGTACCCCGGCAGCGTCGCGTAGATTTCCTCAATCCGCTCCATCTTCCGCATGGCTTCCACCAGGTCGTCGTCCAGCTTCATGGCGGAGTTGGGCTGGATCCGCCGGCTGTCGTACAGGCTGTACTTGGTCATCATCCCGTTGTCCACGTTCAGGTCCGCGTCCCGGATGTCCACCAGGCGGCGGATCCAGTTCCGGGCCACGTAGGTGTTCTCAAAGTTCAGCGGCCCGCCCACGCATCCGCCGTTGCAGGCCGCGCCTTCAAAGAACTCCAGCCCGTTCAGCCGGTTGTCCTCAATCTCCTCCAGCACCTTGATGCAGTTGGCGATGCCGTCCACCGCCATGCTCTCCGTGGGGCACACCGCGTCGCATTCGCCGCCGCTGCGGGCCCAGCCCACGCCGAAGTCCGACGAGGTTTTCAGCGCCTCATCCGTCGGCGCCTTCCGGATCAGGGCGCTCAGCGGGCCGTAGATCTCCATGACGCTGATGGCGCCGTCCACCGCGCTCTTCTCATGCCCGATGGGATTCCGGATGGCCGTCACCTTGGCCGGGCAGGGCGTCAGGAAAAAGCAGCCGATGTCCCGCTCATCCACCTGGTGCTTCCGGGCGAATTCCTTCTTGGCGATCATGGCCGCCACCTCCATGGGCTGACGGATGTCCACGATGTGGTCGATCAGGTCCGGAAAGCGGACCTGGATCAGCCGCACAATGGCCGGACAGGCGGAGGAAATGACCGGCCGGGGCAGATCCGGCTTCTTCAGCCGTTCCCGGATGGCCCGGCTTACCACGTCCGCCCCCCGCGCCACCTCAAACACGTCGTCAAAGCCCAGCTCCTTCAGCGCGGAAAGCAGCTGGCTGATGTTCTCCAGATTCTTGAACTGCCCGTACAGGCTCGGGGCGGGCAGCGCGATCTTATACTTCCAGCCCTCAATGACGCTCAGCGGATCGGTCACCGCCACCTTCGCGTGATAATCGCAGACCCGGATGCATTCCCCGCAGTCGATGCAGCGCTCGTCGATGATGTGGGCGCTGCCGCCCCGGACCCGGATGGCTTCCGTCGGGCACCGTTTCAGGCAGTTGGTGCAGGCGCGGCATTTATCCTTTTCCAGCCGCACCGAGTGAAATCGTTTCGTCTCTTCCATCTTCCGTTCCCCCAAAGGCTCGCGCCCCTTTCCCTCAGGCCTTCAGCGCGAAACTCATGGTGATGGTCGTTCCGACCCCCACCTCGCTCTGGATATCAAAGTCCGTGGCGTTCCTTTTCATGTTCGGCAGGCCCATGCCGGCGCCGAAGCCAAGGGTTCTGGCTTCCTCGTTGGCGGTGGAATACCCTTCGGTCATGGCCTTCTCAATGTCCGGAATCCCCGGCCCCACATCCTGCGAGATCAGCGTCACCTTGTCCGGCTCCACCTGCAGGGTCAGCGTTCCGCCCAGGGAGTGGATCACCAGGTTCAGCTCCACCTCGTAGCAGGCCACGCTCACGTGCCGCAGCACTTCCGCGCTGACGCCCAGCTGCTTCAGGGTCCGCTTGATGGTGGTGGACGCCTCGCCTGCCGTTTCGTACGCCCCGGCTTCCACGGGGAATTTCTTTTCCATCAGCACTGCCATGGCTTACGCTCCTTCCGCGCCGGCGCGCTTTTTCGTCCCAGGCAGACCGTGCACATACAGCTCGCCGCAGGCGGTGTAGGTGGTCATCTTCGTGCTCAGCACGGTGATGCCGCATTCCTCCGCCTCCTCCAGGATTTCCTCGCTGGGCAGCTTTCCCCGGGAAAACACGATGCAGGTAATGTCCAGCATCTCGCTGGTCCGCACCACGTGCGGATTAATCAGCCCCGTGATCAGGACCGTCTTGTCCTTGACAAAGGCCAGCACGTCGCTCATCAGGTCGGATCCGCAGGCCGTATCCACCGGCTCCTCCATCCGCTCCCCCCCGATCAGCACATCCGCTTCCAGAATTCTCTTGACATCGGCGATGGTCATTTTCGACTCTCCTCTCGTTTCCTGGCAGGCCATTTCCGCGCTTCAACCCGGGTTTTCCTCGGGAACCGCCGCTTATTCGTTGGGTTCCCTGCCCACGCACCAGCCCCGGGTCTTGTTCACCGTCCGCTCCACCGCGTCCCGGCTGTTTTTCCAGTCTTCCTTTTCAAACCGGTAATCGAATTTCTTGATGAACCAGGAAATATCCTCCTGAATCCGGTCCAGGTTTTCCTTCTCCATGGCTGCCAGCGCCTGCACGAATTCGCCCAGCTCCTTCCCGCTCAGCTCCTCCGCCGCCACGGCCAGCAGCTGCCCCGTATGGGGCATGCACAGCCCCTTTCCCGCCAGAAAACGCTTCCGGAATTCCCCGTCGCTCCTGTACAGGTGGAAAAAGGTGTGCAGATACCGCAGCATGTTCTCCGCGATGGTGTCGCACATGACGCAGGTCCCGGCCATGGCCTGGATCTTCTCCGCCTCCTGGCGGACGGTCTCCTTCGCGGCCTTGCTTTTCCCGTTCAGCTTATCGCTCAGGCCGGCGTTTTTCAGCTGTTCCCCGGCTCTGTTCAGCGCCTGCCAGCTTTTTTCCAGCCGCTCCCGGTTTTCAATCATGTGGCTGTCCAGCATCAGGGCGTGACCCAGCCGGTTGCTCATGCCGAAGAGCATGCCGTGATGCTTCCGGCAGAACCCCTTTTCATTGACCCGGATCCGCACATCCGGCTCCATCACGGAGGCGCCGAGATACCTTTCCGCCTCCCCCAGCTCCGTCCGCCGCTCCAGGGCGCAGAGCAGGCATTCTCCGTCCTTCTTCGCCGCGTCCCAGATGGGGATCGTGTCAATATGATACCTCATGTCAGCTCTCCCTCGTATTTCTCCAGCTGTACACCGGCCTCATCAAACAGCTCCAGCGTGAAGGGATCCGGATAGCCCTCGCGGTATACCACCCGCCGGATGCCGCTGTTGATGATCATCTTGCAGCACATGCTGCAGGGCTGATGGGTGCAGTACAGGGTGGCCCCGTCGATGGACACCCCCAGCTTCGCCGCCTGCACGATCGCGTTCTGCTCCGCGTGTACCGCGTAGCAGGTTTCCATCCGCGTCCCGCTGGCGATGCCCAGCTTGTCCCGGAGGCACTCCCCCTTCTCCCTGCAGGTCCGGATCCCGGCCGGGGCGCCGTTGTATCCCGTGGTCATGATCCTTTTGTCCCGCACGATGACGCAGCCGATACTCCGCCCCTTCCTGTAGCAGCTGGACCACTCCGCGATGGTATAGGTCATTTTCATAAACCGCTGATCCCACTTATCCATCCGTCCGCACCCGCCTTTCCCGCGCGTCTTCCTTTTATGCTGTATCCTTGTCTATTTCGACTTCCGCGTCTTTTTTTCCTTCTTTATCCCGGCATCTCTTTCCCGCCGGATGATTGTCTTTTTTCACGCGCCGTGGTACAATAGGCCCAGCATTCCGGTTCTGCCGAACCGCCGAATATGAAAACGAAAGGAGCCACCTGTTTCATGCGCATTGAATCCATCTATGATCCTTCCTTCAAATCCTACGGCAAAGTCCTGGAGGGCTATGACCCGGCGGAGCTGCTCACCGCCATGAAGGCGATTCCCCTGCCCGACGCCGGCACCGCCTACAGCCCCGCCATCGACTCCCTGGAAGCCTGCGATGCCATTTTCGAAGCTTTCCGCGACCGGGCTTACGGCGGCATGCCCATCCAGCTGGGCATGTGCTGGGGCCACAACACGAAGCTGAACTGCCTGGAGTACCATCGGGACAGCGAAGTCAACCTCGGCACGACGGACTTTGTGCTCCTCCTGGCCAAACAGGATGAAATTGTGGACGGCGTCCTGGATACCGCGAAGGTCAGGGCCTTCCGTGTTCCCACCGGCGTCCCCGTGGAGGTCTACGCCACCACCCTGCATTACGCCCCTTGCCACGTGGACGCGGCGGAGGGCTTCCGGGTGGCCGTGGTGCTGCCCCGCGGCACGAACACCGGCAAGCCGGATTTTGCCCCCGTTTCGGAGGAGGACCGCTGGATGACCGCCCGGAACAAATGGCTCCTGGCCCATCCCGACGCGGACGAGGCGAAAGCCGGCGCCCACATCGGTCTCTCCGGGGAAAACATTGACATCGCCTGATTTCCCCACGCGCGCGAAAAGGCCGCCCTTCTTGTGAAAGAGGGCGGCCTTTTCGCGCGCGGTCACGGCCCTGTTAACGCCAGTCCAGCGGATACTCCGCCACGGCGTATTCCAGCTTTTTGCCGTTGGCCCGCAGGGTTGTCAGCACCGAGTCAATATTGGCCCCGGTCGTGTAGGGAGTCGGGATAAAATCGTTCCGGTTGGTCCGGGAGGAAATGCGGATGGGAATAATCCGGAATCCCCGGGAGGTACAGATGCCGTCCTTCACCCGGAAGCGGATCTGGAACACGAAGGAGCTCATGTCGCTGGGCTTGGAGTTGCCGGAAAAGCAGAAATTTCCCAGGGAGTAGCAGATATACACGCCGTTATAGCACTCGATCGGGTTCATCCGGTGGGAGTGATGTCCCACCACCAGGTCCGCCCCCGCGTCCACCGCCAGGCGGCCCATCCGGATCTGGTTGTTCGTCGGCGCGTAGTCCAGCTCGTTGCCCCAGTGGAAGGAGACGATCACCAGCGGGTATCTCGCCTTCGCGTCGGCGATGTCCGCCGGCACCTTGTCCCACAGCTGGTCGTACCGGTCGATGCACAGATAGGAGAGCATGGCGATCTGGATGCCCTTGACCTCGAAGACGCCCAGATGCTCGGAGTTGGACCATACGATGCCCGCCTCCTCCAGATGCTGCTGGGTCTCCTCGTACGCCTCCTGGCCGTGGTCCATGATATGGTTGTTCTCCAGGGACACGGCTTCAATCCCGTTGTCGGACAGCATGCTGACATAGGAGGGCGGCGCGCTGAAAAGGAACTGGTTTTCCTTCTTGTTGGCGGGCACGTAGGTGGAATCTGTCAGGGTGCCCTCGAAGTTCACCAGCGTCAGATCGTCCTCCAGGAAAAGATCCCGCATGTTCTGCATGGTGAAGTTGATATCCCCGCCCTGGGCCTTCAGCTCATCCTCGAAAATGTTTTTCTTTTTCCGGCTGTCCCCGCCGATGGTGAAATCCCCGGTGCAGGTGATCGTCAGGATGGCGGATCCGTCCGTATCCAGGATTTCCTTTTTCTCCGTGACGACTTCCTCAATCACGTCCTCAATCAGCAGGTCATCCTCTTCCTCCTCCGCCCATCCGGCGCCGGTCAGCGCCGGAATCGTCAGCATCAGCGAAAGCAGCAGCAGACATCCTTTCCTCATGGGTTTCCGTTCCTCCCTGGTATGCTCACGGCTTAAACGCCGCATTGCTTCACAAAGTCCGCGATCCGGTCCAGCGCGACGGTCAGCTTGTCCACCGCCGTGGCGTAGCAGCAGCGGATATTCCCCTCACCGCAGGCGCCGAAGGCATTGCCCGGCACGGCGGCCACACGCTTCTCCCGCAGCAGCCGGCCGCAGAATTCCTCGCTGGACAGCCCCGTCGCGCGGATGGAGGGAAAAACGTAGAAGGCGCCGTAAGGTTCGAAGCAGTCCAGCCCCATGGACCGGAAGCTTTCCACCATCAGCCGCCTGCGCCGGTCATAGCTTTCCCGCATGGTCAGCACGTCTTCATAGCCGTTTTCCCGGCCCCGGCGCAGGGCCTCTTCCGCGGCCACCTGCCCCATGCGGGGGGCGCACATGATGCCGTACTGGTGGATCTTGTTCATGACATCCAGAATATCCTTCGCGCCGCAGGCATAGCCCACCCGCCATCCGGTCATGGCAAACGCCTTGGAAAAACCGTTGATGGTAATGGTCCGCGGGTACATGCCGGGGATGGACGCGAAGGAGGTATGCGTCTTTCCGTCGTAAACCAGTTCGGAATAGATCTCGTCAGAAATGACCATCAGGTCATGCTCCGCCACGACGGGCGCGATGGCTTCCAGGTCCGCCTTCTCCATGATGCCCCCCGTTGGGTTGTTCGGGTAGGGCAGAATCAGGAGCTTCGTCCGCTCCGTCACCGCGGCGGCCAGGTGCTCCGGCTTCAGCCGGAAATCATCCGCCTGCAGCGTGGTTACGGGAATCGGCGTACCGCCTGCGAAAATGACGCTGGGCGCGTAGGAAACATAGCTGGGCTCCGGCACCAGCACCTCATCCCCCGGCCGCACCATGGCCCGCAGGGCCAGGTCGATGGCCTCGCTGGCGCCGACGGTCACGAGAATCTCCGTCTCCGGGCTGTACGCGATGCCGTAGCGGCCCTCCAGGTACAGGGCGATCTCCCTCCGCAGGGACAGGATGCCCCGGTTCGGGGTGTACTGGGTTTCCCCGTCCACCAGGGAGTTGATGGCCGCGTTCCGGATGGGATAGGGCGTCTTGAAATCAGGCTCGCCCACCCCCAGGGAAATGGTGTCCTTCATGGTGGAGGCCAGGTCAAAGAAGCGCCGGATCCCGCTGGGGGGCACGGCCGCGATGTCGGGGTTTAAAAACCGGTCGTAGGTCACGGGGAAATCACCAGCCGGTTGTCCGACTCCCCGCCTTCAAAGACGACGCCTTCCTCCTTATACCGTTTCAGCACAAAGCTGGTGGCTGTCCCGGTGACCAGCTCCAGGGTACTCAGCTTGGCCGAAACGAACGAGGCCAGCTCCTGCAGGGTCCGGGCTTCCACCAGCACCAGCAGGTCGTAGGATCCGGACATCAGGTATACGCTCTTCACCTCATCAAACCGGTAAATCCGCGCGGCCACGGCGTCAAAGCCCATGTCCCGCTGGGGCGTGACCCTGACCTCGATCATGGCCTCCACCCGTTCCCTGTCCGTCAGGTCCCAGTTGATCACCGGGGCGTACCGCAGGATGACCCGCTGTTTTTCCAGCCTGTCAATGGTCTCCGCCACTTCTTCCAGGGAAGCGCCGGTCATCACGGCCAGCTTTTCCAGCGGCAGCCGGCAGTCCTCCTTCAGCAGGTCCAGCAGAGAAGATTCCAGTTTCGTCATCCGTTCATCCCTTCCTTCATTTCAAAACATTTCAAGGCTTATTTTACATCAGATGCATCCCCCGCGCAAGTTTCCCGAAACTGATTCCGTTTTTTTTCGGATTGCACTGTACAGAAGGCGGAAAATGTGGTTTAATATCTGTGCGTGTAAGCGTTTTCACGGCAGGGTTTTCCGCCGGAAGGCGCAATTGGAGAAAGGAAGGACGAAATCCCATGAAAGCTTTTCTGGACAAGGATTTTCTGCTGAACACCGAAACGGCGAAGGTGCTCTTCCACGAAGCGGCGGAAAGCTGCCCCATCATTGACTACCACTGCCATCTGAGCCCCCGGGAGATCTATGAGGACATCCGGTATGAAAACATCACCCAGGTCTGGCTGGGGGGCGATCATTACAAGTGGCGCCTCATGCGCAGCGCCGGCGTGCCGGAGAAGTATATCACCGGCGACGCCCCGGACTATGAGAAGTTCGAGAAATACGCCGAGGTGCTGGGCAAGGCCATCGGCAATCCCCTGTATCACTGGAGCCATCTGGAACTGCGCCGGTTTTTCGGCTATGACGGCATCCTGAACAAGGCCACCGCGCCGGAGGTCTGGAAGATCGCCAACGAGAAGCTGCAGAGCGAGGGATACACCAGCCGCGGCCTGATCCGCATGAGCAACGTGGATACCATCTGCACCACCGACGATCCGGTGGACAACCTGGAATGGCATGAGAAAATGGCCGCGGACAAGTCTTTTGAGGTCACGGTGCTGCCCGCCTGGCGCCCGGACAAGGCCATGAACCTGGAAAAGGAAACCTATCTGGATTACCTGGCCCAGCTGGAGCAGGCCGCCGGCATGAAGATCGCCTCCTTCGCGGATCTGAAGCAGGCCCTGCACGCGCGGCTGGATTTCTTCGCCGCCCACGGCTGCACCCTCAGCGACCACGCCCTGAACTACGTCATGTACGCCCCCGCGGAGGAAGCGGAAGTGGAGCGCGTTTTCAAGGCCCGGCTGCAGGGCGTCCTGCCCAACGCCGGGGAGGAAGCCGTCTTTAAGTTCGCCTTCATGTCCGCCATGGCGAAGGAGTACACGGAGCGGAACTGGGTCATGCAGCTGCATTACGGCTGCCGCCGGGACAATAACCCCATCATGTTCCGGAAGATGGGCCCCGATACTGGTTTCGACTGCGTGGACAACTCCGCCCCCTCCACCCAGACCGCCGCGTTCCTGGGCTGTCTGGAGGACAAGGGCCAGCTGCCGAAGACGATCCTCTACTCCCTGAACACCAACGACAACGCCGCCATCGATACCATCCTGGGCTGCTTCCAGAATGACACGGCCGTGGGCCGCATCCAGCACGGCTCCGCCTGGTGGTTCAACGATCACTTCGACGGCATGAGCGAGCAGCTGAAGTCCCTGGCCAGCCTGGGCTACCTGGCCGGCTTCGTGGGCATGCTGACCGACAGCCGCAGCTTCCTGAGCTATCCCCGCCATGAGTACTTCCGCCGCATTCTTTGCCGCATCTTCGGCGAGTGGGTGGAGGAAGGCTTCTATCCCGAGGATCTGGACACCCTGAAGGAAATCGTCCGGGATATCAGCTACTTCAACGCGAAGCGCTACTTCAACTTCCAGCATAAAGGCTGATTTTCCCGGCAGCGGGCATGAAATTTTTTCTTCCCCCTGTACAAAATGGGAAAGATATGCTATACTTTTCCGCGAACCCCAACCCTGGTCAGCTGGACACGCTTCCCTCATGGTTGTTCTCTTGACGCCATTGTAAGGAAAAAGCACAGTATCATCACCAATGGCGCGGGTCAACAATCATCATTATGGGAGGTTTCTTACCATGTACGAGGACAAGACTCTGGTCTGCCGTGACTGCGGCAACGAATTCGTTTTCTCCGCCAGCGAGCAGGCGTTCTTCGCCGAAAAGGGCTTCCAGAACGAGCCCAGCCGCTGCCCCGCCTGCCGTGCCGCCCGCCGCGCTCAGAACGGCGGCAATGGTCCCCGGCAGATGTATGAAGTGATCTGCGACGGCTGCGGCCGCACCACCCAGGTGCCCTTCCAGCCCCGCGGCGATCGCCCCGTGTACTGCCGTGAGTGCTTCGACGCCCAGCGTCAGAACGCCCGGTATTAATCCCGGTACTTTCCCGGCGCCCCTTTCGGGGCGCTTTTTTTTATTTATTTTTTCGCGCGCAAAAAAGGGGCCGGAATCTCCGGTCCCTCTTTGCTGTCCGCCGAAACGCGCCTCCGGCTGATCCATCCGGGAGCGAAAGGACGTCGGCTTATTTCGTCACGCTGGCCTGGGCCTGCTGCGCCTCCCAGCACTTGGCCGCCTCGGCTTCGCACCAGGCGACGCACTCGTCGTAACCGTATCCCTTGCACTGGCGGATCATCATCTGCACCAGGCCGTCAAAGGCCTGATCCGTCGGCGCGTAGATCGCCTGCCAGCTGAACTTCTTGATGGCTTCCTTGATCTGATCCCGCTTGGTGGACAGGGTGCCTTCCATCTTGGCCGGCGCGTAGGTTCCCTTATCCAGCATGACCTTGTAGGGATGCTTTTCCAGATACTGCTGGGTGGAAGGGGCGCCGGCCCAGTCCACCCAGGCCTGCTGGATGGGCGTCAGGTCCGCCGCCAGGACGCTGACCCATCCTTCCTTGTCCAGCGTCTCCTGAACCCCGCTGTCCGGATTCTGCTGGCTGGAGGTGAGGGTCGTGTTGTTGATCTGCAGCGCGCCGTCGTTATAGGTGCCGTTCTGGGGATAGGCCGTCCCGGTCCGGGGGCCGGTCAGCACCGTGCCGCTCATATCCTGGCTCGGATCCTTGCTGGTCTTCTGCCCCAGCTCCGTGAAATACAGCCCGCCGTTTTCGTCATAGTCCCAGGTCAGCCCTTTGGGGCCGTACCACATGGTCAGGGATCCCTCCGGCGTGGCCAGGTAATCGATCACCGCCAGGCACAGCTCCGGATACTCCGCGTCCGCGCCGATGGTCCAGATCCGGTTCCCGCCCGTCAGGCTCAGCCCGTAGGAAATGGGCGTGGCCTCCTCCGGCAGCATGGTATACATGTACTTTCCGGCTTCCAGGTGCTCCCGGGTGTTGAAGATGGCGGAACCGGCGTAGTTGAAGATGCTCCAGAAGGTACCGCCGGCCTTCACCTTCTCCCCCATCAGGTCATAGGTCTGGGTCATGGAGTTCGGGTCCAGCAGCCCCGCCTGATACAGCTTGTTGAAGAATTTCAGGCACTGCAGGTACAGCCCGTCCTCCTGCAGCGATCCCTGGAAGGCGCCTGTCTCCGTGCTGATCAGCCCCATCTCGAACTCATCCCATCCGAAGTAGGCCGTCGCCAGAGCCTTTACGTACATGACCATGTCCCCGTCCCAGTCCGGCCAGAGGGAGACGGCGTAGGTCTCGTTGCCCTTCTCGTCCGTGGGGCAGATCTCCTTCATCGCCTTGAACAGCTCGATCAGCCCGTCCAGATCCTTCACTTCCGGAAAGCCCAGCTGCTGATACAGATCCCACCGCACGTCCCAGGTATAGAAGAAGTTCTCGTGGCTGCCGCTTTTCAGCGCCACGTTATGGCCGAAGCCATGGATTTTGCCGTCGCTGTTCTTGGCCCGGTTCGCCTCCAGCGGCATCTGGTAGTTTTCCCAGATGTAAGGGGCGAATTCCTGGCACAGGTCATCCTCTTCCCAGTCAAACAGCAGCCCCTGTTCCACCGCGGCCTGGTATTTGTCCCCATCGGAGCCCCAGACCACGATGTCCCCCAGGTTGCCGCTTTCCATCCGGGTGGCGTAGGTGCCGTCGGATTCCGGAATGATGTTGATCTTCACGTTGAATTTGTCCAGCAGCAGATCCGCGCTCCAGTGCCCCTGCAGTCCGCTGTAGTTGGCCAGCTGGCTGTACACGTTCAGGACAATGGGTTCGCCGTCATAGACGCCGATCTCCGCCAGCTTCCCGTAGATTTCGTCCTGTCCCTCCGCCGCGGCCCAGCCCGGCCCGAGGCAAACGCTCATCACCAGGGTCAGCGCCAGCAGCCATGCTCCCATCCGTTTCATCTCTGTGTCCTCCTTTTCGTTTTCGAGGCGGAACCATGCCGGCCGCCTCACCCTGTGGTATTCCGTCCTGGTTTAACCCTTCACCGCGCCCAACATGATGCCCTTCACGAAGTACCGCTGCATGAAGGGGTACACCAGCAGGATCGGGATGATGCTGACCATGGACACCGTGTAGCGGATAACCCGCTGGTTCAGCAGCCCCTGCGCGGCCTGCTCGCTGATCTGCCCGCCCTGGCTCATCATTGCCCCCAGGTTGCTGGAGGAATTCAGATAGATGTACAGCCTGTGCTGCAGGGTGTACAGATCCGGCCGGTTATTCATCAGCAGCAGCGAATCCTGGAAGGAGTTCCAGTTGCCCACCGCGCCGAAGATGGCGATGGTCGCCAGGATCGGCACGCTGAGGGGCAGAATGATCTTCGCCCAGACCCGGCTGGTGGTCGCGCCGTCGATGACCGCGCTCTCCTCCAGGGAGGCGGGGATGCTCTCGATGTAGGTTTTCACCAGGATGATGTTATAGGGCGCCACCATTCCCGGAATGATGTAGGCCAGGAAATTGTCCGTCAGCCCCATCATCAGCATGTTCATGTACCAGGGCACCAGCCCCGCGTTAAAATACATCGTGATCACCAGAAACCGGTACCAGAAGGACCGCTTCCACATTTTCTGCTTGGTCACCAGGTATCCGGCCCAGGCGCTGGTCAGCACCATCAGCGCGGTGCCGAGAATCGTCCGGGCCACGGTCACCATGATGCTGGAGCCCAGATCCTGGACATTCTGCAGCGCGATGTAATTGCTGATCTGAATGCCGAAAACTCCGTTCCCCGACGCGTTCTTCAGCATGGGATAAAAGTTCACGTATCCGCTGGTCACCAGGTCGTTGTCGGAAATGGTATTGATCAGCAGATAGTAGAAGGGAAAAACGCAGATCAGCGTGAACAGGCTGAAAAAGAGAATGATGGCGATGTCGAACACCCGGTCGCCCACCGTCCGGTGAATGTGGGTTTTCGGACTTGTTTCCCTTTTGCGCATGGCGTTCACCTCCCCTTATATGATGCTTTCGCCGCGAATGGTTTTGGAAATCCCGTTCGCGAGGAAAAGCAGGGTAATGCCCACCAGGGACTTGGAAACGCCGACCACCGTGGACAGGCTGATCTGCTGGCTCTTTCCGATGCCGATGTTGTATACGTACAGATCCAGCACCTCGATGACGTCCTTGTTCACCGCGTTGGAGAAAACCAGGTACTGCTCCATGCCGTTGGACAGAATCCCAGCGATGCTCATCAGCAGCATCACCATGTAGGTGGGCATCAGCCCGGGGATGGTGATGTGCCAGATGCAGCGGAAGCGGTTCGCCCCGTCCACCCGGGCCGCCTCGTACAGCTGCTGATCAATGCCCGCGATGCCCGCGATGTAAATGATCGCGCTCCATCCCACGCCCTTCCAGGTTCCCCACAGCAGCATCTTCAGCCATGTGTGGTCCGCGCTCTGCAGATAGTTCGTGTTCGCGCCGGTCTGATGCAGCACATTGGTCAGGAAGCTGTTGATAAAGCCGTCCGTGGAAAAAATGCTCAGGGCGATGGCGTACACCAGCACCCAGCTGATAAAGTTCGGGATGGTGGTAAAGGTCTGCACGAACCGCTGGAATTTCGTGCTCCGTACCTCCGCCAGCAGCACGGCGAAGGCGATGGGCAGCCAGCTGGTGGCGATTCCCAGCCCGCTCATGACCAGCGTGTTCCGCAGCACGCGGATCAGGTCCGCCGATGTGGCGGGATCCGTAAACAGGAAACGGAACCATTTCAGCCCCACGTAGTTCTCCGGCCCGATGCCGCCGCCCGGCGTGTAGTCAAACAGGGCATAGCGCCACCCCCAGATGGGCAGGTAGCAGAAAATGAACGCCAGCAGGATCACCGGCAGCATCATCAGGAACAGCCGGTATTTTTCCTCCATCTCCATCTTCATACCCCGCTCCGGCGTCCGTCCCGTAACCAGGAAGGCTGCCAGCGACGTGACCAGCAGAATGCCCGCCAGCACCCAGAAGGCGGTGTATCCGCCGGGCATCGCCAGCTCCAGCTTGTCCAGCTTGTCCACTTCCGCGCCATGGGCCGTCATCCGTTCAAAGCTGCGCCGAATCAGGAGCAGTCCCCCCGCCATCACCGGCGCGCCGGCCAGGGGCAGCGCCAGCCCGACCCGCCGCATCCGGTGGTTTCCCAGGCTCATGGCCGCGCCAGATGCACAGAGGATCACCCCCAGCATCACCACGACGCAGGCGATCATCAGGGCGGTAATCTCCCCGTCCTGGATCCACTGGGACCGCAGAATCCGCCCCATGCTGTTGGTCACGGTGTCCCGGCTGATGCCCGTGGTAAACAGACTGGCCGCCTGATTGATCTTTCCGCTGATCCGGCCCGGATTGGCCGGCGGAAAGAACATGGCCATCCCCGCGGTCAGCGCGGACACCCGGAACAGCCACAGCGGCAGCTGCTTTCCAGCGCGCGCCCGTTCCGCGGGCGCCTTTCCCCTTGTCGCTGCTTCCACCTCTGAACCTCCTTTATCTGAAAACGCTCGGAAGAAAAGGCCGTCCGGCCCGGTCCCCTTCCACCGGACTTTCCGTCTCTTTCTTCCGAACCTTTTCTTCTTTCAAAAACCGGGGAAGCGTCCGCCTGGACGCTTCCCCGGAGTCATTCCTTCTCAGAAACCGGAGACCGTGAAGCTGATGCTGATGCTCTCCCCCGCGCCGGGCACCGTGTACCCGAAGGGCTCGGCGGACTGGTTATAGCTGTCCAGCACCACGATACGGGCATACTCGCCCTCCAGATCCACGGAGGTGAAATCCTGGGTGGCGGCGCCGCCGATCTTGGTCTTCACATTGTCCAGCGTCAGATAGCCGTCCTTGACCAGCTTGCTGGGAATATCCGTGGAAACAAACAGCAGGTTGAAGGCCTGGGTGGTGCCAAAGCCCATCTCCCCGGTGGTCAGGCTCACGGTGTATTCCCCGTCCGCCTTGATCTCCGCGTCCGCGAAGCTGCCGCCGTAATCCACGGCGTTGTTGTCGGTATCCCACCCGGTCAGCCGGTAGAAGAAGGGATTCGCCTCGTCATTCATGCCGTAGGCGTCGTTCCACGCGTTCCGGAAGACGTAGGTATCCTTGCCCTGCACGGCGATATAGGCATGGAAGCCCGCTTCCTTCAGGGCCTTCGCCTCATCCTCGCTCATGGCCTCCTCGGCGGGAGCCGCCGCGGGCTGCCCCTTGATGTAGCTGAAGGTCACCGTCACCTTGGTGACGCCGGTAAAGGCATCCTTGTTCACGATGATGGGAGAAGCGCCTTCCAGCCCTTCCTCGTTGCGCGCGTCGGCGGGCAGATTCGCCGCGTCGACCCATTCGTTGTACAGATTCTCCCGGGTCTCCTGGCCGTCATCCGCGTTGGTGTAGCCGATCCCGGTCAGCAGGTTCTCTTCCCCGTCGTTGACGGTCACCTTCGTCGCCTTGATGATGTATCCGGGGAAGGTCTTTTCGCCGTTCTTGATACCGATGGCGGTAAAGGCCAGTCCCTCCGCCGGCGTCGCGAATTCCAGACCCACGGTGTATTCACCGGCGCCGGTAATGGCCGCGCCGGTCACCTTCACGCTGCCGTCCTCGCTGTCCGCGGTGCCCCAGTTCTGCATCGCCCAGGCGCCGTCGGCGTACATGAGGTAGGCTGTCAGGGGCTGGAAGGTGAAGTCCACCTCCATGCTGCTCACGGAAGCGAAGGCTTCCTTATCCACGATCACGGGCGCCGCATCGGTCAGATCCTGATCCGCCCGGCGGGCATCCGCGGGCACGTCGGACACCCATTCGTTGTAAATGTTCATCCGGGTTTCCTTGCCGTCATCGGAGGAGGTGTATCCCTTCTTCAGTTCGACGGCTTCGCCGTTGATGCGGATCGCGGTAATTTCAATCGTGCCGCCCGGGAAGTCCTGCTCTCCCTTCTGGATGCCCAGGGCCGTAAAGGCCAGGCCTTCCGCCGGCGTCGCGAATTCCAGGCCCACCGTATAGGTTCCCGCGCCGTTCACCGCGGCCGGGGTCACCTTCACGCTGCCGTCCTCGCTGTCCGCGGTGCCCCAGTTCTGGACGGACCAGTCCGCGTTCGCGTACATGATATAGGCGTTGCTCTGGGCCGCAACCAGCGCGCGCTGCGTCTTCTCCAGCTGTCCCTGCAGGTCCGCGATCTGGCCTTCCAGCTCCGCCCGCGCGTTCTCAGCTTCTGTCTTCGCGGTTTCCAGCTCCGCCCTGGCGGTTTCCGCCGCCGTCAGAGCTTCCTGCGCCGTGGCCGTTTCCGCCTTGGCCGCGTCGATTTCCTTCTGCGCCGCCGCCTTGGCGTCCGTCACCTGCTTCTCCGTCTCCGTCCTGGCGGTTTCCGCCGCGGAGGCCGCGTCCGTCTGCAGCGCCGTCAGGGCTTCCTGCGCCGTGGCCGCTTCCGCCTTGGCCGCGTCAATTTCCTTCTGCGCCGCCGCCTTGGCGTCCGCCACCTGCTTCTCCGTTTCCGCCTTGGCCGCTTCCGCCGCGGCCGCCGCTTCCGTCTGCAGCGCCGTCAGGGCTTCCTGCGCCGTGGCCGCTTCCGCCTTGGCCGCGTCAATTTCCTTCTGCGCCGCCGCCTTGGCGTCCGCCACCTGCTTCTCCGTCTCCGCCTTGGCCGCTTCCGCCGCTTCCGCCAGCTTTGTCTCCAGCTCACCCTTCAGGGTTTCCACCTGGGCCGTCAGGCTTTCCACCTCGGCAGCCTTGGCTGCCGCGTCCGCCGCGGATTGCTCCAGCTCACCGGTTTTACCGGCCAGTTCCGCCTGCACGGTTTCGACCGTTTTCTGCAGGTTGCCCTTCTGTGTGCCAAACACACAGCTCAGGATAATGGCGACAGCCGCCACGATCGCCAGCACGGGAGTCAATGCCTTTTTCATAGTGTCCTCCTTGTTCTTTTTTCTTTTTTATCTGCCTCCGCTTCTCAGCGGGTAAGACCTGCTTTTCTGTTTCAATATTATGATCCTATCCGATTCCGGTGCTTTTGTCAATCTTTTTTCCGGACGCGCCGCCATCCGGCGGCAGCGCCGCAGCTGTGGCTGCACGCCGGCGGAAAGCGCCCTTTCCTTATCCGCAGATCCCCCGCACAATCGGTTCCAGGGTCTTCAGCGCTTCCTGCGCGCCTTCCTGGCTCGTGCCTCTGCCAAAGAGATAGGCCTTCAGCTTTGGCTCGGTCCCCGAGGGACGGACAATAAACTTCTGCCCGTTCTCCAGCCGAAACTCCATCACGTCGCTCCTGGGCAGGCCCGTCTCATCCCGCAGGTAGTCAATCCGGCGCGCCGTGTGCATGATTGGATCCGCGAAGGTGGCCAGGGGCTGGCGCAGCCCCTCCATGATCTGCGCCATCCGCTCCGCGCCGTCCTGTCCCTCGTACTGGAAGGTCAGGGTCTCCTGCGCGTAGTATCCGAATTCCTCCCGCAGCTCCGCCAGCCGGTCCAGCATGGTCTTGCCTTCCGCCTTCAGGTTGGCCGCCATCTCGCACAGCAGCAGCGCGGCGTTCACCGCGTCCTTGTCCCGCACAAAGGTACCGGACAGATAGCCGTAGCTTTCCTCGAAGCCAAAGAGGAAACGGTCCGTCTGCCCCGCCTCATCCAGGAAATGCACCTGCTCACAGATGAATTTGAACCCGGTCAGCACGTTTCTCAGCTCAACGCCCCGCTTTTCACAAAGAGCCTCCGCCATATTGGTGGAAACAATGGTCTTCACGGCCACCGGCGGCAGGCCGTCCTTCCGCGCCTTCTCCCGCGTCAGATAGTCCAGCATCAGCACGCCCATGTCGTTCCCGCTGATCAGCTCCACCTCGTTCCCCACCCGGACACCCGCGCCCATGCGGTCCGAATCCGGATCCGTGGCAAAGCAGAAATCCGCCCCGGTTTCCACGCATTTCCGGATGGCCAGGGTCATGGCCTCCCGGATTTCCGGATTCGGATACGGGCAGGTGGGAAAACGCCCGTCCGGCAGCTCCTGCTCGGCCACCACGTCCACCTGAATATTTCCCATCCGGCGCAGGATCTCCCGCACCGGCACGTTCCCCGCCCCGTTCAGCGGGGAGTAAACCACATGCAGCGGCGTATCGCAGGGGTGCACCCGCAGGGTCAGGATGGCCTGATAGTACGCCTCGATCGTTTCCTCCGTGATATAGGAGATGGTTCCCTCCCGAAGGCCCTTTTCAAAATCCGGCAGCGCGTCCGCCAGCGCGGGCTGCTGTCCGATATAGCCGGTAATCCGGTCCGCCGTCTCCAGGGTGATCTGGCATCCGTCATCCCCGTAAACCTTGTATCCGTTGAATTTTGCCGGATTATGGCTGGCCGTGACCATGACGCCCGCGCTGCAGCGCAGGTGGCGGACCGCGAAGCTCAGCATCGGGGTGGGCTGCAGTTTGGGATACAGCCAGACCCGAACCCCCATCTCCGCCAGCGCCGCGGCGGTCAGCTCCACAACATCCCGGCTGTGGATCCGGCTGTCACAGCTCAGCGCGCAGGAAGGCTCCGCGTAGTTTTCCTTCAGATAGGTTCCCAGGCCCCTTGTCGCCCGGAGCACCGTGAAAACATTCATCCGGTTGCTCCCCGCGCCCAGCACGCCCCGGAGCCCGCCGGTCCCAAAAGCCAGCTCCCGGTAAAAGCTGTCATTCTTTCCGGCCTCATCCATGTTCCGAAGGTTCTGCAGCAGTTCCTCCGGCATGGCCGGGCAGGACAGCCAGGCCTGGTATTGCTGTTCCACGTTCATCGATGATTCCTCCTCCATATTGTATTCTGCATGGTGACAGATCCGTCAGGGAAAGCCCGCGAAAAGAAAAAAAGCGCGTCCCGCGCACTGAAATCCTCCGCCGCCGCGGTTTACACAACGCGCTGCGCGGCGGAGGTATGTACCTGATTTTTCCGGAAAGGATGAATCTGATCCGTCCAGGTGAACCCGTCCAGGGACAGGTTGATGCCGTATTCCACCATGACATTGCAGATGTCCTCAAACAGTACATACAGATGCCTGGCGAAGAAGCCGCCGGGGCTCCCGCAGGGCTCGCAGAGCAGCTCGTTCATCCCCCAGATGCGGATCGGGTCATACCCGTCGAAGGCCATGAAGGAAGCGAACGCGCTCTCCCCCGACCCCCGCAGATCGCAGGGCGTGGAGGGCAGCCAGCTGGAGGCGTTCCGCAGCAGCCCGTAAAAGCACTGCAGCACACGACCGGGCAGGGAGAAGCAAACCTCATCCAGGAACGCGCCCAGCGCGTCATAGGTAGAGAAGGAAAGAATCCCGTTTTCGTACAGCGTGACGCAGAAACCTCCGTCCACAGGCTGCGTGTCCCGGGCCAGCGGGCGGAATTTATACTGAAAAACAGGCTTGTGCCCATATCCGGCGATCAAACCATTCCGCCCCCTCTCATTTCTGATTCTCACGAAATAATAGCTTAGATTGTGAATAACGTCAAGGGCATAACACTACATGTTGTGGTCAAAAGTTTGAACTTTTTGTAACAATTGTAATAAAGAAAGAATCTCCCCGCATTCTTTGGTGGACAGGAGATTCTTTCATCCCATATTTTGATGATTTGTTTCCGGTTTATTACCGTTTTACGCCGCAAAACTGTTCTTTTTGTGTTTTTTTCTCTGTCTGTTTTTTCGGCTGACAGGAAAAGGGTTTATTTCCGCAGGAAGGCCATCAGCGCGTCCCGGTTTTCCACGGGCGTCGTGGTGGGCCGTCCCAGGTCGCTCCGGGCCCCGCAGGCGCACCGGACCTCCAGCATCACCGGCCCGCGGGCCGCCCCGCAGGCGGTCAGCCGCGCTTCCAGCGTTTCCGGGCTGTCCGCCGACGCCGCCAGCGCGTATCCGGCCGCGCGGGCCAGCTCCGTCCAGTTCATTTTCCGGTCACAGACCGGCATGCCGCCCACGGTTTCATGCGCCGCGTTGTTGATGATCACATGGATCAGGTTTTCCGGCCGCCGTTCCGCCAGGATGGGCATGGCCCCCAGGTGCATCAGCGCCGCGCCGTCCCCGTCCAGGCACCATACTCTTCGCTCCGGGTGCTCCAGCGCGATCTTCAGCGCGATCATGGACGCGTGCCCCATGCTGCCCACGGTCAGAAAATCCCGCGCGTGACCCTGGCCCAGCTTCTCCCGGATTTCAAAAACCTCCCGGCTCAGCTTGCCCGTCGTGCACACGAAAACGTCCTTCTCCCCGCCGCCGCGCAGAATCCGTTCCACCGTCTCCTCCCGGGTCATCCGGTATCCATTGCCGTAATCGGGCTTTTCGTCCGTGACCAGGGCGCCTTTCCGCACCACCAGCGCGGCGCAGCGGTTTTCCGCCAGCGCGGCCCGCAGGGCGGAAAAATCCGCCTGGAATTCCGCCTCCGTCGTCTCCCGGCTCAGGACGCGGTACGGGATGCCCATCAGCTCCAGCTGGCCCAGGGTCATGGCGCCCTGCTTGACATGCTGGGGCTCATCCTTCACCCCCGGCTCCCCCCGCCAGCCGATCACCAGCAGGCAGGGAATCCCATATACCTCCGGATCCAGCAGCGAAGCCAGGGGATTTACCGCGTTGCCCAGGCCGCTGTTCTGCATATAGCACAGGGCCGGCCGGCCCGTGGCCAGAAAATGGCCCGCGCACAGCGCCATGGCGCCGCCCTCGTTGTGCGCCACCAGATGCGCCGGATTTCCGGCGCCGTATCGGGCGTAAAGCTCGTCGCACAGGCCCTTCAGCTGGCTGTCCGGCACGCCGGTGAAAAAGTCAATGCCCGCCTCCGCGCAGGCGTCCAGCAGCATTTTCGCACGCATGCATCCATCATCCTTTCCCGTTCGCGGCGGTCTCCGCCGGGTATGTCCCCGGAAGCGTCCGTCCCGCCGCCCGGAAGCTTCATACCGTCCTATGGTATCACAGGTTTTTCACGGAAACAATATGCCACCCCGCGGCAGGCAGGATTTTGGACCCTGTTTGTGGTATTATGAAAAGGAAAGCCGATAAGCAGGAGGGCAGCGGAATGACCATTCGGGAAAGGACGGAAGCCAACGAGCAGCTGCTGCTCGCTCCCCAGGCCGCGAAGGCGGCGGAAAGCAGAGGCCGCGTCAGGCCGATCCCTCCCTGCGAAATCCGGACGGATTTTCAGCGGGACCGGGACCGGGTCATTCACTGCAAGGCCTTCCGGCGGCTTAAGTTTAAAACCCAGGTTTTTCTTTCCCCGGAAGGGGACCATTACCGCACCCGTCTGACCCACACCCTGGAGGTGGCCCAGGTCGCCCGGACCATCGCCCGGGCCCTGCGGCTGAATGAGGACCTGACCGAAGCCATCGCCCTCGGGCATGACCTGGGCCACACGCCCTACGGGCATATCGGGGAGCGGACGCTGAACGATCTGCTGCCCGGCGGCTTCCGGCACAACGAGCAGAGCCTGCGCGTGGTTGAACAGCTGGAAAACGATGGCGCCGGGCTGAATCTGACCTGGGAGGTGCGGGACGGCATCCTGCATCATTCCGGCGCCGGTTTTCCCGCCACCCTGGAGGGGGAATGTGTCCGGAAGGCGGATCGGATCGCCTACCTGAATCATGATTTGGACGATGCCCTGCGGGCCGGGGTGCTGAAGGATTTCGAGCTGCCGGCGGACTGCCTGCGCGTGCTGGGAAGCACCCACAGCCGTCGGATTGACACCATGATCCGGGATATTGTGGATCACAGCGAGGGGCAGCCCCATCTGGCCATGAGCTCCCAGGTGGAAAGCGCCATGGACGGCCTCCGGGAATTCATGTTCGAGAAGGTGTACCGGGACGGCTGGCGGGATCCGGAGGAGCGGCGCTGCGATTACATTATCCGGGCGATGTTCAGCTATTTCTGCGACCATCCGGGGGAAATGCCGGAGGAATATATCATGATCACCTACCGGGACGGGCTGGAGCGCGGGGTCGCGGATTTTCTTTCCGGCATGACGGACCGCTATGCCACCCGGAAATTCAAAGAGCTGTTTGTCCCCTCTTCCTTCCAGGCTTTCTGAGCCGGGAAGCGGTCCCGCGCGAAGCCGATGCCGGGGCATCAAAAAAGAGCCTGCCTTCCGTGACGGCATGGCTCTTTTTGATTTTCTTCAGTCCGCCCCCAGGGCCGCGAGCCGCTCCCGGTAGAAGGCCATATCTTCCTCCGTCCGGGATCGCAGCCCGTCATCGGGCAGCGTGGCGCCCCGCAGGCCCTCAGCCCTGCGCGCAAGCACGGCCAGCTGGTGCCGCAGGTATGCCGGTAGCGCCGGGCTGTCCGTTTCGAAAAGGGGCTTCCCGAGGCGGATCTCTCTTTCGGTCAGCCGCTCCGCCCCCGGCGCGGCCTTCAGCATCAGGTAAAACCGCCCGGCTGAGAAGCAGGGGGTTTCGCTGATCAGGCGGTATCCGATTCCCTGTACGGCCTCCCGCACCTCCGGCAGATCGGTATGGGCCGACAGGAGCAGGTTCGCGCCCCGCAGATGGTCCCTTCCCGCTTCCAGGATGGCGCGGATGGTCTTGCCGCCCATCCCCAGGACGGAGATCATTCCGCAGGCCTCGTCCACCGGCGCCAGGCCGTCCCCCTGCCGCAGCGAAACGGCATCCGTCAGCCCCGCCCGGATCAGGTTGTCCCTCGCGTTCTGAATCGCGCCGCCGCTGATGTCCGTCAGGATCATCCGGCGGCATTTTCCCGCCCGCAGCAGCGCGATGGGCAGGTGCGCGTGATCCGTCCCGATGTCCGCGGCCAGCCCGCAGGAATCGTACAGGGTAAAAGCCAGGCTCAGCCTTTCATCCAGCCGCATCTCAGTCCAGATAGTCCCTCAGCTTCTTGCTGCGGGAGGGATGGCGGAGCTTGCGCAGGGCCTTGGCCTCAATCTGTCGGATGCGCTCCCGGGTAACATTGAACTCCTTGCCCACCTCCTCCAGCGTACGCTGGCGGCCGTCGTCCAGGCCAAAGCGCAGGCGGAGCACCTTCTCCTCCCGGGGGGTCAGGGTGTCCAGCACCTCCATCAGCTGCTCCTTCATCAGGGCGAAGGAAGCGGCTTCCGCCGGGGCCGGCGCGTCGTCGTCCGGAATAAAGTCCCCCAGATGGCTGTCCTCCTCCTCGCCGATGGGCGTCTCCAGGCTCACTGGCTCCTGGGCGATCTTGATGATTTCACGCACCTTGGCCTCGGAAATGTTCATTTCCTTGGCGATTTCCTCCGGGGTAGGCTCCCGGCCGTATTCCTGCAGCAGCTGGCGGGAAACGCGGATCAGCTTGTTGATGGTCTCCACCATGTGCACCGGGATGCGGATGGTCCTCGCCTGGTCCGCGATGGCCCGGGTAATGGCCTGACGGATCCACCAGGTGGCATAGGTGGAAAACTTGAAGCCCTTCCGGTAATCAAATTTCTCCACGGCCTTGATCAGCCCCAGGTTGCCCTCCTGAATCAGATCCAGAAACAGCATGCCGCGGCCCACATAGCGCTTTGCGATGGAAACCACCAGGCGCAGATTGGCTTCCGCCAGCTGCTGCTTGGCGGACTCGTCCCCTTCCTCCAGGCGCTTGGCCAGCTCAATCTCCTGGTCCGCCGTCAGCAGGGGCACCTTGCCGATCTCCTTCAGGTACATCCGCACCGGATCGTCGATGGCGATGCCTTCCGGCACGGAAAGATCCAGCTGCTCCTCCATGGGGATTTCCTTTTCGCTGATGGCGGCGGCCTCCGCCGCGTTCTCGGCGGCCGTTTCCTCCGCGGAGGGAATGTCCGCCTCGTCATTGACGACGGAAATCCCATAGGCGTCCAGCGTCTCCAGGATTTTATCCAGCTGCTCCGGCTCCATCTCCTGCTCCGTCAGGCGGTCCATGATCTCCTTGGTGGTCAGCACGCCCTTCTTCTTCCCATAGGCATAGAGCTCATCCAGCCTGCTGTTCTGCTTTGTTTCCGGCTTTTCCTGTGTCAAAGGTAATCTCTCCCTTTCTCTGGTCGGCATGTCCGTTCATTCCATTTTTCGCAGCGCGTCACTTACCGACTGATACTCCGCCAGCAGGCCCAGCTGCTCCGCCTCATCGTTACAGTTCGTCAGTCGGGCCTCGATTTCCTTTAATTTTTTTTCATACCTGCCATGGCGGATACGGGCCACACAGTCGTGCGCCATGGCCATCAGCTCATCCGTGCTGCCGGCCGCGGGGGACAGCAGCAGCCGCGTCAGGCGGGAGCGGGATTCCCCGTCCGGCGCCCGATCCACCAGGGAGGAGGGTTTCTCCCCCCGTTTCAGATCCTGGTATATTAATTTCAACTCCGGATCCTCAAAGTCCTCTTCCTGCGCCAGATCTTCCGGCAGGCGGCCGGTGGCCAGGAGCCCCAGCAGCATTTCCTGCGCCCGGAGGACCTTCCATTCCGCCTCGGACAGCTTCTTCCGGCCGGCCCCGGCGGCTTCCCTGCCCTCCGTTTCCCCGGTGGGCACGACGCCCACGGCCTCCGCCGGATCCACCCGTCGGCGGGCCGGCGGCTTCGGCACGGCTCTGCCCAGCTTCTGCAGTTCCTCCGCCAGCTGGGCCTGCAGCACATCCCGGGAGAAACCGGTCTGAATCATGATTTCCTTCAGGTATCCTTCCCGCTCCACGGGTTCCAGCGGCGCCACGATGGCGACAGCCTGCCGGGCGAAGGATACTTTTCCCTCCTGTCCGGAAAGATCAAGGCTGTCCTTCAGCCTGCGGATCCGATAGGTTTCCGGCGTCACCGACTTCAGCTTCGCGAAGCCCTCCGGCCCGTCCCGGCGGATGAACTCGTCCGGATCCAGCCCGTCCGGGAAGTCCAGCACCCGCGCCGGCACCCCTTCCTCCTTCAGGATATCCAGCCCCCGCAGGATGGCGTGCTGTCCCGCCGCGTCCCCGTCATAGCTCAGGAATACCTGAGGCGCGTACCGCTTCAGCAGCCGGGCCTGCTCGTTGGTCAGGGCCGTGCCCAGCGTGGCGCACACGCCTTTGACGCCAAACTGGGTCAGGCTCACCACGTCCATGTATCCTTCCACCAGGATCACCCGATCCAGATGCCTTTCCTTCCGCAGCAGGTTGGCCGCGAAAACCCCTTTCCGCTTGTTGAACACGGGGGTGTCCGAGGTGTTCAGGTACTTGGGCTCCCCCTTCCCCAGGATGCGCCCGCCGAAGGCCAGCACATTGCCGTAGGCGTCAATAATGGGAAAGATCGCCCGGTTCCGGAACATGTCAAAGGCCCGGCGCGGCCTGGCGGGGGCATCCGCCGTGGCGGGAACCGCCTCCTTGATAACCGTCAGCCCGGCCAGCTGCAGCTCCTCCAGGGAGAAGCCCTTCTCCAGCAGGTGCTTCGTCAGCGTATCCCAGCCCTCCGGCGCAGCCCCCAGGCCAAACTTCCGGATGACGCCGTCGCTGAGCCCCCGCTTCCGCAGGTAGTCCAGGGAGGCGGCCCCGGCGGGCGTGAACAGGGTTTCATGGAAAAACCGGGCGGCTTCCCTGTTGGCGTTCAGCAGCCGCTCCCGCTGGGTGCGGCGGCGCTCGTAGTCCTCATCCTGAATCATCTGCGGCAGCGGCATATGCGCCCGCTCCGCCAGCTGCTCCACCGCTTCATTGAAGGTCAGGTGATCCATTTCCATGAGGAAGGTAATGACGTTTCCGCCGGCCTTGCAGCCAAAGCAGTAGTACAGCTGCGCTTCCTCGTCCACCGAGAAGGAGGCCGTCTTCTCCCCATGAAAGGGGCAAAGGCCCCACCAGCGGCGCCCGTTTTTCTTCAGCGCCACATAGCCGGACACCGTCTGCACCAGATCGCTGCGGCTGCGCAGCTCATCCAGCCAGGCGGACGGATACCGGGATGCCATCGGCCTCACCTCCCTCCCGCAAAAAAAGGAAAACCCTCTCACCCGGTCCGGGTGAAGGATGATGAATTCGGTATTTTTATTCGAGAAAAGGAGGGCAAATTCCTTTTTCCGGAGGAAAATAGAAAAGGGCGGCGCACCCGCCAGGGATGCGCCGCGCCGAACCGGGATCGGTTATACCCGCCAGATCTCCGCCGCGTATTGACGAATGGTCCGGTCGGAGGAGAATTTTCCGCTGGTGGCCACGTTCATGAGGCATTTCCGGGCGAAGCCCATGGGATCATGCCCCGCGTCGGAGATGGCCCGCAGCTTTGTTTCCAGGTAGGAGGGGAAATCCCGCAGCACGAAGTAATGATCCGGCTTGTGCCAGCTGGCTCCCTTGAGAATCGCGTCATGCAGCTCCGCGAACGCGCCGTCCGGATCCGGGAATGTGCCGTCCACCAGGGTATCCAGCGCCCGGCGGATCACAGCGTCCTTTTCGTAAATCTCCCGCGGGTCGTAGCTGTCGCGGATGGCGTTCAGCTCCTCCACCGTGGCGCCAAAGATATAATTGTTCTCCCGCCCCGCTTCCTCGACGATTTCCACATTCGCGCCGTCGAAGGTGCCCAGCGTCACCGCGCCGTTCAGCATCAGCTTCATGTTGCCGGTGCCGGAGGCTTCGGTGCCCGCGGGGGAAATCTGCTCCGATATATCCGCGGCGGGAATGATCTTCTCCGCCCAGGAGCAGTTGTAGTTCTGGACGAAGACCACCTTCAGCCGCCCCGCGGTCTCGGGATCGCTGTTCACCTTTTCCGCGATCAGGTTGATCCAGTGGATCACCGCCTTGGCCCGGGCATATCCCGGGGCGGCCTTGGCGCCGAAAATAAAGGCCACCGGGGGCAGATCCCCCATTTTTCCCGCCTTGAGCCCCTGATAAACCGCCAGGATGGACAGGGCGTTCATGAACTGCCGCTTGTATTCATGCAGCCGCTTCACCTGGACGTCAAAAACCATCTCCGGGCTCAGGGTGACCCCTTCCTTCCGGGCGATTTCTGCCGCCAGCTGTTCCTTCTTGACCCGCTTGACCGCCTGGAACTCCCGGCACAGCGCCTCGTCGATCTCCGGAATCAGCGCCCGCAGCCGGGTCAGATCCGTCTCAAAGCCCCCGCCGATCCGGCGCCGAATCAGCCCACACAGCTCCGGATTGCACAGCCCCAGCCACCGCCGCTGGGTAATGCCGTTGGTCTTGTTCTGGAACCGGTCCGGATACAGCTCATACCACCGGGCGAACAGGTCATCCTTCAGAATCTGGGAATGCAGCTCCGCCACGCCGTTCACCGCGTGGGTGGCGTATACGGCCAGCTGCGCCATATGCACCCGGCGCCCCTCGATGATGCACCGGTCCGGCAGCACCGGTTTCCCGGCCGCCGCCATTTCCCGGCGGAAACGGGCGTCAATGCGCCGGATGATGCTCACGATCTCCGGGCACACGGAGCTGAGCAGGCTCAGATCCCATTTTTCCAGCGCCTCCTGCATCACGGTGTGATTCGTATAGGCAAAGGTATCCCGGGCCAGGGCAAAAGCGGTCTCAAAGTCCACGCCCCGGTTTTCCAGCAGCCGGATCAGTTCCGGAATGGCCATGACGGGATGCGTGTCATTCAGCTGGGCCGCCGTCTCTCCGGCGAAGTGGCTGTAATCCTGCCCATGCCGTTTTTCATACCCCCGCAGCAGGTCCTGCATGGAGGCGGAAACCAGCACGTACTGCTGCTTCACCCGCAGCTGTTTCCCGGCCCTTTTGGAATCGTTGGGGTACAGGAATTTGACAATGTCCTCCGCCTCGTTCTTGCCCGCGCAGGCCTTCGCGTACCGCTGCTCGTTGAACAGGGGAAAATCGATCTCATGCAGGCTTTCCGTCTGCCAGAGGCGCAGGGTTCCCACATTCTTCATTCCATAGCCCACCACCGGCATATCATAGGGCACCGCCAGCACATCCCCGGTCTTCATGGGCACCACCACAGCTTCCTCCAGCCGGCGGATGGACCAGGGATCCCCCATTCGGGACCAGTCGTCCGGTTCCTCGGTCTGCCGCCCGTCCACAAATTTCTGCCGGAACAGCCCGTAGCGGAACCGCAGTCCGTATCCTGTCAGGGGTACATCGCAGGTCACCGCGCTGTCCAGGAAGCAGGCCGCCAGCCTTCCCAGCCCTCCGTTGCCGAAGGCGTCATCCTCAATGTCCTCCAGCAGGGCCAGATCCACGCCTTTCTCCGCCAGCAGCGCACGAACCTCCGTCAGCATGCCCATGCAGTACAGGTTGTTGTAGATCAGCCGGCCCACCAGGTACTCCATGGACAGGTAGAAGGCCTGCCGCTTCGGGAAGCGCTCCGCTTCCTTCCGGTGCCACAGGGGCGCCAGGGCGGTCATGCAGGCCGCGGACAGCGCGTTGTGCAGCTCCGCCGCCGTCGCTTCCTTCAGGGTCCTGTGGCTCTGGGTCATCAGGTTCTGCTCCGCCGCCTGAATCAGTTCCTTCGCGTTCATAAATTGCTCCTTTCCTTTACCGTACCGGAATCCGTCCCGTTTCCCTGTTCAGTTCCTTCAGCCTTTTTGCGGTTTCCGGCGTTGCGGCCCCCGGCAGCATGCGCCAGGCCCAGTTGCCCCCGACGGTGCCGGGCAGATTCATCCGCGCGTCGCCCCCGAGGCCGAGAATATCCTGCATGGGGGCAACCGCCGTGTCCGCCCGGGAGCGGAAAACGCTGCGGACAAATGCCTCCGGCGCCTCCTCCAGGCGGTCGAATCCCAGCGTCTTTTTCGCCAGGGCCAGGGCCTTCGGGCCCGCTTTTTCCGCCCAGCCCAGGACGGTGTCATTGTCATGGGTCCCGGTGTACAGCACCGTGTTTTTCCCTTCGTTTCCGGGAAAATGCGGATTGGTCTCATCCCCGTCAAAGCCGTAGCAGAGCACCTTCATTCCCGGGTACCCGGTGTAGTCCATCAGGGCCAGCACCTGGTCGTTGACCTCCCCCAGATCCTCCGCCACGACGCGCATTCCGGGCACCCTGTCCCGCAGCGTTTCGAAAAGCGGAATGCCCGGGCCGTCCTCCCACCGGCCGTTCCGGGCGTTCGGCGCGCCGTAGGGAATCGCGTAATAGTGCCCGAAGCCGATGAAATGGTCAATCCGCACCAGGTCGTACAGCTCCGCCATGCGTCGCATCCGGTCCACCCACCAGAAGTATCCCTTCTTCTTCAGGTAATCCCACCGGTACAGGGGGTTCCCCCACATCTGGCCGTCCTCGGAGAAATAATCCGGCGGCACCCCCGCCACCCGCTTCGGAACGCGGTTCCGGTCCAGCTGGAACACCTTCGGATGGGTCCAGGTGTCGGCGGAGTCCTCCGCCACATAGATGGGCATATCCCCCAGAAGCATGATCCCCCGCTCGTTGCAGTATGCTTTCAGTGCCATCCACTGCCGCTGAAAGAGCATCTGGGTGAAAAGATGGTATTCCACTTCCCCCGCCAGCTGCCGCCGGTATTTCCGCCGGGCCAGCCACCGCCGGTTCCGGATTCCCCGGTCCGTCCACTGGCTCCACATCCGCCCGCCGAAGTGATCCTTGACCGCGGAAAACAGCGCGTAATCCTCCGCCCAGGGCTGCTCCCGACGAAAGGCTTCCGTTTCCGCCCGCATCCGTTCCCCGCTCTGCAGGAAAGCCCTGCGCAGCAGGGGCAGCTTGCCGGCCCGCGCCGCGTCGTAGTCCACCCGTGACGGATCCTCCGGGCTGTACAGCTCGCTGTCGTCATAATCCAGCAGCCCATCCCGCCGCAGCTGGGGAAGGGAAATCAGCAGCGGATTCCCCGCGAAGGCGGATGGGGACTGATAGGGGCTTTCCCCATAGCCCGTGGGCCCCACCGGCAGCACCTGCCAGATGGTCATCCCCGCCGCCTGTAAAAAGTCCGCGAAGGCCCGGGCTTCATCGCCCAGATCCCCGATGCCCCCCGGCGAGGGCAGGCTGGTAATATGCAGCAGAACGCCTCCGGCTCTCATGTTTTCCTCACCCCTCCATGCACAAAGGCCTGCCCCTCCGGGAGGGCACGATGGGCTTTATGCGTTTGCCATGTTCCTTTATTGAATAATCATCCGCCCGCAGGTTTCGCACTCCACGAGCGTCCCGCTTTTGATCTTGCTGAGGGTCGCGCTGGGCAGGGAGGTGTTGCAGCCGGAGCACTGCCCGTACTGCAGCCTGGAAACCGGCGGCGTGGTATGCTTCTTAATGGACAGATATTCCACCAGCAGCTCCGGATCCACCGTGTCCTCCAGGGATTTGACCCTCGCCCGCTGCTGATCCAGCTCCGCCTTCCTGGCCTTGCTCTCGTTTTCGTAATCCACCTTCAGCTGATCGAAGCTCTGCTTCGCCTTGGCGGCTTCCACCCGCACGGCCCGCAGCTGCTTGTCGTAGTTGGCGGAGTCGCTGTTCATATGGTCCAGCTCTTTCTCGAAGGAGCGCAGCTGATCCCGGGCTTCGGACACGTCCTTCCGCAGGGTTTCCACCGCGTCCTCGTCTTCCGGATTCAGGCCCTCCATCCGATCCTTCAGGCTTTCCATGCGCTCAACGGCCTTTTCCAGGGCCTGCTCCAGCACATCCTTCCGGTCCTCGATCTCGGTGATGCTGTCCTCAATCTGCTTATACTGTTTCTGGCGATCCATGATAAAATCCCGGGATTTCTCCAGCCGCTGGCGGGTAGGCGAGCGCCTGATCTCGTTGGCGATGGCATCCGCCTTGATATCCTCGGTCTGATACGCCCACAGCGCTTCGAACTTATCCATCGGTACCTCCTGTCCGGCAGGAAAAGATGGACATCATTCCGCCTGCCCCGGAAGGCGGCCCATGCCGTACGCGCCGGCCGCCGAATGATAGACGTCCAATTTGTATTGTACCCGATTCAAAGCGCTTTGTAAAGCATCCGCCAGGGCGAATATCCCCGGCTCCTCCGTGGCAAAATGGCCGCACTCGAAGCAGGGGATCCCCGCCTCCGCCATGGCCAGGGCGTGATGATGTTTGATTTCCCCGCTGAGGAAGGCCTCCGCTCCCAGGGCCCGGGCCGCTTCCCATTCGCCGGATCCCGCGCCGCTGCACAGGCCGATCCGGCAGACCTTCCTTGCCGGATCCCCCATGAGGCGGACGGTGGTGTTCAGCGCCGCGGCCAGGTATTCCTTCAGTTCCCCCGCGGCCATGGGCTCCGGCAGGCTGCCCACCCGCACGAAGCCTTCCCCTTCCACATCCAGCAGGGCGCAGCACTCCGCCAGGGCGTCATTGATGCCGCCGGGCGCCTGGTCGAGGCAGGTGTGGCTGGCGATGAGGCTGATGCCCTCCCGGATCAGGCGAAGGATCAGCCGGCCCTCAAAGGTATCTCCCGTAACCCGGCGAATGGGATCAAACATCAGCGGATGATGGGTCACGATCAGGTTCGCACCTTTCTCTACCGCTTCGTCAATCACGTCCATGGTCACATCCAGGGCGAAAAGAATCCCCTTTACCTCCGCGTCCCTTTCCCCCACCAGGAAACCGGAGTTATCAAAAGCCGCCTGGGTTGCAAAGGGCGCCACCGCGTCCAGCAGGTCATAGATGTTCTGTACGGTCATGTCCATCCGCTCCTTTCGCCAGGTAGGTTCCATGCTTTTATCCCAGCTGAGGCGCCTTCATGGCCCGCTCCGCCGCTTTATAGACCAGGATGCCCAGCACACAGCAGCTGATCATCTCGCCGATGAAAATCTGGATGGCCAGGGGAATAAACAGCCCGCCGGGCAGTCCGGACAGCCAGGGCAGCACGCCCTCCTGCCCCACGCCGTACACCTTCATCAGCACAATGGGCACGATGATCGTATTGCTCAGCACCGGGGGAATCCAGCTCAGATTGGGTTTGTTCTTCATCAACCGGGTGCCGACGGCGCCGATCAGCGTCGCCAGGGAGCCGAACACCACGTCCCACGGCGCGCACCCTGTCAGCAGATTCGCCAGCACGCATCCGATGGTCAGCCCCGGCACCGCTGACGGCAGCAGCACAGGCAGCAGCGTCAGCGATTCGGAGATGCGGACCTGGATCGCGCCGGACGCCAGCCCGAAGGCCTGCGCCACATAGGTCAGCACAACGTACAGCGCGGCGATCACGCCGCCCATGGCAATTTCCCTGGTTTGGTTTCTGTTCATCTTTCTTTTCTCCTTTAGTTTTGTTTTAGGTGAGGAAGGTCTCGAACTCACCGCGCCTCAGGCGCCGGGAAAGTATACCTGGTTTTCCGCTTTCGCGCAACCGGAAAGCAGAAAGAAAAGAGGACAATATCCCGGACTGGTCTTCAATTTGATCAGAATGCTAAAGTCGAAAGCCTATCATTCATCTATTTCCGTGAGTAATCAAAAAAGGGAGGGAGATTGCTCTCCCTCCCCTGAAGACATGAATCCTTCTCAGAGAAAACTGATCAGATTACTGAGCCTTCCAGGCATTGTACTGATTCTGGAACTCAACCAGGACATCCTGATAGCCGGCAGCATCCAGAGCGGCCTGATAATCAGCGATGTAGGCATCCACGCCATCAGCGGGCACGCCGCCGTTCTCCAGCACGAAGCCGTACTGCTCGAACAGGCTCTGGCAGGCACTGTAAGCAGCTTCCACGGGGGTCTTGTCGAACCGGAAGCCAGCAGCTTCGGAGGTCTTGGCGCCGCCGTTGAAGTCGATGTACAGGTCAGCCTTGTTGTCGGGCTCGTTGTCCAGAGGAGTGACGATCGTCGCAGAGGCAGACTCCCACATGCTGTGGTTGTACTTGTCGCTGTGCTGGGTCACATGCTTGATGGTCTGGCCATCAGCCTGAGTGTACTCGAAGTCTTCGCCTTCGATACCGAAGGTATACAGATCAGCCAGGGTGCTGTCGGTGTACAGCAGGCCCATGAAATCGATCGCGGCCTTCGCCTGCTCAGGAGTGCTGTTGGCGGTGATGCAGTAGCAGGAGCCCAGAGCAGAGGTGCTGTGCGCATAACGCTCGGTGGCGGGCTGCATGACAACTTCCTGATTGTAGCGAGAGTTGGCTTCAGCATTCACGGGGATATCGGTCCACCAGGAGATGGCCCAATCCTTGGTCTGTGTGGTGGTATCGGTGGTAACCTTGGTTACATCATCTTCAGAGATGTAGCCCTTATCCGCCCAGTCGCCCATCAGTTTGCAGAACTCAGCGTATTCAGGAGTCAGAATAGTGTCAACCACTTCATTGGAGGCGCGATCCACAGCGAAGAAGTTGGTGGTAGCGTCAGCAGTGAAGAAGTCAAACTTATCAATGTACCAGCGATAGAACATGGCGGTCTTCTGGGTCAGGAAGGGGTACTTCAGGCCATCGGCCTTCGCATCCGCCAGCATGGGCTCCAGATCAGCCAGGGTCTTCACCGCGGTGATGTCCCAGTTATGGGCATCAACCAGTTCCTTCCGGAACATGAAGTCATAGCCTTCCACGTTGTCTTTGTAGACCGGGATGAAGTAGTTCTTGCCGTTGTACTTGGTCGCTTCCCACTGACCTTCCGCCATGGAGGCATACAGGGCAGTGCCGGGCAGCAGCTCGGTGATGTCGTACACAGCATTCTTCGGAACAAGATCATTCGTGCCGATGACAGCTTCCCAGGAAGCAGTCCACAGCAGGTTGATCTCGTTGTTGGCCAGGGCCAGGTTGACCTTGTCGCCATACTCGCCGGAACCAATGTCAGTCAGATTGATCTTGACATTGATCTTGTCAGCGATGTAAGCATTGATGGCATCTTCGACCTTTTTCACCTGAGCGGAGTCAGGGGTGGCCAGGTTGAAGGTGCAGCGGGTCAGGTTGATGGTGACAGGCTCTTCCGCGGAAGCAAAAGAAGCCAGACCAAGAACCAGGCACACAGCCAACATCAGGGAAACAAGTTTCTTCATGGATGGGTTCCTCCTTGAAAAAATATTATTTCAAAGCATCTCACGCAGGAGATGCCTGAAATCGTAGTGTGCTGTTCTGTTATTATCCCTTCACAGAGCCAACCGTCAAGCCTTTGACAAAGTACTTCTGGAAGAAGGGGTACACAATCATGATAGGACCGATAACCACAACCACGGTAGCCATTGTTGCGGAATACTGCGGTATGGTGCCACCCATTGCCGCACGCGCACTGGCAGGCACGTTGGAGTTGTTCAGCAGGAATTCAATGCTCTTCTGAATATTGATCAGCAGCAGCTGCAACGGCTTTTTATTGTCACTTGTAATATACAGCAAAGCGTTCTGCCAGTCATTCCAATATGCGGTAGCCATCATGAAACCTACAGCTGCCAGGCTGGGCTTCATCAGAGGAAGCGTAATCTGGAAGAAAGTCCTATAATCGCCGGCGCCATCAATGGTGGCAGCTTCCATTAGCTCATAAGGAATAGAGTTTGCAATATACGTCCGCAGGATAATACAGTTCATCGTTGTGACGCACAGCGGAAGAATCAGCAGAAGCAAACTATCTTTTAGTCCATAGGTACCGGTAAAAATCAAATATCCAGAAAGCTGGCCGCCGTTAAACAGCATCGGAATCAGCAGAAAAATAGACAGGAATTTACTCAGTTTAAAGTCATGGCGGCTGATGGAGTAGGCATACATGCTCATCATCATCAGGCCAAGGAATGTACCTGCAACCGTAACAAAAATCGTCACGCCATAGGACGTTAGCAACTTGTTGCCATAGCGAAGCACAGAATCAAAGCCATAGGTGGACCACTTGCCTGGCAGGAAGGAAAAACCGTTCTGTGTAATCCAGGTTTCATCCGCGAAAGCGGAAACAAAAACCAGGATTACAGGCGCAAAGCAGAATACCGTAAAAAGCAGGATGCACAGCGCCAAGACGATCTGCCCGGGGCCGATCTTCCGGCTGCTTGTAACACTATATTTTTTAGCCATCTTCTCTCTCTCCCTTCCTCAGATCAGAACAGCGCGCCATCGGGCTCGATGCGGCGAACCAGCCAGTTGGCAAACAGCATAAGAAGCAGGCCAACCACGGATTGGAAGAAGGAAGTAGCGGCTGTAAAGCCGAAATTGCTATTCCGGAAAATTTGGTTAAGCACATAGGAGTCAATAACCTGCGTGGTGGGATAAAGAATACCACTGTTCCTGGTAACCTGATAGAACAGACCAGTATCGGAGCGCATGATGTTGCCAACCGAAAGCAACAGCATAACAGTAATCATCGGAATCAGGGATGGAATCGTAATATGAACAATCTGCTGCCATTTATTCGCACCATCGATATCCGCCGCCTCATATAGGGAGGTATCAATACCGCTCAAAACAGACATATAAAGCACTGAACCATAGCCTGTATCCTTCCAAATCTTTACAATCAGCAGTATCCATGGCCAATATCCGGCCTTAGAGTAAAAACGGATGCTTGTTCCAAGTGCATGGTTGATCAGGCCTGTGTCGGATGCGATGAATGCATAGACGATGAATTGCACAGCCGCGTAGGAGATGAATACGGGGATGATCATCAGAGTCTGGGTCGTCTTGGCGAAGCGTTTCAGCGCCAACTGGTCAATTGCGATAGCCAGTGCTACATTCAGCAACGTTCCGACCGCTGTAAACAGCAGATAGTACAGAACAGTGTTCTTCGTCATATTGATGAATGTATCTTTTGATTGGATAAGGAATTTGAAATTATCCAGGCCCACCCATGGACTTGCAAAAATGCCCTTTGAATAGTCAAAGGACTTGAACGCAAGCACCAGGCCTGCCATAGGAACATACATAATAAAGAAAAGAACCAGAAATGCTGGTAACGCCAGCACCACATGTGCGCGATGCTTCCATGTATTCTGAAGAAACTCTTTCAACAGATCATCCCCTCCCGACTTTTTCTCTTTCGAAGGAAAACAGGAGCACAAGAAAAAGGCCCTCCCATTTCTCCTCTTCTAAACAGATGACAGTATATCGCAACTCTTAAGAAAAGGCAAGAAAAAAGAATAAAAAAATGAGGAGAAAAAACGAGGTTTTTTCTCCCATGCAGATTCGCATTTTTTGCGCTCAGGGCTGCAGCGGAACGACGGGCCAGGGGTACTCCACGGTGAGGATATCGTCCACGATCGTATGTTGGCAAAGGCATCGCTGTAAAAACAAAGGAAAAACACAAACAAAAGTGAAAGGGCCGACTGAGATCTCCTCTTTTCCATAAAGCATGAGCGCATCATCCTTTCAGTAGAAAATCGGGAGCTCCGCAGGAGCTCCCGTCAGATAGCTGAACAGCTTATCCTTTTACCGCACCAGCGATAAAACTGTCCTGAATGCGCTTGCTCAGGAAGATATACACGATGATCGTCGGCAGCGTTGCGATACTCAGCGCCGCGCCGATGGGGCCCCAGCGTGTCGTATACTGGCCGAACAGCTGCTGCACCCCGACGGGCAGCGTCCTGTACTTGCCGGCGCTGACAAAAATCGTCGCGAAGAGCAGTTCATTCCAGCATTGCAGGAACGTATAGATTCCAACCGTCGCCACCGCGGGCATCATCAGCGGGAATATCACCCGGCAGAAGATCCCCCATACGCCGCAGCCATCCAGGAAGGCCGCTTCATCCAGATCATACGGGATATCGCCCATGAACCCGATGCTGATCAGGATTCCCATGGACAGCGCGAAGGCCGCATAAGGGAAAATCAGAGCTGCATAGGTGTTCAGGAGTTTCATCCGGGAAAGAATCACGTATACCGGTACGATGGCCGCGTGAATCGGAATCGTCAGGCCGAGCATGAAGAACTTGTTCATCATCTTTCGGCCTTTCCAGACAAGCCTCGTCAGCGCATAGGTCGCCATAAAGGATGCGACCAGCGTGATCAGGATGACCAGCACAGCCACCACCAGGCTGTTGAGGAAATACTGGCCCATGTTCCCGGTGTTCATGGCTTCTGAATAGTTGGACCATTCCCATTGCTTCGGCAGCCCCACGCGGTTCGGCTCTACACGTACGCGTTCCCCAGTGACTTCATCCACGTAGGAATGACCAAGAATCTCGTCGTTGGTCTTCAGTGAGAAGGTCAGCATCCAGTACAGCGGGAAAAGATTGATCACAACCAGAATGATCAGCAGCAGGTGAACAATGACATTGGAAAACTTGAATTTTCTTACTTCGTTCATGCCACTTTCTCCCCCCTGTCCCTGAAAGCCAGGCTGATCAGCAGCGCGAAAATAAAGCACAGAATAATCAGCACCACAGCGATAGCGCTCCCCAGGCCGTAACTGTTATGCAGGAAAAGCAGCTTGTACATCAGCGTACTGGGCAGTTCCGCCTTGGTCGTATCCTTCATCAGCGCGTATACCAGATCGAAGGATTTCAGCGATCCCGTAACCGCGAAGATGACACTGACCCTCAGAATTGGCTTGATATACGGAATGATAATGTGGCGGTTCACCTGTCCCTCCGTGCAGCCGTCCAGCTGAGCGGCTTCCATCAGCTCCATCGGGACGCCCTTGATGCCCGCATACATCAGCAGCATATGATATCCGATATACTGCCATAGGATGGGAACAAAAGCCGCGATCAGCGCCGTTTCCCGGAATCCGGTCCACTGACCGGTAAACGGAAGCTTGGAAGACTTGATCCCGCTGGAAATCGCGGGGAACAGCCACTTGTCAATTCCAAGCGATCGCAGCAGCGCGTTCAGCAGACCGCCTTCTCCCGGATCATAGATATTCATCCACAGACGGCCGATAATGACCGTGGAAATCAGCACAGGCATAAAAAAGATGGACAGATAGGCCCGCTCTCCCCTGATCCCCTTGCTCAGCTTGAGCGCGATGATCAGGGCAATCGGCAGCTGGATGAACACGGAAAGCGCGGCCAGCGCCAGCGCATTTCCCAAAGCGTTCCCCATGTATTTGTCGTTGACAAACAGCTTCCCGGTATTCGGGTTTGTCAGCATGCTGCTGAACAGGGTTTTGTAGTTATCCAGGCCCACAAATTTCATATCCGCGCCGGAGATGGAATTAAAATCGCAGAAGCTGTAGATGAGGGACATGATGATCGGAGCGATCAGGATGCCGATGAACAGGATCAGCGCCGGCAGCAGGAAAAGAAAAATGTTCAGCCGATAGCCGAAAGTTCTTTTCATCTTTCTGAATCCTTTTCAATAAAAGAGGGAGGCGGCCCTCTCAGGAATGATCCTGACAGAGCCGTCTCCGTATGGATTGTTTCAGATCAGGACTGATCTTACTGCAGCTGGCTGGACAGGCCTTCAATGAAGCCGGCGCCGTCGATTTCGCAGCCATAAACCTTGGAAACATAGTCCAGATAGATGTTCGCGGGATCAGCGCTCATGGCGGTGTCGCCGAACAGCACCATGCCGTCCGCGGCAGCGACCATCGCGGCGACCTCAGACACCAAAGGCTTCACGTCAGCGGTGTCATAGTAGGGCGTCCAGGCAGGCAGTCCGGAACCGGCCAGATAGCCATAGTGGCAGATTTCCTTGCCCAGTTCGAAAGCGACCTTGGCAGCCAGCTCAGTGTCTTTGGCAGTGGCAGCGACAGCCAGGGAGTCAGACGGTCCGCCGATAACCTGCGCGTAGGTAGCCTTTTCGGCATCCAGCACGGGGAACATCGCCACTTTGAAGTTGCCTTCCGCGTCATTGATTTCGCCGCAGTTCCAGGAACCGTTCTGATAGAAAGCGGTCTTGCCGGCGATGAAGTTGGCCTTCACCTGGTCATTGCCCAGCGCCAGGCCGTCGGGATCGAAGTAACCTTTGATGATCATTTCCTGGAAGGTGTCAACCGCCTTGGCGATCGCTTCGTCGTTCCAGGTGCCTTCGCCGGCGAAGATCTTGTTCAGAGATTCATAGCCGATGGTCTTCAGGATCATGGGCTCCAGATACTCGGTCACGCACCAGGTTTCAGAACCAGCGCAGCCGAAGGGGATGATGCCGGCGGCCACCAGGTCGTCGCAGCACTTGATCAGGTCATCATAGGTCTCCGGGATCTTGTCCCAGCCGGCCTGCGCCAGCAGATCCATGTTCGCGAACAGCGCCACAATGTTCATGGTCAGCGGCACCGCATAATGATCCTTGTTTTCGCCGTAGGAAGCGTTCTGCATCATCACTTCGGGCAGCTCATCCTTGTAGGCCTGATAAGCATCGTTCAGGCAGAACACATTGCCCTGCGCAGCGAAGTCGCCGCAGAAAGCGCCGGCCCAGGTGAAGAAGATGTCCGGCAGCGTGCTCGGATCAGCCATGGCAGCCTTGATCTTGGTCTTGTAGGACTGATTCTCAAAAGCTTCCCACTCGATCTTCACGCCGAGGCTTTCCTCGACAGAAGCAATTGCCTTCTCATAGGCAGGACGGTTCGCATCGCTCTCCGTAGCGATACACCACAGGGTCAGCGTGGGCTTCTCGGCTTCCGCGAAGGCAGAGGCCATGCCCAGCAGCATCATGGCTGCGAGCAGCAGAGCAACAAACTTCTTCATAACAGTTTCCTCCTTTTTTGCGGTTTTACCGCATATTTCCAACAGCATCAAAGCTGCAGGGTACAAGAAACAATCCTGAACGGACAAGCTTTTTCAAGTCATGAAGCCCAATCAGGTCAACCTGGAATTTCTGTAACTGATTAAATTATAGCGAAAGAACGCTGAAAATTCAACGCAAAACATGCGCTGTTTCGCTTAGATTTTGCTTTCTCATTCTTTGTTGTGATAATCTCCTTCCATGCCTCGCCATAATGTGTACCCTGTACGGCACCGCGCGGTCAAAAAGCGGACAGGAAATCCTGCCCGCTTTAGGAACAAAACGTGTTTACTTGATGGAACCTTCCACCATGCCTTTGATAATGTAGCGCTGCGCGAAGATGAAAAGGATGATGATGGGCAGCATGGCCAGCAGCGTGCTGGTCAGCAGCAGATCCCACTGCTTGATATAGGACCCGGCAAACATGCTGACCGCCAGGGGCAGCGTCTGAACCTGCCCGTTGGATCCCAGCACCAGCAGCGGCAGCAGATAGTCGTTCCAGATCCAGATGCCATTGAGGATCAGGACCGTCACCGCGGTGGGCTGCAGCAGGGGCAGCACAATCCGGAAAAAGATACCCGCCCTGGAGCATCCGTCGATATCCGCCGCTTCCTCCAGCTCCAGGGGAACCGTTTTGATGAAGCCGTGAAAGATGAAAACGCTCAGGGCCATGCCGAAGCCGAGATAGCAGAGCACGATGCCCGGATAGGTGCCGCTCAGGGTAATGCCGAAGAAATTCCCCAGCATCCGCAGCCACTGCACCAGGGGCAGCATGACCACCTGGAAGGGAATCACCATGGAAGCCACCAGGACCATAAAGATCATCGTGGACCACCAGGTTTTGTTCCGGACCAGCACCCAGGCGCACATGGCGGAGGCGATGACGATCACCAGCAGGGAGAAAAAGGTGATCACCGTGCTGTCCCGGAACGCGCTCCAGTAGGAAAAGTTCGGATTGTTCAGCGTGTTGGTGATATTGGTCCCCATCTGTCCCCAGTTTGTGGGCAGGGATACGGGGGAGAAGGAGATTTCCACCGCCGTTTTGGCCGAGTTGATCACCACCAGGATGAACGGCGCCATGAACAGCAGAAACAGCAGAAAAGCCAGGATGACCTTGATCCATTTTCCCGCGACGTGGCGGATATGCGATCCCTGGGTCCGGCTCTGAACGCCAGCAGCCTGCATTACATCTCCACCTCCCTCTTCTTGTTGATGGAAACCTGAACCAGGGAGATCACGACCAGCATAATGAAGAACATGATCGCCTTGGCCTGCCCCTGGCCCCACAGGTTTTTGGTGATGGCGGTGTTGTAGATGTTCAGCGCCAGCATCTCGCTGGTCTTGACCGCCTTGAGCATATACATGCCCGCGGGACCGCCCTGAGTCAGGGAAGTATTCAGGTCGAACATTTTAAAGGAATTCGTCAGGGTCAGGAAAATCGTGATCGTGAAGGAATTGGCCATCATGGGGATCAGGATTTTCCAGAGCCGCGTCCAGAAATTCGCGCCGTCGACGGAGGCGGCTTCCATCAGATTCTGGGGAATACCCTGAATCGCCGCGACATAGATCATCATAATATACCCGGCGTACTGCCAGATATTCACGAAGCTCATGGCCCAGATCACGGTATCCTTGTTGCCGATCAGGGACTTTTCCAGAAACGCGATGCCCAGATTCTTCCCCAGGTCCGTCAGTACATTGTTGAAAATGAACTGCCAGATATATCCCAGCACGATGCCGCCGATCAGGTTCGGCACAAAGAAGCCGGCGCGCAGTACGTTCTTTCCGGTAATATTGCTGGTCACCAGCAGGGAAAGGAAGAACGCCACCACATTCACCAGCACCACGTTGATCACCGTATATTCCACCGTAATGAGGAAGGAATACAGAAACGCTGGCTCACTGAACATCGCCTTGTAATTATCAAACCCTACAAAGGTCAGCACGGAGCGAACGCCGTTGAAATCGGTCATGGAATAGTAGATTCCGAGGAAAAAGGGCACGATCATGACCAGGCTGAAAGACAGTACCGCCGGCGCCAGAAACAGGGCGTTTACGAGCCTGTGTCTTCTTCCCATCTTCGATAGCCTCCCTCAACAAAGTAAAAGGGAGAGCCGCCAGAAGCGACTCCCCCAGCAGATTTCATTTGTCCGGATCGGTTACTGCGCGGATTCCAGCAGGGCGGGAATCTGAGCGAACTCAGCTTCCACCATGTCCACGAACTGATCCACTGTGATCGCCTTCTGAGCCAGCAGCTCGAAGATCGGGCCCAGGTTGTTCTGGCCAAAGCCGTCGGGCATGTAGCCGAAGCCCCAGGAGTAAATGTCGCCGGCGGCGGCGGCCTTCATCACGTCCTTGGACAGATCGCCGGCGGGCTCCAGGGTCACGTTGGAGAACGCGGGCACCATGCCGGCCTTGTTCACCATGTAGTCCTGACCGGCTTCGGTGGCCACCATGTCCTCGAGGAACTTGATCGCCTCGTCCTTGTTGGGGCTCTGGCTGTTCACCACGTACCAGGAGGGAGCGGACACCATCAGGCCGGTGATTTCCTGATCGTCGAACATGACTTCGCCGATGAAGCCCATGGCGGGGATTTCCGTGCCGGCTTCCTTCATCGCGGCCAGGCTGGGATCAATCCAGTTGCCCTGGTGGCAGAACACGGTCTTGCCGGTGGCAAAAGCGTTCACGTTCTGGTCATAGTTGCCGTTCAGCAGGATTTCCTGATCGGAATAGGTGAACAGCAGATCCACAAAGTTGGCGTACGCGGTCAGCCGTTCCCGGTCGATTTTGCCTTCCCGCATCTGATCGATCACGGTCATGTCGCCATAGGGCAGACCGCAGGACAGATAGGCGGAGAAGTTCTGGTTGCCGGTCACCCAGGTCATGCCGCCGGCCACGGAGGTCGCCATGGACACCACCGCGTCGATGCCCAGCTCTTCCTTCATGCCGTCCAGCTTTTCGAAGGCGGCCCGCAGGGCGGAGGTGGTGGTCAGGGTCGCGGGATCAATGCCCGCCTTCTCCAGCAGGTCCTTGTTGTAGGCCAGGCCGAAGCCTTCCACCGCCACGGGGAAGCCGTAGGTCTTGCCGTCCACCACGAAGCCGACGGAAGTGTTCTTCGCGAACTCGGTGTCGGACAGATCAGCGATATAGTCCTTCCACACATTGTAGCCGCCCAGACCTTCGATCACGAAGATGTCGGGCATGTTGCCAGCCTGCAGCTCGGCCTTCACGGAGCCGGAATAGTCAGCGCCGCCGCCGACGGAATAGGCTTCCACGTTAAAGCCGGCGGTCTTGGAGTATTCCGCGGCGTACTCCTTCAGCGCCGCGTCGATTTCCACCTTCAGGTTGGAAACGCGGATGTCGGCAAAGGCCGCGGTCGCGGTCAGCGCCAGCGTCAGGGCAAGTACCAGGGCAACGAGTTTCTTCATAAGAATATCCTCCTTATCAGATTTCCACGGCATGGCCGTGTATTTAAAGCGGATTTCTCCGCCTCAAAGCAAACCCAAATGTCATAACCGGGCTGAATATCGGCTTCAATGAACAGCTTTATTCTATGCAAAGCCCTTTTTTTTGTCAATATGTATTTGAAAAAATAAATGCTCCGTGATAGACTACTCAGGGAAAAAACCACTTTCATTTGATGGAGGAATTGCCATGAAATTCACCAATGGCTACTGGATGACCAAGCCGGAATACCGCACGCTTTTCGCCACGCAGTGCGTCCGGGCCTGGCGGGAGGAAAACGAGCTGGTGCTGCTGGCCGCCACCAGACCGGTTTCCGGCCGCGGGGATGTGCTGAACAGCGGCACCCTGGAGGTGCGCTTCTCCTCCCCCCGCCGGAATATTATCCGGGTGCGGATTACGCACTTTGCCGGCGCGGCGGACCGGGGTCCTTATTTCACCACCTTCCCGGAGGACAATACGCCCGAGATCGCCATCGCGGAGGATTCCGCTTCCCTGACCTCCGGGGACCTGACGGTCCGCGCGCTGCGGGCGGAGGGCCGCTGGCAGGTCGATTTTCTCGGGAAGGACGGAAAGGTTCTGACCTCCTCCGGTTACCATGGCATGGCCCGGGCGCTGCGGGAGGAGGACGGCCCCGCCTCCCTGGAAAAGCACGGAAAAAGCTATATGATCGACTCCCTGGACCTTGCCGTCGGGGAAACGGTGTACGGCCTTGGGGAGCGCTTCGGCGCGTATGTGAAAAACGGCCAGTCCGTGGATATGTGGAACGCGGACGGCGGCACGGCCAGCGAGTATGCCTACAAGAACAGTCCCTTCTACATGACCAACCGGGGATACGGGGTCTTCGTGGAGGACGCTTCCGACGTATCCTTCGAGGTGGCCTCGGAAAAGGTGGAGCGGGTTCAGTTCTCCCTGCCCGGGGAGCGCATGACCTATGACGTGATCTACGGCGGTTCCCCCAAGGAAACGGTCAGCCTGTACACCGCCCTGACCGGCCGGCCGGCCCTGCTTCCGGCCTGGAGCTTCGGCCTGTGGCTTTCCACCTCCTTTACCACCAATTATGACGAAACGACCGTCACCTCCTTTATCGACGGCATGGCTCAGCGGGATATTCCCCTCAGCGTCTTCCACTTCGACTGCTACTGGATGCAGGCGTACAACTGGTGCGACTTCGTCTGGGATCCGGCGGTCTTCCCGGATCCGGAGGGCATGCTGAAGCGGTACCATGACCGCGGGCTGAAGCTCTGCTGCTGGATCAACCCCTACGTGGCCCAGGCTTCTCCCCTCTTCGCGGAAGGCGCGGAGCACGGCTATTTCATCAAAACCACGGACGGCTCCATCTGGCAGACGGACATGTGGCAGGCCGGCATGGCCATCCTGGACGTAACCAATCCCGCCGCCCGGGACTGGTACTGCGGGAAGATCAGGCATGTGCTGGATCAGGGCATCGACTGTCTGAAGACGGACTTCGGCGAGCGGATTCCCGTGCGGGATGTGGTGTACCACGACGGCTCCGACCCCCTGCGGATGCATAATTACTATACGTTCCTCTATAATCAGATGATTTTCGATCTGCTGAAACAGGAAAAGGGCGAAGGAGAGGCCATCCTCTTCGCCCGCAGCGCCACCGCCGGCGGCCAGCAATTCCCGGTTCACTGGGGCGGCGACAACAGCGCCTCCTATGTCTCCATGGCGGAAACGCTCCGGGCCGGTCTGAGCATGAGCCACAGCGGCTTTGGCTTCTGGAGCCACGATATCTCCGGCTTTGAGCAGACCGCCCCGGCGGATGTGTACAAGCGCTGGGCCGCCTTTGGCCTCCTTTCCAGCCACAGCCGGCTTCACGGCTCCACCAGCTACCGGGTGCCGTGGCTCTTTGATGAGGAGAGCGTGGACGTGGTCCGCCGGTTTACGAAGCTGAAATGCACCCTCATGCCCTACCTGTATCAGATGGCCGTGGAAGCCCATGAGCAGGGCGTGCCCATGATGCGGCCCATGATGATGGAATTCCCCGGGGATCCCGCCTGCGACTATCTGGACCGGCAGTACATGATGGGCGACCGGCTGCTGGTGGCCCCCGTGTTCGATCCGGAAGGAAAGGTCACCTATTACGTCCCCGATGGCGAATGGTACCATTTCTTCACCGGGGAAAAGATCACCGGCGGATGCTGGCGGACGGAAACCTGCGATTTCCTCTCCCTGCCGCTGCTGGTCCGGGGCGGAACGGTGCTGCCCGTCGGCGCCTGCGACACCCGCCCGGATTATGATTACGCCGACGGTGTGGAGCTGCGGGCCTATGGCCTGAAGGAGGGCCAGGCCTATACCCTGTCCATCCCCACGGTCAAGGGCGCGCCGTACGCCGACTATACTGTCACCCGCCAGGGAGACGCGCTGAAGGTGGACACCGGAGCCGACAAGCCCTTCAAAGCCGTGTCGATGGATTAAGGCACATCCATCGCCTTCCGGCGCGGGACATCCCGCAATAAGCCGTCCCTGTTACGGCGCAAAAAACAGAGCCGCGGATCATCCGCGGCTCTTGCTTTTTGCGTTTTTTCTTCTTTCCGGGTCAGCCCTTCAGGGCGTATACCCCTCCACCAGCGTGGAAGTGCCGATGGCCAGGAATTCCGGCTCCTTCCGGGCGTATCCCTTGGAGCTGCTGGCGGAGCCGACCTTGCAGATCTGTTTCCCCACGAAGAGGATGCAGGATGTTTCGCCCCCGTCCAGGTTGAAGGCCGTCGTGCAGCCCCTGTCCCGCAGCTTCTCCGCGATGTGGGTCAGATTGCAGCCCTTGCTCTGCTTGTGCCTTCCCTCCGCCATGAAGGCGATATAATGTCCGGGTTCGATCATCCCGATGGCGGTTCTCGGCGCCCGGTAGGTGTCAAATTTCGGCAGATGCGGGTTGAATGTCCCGTCCCGGATCAGCCAGGGGCCGAAAGCGAGCACATCCACCGCCCCTTTGGCCTGATACTCCTCCGCGGTGAGCTCCTTACTGTCGTGCACTTCCATATTGCCGTCCGGGTAAATAGCCAGGGTGTCCAGGTTCGGGAAGGAGGTGTTGCCGCTCTTTTTCGTCTCAGAGCTCATGATCTCCCCGCCCCGCAGCAGGATCCCCACCTTGTACCGCTCCTTGGGATAATGCGTGTTGTTCCACCGGTTGCTGGCGTAATCTCCGTTGATCGCCAGCACGGCCCCGTTCTTCGCGCACACCTTCACCGGCCAGTCCGCGCTGCTGAAATGTTTCCCCGGTTCGTTGGTCACAAAGCCGAAGGTTTCCTTCCGGCTCCAGACCTCCGCCTCGTACCAGATCAGCTTCACCGGATCCTTTTCGTCTTTCCGCAGGATCTCCACTTTCAGCGTCCCGCTGCAGTACCGCCAGATGCCGTTCTCCGCGTCCTCGTAGACAAATTCACCGCTGTCCAGGAATCCGGCGTCATTCAGCGCGGGCCAGGCCCCGGCGTCCGCTCCGGCCGCCGGTACCTCCGCGCCGGCCGGGTCGGCCGCTTCCGCCTTGCAGCATCCCGCCGTTACGGCCCCGCTGCCCAGCAGCAGTGTCGCCAGGAATCCCGCCAGCGTTTTTCTGCCTCTGTCTTGCCATCCGGGCATGCCTGTTCTTCTCCTTTTCGGTCCTTATTTCGCGTCCGTCAGCCAGCCGGCGGTCAGCGCGTCCGTCCGGACCGCGATCCAGTTTTTCAGATATGCGTCGGCGTCCGCAAAGGTGCGCCCGCTTTCGTCCGTCACATCCGGAATAGCCCTGGCGTTCCACCGGGTGAAGTTCATCTCCGCGGATTCCCGGATCGCCGCCTGATAGGTTTCGATGGACGACACGCAGCTGTCCGCGTCCGGCGTCCGCCGTCCCAGCAGCACCTCCGCCGCCGGGAGAATCTCCTCCTCGTACACCTGTCGCGTCAGCTTCCGGAAATCCTCGTGGGTCAGCAGCCAGTGGTACAGGTAGGCGGTGTTGCTGGACCGGGTGTACACATAATCCACCTTCGCCGGGTTTCGCATGCCGTCGTCCTTGTTGCCGTAGGTCAGGTCATAGTCCCATCCCGGCCCGGCGTACAGCAGCGGATCCACGCTGTCCGCGTCCTTGTACATGAAATGGCTCGCCGCCCGCACGTCGTAGTTGGCGCAGAATTCCTCCACCGCGACCTTCCGGGCGAAGGACCGCAGATCCACAAAATCCGCGTAATACATTCCCGTCTTCTTGTCCATCCCCTTCGCGTTCAGGACCGCGTTATGAAAATTGTTCACCAGCCCGCCGATGTACTGCACCGCCGCCTTCCCGGCATAGGTCGGCTCCTTCACGACAATGCACATTTTTCCGTCCGTCACGAAGCCCGCGCAGTCCAGGTTGTTGGAAAACTGCAGCGCCTTTTCAATTTCCAGCAGGTATCCGCCGGTCACGTCCTCCGGATCCTGCGCCTGGTCGTACCACTTCATGATGTGTACGCCGGTGCCGCTGCCCTTTTTGAATCTGGCGCTTTCGTAGGCGGTTTTCCCGTTCAGCGCTTCGTAGGCCTCCTCCAGGTCCGTGATTTCCAGACGGCTTTTCTTCAGCTGGATTTTCTCCGTCAGCAGATACGCGCCGCAGTAGCTTCCATTAATATACAGATCCGCCGGGCAGCAGTCCGGCGTGGAACTCAGTCCGATTTCCCGGCACAGGTCAAAAGTAATCTGGTTCCGGAGCAGGGAAATGTCAAACCAGTTGGCCAGCAGAATCCACTTCTTGTTCTTTCCCATGCCCGCCAGATCCGCCTTGCTGGCCATCTTGAAGGTATACGCCTTTTTCGCCGCGAAATAGGTGGAATTTCCCCGCACCTTGAAGCTGGTCAGGGGCTGGGCGGCGTTCAGGCTGCCATCCCCCGCCAGCATCACCACGCTGGCCGGGGATTTGATGTCCCGCTCCTGATTCACGGTCACCCGGTTCAGATCCTCCTTCGTCACCGTGAAAAACAGGCTGGGAATCGCCGATCCCTGCATGACCTGTACGCTTCCCAGCGCCAGACCGCTGCTGTAGCCGGCGGTCACGGTCTGTCCCACGCTTTCCGTCACGGGCAGCGTGTCGCCGTTGGCATACCGGGTATCCCCCCAGATCAGATCCGTATCCTGATCGATCCGGATCACCGGATCCTGCCCCCTGCAGGCCCCGGGCAGGTACAGCACATAGTTCCGGTTTTCCTTCTCCTCCAGCTGCACCGAGATCTCCTGTCCTTCCACCGTCCAGCAGAAGGACAGCGCCGGATAGGCGGCCATCGCCGCCCCCGCCCGGAGCATCAGCATCGCCGCGATCCATCCGGCCACGACCAGGTATGTTTTCCGCATCAAGGGTTCCCTTTCCCGGCTGTCGACCGGTCCATCCGCCGGCAGGCATACAGCGCCAGCGCGATCATCCCCGCCACGGCGCCGCCGAACATCGTCCAGCTCACCGCCGCGGGACATTCCATAATTTTTCCGTCCAGCAGAAATTCTGCCAGCGCGATGACCCCGGCCAGCAGCAGCCAGCCTCCCGCCGGGGCATAGCTTTTCAGCAGGCTTTCCCCGGGGCCCCGGCCCCTGGCGCAAAGCCAGATCAGCGCGCCCAGCGCCGCCAGGCCAAAAAGCCCCTGCTCCAGCCGCATCATCATGAACCGCATATATTCCCCGCTGCGGAAATGCTCCACCAGCACCTGGGGAACCAGCAGCAGATGGATGGCCACGCAGCAGGTCCCCCCCTGGGCCCGGGGCCGTCTGCGCTGCCAGAGGGCGGTTCCCCCCGCGGCCAGCAGACACACCGCCGCCTCCAGGGCCCAGGTTGCCAGTGCCGGCTCCTCCCAGTCATTGATCATGGTCAGAAGGCCCGCCGTCTCCATCAGCGGACCGATGCCAGTCTCCCCCAGCCACCGCTGGCTCAGCCGCGCCAGCGCCATGCACAGGCAGGACGCGGCCGCGGTCTCGTCCAGGATTTCACCGGCCTTGATCCCGCAGCGCCGGGCGGCCAGAAAAGTACCCAGCAGCAGGCCCAGCAGCCCCGTCGTATAGCACCAGCGGAAGGTGGCGTAAGGATTATCCATCTGCAGCAGGGCAAACCCCGCCCAGGCCATCAGCAGCCCCAGGCCCGCCGGCAGCAGCAGCGTCCACACCCGCCGGGCGGAAAGAGCGCCCCGCCTTTTCAGCCCCGCCGCCAGTCTGCCCGCGTGGATCAGCAGTCCCGCCGCTACGCAGCCCCAGGCCGCGCCGGTGTTTTCCAGGATCGGCATCTTCAGTTTCCCTCCCCCGGCCAGGCGGAAGCGAAATAGATGATATCGCTCAGTTCCCGGGTCGTCGGGTTGTAGTTCATCATGCTGCTGTTCGTCATCAGCATGGCGCTGTTGCCCCCGTCCAGATTGTAGGCGGTCTGAACGCCAAGGCTCGCCAGCATGTCCGCGAATTCCTGCAGCTGCATGGAGCCCTTATAGCTGCAGACGATGGCGTATCGCAGCTTTCCCAGCTGGCACAGCGCCATCCGGGCCATCTTTTTCTCCGTCACGATCTTCTCGTTGGGCTCGATGGTCAGTGCTTTCCCATCGATCACCAGCGCCGGTCCAAAGCAGAAGCCGTTGTAAATCCGCTTGCCCTCGTAGTACACGGGGCCCTCCTCCGTCTCCGGCATGGGCGCGGTTTCCGGCGTAGCCTTGGGAATGATATGGAAGTCCCCTTCCTCATCCACCAGCAGAAGGTCCGTCTCCCCGGTCAGGGACGCCATATACAGCACCCCCTGCCGCAGCACGTAATTCCCTTTCCACTGCACGTCCCGCCACCAGTAGTCTCCGTTGCAGGCCAGCACCGCGTTGGCCCGGCGGCTCAGCCTGCTGCCCTCCGCCGTGGAGGACCGGGTGAAGGAATAGGCCGGCATGGTCCGCAGCTGGGTTGGATCCTGAATCTCCACCTCCGCCATCCAGTACTTTACGTCGCCGTACTTTTCCTCCCGGGTATCCATGCGGATGGTGGGATCCTCGTAGTGCATCTTGGTGTTGTAATTTCCTTTGTTCAGCTTCATCCCCGGGCTGAAGTCCAGCGGCAGAGCGTATCCGTTTTGCTCCGTCAGCGCCGCGGCCGTGCTCTCCGCCGCCGCAAAGGACGTCAGCAGCAGGGCCGCCGTCAGCGTCAGCAGGCAAAGTTTTCTCATCCGTTCCTCCGAAAATGGTTTTCGTTGTTTCCGGCTTTATTGGGAAAAGGGGACATAGACCCCCGTCCGGAAAAACGCGTGCAGCTCCTTAAAATGGGAATGATTCCGCCAGCCGCCGCTGGTGGGATCGTACACCATGACAAATTTGCATCCCCGATGCTTTTCCCGCATGATCTTCCGCTGATCCGAGGGCACATGGTTCATGCTCCCCCACCAGACCCGCTCCAGCTTTGGCAGCTCGTACAGCGGGGATATATCCGTCACCAGGTTGTCCCTGGTCAGGTTCAGATCCCGCAGCTCCTTCAGCTCCGCCAGAGGGGACAGATCCGTGATGGGGGTATTGAAGCATTCCAGATAGACCAGCTTTTTGCATCCGGCGATGGGGCTGATATCCTTCAGCCCGTAGTTCGGGCTGATGATCAGCACCTCCAGATCCGGCATCCATTTCAGGAAGTTCACATCCGTCAGGTAATTATGCCCCAGATCCAGGGCCCGCATCCGGGTGCACATCCGCAGCGGGAAGAGTTCCTCCGAATTGTGGCGCTCGTCCCCCTTCATTTTTCCCGCCAGATGCAGGGTGGAAAACGCGGTCTGATCGGTCCGGATTTCATGGGGCCCGATCCGCAGGGTGAATCCGAAGAAAACATCCGGATAGTACCGGTCGAAAAGGGCCTCCATGTCCGCCGTGGCCATGGGGGAATCATACATCCGGACTTCCCGGACTTTCGGCATGCCTTCCAGCGCGGCGATGATCTCCGCCGGGTCGGTCACCCGCAGCCCGGCCCCGTCCAGATCCAGCACCTCCGTTTCCGGGTTCACGGGGATCTCCGCCCCGGCGGACGGAAGCGTCAGTACCGCCGCCAGCAGCAGCGCCGCCAGCCTCCAGCCCCGGGCTTTCCCGGCCCTCATGGGACGACCTCCATGATCCAGGGATCCTTCTCGGTGCCGCTGCCCCCGGTGACCTTCAGTTTGCTCAGGTCCACGATGGTGGCCGGCCGTACGCCGATTCGGACGGAAGCCATATTGCTCCAGCTCAGGTGGCCGTTGGCGCCCACAATGCCCGACATATAATAACCGGGACGCCGTTTGATCGCCCAGTAGGGGGAGGAACCGCCATAATTCATTCCCTTATAGTTCACCACCACGTCCAGATTATAGTTGGGCGTATCCTTTTTCCAGTCCGGATACGGGACCTTGGCCGCCGCGTAGGGGGTCGGGTAGGCCTTCCGCCTGCCGCTTTCCGGAATGGCTCTCTCCCCGTCGTTTTCGATGGTGTTTCCGTGGTGGGTTTTCGGGAAGCCGAACAGCTCGTTTTTCATGTCCGCGTAGGTCATGATATAGAACAGATCCTTGCCGTAGGGGAATCTCTCCTTTTCCTCCGGAGTCAGGGGTTCCCCGCTTCCCTCCTGGTATCCGGGTTTCTCCGGCACATCCGTCTCACCCTTGATGGATTCCGTAATCTTATGCGGCACGATGGCGGAGCTGAAATCCTGGTTTTCGAACATGACCTCCGCCATTTCTCCGTTCAGCCAGAAATAGATGTCCGTCTCCTCATAGGGGGTATTGTACCTGCTCTTGAATTTCTTTTTGTTTTTGACCGCCGTGTCGTAGTCCTCAATCTTCAGCATCTGCATCGCGTCGATGACGTTTTCCGTGATCAGCTGGGCGATATTGCCCTCCCGGGACAGCACCCGCCACACCAGCGGCGCCCTGGTCCCATCCGCCTCATAGTAATAGGTCCCCAGCTGCAGAAACTGGTATTCCTCTTTCGCCTTCTCGTCGAAGCCCCGGATCTCCGGATTCATCAGCTCGCCGGAGGCTTCCGCGCTGGCCGCGGCGACAGGGCCTGCCGCTCCCAGGGTCGAGGCCGCTTCCTCTTCGCTCTCCGCTTCAGCCTCATCCGCTTCCTCCGCGGATGCTTCGGACGCGTCCGGCTCTTCCGCTTCCCCGGTTTCCTCCGCGCCGTCGCCGGCCTCCTCCGCGTCCGCGTCCTTCAGATCCGCCGTGCTGTCGGCATCGGCCGTCGTTTCCGCGGCTTCATTTTCCGCGTCCGCCGCCTCATAGCCCTCCATCAGCAGCAGCGCCTCATCCGTGTCGACGCCGGCGCCGGCCTTGCCGATGTGGCAGTGCACCCGCCAGCCGGCCATCTCCGCCGGGATGTTTTTCAGCCGGATGGTCAGGGTATTGGGATTCTGAACCTTCAGCCCCGGAAACCGCTCCGACAGCTTTCTTCCGGTAATGTCCTCCTGGCCGTCCGGGCTCACGAAGTGCCAGGTAATGCCGGAATTGCCGGCTCCCCGGGCCTTCACGGTGAAAGTAGCCGATCCTCCCGGCTGCGTGGTCTGCGTCTCCGGCTGACCGGTGATGGTAACCTCCGCCAGCGCGCCTGATACGCAGCTCAGCAGCATGCACAGCGCGCCCAGCATGGCCAGTAATCGTCTCATCATTTTCCCTCCGGCTTTGATCGCCCATCTGGTCCTTTTGTCAGAAATTCTTTGTCAGGTCATACCGCTCGTAGAATTCTTTCCGGTAATCCAGCAGTCTGTCCTCCGCGATGGCCTGGCGGATCTCCTCCATCATCCGCAGCAGGAACCGCAGATTGTGGATGGAAGCCAGCCGCCCGGCGGTGATCTCCCTGGCGTTGAACAGATGCCGGATATACGCCCGGGTGAAATGCGTGCACGCGTAGCAGTCGCAGGCCGGATCCAGCGGCCCGAAATCGTGGCTGTACTTCCCGTTCTTGATCACCACCCGGCCCCGGGAGGTGAACACGGAGCCGTTCCGGGCGATCCGGGTGGCCAGCACGCAGTCAAACATGTCAATTCCCCGGATCACGCCCTCCATCAGGCAGTCCGGGCTCCCCACGCCCATCAGGTACCTTGGCTTCTCCGCCGGCATGTAGGGCATCATCCTGTCCAGCATTTCGTACATGACGGGCTTCGGCTCCCCGACGCTCAGTCCCCCGATGCCGTATCCGATGAAGTCCATGTCCCGCAGAGCCTTCGCGCTTTCGATCCGCAGATCCTCATAGAAGGCCCCCTGCACGATGCCGAAGAGCGCCTGATCCTCCCGGGTGTGATGCGCCTTGCACCGTTCCGCCCACCGATGGGTCCGCTCCATGGCTTCCTTCGCCGTTTTGTAGTCGCAGGGGTACGGGGAGCAGACATCGAAGGCCATGGCGATGTCGGACCCCAGCGCCTGCTGAATGTCCATGCTCACTTCCGGGCTGATGAACTTCCGGGATCCGTCCAGGTGGCTCTGGAAGGTGACGCCTTCCTCCCTGATCTTCCGGATTCCCGCCAGGGAAAAGACCTGGAATCCGCCGCTGTCCGTCAGGATGGGCTTATGCCAGTCCATGAAGGCGTGCAGCCCCCCGGCCTCGCGGATCAGTTCCTCCCCGGGCCGCAGGTGCAGGTGGTAGGTGTTGGACAGCAGGATCTGGGTGCCGATCTCCTCCATCTCCCGGCTGGTCATGGCCTTGACGCAGGCCGATGTGCCCACAGGCATGTAGATCGGTGTCTGGATATCCCCGTGCGGCGTATGCAGCACCCCCAGCCGGGCGCCGCTCTGCCGGCAGACATGTGTGACTTCGTAGCTGAATGGCTGACTCAAATGTTTTCGTTTCCCTTCTGTTTATTACAGCAGCGGGAGGGTGTCCTCTGCCGCTTCTTCCGCCGCGTCCGCCGCGTTTTCTTCCTCTTCTTCCGGATCCACCGGCACATACAGTCTTCCGTTGTACTGCCGGAAGGTCCGGATCACCTGGGGGCTCAGCCTGACCTCCCGGGGCCGTCTCGCCTCCTCCGTGTCCTCCGGCACGGTCAGCAGATCCCGGTACAGGCTCCACACATTCCCCTCCGGCATCACGTAGAAGCGCATGAGCTTCCGGGTGGTCGGATGCCGAAAGCTGAGCTTGTATCCCCACAGGGCGATCTGCTGCCCGGGAATCCCGCCGCCGTACCGGTTATCCCCCCACAGGGGCGCTCCGGCGTGGCTCATCTGGACCCGGATCTGATGCTTCCTCCCGGTTTCCAGCTTCAGCGCGCACAGGGAAGTGCCGTCCCGCCGGCTCAGGGTGCGTCCGTGCAGAATCGCCTGCTTCCCGTCCTTCTCGTCCGCCTCGCAGACGACGACCCTGTTCCGGATCGGGTCCTGCCGCAGGTAATCCGTCAGCGTGAAGCTGTCCTCCATTTCCCCGCAGGCGATGCAAAGGTATTCCCGCCCCATCTCGTGGGTCCGCATCTGCTCGCTCAGCCGGCCGGCCGCCTTGCTGGTCCGGGCGAACACCATCAGCCCGCCCACGGGCCGGTCCAGCCGGTGCACCAGCCCCAGGTACACGTTCCCCGGCTTCTGATACGTGGTCCGGATATACTCCTTCAGGATGGACAGCAGATCCGTGTCCCCGGTCTGATCCGCCTGGGACAGCATGTTCGGCGGTTTCACAGCCACGATGACGTGGTTGTCCTCGTAAAGGATATCAGGCATGGGCTCTCCTCCTCCGCCGTTTTCCGCCCAGGCCGCCCGGGCGTTCCTCAGTCATGGGTCCACCGGCCGCTGGCTCCGCAGGGCAGCACCCCGCCGCTGGCCACCGGCAGGCACAGCTCCTCGCTGTCCGTCCGTCCGCCAAACCGGCTTCGGACGCATTTTTCCATCATGTTGCTCAGTACGCTGGCCTGGAATCCGGTGGTATAGCTGTTGATCAGGAAAAACAGCGGTTCCTCGCTCAGGCACTGGCTGCAGGTCTCCACCAGGCCGTACAGCTCGTTTTCCAGCTTCCAGACCTCCCCGGAGGGCCCCCGCCCGTAGCTGGGCGGATCCATCAGGATGCCGTCATACCGGTTTCCCCGCCGGATTTCCCGGCGTACGAAGCTGAGCGCGTCCTCCACAATCCATCGGCAGCTGGTTTCCGGCAGGCTGCTCAGCTCCCGGTTTTCCTTGGCCCACTGCACCATGCCCTTCGCCGCGTCCACATGGGTCACATGCGCGCCGGCCGAAGCGCAGGCCAGGGTCGCCGCGCCCGTGTATCCAAAAAGGTTCAGCACCTTCAGCCCCTTCCGCCCGTCCCGGCGGATCTGCTCCCGCATCCAGGCCCAGTTGTCCGCCTGCTCGGGAAAAAGGCCCGTGTGCTTGAAGCCCGTCGGCCGCACATAAAAGGTAAGATCCCCCCAGGCCACGGTCCATCTTTCCGGCAGCTTCCGGCGGAACTCCCACTGTCCGCCGCCCCGCTCACTCCGGTGGTAAACCGCGTCCGCCCGGCTCCACAGGTTCTCATCAGACTTCGGCCAGATGGTCTGGGGATCCGGCCGCCGCAGCAGGTACTCTCCCCACCGTTCCAGCTTCTCCCCGTCCCCGGTGTCCAGCACCTCGTAGTCCTTCCACCCTGTCGCAAGGAACATGCTCTTTCTCCTTCGTCTCTATGCCTCGTCCCGCCACAGGGGCAGTACATCCTCATGCATGCGGATCAGCGCCGTCGCCACCTCCTGGCAGTACAGCCGGTCCAGTCCGTCCAGGGCCGGATCCGTCTCCAGCGCTTCCCGCAGGGCTTCCCGGTCTCCCTGGGCCGCGCGGGCCGCCAGCCGGTTCACCGCGTCCACTTCGGTCAGGATCTCCGCCAGCGCGGGCGGAGCCTGGATTCCCTGGGGCTGAATCTCCCCCGCCCGCAGCCGCAGGCTGGTCTCCACCACCGCCGCCCCCGGCAGCTGGGGCATCTCTCCCCGATTCTCGTGCGCCACCGCCGGGTATTCCCCGTCTTCCTTCCGCAGCACGGCCAGGGCCAGCCGCATGGGCCGGATCGGCGGCGCCTTGGAAAGCAGCAGCAGCTGGGCCATGGCGCCTTCGCCGGCCTCCGCCCCCTGCTCCCGCACGGTGTTCATATACAGGATGCGTTCCTTCCGCCGCTCCACGGTTTCACCGAATTCCGGCCGTTCCTCCGGGATGTAGTCCGGCTGAGCGGGCAGAAATTCCGCGTGATCCGTCACATCCCCGACGGCCAGCGCGTCCCACCATCCCAGCCATCTCCGGGTCAGCTGCCCCAGCTCACCGGCCTTCGCCGCCTTCTTCAGCCTGGGCAGGTAATCCATCCCGCTGTCCCGGTCCTTCATCTCCAGCAGAAAGCTGAATCCGGGCAGCCCCGCGATCACCGGCGCCATCCGCTCCGGCTTTCCCTGCAGCCTTTTGGCCAGGGTATCCAGCCCGTTGGCGCCCTTCCAGGGCGTCCGTCCCATCCCCAGGCATTTGAATCCCCGGTCCAGAAAAATCCGCGTGGTCCTGGCCACCGGCTGGCCCAGGTTGATCACCAGCGCTTCCGGGCAGCTTTCCGCCATCGCTTCGCAGAGGTCCAGCACCGCCTGTCCGGCCCGCAGCGTGTGCATCAGACCCTCCAGGCCGCCGTTCACCCGCGCCTGATCCGTCAGCCCGGGATCCTCCGTGTCTTCCTCGTTTCCGCTTTCCAGGGCGCTCCGGTCCTGAAAAAAGCGGCTGGCCGCCTGGGGATCCCCCGCGTACAGGACGCAGTCCGCGCCGCGGAGCGCCTCCGCCCGGTCTCCGGTGGCCCGCAGGCTGCCGCCCAGGCCCGCCTTCCGAAGGATGGCTTCGCTGTATCCCTGCAGCACCTCCGCCATGGCGGGGTTCCGTTCCTCCACCAGGATTTCCGCGTTCTTTTCCTTTCCCGCGAAAAGAAGGTCGGTTAAAAGGGCGGGCAGGAGCATCGGAATGTCCTGCCCGATCAATGTGATTTTCATGCGTTCTCCCAAAGGTCCGCGTCCGCCCCCGGCGGCGCGTGCCGGGTGGGGCGGCGCGTCTCCGCCGCCCCGTTCCGGCCCCGGCCGGTGCTTACGCCTGCTTCAGCGCCAGCACCGCCTGCTTTCCGTTAATATCCCACTCCGCGGCGGTCCAGCCATCCTCTGCCGCGCCGCTCTCCAGCGACAGCGCCAGGGTGCCGCGGGCGATCATGTCCTTCCCGGCTTCCATGGCCGCGCCCAGCTCCGCGTCCGCCGTGTAGCGGATATGGATCCGATCCGTCACCTCGAAGCCCGCTTCCTTCCGCATGGTCTGGATCTTGCTGATCACCTCCCGGGCGTATCCCTCCTGGATCAGCTCCCCGGTCAGGTTCGTATCCAGCACCACCGTCACGCCCTTGTCCATCTGGGAGGTGAAGCCCGGCTTCTGCATCGGGGATGTCAGCACGTCGTCCTTCGCCAGGGTCACGGTCGTCCCCTCGATGTCGAAGGAAACCTCCTCGCCCCGCTCAAAGGCATCCACCACGTCGTTTCCGTCCAGGGTGTTCAGCTTCTGCCCGATCTTCCCCAACAGCTTGCCGTACTTCGGCCCCAGGGTCCGCATCTGCGGCTTCAGCTGCCAGGTGGTGAAGGCCCGCGCGTCCTCGGTGAAGATGACCTCCTTCACGTTCAGCTCGTCCGCGCACAGCGCCTGATAGGCCTCGTCAAACTGCGCGCCCTTGACATACATCCGCCCCAGGGGCTGGCGCACCTTCAGGCTGGCAGCGTTCCGGCAGGCCCGTCCCAGCTGGATGGTCTCCAGCAGCGCGGCCATCTGCCGCTCCATGTCCGGGTCGATCCGGCTGGCGTCGGACACCGGGAAGTCGCACAGGTGCACGCTCTCCGGCGCGCCGGGCACGTTGTTCACCACCAGGTTCTGATAGATCTCCTCGCTCAGGAAGGGGATGAAGGGCGCGCATACCTTCGCCAGCTCCACCAGCACGTGGTACAGGGTCGCAAAGGCGGCTTCCTTGTCCCCGGCCATGCCCTTGCCCCAGAAGCGCTCCCGGCCCCGGCGGACATACCAGTTGCTCAGGTCGTCCACGAAGGCGGCGATGGCGGCGGTGGGCTCGCTGACCCGGTAATTGGCCAGGTCATCGTCCACCCGGGCGATCAGGGTATTCAGCCGGCTCAGGATCCACCGGTCCATCAGCGTCAGCTCCACTTTATCCAGCGGATGCGCCAGCGGATCGAATCCGTCGATCTGCGCGTACATGGCGAAGAAGGCGTAGGTGTTCTGCAGCGTGGACAGGAATTTCCGGATGCCCTCCTGCACGGCCTCCTCGGAGAACCGCTTGGGCAGCCAGGGAGCGGACGTGGTGTAGAAATACCACCGCAGCGCGTCCGCGCCGAATTTGTCCAGCATGGCGAAGGGGTCCACCACGTTGCCCAGGTGCTTGGACATCTTCCGCCCTTCCGCGTCCTGCACATGGCCCATGACGATGCAGTTCTTGAACGGCGCCCGGTCGAACAGCACTGTGGAGATGGCCTCCAGCGTGTAGAACCATCCGCGGGTCTGGTCAATGGCTTCGCTGATGAAATCCGCCGGAAAATTCTTTTCGAATTCTTCCCTGTGTTCGAAGGGATAGTGCCACTGGGCGAAGGGCATGGAGCCGGAGTCATACCAGCAGTCAATAACCTCCTTCACCCGGTGCATCTCGCCGCCGCACTGCGGGCACCGCAGCGTAACCCTGTCGATGAAGGGGCGGTGCAGCTCAATATCCTCCCCGGGATCTTCCACCGCCATCTCCCGCAGCTCCGCGCGGCTGCCGATGACATGCATGTGGCCGCACGCGCACTGCCATACGGGCAGGGGCGTTCCCCAGTACCGCTCCCGGCTCAGGCCCCAGTCAATGACGTTCTCCAGGAAGTTGCCCATCCGGCCTTCCTTGATGTTGTCCGGCATCCAGTTCACGGTCCGGTTGTTCCGCACCAGGTGATCCCGCACCGCGGTCATCTTGATGAACCAGGTGGGCCGGGCATAGTACAGCAGCGGCGTGTCGCACCGCCAGCAGAAGGGATAATCATGGGCAAAGGGTACGCCCGCGAACAGCAGCCCCCGATCCTTCAGGTCCTGCAGGATCATCGGGTCGGCGTCCTTCACGAACACCCCCGCCCAGGCGGTTCCTTCCACGAATCTGCCCTGGGTATCCACCAGGTTGACAAAGGGCAGCCCGTTCTCCCGGCACACCCGGTTGTCGTCCTCGCCGTAGGCCGGAGCGATGTGCACGATGCCCGTGCCGTCCTCCATCGTGACGTAGTTGTCGCACACGACGAACCACGCCTTCTTATCCGGCTCCTGGAAGCGGTACAGCGGCTCGTACTCCGTCCCCCGCAGGCTTTCCCCGGGAAATTCCGCCGTGATCTCCACTTCCCGGCCCTCGAACACCTTCTCCACCAGGGCTTTGGCCATCATGTAGGTCTGCCCGTCCACGGTGAAGCGGCAGTACGTGTCCGTGGGATTCACGCACAGCGCCAGGTTGCTGGGCAGCGTCCAGGGCGTCGTGGTCCAGGCCAGCAGGAAGGTGTCCTTCTCCCCCTTCACCGGAAAGCGGACAAACGCGGAAATCTCCTTCACGTTCTTGTAGCCCTGCGCCACCTCGTGGCTGGACAGGGCGGTCCCGCACCGCGGGCAGTAAGGCACGATCTTGTGTCCCTGGTACAGCAGTCCCTTCTCGTGGATCTGCTTCAGGCTCCACCATTCGCTCTCGATGTAGTTGTTTTCATAGGTGATGTAGGGATGCTCCATGTCCGCCCAGTAACCCACCTGGTCGGACATTTTCTCCCATTCATGCAGATATTTCCAGACGCTCTTCTTGCATTCGCCGATGAAGGGCTCGATGCCGTATTTCTCGATCTGCGGCTTTCCGTCCAGCCCGAGGCTCTTTTCCACTTCCAGCTCCACCGGCAGGCCATGGGTGTCCCATCCCGCGATGCGCAGGGCGCTCTTCCCCTTCATGGTCTGGTACCGGGGAAACAGGTCCTTGATGACCCGGGTCTCAATATGTCCGATATGCGGCTTGCCGTTGGCCGTGGGCGGCCCGTCAAAGAAAGTGAACTGGGGATTTCCGTCCCGCAGGTGGAAGGATTTCCGGATGATGTCCTTCTCCTTCCAAAGCTGGGCAACCTCCCGCTCCCGGTCCACGAAATGCATGTCCGTCGCGACTTTATTGTACATGGGTTTTCCTACCTCCTGCTTGACTTTCCGCCTCCCGTGTCCCGGGCCGTTTCAGAGCCGCCGACCGGAGCCAGAACAATTTTTTATTATACCCTTTTTTCCCTTTGTTTTAAAGCCCCCGCCGCAAAAAAATCCGTGCCCCCCTCGGGGCACGGAATCGGTTCCTTTTTATCTGGATGCACCGCCCGCACGGATTCCCGTTTTTCAGCCCGGCCGCGCTGTTCCTCGCCGCCCGGCGCGGCCTGTCCGCCGCCGTCCCCGCGCTTACCGGCCCAGTCCCTTGTACACCAGGTCTCGCACCCGGGGATGAATCACGCTGTATCCCTCAAAGAAGTTCCGGATATGCTGCACGTAGAAAATGCCCACCTGGTGGAAGGGATCCACCAGTGCGTAGCCGCCGGCCGCTCCGTCCCAGCCGAATTCGCCGATCGGGCTCCACCCGGGCACAACCTCCGTCTTGACCCGGACGCCCAGCCCGTATCCGTATTCCTGAAAGCGGCCCCACCGGAAGTCCTGCAGCGCCCTTCCCGTCGTCACGCTGTGGGTAAAGCGCATGACGCTCTCCTCCGTCAGGATTCGCGCGCCGCTCCGGCCCACGCCGCCGTTGGCCAGCGCTTCCACCACGGCGGCGTAGCTTTCCGTCGTCCCGGCCAGCGCCGCCCCGCCGCTTTCATAGTTGGGCGTCAGCATATAGTTGTTGTCCGCCTTGATCGGCTTCATTTCCAGCGTGTCGGGCTGGAACTCGTACATGGCGCTCATCCGGCTCCACTGCTCCTCCGTCGGATGGCAGGTCAGATCCCGGATCTCCAGTGGATCGAAAATATGTTTCTGCAGGTATTCGCTGAACTTTTCCCCGCTGATGACCTCAATCACCGCGGCGATCACGTCATGCCCCAGAGAGTACTGGTACCGGGTCCCCGGCTCGTAAAGCAGCGGCATCTTCGCGATGGCCGCCACCACCTCCCGGGTGCTGGCTTCCGGCTTCTCCTTCAGCAGCGCCTCAATCGCTTCCGAATGCAGGTCGTACGTCAGTCCGGCCATCATGGACATGCAGTCCATAATCCGAACCCGGTTCTTCGCGTAATGCGCGGGCTCGCTCAGCTTCGGGCTGAAAAACGGCCCCTTCGTCTGCCAGTCCGCGTCCATCACGGTCATGTGCTCCCACTCCGGCAGGAAACGGCTGACCGGATCATACAGGCTCGCCTTCCCCTGCTCAATCAGCTGCATCATGGCCGTCATGGTCACCAGCTTCGTGCAGGAGAACAGCAGGTAGAAGTCCTTCGGGCCTACCGGCCGCTTCCCTTCCGGATCCGCGTACCCCACCATCCGCCGAAAGACAGTCTCATGTCCCTTCGTCACGAGGACATCCAGCCCCTGGATCCCGTATTCCTCATTCAGGCTGTCCAGATACTGCTCCAAAAGATGAAAATTCATTTTCTTCCCCTTTCTTCCCCGGCGGCATGCCGGAGGTCCGCTCTGCCGCGCTCATCATAACACAGGAAAAATTTTTCCTCAACCCCCTTGCCTTTTCCTTTGAACCATGCTATACTATCACCCGTTCCGATTGGGACAGGGCTTCGGCCGGAACCCATACATGGGGCATTAGCACAGTTGGTAGAACGAGCTTTCGGTTTGTTACTCCCACTGAGCTCCCAGAATTCCTCGTTCGAGGATAGTCTCCAGACCCGCAGACGAAAAACGCGGGAAACTCCCCCGGAGAGCCTCCGGGAACCCATACGGGGCATTAGCACAGTTGGTAGGACGAACCTTCCGTACTGTCGCCCCAGTGGAAGCCTTGTAAATCAAGGAAACCCCTTCAAAATGAAGAGGTTCGCCACCCGACCCGCAGGCGTAAAACGCGGGAAACTCCCCCGGAAAATTTCCGGGAAATCATACGGGGCATTGGCACAGTTGGTAGTGCGCTACATTCGCATTGTAGAGGTCAGGGGTTCGACTCCCCTATGCTCCACAAGGAACCCGAGAGAGAAATCTCCCGGGTTTTTCTTTGCTGTTTTCGGCCCTTTCGGGCCGTTCCGTTCAAAGCTTGCCGTTTTCCCGCCCGACAGTCTTTAGGCGAAAACAGGCCCCCTGTGGCGCGAAACAGAGCGGTGCTTACCTGTCCAGCAGGAACGTAGCGGCTTCGTCTGCGACATGGGTAATCCATGCCAGCGGAAATTGCTGATACGCATTGCTGACATCACGCACAACGGACGGGCTTCCGTCTGAGAAACCCATATGGCAGTTGATGGCCGCCGCCTCCTCCGTTGTCAGCTTCATGAATTGCTGTACCAGAAAGACAGACTTCGATCCATGTCCGCCGAAGTGATATTTTTCTTCGACCACATAGTATGGTACCTCTTGCCATTCGCCATTGATTTTCTGATTGCGTTTGTCTTTTTTGTAAAGGTTGACCTTACAGATATCATGGAACAATGTTGCGATCGCTAAAGATTCCTCTGCAGGCTCCTTGGGCATCAAAAATGCCAGCTTCTTAGCATATTGATAAACATCGATCGAGTGCTGACAGAGGCCGCCTGGATACCCTCCGTGATACTTTGTACTGGCAGGAGCTATATAAAAATCTGCTTTTCCCATCCAATTCAGCAAATCTTCGAGCCCCTCACGATGAATCACGGATCTGCAAATTGTCAGAAATTCTTCTTTTTGAGTTTCAATGTTCAGTTCCATAATGCCTCCGGAATTCTTCAATAAATGCTCTCGTTGGAAAGGAAGTCGTGGAAGCTGTTCGTCATACTTCTTGAGCTGCTGATCGTACTTCCTATCCTAATCGATCGGCTCTTGTTCCCCTTGAAATACAGGCGATAATGATTATTCCCTTGTTTTTCAATTTCAAATCCAAGCTGTTTCAGTTTTGCGAAATCCGCATCTGTCATGTTCTTCGTCGATGTCATAATGCTTTCAATCTCATCAAACAGGCTCTTTCCCTGTCCAGAAATCTGGTTCTGATTAAGCAGCCACTTGAGTAACTGATCTCCTCTGCTTCCCTCAGGATATGCGCTTTGGGACCGATCAACCTTCTCCAGCACAGAAAGAACCATGTCATGAATCTCGTCTGCAAAATATTCTTCTTCCTCGGGCATATTTAAACGCAGAACATTATCGCTCTGTTCTTTCAGCATGCTTAACTGCCATCTTAAATTATCCCGCTCTGTTTTCAGATCCTTGATCTCTTCTTTCAGGCTTTCTGTTTTTTCTTCTTGTTCTACCAGCTGCAGCAGCGTCTCTTCTTGCGTCATTTCCTTGATCTGCTGCTGTTTCACGAGCCGTTCTTCTTCCCGTAAATCTCTCTCAAAGATAAATCCTTCATAATTGTAAGGCTTATGTTTTGAGTAAGTGTGCACGAATTTTAATACATCGTCGAATACCCTGTCCCGTTGGAACTTCGATGCCTTTTCGGAATATGGCCATACACGTATTGAGGAATCAAATCGAGTCGCTCCCAAACAGACAATGTCTCCGGGGGTAACATTTCTCTGATATCTGGTTTTTATCCATTCGTTAAACTGTTCAAAAAGTTCATCGGGAATGATAAATGTGTATGAATATGCAAAGACATCACTTGCAAAGCTATAGGCATCATACGCCAGATTAACAATCTTTATATCAACCTGATCGATCAGCTGCTTATTGTCTGAGAACAGCATCTGGAATGTCGGAAGCTGGCTTGTCAGCTGACTGATAATGTCCTTGGTGAGCATTTTCTCTCTGGAGTAGGTGAAAACTGTTAGCGGAAGGTTGCCGTTCAGCATGCTGGTCAATTCCTTAATGCTCTTTACCTCAATTGCTTCTTGCCCAGCTACTGCTTCCAGATGGCATCCCTGTGTCTCAATAAACGTACGAATGAAGCCCGGACGGAAAGCGTAAGGAAGCTCCGGAGCATCCTCCGGATCCAGTATGCTGATTTTAACTGCGCAGGCGATATTGTACTCGTCATCTTTATGGCATGCAACATGGGTAACGATTGAACGTCCCAGAACTGCAGGTCTATCGTCAACGCCAACATCTGGCTCCTTCAGTCTCATTGCCCATTTCCCTTCCGAAGGGATGGAAGTGATATCGATCGAAAAGCCGCCATGGATATGGTAGGATGTGAAATCATATAGCCCACATGATTCGAAGTCCCGTTCCGGATGTGCTTTTCCTCCGGAAAACTCTGGATCACCGATTTTCTTTTTTAGCCATTTCCAGATCGTATCAATGAAATAACACATGGTATAATCAGATTTTTTGAGATCACCATTCTCATCGGTTCTGCTCATTCTGAAAACAAGTTGATATGCGGCATATTCATGAGTTTTCAGCAACTTCAGTGGATTCGGCATTTTGTACACCTCCATTTCTTTTAAAGGACATGATTGTGCTTAAAAGGGTAACCAATCATCCAATCCGTCAAATTCAGGATTAGCAATGACTTCTATGGGCTGTTTGGGGAGAGTCTCTCCAGAAATAGAATCTCTGGCTTCTTCACTAATAACACCACGCCTGATTTGCTCCTGGGTTATGGCATTGATGATCACATCTATATCATGTGCACCTATAACTTCTTTCATCGTTTTGTTCCTGACAAGAGAAGCAAGCATGCTTAGTTGCATATTATCTATGGCTCCAGTTAGACCGACATTTTCCTCGTCCTTTGTTTTCTTTGCTAGGCGGGAGATGGAGCCGCCAATTGTATTACCACAGTAGCTGAATACAAGCTGCATGATAAGCTTAAAAGTGCTCAGCTCATTGACAGACAGCAAAGACAAATCTTCCTCTAATTGAGGTTGCTTGTCGTTTATCTGGTTTGACTCGATGCTTGTATCGGGAACCTTAACAGCCTCTTTTGCTTTTGAAGTGCTCTTTTTCTTCGAAGCCTTTTCCTTGTACACCGTTTCTGTGAGTATAACAACGTCTCTTCCATCGATATAATCAATAGAGAGTAAATGGCCAAACTTTTCTATTAGAAAGTTCCTGACGATCCCTTTATATTGGCCTTTTGCCCAAGTATAAGCTTTTGATTCTTCAGTAAGCGCTGTAGAAAGTGCACCAAGAACCATTTGCCTTGATTCAGGGTTGTCGTTTTGCCTTGTTACAATTCTAATAATATCCTGCCAAACTTCTTCATCCGTGTAGGTTCTGTTCTCATCTTCCTCCGAAACTACTCCATTGTTTTTATCACTTCTGTTGGAATAAAGGTGATCTTTTGTAATTGCTGTTTCTTGCTCTTTCGCCAGTTTTTCCCTTCGAGAGGTCTGCTCTAAAGAAAGTTGCTGTATGAATTCTTTGGATGCCAGGTTGTATTTCCTCAACCAGTATTCATAAAAAACTATCTTGCTTGATAATTCTTCATCAAGGGCTTTCATTGAAATTCGGATTTGTCCTGAAGAATCTACTCCTTTGCTGCTTTTGAAAGAATTAATAACCTGTATTGCTTCTGCTTTTAGCTCATCCAAAGATATATCTCTAAGTGGATTTACATATAACCAGTGAATTTCTCCTGCTGCTCTCAACTGTACTTTGATGTTATCAACTTCCCGGAAATAATTGAAAACACTGCTTTCCGTTATGTTGATGTCTTTTAAATTCTGAGCTACCGTACTCATGGACAGGCATGCTAGCATATTTGGAAATTGAATACGGTATCCTTCTGATACATATTCTCCATTCCGTTTGATAATCTGAATAAGATGATCAGTGACAATGCGTTTTTCTTCAGATGTCATGTCAGCCATGGGCTCACCTTCCTTTCTCAAAAATCGTGATGCTTTGATTTACTCCTGTTTGCTTGCTTGTGAAGGAGCATCATGATGCCATGGACATAATGCCAATATCTTATTATCTTCAGAAATGATCATCGGCATGATATTCCTGTACTGAAATCTGCTGTCAAATCTTGCGTGATTGTTCTCTTTTTCAAGCGATGCTATTTCATGAATGGCTTTTTCGCTTATATCAGACCAGATGTATGAGTAGTCTCTGTGGCACACCTTGCATTTTTCGCGCCTTACATATATATTTCCGCAGCTTCTGCAATTATCCCCATCCTTGCTCTTATACAGCTGTTCTCCGCAACAGGGGCAATGCTTCACTGTAACTTGCGTAATATACCTTAGGAAAATATTTCTTAAGCGACGGTACGAATTGATATCATACATAGAGACTGGAAACAGCCCGATTTTTTCATCCTGGAAAAACGCATATTCTGTTATCTCTCGTTGGTTCTTTTCATATAGCGGCATAAGGACAAATCCTTTCTCCGCCTTTTTAATTTTGCAGAGCTTCTGCATCTCTTTCTGCATCTGTGTTCTGTATTCAACATCATTCACATCAGATAACTCGCAAAAAGATGGGAATAGCAAGATCCTATGACTTTCACGCACAGTCTGCTTATTCAACTCTACCAATTTATCATATAAGGCCTGTTTGTTTTGAAGTTCTTTTTTCTTCTCTGCTCCGGTGCTTTTTTTATGCCTGTGCAAATCAGAAAAGCCCTGTATGGTTTTTTCATCCAGTCGCTGACGCCATATTATTTTTTCGCCATCATAGGAGAAAGGTCCAAATGATTCTCCCTGCTGAATTGGACTAACAATTTCTGTGTCTGTCAGCAAGCTGTTCATTCTGTTATCAATAAAATCTATAATTATGCTTTCTCCTTCGTTTTTCACAGAGATGCGTACATCGTCTTGTCGATCATATTCATTCGCACTTGATCTGTGAAAACCCAATGAATCCAATGCAAAACTGCACATCACAGCGCAGTATTGATTGTATGAATCCTGTGCTTCCTCTGCAGACAGATGATTATCGCTAATCCGTTCTTTTAGTTCCGTATCTTCTCTCACCAGCGCATCTCTCAGTGGTTTCCAAAGCATGCTGGCCTGATGGTAATGTTTATCCATTAGTAAAATATTTGTTTGTAAAAGAGCACCTCTGACACGACGAGACTTATAATTACTCTTGTACAATCTGCTTCTCTTTAGTTCTTCAAACAATCGTTGCAGTCTTCTTATTTGAGTTAGCTGCTCTTCAGTCCTTTCTCGTTTTTTTGCTTCGTTATTAAAGCTCTCATAGGAATCCTTACCCAGAATCTTAGAGATACAGATTTGATGGGAAACGTCAAATCCAGAACTATCCATGTTAACGTTGGAATCCAGTATCTGGTCAAGTTGCTCTTCCAGATTATTCATTTCGCGGCTTTTTCTTCTTAAGTATGTGAGAACATCATCAATCATCGTTTTAATGACTCTGTTCTCATAGATCTGATAATCATCCTCTTCAACCCGCGAGTACAGACGACTTGGCTTTAATCCACTAGCAGTTCTTGCGAGCCAGTCCTCGCTGTGAGCAGCAAGGTATGGTATGGACTCATGCCCAATTCTTTTAACAGTCTCAATAGGTCTGATCTCGTTGATGGATTTCAGGTGTGATCTTGCTTTTGAACAAATAGCTTTGAAATGAGGATACGCCTCTTTGATCTTTGCCAGAATGATTGAAATATCATCCTTCATTTCGGGTTCAGGAAGAGCATAAATCAATATCTCTCTTTCCAGGACAGCTTTTAACGGGTCTTCCTTATTAGCTTCGTATTGCTCATAGAATTCTTCATACGTCAATCCGCTTTTCAGTGAAACAATCTCTACACCCGGTCTGATTGAAAAAGAATATGATGAGTTACCCTCGTTAAAAATCGTAATATCTGTTTCGCCGCTTTTGTTAATGGTCCATCCCGGGGCTGCTTTGACAGAAGTTTCCCCATCAATAACAATCAGCGCTTCCTCGTCCCCTCCATTTTTGATTGCATAGATGGGCACAAAGGGGCGGAAGGCAACGCCTGGTTCGAGCTCAACAGTCTCGAAAGGTGTAGAACAAAGAAGCTTAATCATTCGAGATCCCTCAGTTCGCGAGAATTAATATCCCAGTCTTTCCATCTTTCTTTGGATCGATTCGCATGTGGTTTCATAATTACCGCAGATGTTTAATAAGCTCTTGAAGGCTTCAACATCATCCGAATGATAAATCTTGCGGAGAATCTTGGTAGAAATCTGGAAATCAATTGCCTTATCCAGATTACCGCCTGCTGCTGTAAAAACTGCTGCAAACTTTGTTGCCTGAGAAACGATACGATTGCCGAAAGATACATGGAACTTTTCAATCAATACATCATCGATTTCATCCAGCCGTTTTTCAACCGTTTCTTTCTCTTTGTAATCGTTAATTGCTGTCTCAAAAAGTTTGTCCAGAGCAGTGAATGAAATAAATTGTGCAACAACATCAGGCTTGTACCCGTTTTTATCTGGCTTGCCCTTTTTGTTAAGCACTACAACTTGGGACCGGTCATATACTTTGTCGCTGATTTCAAATGTGGATTCATCTTCATTGGCAGTTCCAACAAACCACACGTTCTCCGGAATCTTTATTTTTCGCCCATCAATCAAGTCCTTAGCCCCAATTAGCGCATTGAGTTTTGCAAGTTGCGATTTGAGGATACTCTCTTCTTCTTCTGAAAGAGAGGTCACCTTTGTGTTTCCGGCGCGAAGCTGCTTCTTCCTCAACCATAATTCGTATGCATCCTGCCTATCAGATTTCTGCAGTTCTCTCTCCACTTTTTCAGACAACTCATAAGGAAGAGTCCGCATGTCAGAAGAAACAAGCTCGACTAACCATTTATTTCTATCCGGTTCTTCCAGAATGGCCAGGAAATCAGAGAAATAATATTCAATTCTGGCAAGGTTCATTTCATCCAGAACAATGAAGGAGGGAATCTCAGCTGCCTTGCCGCTTCTATACAGTTCTATCGTAAATGTTTTGGCATTAAACAACTTGTTGAAATCATTGTAGTATCCTAGAAGCTCGTTTCGATCACGCCATGAAGATTCAACCGGGATCAGACTGTGGTTCCCGGAAATGGCTTTTGACACGATACGAGGCAGACTTGACTTACCAGTTCCTGACATGCCTTTTAAGATTATCAATTTGCTGACTGCCATACCGGCAAGGAAAGAGCGAATATCGTCCTTTTCATAGAATAAACGTTCATTCGCATTTCCGTTGCCAGCGTAATTATATATGACATCCACAAGTTCATCCAAAGATTTGATTTTTTTCTTGTTCTTCCTGTTTTCGATATCTTCAGTAAAGTCCGTTCCAGAGGCTTCTTCGTCCACCTTTGTCAAAGACGGACATACATTTCCAGTCCTGTTTTCCAGTGCTGTTTTATTCTTTTCCAGTTCTTGGAGAAGATGTTCATTCAAAGCGCGTGTGGCATCCAACTCTCTTTTGGTCGCAGTCAGCTCACCTGTAAGATTCCTTTCGGCATCATATCTCTGTCGGTATTCATCTCTTTCGTGTAAAGCCCTGACAAGGTCAGCTTCAGCTTTTTCAGCACTGCTGGCTCTGTTTTCTAATTGAATGATTTTTTCACCTGATGGGTACTTCTCCAATAATGCCTTTTTCTGAGCAAGCTCTTCTTTTAATTCTTTAATTTCATCCAATAAATCTTTTACCGCGTATTCAGTTTTACCGGATGCTGGGTCTTCTACTTCAGCCTTAATTGAATCCAACTTAGTCTGTAAAACGATGTATTTTTTTCGCTGTTCTCTGAAATCGCTGCTTAATTGATCATATTCTTCTTGTTTCTCCTCAAGCTTTCGTTCAAGAGAATCAAGGCGCGTAGGATTAGCCTTGGCAAATATGGCCTTTTGAGCTTCAATTTCTTCCTTGGAGGCATCAAGTTCCATTTTTGCAAGATCCAGAAGCATTTTCTCGTTAGAAAAAACACGTTTGCTCGCTTCCAGATTAGAAGATTTTTGGTTTAAGTCTTTTTCTCGATCTTCAATTTTTTTGGCCACTTCTTCAAAGTCTTTTTGCGCGGCCTCAATTGCTTCAGACCTTTTCTTTGTTGCCTCTACCGTGGCTTTGTTTACAATACGGGACGCTTCTGCTTCGGCTTTTTCAATAGCTTGTTTAGCTTGGCTTTCGGCTTCTTCCTTACTCTTTCGA
>JAFUGS010000002.1 GCA_017469265.1 Clostridia bacterium
GATTGGCAAGCCGTAAGGCGCAGACAGAGCTTAGAACCGCTGCGTAAGTGAACGGGGTGCGATCCGACCGTCGCCCCTGTGGGGCGTCCGCCGTCAGGCGGAAGGAAGGTGAGCACCTCAACCGAAACAAGCGCAGCCGCCCCAAGGCGGCTGTGCGCCGATTGAGGTTGCGGGAGCCGAGAGGCGTCCCCCGGAATGGAATTCCTCAGAGAGCGGAGCGACGGAAGAGATACATCAAAGGAGGAAAAACTCACATGAGTGAACGCGTACCCTATGATTTTTCCGGAAAAAGCAACATTCTCCTGGAGGACGAGGAGGGGCTGCGCGTCCCCATGAGCGAGCCCTATTTCCGCTCCTGGGAGATCGCGCCGAAAACCTGGCGTATTCTTTCCGACGGGGATTTTTCCTACCTGCTGGACGGGGAGGACGGGGATGCCCTGCTGATCGACAGCGGATACGGCGCGGGCAGCATCCGGGCTTACTGCGAGGGACTGGTGGGCCACCCGGTGACCCGCATCGCCAACACCCACGATCATTTTGACCACACCGCCAACAACGGCTATTTCGACCTGGCCTACATGGCGGAGGAAACCATCCCCCTGGCCACCCGGCCCTTCCGCAGCTTTGAGGGCATCTTTTTTCCCAATGATTATCCCAAAAAGGCCGTGGGGGACGGGGATATCATCCCGGTGAAGGGCCGCGACCTTACGGTCCTCAAGCTTCCGGACCACGCTCCCGGCTCCATCGTCATGCTGGACAAAGCCTTCCGCCTGCTCTTCGTGGGGGACGAGCTGGGCATGCCCTTTGGCAAGCCCCTCCGGGGCACCGTGGAAAACTGGCTGCGGCTGCTGGAAAAGCTGATTCCCTTCCGGGGGGACTATGACGGCGTGTGGGGCGGAAACGGCTACGCGGTGCCGGACGTGGTGGAAGGCCAGGCGGAAAACTGCCGCCGGATCCTCGCCGGGGAGGAGGGTGTGCCGGACCTGCCACCCATGTTCAACACCTGGCAGCAAACCGATGAGGCCGGCCACATCATCTGGAAGCGCCGCCTGCCCCATCCCGGCGACGGCGGCAACCGCGGCGGCCCGGACGAAAGCGCCTTCAAGCGCCGCCTGGGGGAAGGCATGCACGCCATCTACTACGACATCCACCAGATCCGGGACGGACAGGAGTCGTAAATAAGCACTGACCCGGCCCGGCGCGTCAACGAAAAAAGCTGACCCGTGTCGTCGGATCAGCGCGAAAACGAAAAGACGGGGCAGCCGCGGTGATGACGTCGCGGCTGCCCCGTGTTTTTATTCCTTTCTTCTGCCCAGCAGGGTGCGCATCTCCGCGCCCTTGGACAGGTTGCCCTTCACCCGCAGCAGGCCGCTGAGATACAGCCGGTCGAAGGTGGTCTCCCCTCTCGCCATGGCCATCAGGTGGTCAAAGCTGACGGAGATGAAGGCGTCCGCGTCGTGGAAGGTGAAGGGCTCAATCTGGAAGGTGAACCGGTCTCCTTCCCGGTCAAACCGCAGGAAGAAGAAGACGTCCGTCTGGGTGGTCATGTGCACCTGAATCACCCGGTGATAGGGATCCGGGAAGCGCTCCAGGTTCAGCTGGCGGTTGGCCTGCTCCAGCTCCACGTACGCCTCCTTCAGCTGCAGGTAGGCGTCCCGGTAGGGAATCTGCTCCACCTGGCCCCCCACCGCGATGCGGCTGTACATCCGCAGGTACTGCTGGGCGCTGCGGTCCCAGGAGAAGTCCTTTTCCATGCACCGGCGGCGCAGCAGGGCAAAGGTGTCCTCGTCGCAGAAATACACCCGCAGGGCACTCATGATGCTCATCATCAGGCTCTGGCTGGTGTACTCCGGGAAGGAGAAGCCGTCCCCGATGCCGTCAAACTCGCTGTAGGAGCGGACGGAGTCCTTCAGCCCGCCGGTTTCGTGGACGATGGGCACCGTGCCGTACCGCATGGCGATCATCTGGCTCAGGCCGCAGGGCTCGAAGCGGGAGGGCATCAGGTAGAAATCCGACCCGGCGAAAACCCGGGCCGCCATGGGCTCGTTATAATCGCTGGAAAAGCCGAACTGACCGGGCCAGCGGGTCACGCAGTCCCGGAAAAAGTCCACGTAGGCCGCGTCCCCCTGGCCGAAGATGATCACCTGGCACCCCAGGTCCATGAGCCGGGGCAGCAGCTCTTTGATCAGCTCCACGCCCTTCTGCTCCACCAGCCGGGCCACCAGGCAGAAGAGGGGGAAATGCGCCTCCTTCTCCAGCCCGAAGGTCTCCTGCAGGTCCGCCTTGCACACCGCCTTGCCGGCCATGTGGTCCGGGTCAAAGGCGGCGGGCAGCCGCGCGTCCTGCCGGGGATCGTACAGATCCATGTCGATGCCGTTCAGGATGCCCTGCAGCTTGTTGTCCACCATGTTGGCCACGCCCTCCAGGCCCATGCCGTAGCGGTGGTGGTGCAGCTCCCGGGCGTAGGTGGGTGACACGGTGGACACCGCGTCCGCCACCATCATGGCGCCCTTCATCAGATTCACGTCATGCCGGCCCTCGTACTCAAAGCCCAGGCCCCCGTCGTACCAGCCCGCGGGCAGGGCGAAGGTGGTCTGCAGCTCCCAGGCGCTGAACTGGCCCTGGTAGGCGATGTTGTGAATGGTGAAGACGGAGCGGATGTTTTTCAGCTCTGGCCGGGTCACCTGGTCGTTCTTCAGGTACACCACGGACAGGGCCGTCTCCCAGTCGTTGCAGTGCAGGATGTCCGGCATGGGGCCCAGCTCCGGCAGCAGCTCGATAACCGCGCGGCTGAAAAAGGCGAAGCGCAGCTTGTCATCGTCATAGCCGTAAAGCCGGGGCCGGTCGAAGAAGGGATCGTATTTCAGGAACCAGACCGGCACGCCGTCCCGGTCCCCCCTGTACAGCTCGCACCGGTAATCCTCGCCGCCGTGGGGGATATCCACGTCCATGACAAACTGCAGCTGGTCCTGATATCCCCGCCAGGCGCACTGGTACAGGGGCGTCAGGATGGCCAGGTCGTTCCCGGTCTTCCGCAGGGCCGGCGGCAGCGAAAAGGCCACGTCCGCCAACCCGCCGCTCTTGCTGAAGGGCGCGCACTCACTGGTCACAAAAAGAATCCGCATGGTTTCCATCCTCCCCACCTTGAACAAACAGAAAGCCCCCGAAGCGCGGGGGCAAAAGGCTGTGCCGAAGGCGGGACTTGAACCCGCACGCTTTTGAGGGCAACGGATTTTGAATCCGCGGCGTCTGCCATTCCGCCACTCCGGCTTAACCGCTGATATTATACCGGAAAGCGACTGCTTTTTCAACTGTTTTTTGCAACGCGCGCCGTCAGGGGGAATGTCCCGTGCCGCCGCGGCCGCGGACCTCCGCCGCCGCTCCCCTGCCTTCCGGCTGTCCCTTTTCCGCGGGATTCTCCCGGGCTGTCCCGCTTCCCGGATTGAAATGCGGAAAACGGTATGGTACAATACCGCGGCAGGGAAGATTCAGCGCGTAACGGAGGGCGGTATGGCCGGGAAAGTGGAAAAAACCAATGTGATGCGGGTGCTGGACAGCCGGAAAGTGTCCTACGGGAGTCACACCTACGAGGCGGATCCGACCCTGTCCGGGGTGGACATCGCCGGGATCCTCGGGGAGCCGGTGGAGCGGGTTTTCAAGACCCTGGTGGCCGCCGGCAGCCCGGGAAAATACTATGTATTCGTCATCCCCGTGGCCGGGGAGCTGAACCTGAAAAAGGCCGCCGCCGCGGCCGGGGAAAAGTCCGTCCGCATGCTCCCCCAGAAGGAGCTGCTGCCCCTGACGGGATACGTGCACGGCGGCTGCTCCCCCATCGGGATGAAGAAGCGTTTTCCCACCTTTCTGCACGAAACCGCGAAGGAGATGGACCGGATCTATGTCAGCGCCGGCAAGGTCGGCTGGCAGATCGATCTGGCCCCCGGGGATCTGCGGCTGCTGACCGGCCTGCAATACGCCGACCTGACCTGAGCCTCCGGTTCCGGACGGCCGGGTCCCTTTCCGCAGCCGCACCGCTTCACGCGGTGAATGGCCGTATTTCCCCCTTGCGGACGGCGGAATCGGAAGCTTTCCGATATCTCCTTAGAGCCCTGGCCGAAGCGCTGAGGATGCCCAAATATGCCGTTAAAAACACCCGCCGGTTTCTTGTCAAAGCCGGCGGGTTTCTTTTTGGCCCGGATGATTCCCTGACGGATCCCGGATCAGGTAGGATTGTACTCAATGGTCTCCTGATAGGCCTTGTAGGTGGTGGTGAAAAGCAGCTCCCGCCGGATTTCCTTCTCCCCCTGGTACCAGACCTTCCAGGTTTCCACCACGTAGCCCTTCCGGCCGGTGACGGTGCGCTTGCTCTCCCCGCTGGCCAGGCTCGTGTTGATGACGTAATTCGTCCCCTCCGGCTGGGGCAGGGTTTTCGTGGTGACGCTCTCCAGGTCGATGCGGGTGTTCACCCCCAGGCCCATGCCGTAGATGCTGACCGTCACCTTCTGGCTGGCGTAGTCCGCGATGATGAAGATGGGCCAGTCCGTGTTGTTTTTGAATTTGAAATCCAGCCCCGGCCAGTTGACCGTGGCGTCAAACCCCTTCTCCACGTAGCTGGAGGGCCAGGCGTGGGGGCTGCGCTCCACGATTTCCAGGTTCGCCCGGGCCACGGCGTTGAACAGGGTGGAGCTGGTCTGGCACACGCCGCCGCCGATCTCCTCGATGCTCTGCCCGCCGGAGATGGCCGCGGCCGCCCGGTAGCCCTTTTCCGCCGTCCGCTCCCCGGTGGCGGCGTTGAAGCTGAAGGTTTCCCCGGGCAGCACCGTGATGCCGTTGATAGCGCTGGCGCTCAGCTGGATGTTGGTGTTCCGGTTTTTGTTGCTGGTGGTCTTCGTCGTGTAGGTGGAAATCAGGCCGAAGCTGTTCATCAGCTCCGTCTTCGTCACATCCGCGATGCGCTTTTCCGGCGTCAGGAAGAGGGAGGCGTGATCATCCCCCGCGTCCAGCAGCGCCGCCGTTTTCTGATAGATCTGCTCCGGATCCAGGTACGCCCCGGGCCGGTCCTCCGTGAAGGTGAAGGTCTGGGTGCCGAAGTCAAAGGTGGCCACCGTGCTGTTCACCGGATCCCGGTTGACATAGTTCGCGATGCCCTCGCACAGGGTTCGCAGCGCCGCGTGGTCCCAGGTTGTTTCCGTCCGCAGGCTCACCGGCGCGCTCCGCAGGGCGGAAACCCGGTCCACCCGCTCCTGGAAGGGGGTGCGCCCGCTGCCCCGCAGACCGGGAGTGTTTCCCCGGGCCATGGCCCAGGCCGCGTCCACCATCTCCTTTACGTTCCGGGTCACGGGCACCCGCTCCGGCGTCACCTGCCAGCTCTGGTTGCCCACCGTCAGGGTCAGGTTAAAGTCGGCCCCGGCGCTGTCGCCCTCCCGGGTCAGAGCCTCCACGGCCTGCGCCTTGGTCATCCCGCCCACGTGGACGTCGTCAATGTAAATCCCGGGATAGATGCTGTCGTGGAAAACCTCCCCCCGCCATCCGGCGAAGGCCTCGGCTTCTTCCGCCTCCAGCTTCAGCAGGCTGCCGTTGGCGAAGGCCAGATTGGGCAGAAAACGGTACCGGACGCCCGTCAGCTGGGGCAGGCACAGGTACGCCGCCCCCAGGATGCCGGCCAGGCTCAGGAGGATGCTGGCCATCCAGGCGCCCCGGTGTTTCAGCTTTTTCTTCCGCCGGGGCCGCGGTTCCTCCCGCAGCAGGGGATCGTTAAACCGGTCGAAGTCATCGAAAAGGGAGGGCGGGGCGCCCAGGCCGTCGTCCTCCAGGTTCTGGGCGAAGTAGCGGGACTGGGCCCGCCGGGCCGCCTCGTCCTTCTCCCGCAGCTCCTCGTCCCGGCCCAGGGGCGCCTTCCCCGGCAGGGTCCGTCCCCAGGGCGCCTCCTCTTCCGGAAGGATCCTGTCCGCCCGGCGGGCGCGGGAGGGTTCCGCCGGCCGGGAAGGCTTCCGGCCCCAGGCCTCCTCCTCGCCGACGATTTCCCCGTCGCCCTCATACAGGTCATAATGCTTCATACGTGCCATTTTTACGCTCCCATGAGATGGAAAAACCCGGAGTTAACTCCGGGCGTCTTCTTCCTGCTGGTTGATCCGGTAGGACAGAATGTGCAGCGAATCGCTGAGGTGCACATTCATGACCGTCATGTCCCGGGGATAAACCAGATCCGCCGGCGCGAAGTTCCATACCGCCCGGATGCCCAGGCTGTAGACCCGCTCCAGCATCTCCTGCGCCGCCTCCGCGGGCAGGGCCAGCACCACGATCTTCGCCGCCATCCCCGGCAGCCGCTCCTCCAGCTCCGCCACCGGGTACACGGGCAGCGCCTCCGTGCTCATCTGAATCCGGACCGTGTCCTGGTCAAACAGCGCCACCGTGGGAAAGCCCTCCCGGGCGAAGCCGGCGTAGCTGGCGATGGCCCGGCCCATGCGGCCGCCCCCGATGATGACCATCCGGTGCTCATGATCCAGCCCCATGATAGCGCGGATATGCTCCTTCAGCTCCGTCACGGGATACCCGTAGCCCTGGCGGCCGAAGCCGCCGAAGGTGTTGATATCCTGGCGGATCTGGCTGGGCGTCAGCTGCATCCTGTCCCCCAGGTCCTGGCTGGAAATCTGTTTTACGCCCGCATCCTCCAGCTCCCGCAGATGTCGGTAGTACGCCGGAAGCCGGCGGATGACCGCGTCTGAGATGTACCCTGCCATTCGTGCCAGCTCCTTTACTGTTCAGCGTTTTGTGATCTTAACACATTTTTAACGATCTTGCAACACTTTCCCTGCTCGTCCCGCTCTTACTGGATTCCTCTGCGCTCGTCATACTTCTTCCACAGCGGGGCGTAGATGGCCACCGCCTGCTCGTGCTCGGCCAGGGTGCGGCTGAAATACAGATCCCCGCTGTCCGGATTCTTGGCGCAGAAGTACAGGTAGTTTTCCGCCACGTAGGTCTCGTCCGGATACAGGGCCGCCTGGATCGCCGCGGCGGAGGGGCTGCAGATGGGGCCCACGGGCAGCCCGGCGTAAACATAGGTGTTGTAGGGGCTGTTGGCGCTCAGGTCGTCCCCTTCCAGGGCCATCTTCCGCACACCGGTGATATAGTGGATGGTGACGTCGCTCTGCAGCTTCATGCCCGCCTTCAGCCGGTTATGAAACACGGCGCTGACCCGGGCGAAATCCCCCGCCCCCGCTTCCTTCTCGATCAGGCTGGCCAGGGTCAGGATCTGATCCATGGTGAAGCCCAGGGCCTCCGCCCGCTCCTGCATCTCGGCGGGGAAAACCGCCTCCGTCTGGCTCAGCAGCTTCCGGATCAGGTCCTCCGCCGTGGCGGTGACGTATACCTCGTAGGTGTCCGGCGCCAGGTATCCCTCCAGAACGTACTTCCGGCTGCCGGCCGTCTTCGTGGCCAGCACATCCGCCACGTAGTAATAGTCCCGGAAGGCCTCCCCGCTCCGGCACAGGGACAGGAAGGTCTCCTTTTCCGTCAGCACCCCGTCCCGGACCATTTTGGCCGCGAAATCCTCCACCGTTTCCCCGGGGATCAGCGTGATGTTCCGCACCAGGGGGTTGCCGTCCCCGGTGGTCAGCTGGTTCGCGATCTCGGCCATGCTCATGCTCCGCTTCAGGCCGTACTGACCGATCTGCAGTTTCTGGCCCAGGCCCGCGAAGTCGCAGTAGTACTTGAAGACGGTCCTGTTGTGAATCAGCCCCGCCGCCTCCAGGTTGTTCGCCACCCGGGTCAGGCTCTGACCGCTGGCGATTTCGAAAAGCACCTGTTCGTCGTCCGCCGCGTCCACGGGGCCGGCGAACTCATCGTACAGCTTCTGCCACAGGCTCATGCCCAGGCCCGCCACGATCACCGCCACCGTCAGCCCCACCAGGATGGGCCGCAGCACCCGCCAGAGGGCGCTGTACCAGTACAAGCCGTACTCCCGCTCCTCCCGCAGGCTGCGCCAGGTTACCGGTTCCTTTTCTTCGTGCTTCAAGCTTCCGTCCCTCATCCCGGCAGCTGGATTTCCAGCCCCGCCGCATCTGTCACGATCTTAAAAATGTCCGCCAGGGCCTGCTGCAGCCGCATTTCGGCCAGCAGGAACTGGTTCACCTCCGGCTTGCTGAAAAGGAGGGTGCTCAGGGCGGAAAAGCGCTGGGTCTCCTCCGGGTCCACCGCCTGCCCGCTCATGGCCTTCATCTGGATTTCCACCTGCAGCCGCCGGTATTCCCGGATCAGGGCCGCCTGGGTTTCCTCCCCCATGACGGAGGCCTTCAGGCTGTGATAGGTCTGATACTCCTCGCTGGCACGGATCGCGTCCGCCAGCCGCCAGGCCGCGGAATACTCCATGGCTAAGCTCCTTTCAGGGAAAAAAACAGGGGGAGAGGAAAGCTCCCCTCCTCCGCATGATATCATCTTTTTCCTTATACATCAAGGATGATGGGCAGGATCATGGGATTCCGCTTGATCTTCTCGAAGATGTAGTTGTGCACCTCGTCCTTGATCAGGTTCTTCAGGCTGCCCCAGTTTTCCCAGGCCAGGCTCTGCCGGGACAGGACTTCCCGCACCAGCGCCTGCACATTGTCGATGATGTCCTCATTCTCCCGGACGTAGATAAAGCCGCGGCTGACGATGTCCGGCCCGGAAACCAGCTTTTCCTGATCCCGGTCGATGACGATGACCACCGCCAGGATGCCCTCCTGGCTCAGGTGCTTCCGGTCCCGCAGCACCACGTTGCCCACGTCGCCCACGCCCAGGCCGTCCACCAGGATGCCGCCGGTGGGCACCTGCTCCGCCAGGGCCAGGTAGTTCATGTTCATCTCAATGACCTGGCCCATTTCGGGGATGATGATGTTCTGGCTCTCCGTCCCCATGCTCTCCGCCAGCACCGCGTGCTGCCACAGCATCCGGTACTCTCCGTGGACAGGGATAAAGTACTTCGGCCGCACCAGAGCGTGCATCAGCTTGAGTTCTTCCTGGCAGGCGTGGCCGGAGACGTGTACCTCCGCCAGGGTGCTGTAGACCACCTGCGCCCCCAGCCGGTACAGCTGGTTGATCACCCGGGAGATGAATTTCTCATTCCCCGGGATCGGGGTGGCGGAAATGATGACCATGTCGCTCTGGCGGATCTGCAGCTTCCGGTGCTCCGCGTAGGCCATGCGGGTCAGGCCCGCCATGGGCTCGCCCTGGCTGCCGGTGGTCAGCACCAGCAGCTCGTTGTCCGGAAACTGATCCAGGCTGTCCATGTCGATAAGCCAACCCTCGGGGATCTTCAGCTCCCCGATGCTCATGGCCACCCGGCTGACGTTCACCATGCTGCGGCCGATGAAGCAGACCCGGCGGCCGTAGCGGATGGCGTTGTCAATGACCATCTGCATCCGGTGGATGTTGCTGGCGAACATGGCCACGATGACCCGGCCCTCCGCCTGGGCAAACATCTTGTCGAAGGTTTCGCCGATCTTCATCTCGCTCATGGTGTAGCCGGAGCGCTCCACGTTGGTGGATTCGCACAGCAGGGCCATGACGCCCCGCTCGCCGTAGCGGGCCAGGGTCTGCAGGTCGGTCACGTTGCCGTCGATGGGGGTATAGTCGATCTTGAAGTCGCCGCTGACGATCACCGTCCCCGCGGGACAGGTGATGGCGATGGCGCAGGCGCCGGCGATGGAGTGGCTCACGTGGATAAACTCGCAGGTGAAGCAGCCCACCTGCACCACGTCCCGGGGGCGCACCACGTGCATGGGAACGTTGTCCACCCGGTATTCCTTTAATTTCAGGTCCACCAGGGCCATGGTCAGCTTCGTCCCGTAGATGGGGGCGGGAATCTGGCGGAGGATGTAGGGCGTCGCGCCGATATGATCCTCATGCCCGTGGGTGAACAGGTATCCGCGGATATGGTCCTTCCGGCTGATCAGGTAGGACACGTCCGGAATCACCAGGTCCACCCCCAGCATGTCCTCCTTGGGGAAGACGCTGCCGCAGTCCACGATGACAATATCGTCGCCATATTCAAAAACGGTCATGTTTTTGCCGATTTCATCCACGCCGCCAAGGGAAATGATCCGCAGTTTTCCGACTTCGCTGCTCTTCGTTGATGCCACGGGGAACCTCCTTTCTGCACAGGAGAGAGAAAAAGTATATACGCATCAGGAGGCAATGGTCCGAAACCCATCCGTCTCCTGAAATCCAGCATATTCAAGAACGCACAGCTCTCATGGTTGAATTATATCATCTTTTGGATACAATGAACATATCATATCTGGGAAAAATTGTCACATTTTTAACGAAAAAAGCCCTTCCCGCGAAAAAAAACCGGCTCTCACGTCCCGTGGAAAGCCGGCCTGTCCGTTTTTTGATTCCGCTCCCGCGGGAGAGAAAATGCTTCTTTACGCCTCCCACAGCGCGGGGGGATAGAGGCCCTGATCGGTCAGCGCCTTCAGGGCGGCCTTCACCTGGGGCTTGTCCGCCTGATAGGTCACGCCCCACCAGCGGTCCTCGCTCCGCAGCACCCGCACCGTGGCCTTTCCCTCCTCCAGCAGGTCATTGACCACGAAAGGCAGGAAGAATTCCGCCTTCACGGGATTCCGCTTCAGATCGTTTTCCAGGAAAGCCGGGAAGCGCTCCGCCAGCGCCGTCAGCAGGGAGGGGGTAAAGCCCCACATGTTCATGCTCACCGGGCTGTCCGGATCCAGGCGGCGGTAGGTCTCCCCGTCCTCGGTGTACAGCGGGCCGTCGCAGGAGGCGATAATATGGGTGCGCTCATGAATGGTCCTCAGCGTGCCGTCCGGGTTCGCCTCGCAGACGCCCCGGGCCACGTAGCCGTTCTCCGTCAGGGTGTTCTTCAGGGCGTAGGCCACCATGAGGAAGCGCTGCTTCTCATCGTCCCGCAGGGCGGTCAGGGCGTCATAGGCCTGCTGAAAGGCGTGGGGGCCGTAATAATCGTCGGCGTTGATGGCGGCGAAGGGGGCGTCGATCAGATCCCGGCAGCACAGCACCGCGTGGCCGGTGCCGTAGGGCTTGACCCGCCCCTCCGGCACGGCGTATCCCTCAGGCAGGGAGGTCACCTCCTGGAAGGCGTAGGACACCTCCATGTGCCGGGCGATCCGGTCCCCCACCAGGCGTCTGAAATCCGCCTCGATTTCATGCTTGATCAGGAAAACCACCCGCCGGAAACCCGCCCGCCGGGCGTCGAAGACGCTGTAATCCAGAATGGTTTCCCCCTCCGGGCCCACGGGGTCCATCTGCTTCAGGCCGCCATACCGGCTGCCCATGCCCGCCGCCATGATCAGGAGGATCGGAGATTTGTCTGACATTGGAAACACGCATCCTTTCTTTCGTCCGGCTCCGCGCCGGAGCCTCCCGGCGGGACGTTTTCCCGCTCGGCAGGCGACGGAATCATTTGTGGTACAGCTTGTGGGTCTGGTACGCCGGGTCACAGGTCAGGTTCAGGCCCAGGCGGCGGAAGGTATTGTCGTCCACCGCGGGCAGAATCACCGTGGAATGGGCCTCGCATCCCTTCAGCTGGGGCAGCATGGTCAGGGCCTTCGCCGCGGTGGGGTTGGTGGCGGCGGAAACGCTGAGGGCCACCAGCACCTCGTCGGAGTGGAGCCGGGGGTTATGGTTGCCCAGGTATTTGCATTTCAGCTCCTGCACGGGCTCGATGACGTGGGGGGAGATCAGGTGGGTCTCCTTGTCAATGTGGCCCAGGGCCTTCACGGCGTTCAGCACCACCGCGGCCGACGGGCCCAGCAGGTCCGTGGTCTTGCCGGTCACGATCCTCCCGTCCGGCAGCTCGATGGCCAGCGCCGGCATGCCGGTCAGCTCCGCCTTGGCCCGGGCCGCGCCGATGACGGGCCGCAGGTCGTCCCCGATGTCCATGTTCTTGATCAGCAGGCGGATCTTGTCCCCCTCCTCCTTCGCGGCGTGGCCCTGGAGATGGGCGCAGCGGGCGGCGTAGTACCGCCGGAGGATTTCCTTCTTCGCCGCTTCCCGGCAGACCTCATCGTCGGAGATGCAGAAACCCGCCATGTTCACCCCCATGTCCGTGGGGCTGCGGTAGGGGGAATACCCCCAGACCCGCTCAAACAGCGCGTTCAGCACGGGGAAGATCTCAATGTCCCGGTTGTAGTTGACGGTGGTTTCACCGTAGGCTTCCAGGTGGTAGGGGTCGATCATGTTCACGTCGCTGAGATCCGCCGTGGCGGCCTCGTAGGCCACGTTCACCGGATGCTTCAGAGGCAGGTTCCAGATGGGGAAGGTTTCGAACTTCGCGTATCCCGCCCGGATGCCCCGGCGGTTCTCCTGGTACACCTGGCTGAGGCAGGTGGCCATCTTGCCGGACCCGGGGCCCGGCGCCGTCACCAGGATCAGGGGACGGGTGGTCTCCACATACTCGTTGCGGCCAAAGCCTTCGTCGGACACGATGTGATCCACGTCGGAGGGATAGCCCTCGATGGTGTAATGGCGGAAGGTGCGGATGCCCAGGCTGTTCAGCCGCTGCTCAAAGGCCACGGCCGCGGGCTGGGCGGCGTACCGGGTCAGCACCACCGACCCCACGTACAGCCCGATGCCCCGGAAGGCGTCGATGAGCCGCAGCGTGTCCGCGTCGTAGGTGATGCCAAGATCCCCCCGGACCTTGCTGGTCTCGATGTCGTCGGCGTTCAGGACGATCAGGATCTCCTCCTGCTCCTTCAGCCGCAGCAGCATCTGCATCTTGCTGTCCGGCCGGAAACCGGGCAGCACGCGGCTGGCATGGAAGTCGTCAAAGAGCTTGCCGCCCAGCTCCAGGTACAGCTTTCCGCCGAATTTCTCAATCCGTTCCAGAATGTGTTCTGACTGCATCCGGGTGTACTTGTCGTGATCAAAACCGATCTTCATGCGCGCCTCCCTGTCTCTGTCCGGGATCGGGCCCGCCCCGCCGGCGGGCAGAACAACGCTCTTTATTTTATGCGCGGAAGCGGTACAGGTCAAGATTTTTGCTTGCTTTTTTCGTGAAAACACAGTATACTGTTCCCTGCCGCTGAGGCGATGAGATCCGGGTCCTGTGCGATGCGTCGGTGTGAACCCTGTCAGGTCCTGACGGAAGCAGCAGTAAGCATTGGACGGATGTGCTGCGGGGCAGCCCGGATTGAGCCCTGGCGGTTTTTTTATTGTTTTTTGTTGGCGCGGTGCGCCGGGTATGGTATACTCCGGGGGAAGCGCCTCCGGCGCGGAATATCGGGCGGCTGCCCGCGAAAAGAAAGGAAATCTGAGCATGGAACTGGATCTGATCCGCAGCGTTGATCCCGAGGTCGCGGAGGCCATTGGCCTGGAGCTGAACCGTCAGCGGACGCACATTGAGCTCATCGCCAGTGAGAATTTCGTTTCCCCCGCCGTCATGGCGGCCATGGGCACCTGCCTGACCAACAAGTACGCGGAAGGATATCCGGGAAAGCGGTACTATGGCGGCTGCCAGTTCGTGGACGTGGTGGAGAACCTGGCGCGGGACCGGGCCTGCCGGCTCTTCGGCGCGGAGCACGCCAATGTCCAGCCTCACAGCGGCGCCCAGGCCAACATGGCGGTTTACTTTGCCATGCTGCAGCCCGGGGACACGGTCATGGGTCTGAGCCTGTCCAACGGCGGCCATCTGACCCACGGCAGCCCCGTCAACATGAGCGGCGCCTATTATCGCTTCGTCCCCTATGGCGTCAGCCCGGAGACGGAGACCATCGACTATGACGAGGTGCGCCGCCTGGCCCTGGAATGCCGCCCGAAAATGATCGTCGCCGGCGCCAGCGCCTATCCCCGGGTCATCGACTTCCCCCGGCTGCGCGCCATCGCGGATGAGGTGGGCGCCCTCCTGATGGTGGACATGGCCCACATCGCGGGCCTGGTGGCCGCCGGGGAGCATCCCAGCCCCGTGCCCTACGCGGACTTTGTCACCACCACCACCCATAAGACGCTGCGCGGCCCCCGGGGCGGCATGATTCTCTGCCGTGAAGCCTACGCCAAGGCCATTGACAAGGCCATCTTCCCCGGCACCCAGGGCGGTCCCCTGGAGCATGTCATCGCCGCCAAGGCGGTGTGCTTCGGCGAGGCGCTGCAGCCCGCCTTCCGGGATTATCAGCATCAGATCATTCTGAACGCCAAGGCCATGGAAGCCGCCTTCCGGGAGGAGGGCGTGCGCATGGTTTCCGGCGGGACGGACAATCACCTGCTCCTGCTGGACTTCACCGGCACCGAGATGACCGGCAAACAGATGGAAGCCCTGCTGGACGCGGCGAATATCACCGCCAACAAGAACACCGTGCCCAACGAGACCCGCAGCCCCTTTGTCACCAGCGGCCTGCGGGTCGGCACCCCCGCCGCCACCTCCCGGGGCCTGAAGGAGCCGGAGATGGCCCAGGTCGCCCGCTGGATCGCTCAGATCCAGCGGGAGGGCGAAGCCGCCGTCCCCGGCATCCGGGCCCAGGTGGAAGCCCTTATGGCCCATTATCCGCTCTACGCCTGATCCGCAAATTGAAAAGCGCTCCTGAAAGGAGCGCTTTTTTTATTCCGCCGCCGGGCAGTAATGGGTGATCCGCAGCCCGGCCCGGAGGGCCGCCGGTTCCAGCCCGCACTCCGCCCTGGACAGGGTCACGGTTTTCTCCCGGTCCCCGTGGAGGTCGAACCAGTTGTCGCTGAAGACGCCCTCCCCTTCCGTCAGGGACAGGCACACGCTCTTGGCGAAGCCGTCCGCCCGCAGGGTGATCCGGTAATCGTCCCCTGCCTCCCGGATCTCCGCCCGGACATGGGTGGGCCGGAAGGCAAAGGTCTTGGGCCGGACGAAGAGGGTTGTGCCCTCGCTGAGCACCTCATCCCCCCGCAGCAGCCGGTACTCCAGGTACCGGCTCCGTTTTTCCGCCCGCCCGGCCAGCCGCTCCGCCAGGTCCAGGGTCAGGACCCGTTCCGCCTTCAGGGCGGGGCATTTTTCTTCCGCGGTAAAGGTGTCCAGGATCCGGCCTTCCCGGTCCCGCAGATGGCATTCCACCCGCAGCCGCTCGTCCCGGGGCGTGTCATTGGTCACGTACAGCGCCGGCCGCGCCGGGTCCGTGTCGTCACAGGAAAGCAGGATCGGCGCGTAGAACCGCCGGGCCGCGTAATGCAGCCCCTTCCACCGGCCGAAGGAATCGATGCTGCTCCAGCTGATGACCGGGTTGGAGTCGTTCACCTGCCAGTAGGTGGACCCCATGCACCGGCCCCGGGCCCGGCGCATATGCTCCACGTTGGACCGGATGCAGTCCGCCTGCACCAGCTGGGAGCAGTAGATCAGCCGCTCAAAGTCGTAGGGATAGTTGGTCATCTGCCCCAGGTAGTACAGCAGCTTTTCCGTCCCCTGGGTGCACTTCTGATGCGCCTCCATCACCGGCCCGCAGAGGTCGAAATCCTTTTCCTCCGCGAAGGCCCGGATGGTCCGGATGTCCGGCAGGCTCTCAAAGCCGTACTCGCTGCAGTACCGGTAGTAGTACTGGCGGAAGGCTTCGATGGGCTTGAAGTTGTGCCACACCGCCCAGTAATGCATGTCCCCCGCCGCATTGGAGGAGGAGTCCTGAAACCCGCCCCCGCTGGAGGGAGAGGAGGGCCAGTAGAAGGTGTCCGGATCCAGCTCCCGCAGCATTTCCGGCATGATCCCCTCGAAAAGCTTCGTGTAGTCCCCTTTCGCCTCCGGATCCTCCGGCAGGCCCCAGCCCTCCCAGGCGGACTCAATCTCGTTGTTGCCGCACCACAGGGCCAGGGAGGGATGATTCCGCAGCCGGACCACGTTGTCCCGGATTTCCTGCCGGACGGTGGCCTCAAAATCCGGCGTCAGCCGGTAGGTGGCGCAGGCAAACATGAAATCCTGCCAGACCGCCAGCCCGTTTTCATCGCAGAAATCGTAAAACCAGTCGTCCGGGTACCATCCGCCGCCCCAGACCCGGATGGTGTTGTAGTTGGCCCGAACGCAGTCCGCCAGCAGCCGCTCCGTCCGCGCCTTCGTGCAGCGGGGAATCAGCTGGTCCTCCGGGATATAGTTGGCGCCCATGGCGAAAAACTTCACCCCGTTGTTGACGAAGCAGAATTCCTTTCCCCATTCATCCCGCTCCTGGCTGACGGTCAGGGTCCGCAGGCCGACGCGCCGCTCCTGCCGGTCCAGCACTTCCTCCCCCCGGCGCAGGGTGACCTCGCAGCGGTACAGGGGCTGCTCCCCCAGGCCCCGCACCCACCACAGCCGCGGGTTCGGAATCCGGATTTCCCCCTCGCCGCCCCGCAGCGGCGCGGTGAACACTTCCCCCTCCGGGGAGGTCACGGTCCAGACCGCCTCCACACCCTCGCGCCAGCATTCCGTTTCCGCCCGGCAGCGAAGCAGCACGGCGCCCGCCTCATGCCGCTGGGTGTAAAGCACCTGCAGAATCCGGCCGCCCCGCCAGCCCGTCAGGCTCACCGGCCGCCAGATGCCCATGTCCGGCAGGATGGGGCCCCAGTCCCACCCGAACATGCAGTGGGCCTTCCGCAGGTGCGGATACCCGGGCATGGCCTGCTCCACGCCCCACAGGGGCCGGGCCCGCTGGGCTTCCGTCACGTACCGGGAGGGGGACTGAATCTTCACCCGCAGGCTATGCCTTCCTTCCGTCCCCGCCACCAGCGGGAATTCCCAGGTCCGGTGCATGTTGTCCGTCCGGCCCAGGCGCCGCCCATCCCAGAAAACCTCCCCCAGGGTATCGATCCCCTCGAAGCGGAGCGCCATCCTGTCCGCCGTCCGGAATTCCGCCGACACCTCCACCTCCCGGGTGAAGGTCGTGTCCCCGTCGCTCAGGGGCGTGGCCGCCCACTCGTTCTCCCCCGCGTAGGGATCCGGGATCGCCCCGGCTCGCGCCAGGGTGTCGTACATGGAGCAGGGCACGTCACAGGCGTAGTCCTTCCCCCCGTACGTCATCCGCCATCCATCGTTCAGGTTCATCCGCATCATCCTGTCCTCCCCCGGCCCGCGCAAAGCCGCTCCCTGTGTTTTTCCGGGATTATACCACAGCCCCGCGGCAAAGGGAATACGGTTCATTTGTAAAAAAGGCGCGTATGTGGTAGAATATTCACGGCATAAAACATACACGCGGAAGGAGGCTGTTTTTCATGTTCCCATGGGTAAAGGAAGATCTGGGTCCCTCCGCCTCCGCCACCATCGTCTCCATGGCGCTGATGCTTTTCTCCGGTTTCCTCATGACCCGGCTGACCAAGCGCCTGCGCCTGCCCCATGTGACGGGGTATATTCTGGCCGGCATCCTGATCGGCCCCTTCGGGCTGAACATGATTCCCGCCAGCTTCATCGCCCATACGGATTTCCTGTCCGACATCGCCCTGGCCTTCATCGCCTTCAGCACCGGCGAATTCTTCCGCCTCTCCGCCATCCGGAAAAACGGGGGCCAGGTGGTGGTGATTACCCTGCTGGAGGCGCTGACGGCCTCGGCGCTGGTCTTCGTGACGGTGCGGTTCCTGCTGAACATGGAGCTGGCCTTCTCCATTGTGCTGGCCGCCCTGGCCTCGGCCACCGCGCCGGCCTCCACCATGATGACCATCCGCCAGACCGGGGCGAAGGGAGATTTTGTGGACACGCTGCTGCAGGTGGTGGCTTTCGATGACATCGTGGGCCTGGTGGCCTTCTCCGCCGCCATCGCGGTGGCGGTTTCCAGCTACGCGGGCACGGGATTCTCCTTCACCGCCCTGCTGGTCCCGATTCTCTCCAACCTGGGGGTGCTGGCCCTGGGCGCGCTCTTCGGCCTGCTGCTGAAGCTGCTGCTGCTCAACCGCTCCTCCAAGGACAACCGGCTGATCATTTCCATCGCCGTGCTGTTCAGCTTCTGCGGCATCTGCGCCGTCCTGGGCATCAGCCCCCTCCTGGGCTGCATGGCCATGAGCACCGTCTACATCAACCTGACCGACGATGAGCGGCTCTTCCGCCAGCTGGGGTACTTTTCCCCGCCCATTCTCCTGATGTTCTTCGTCCGCTCCGGCATGAGCTTTGACCTGAACACCGTCATGGGCTCCGGCGGCCGGCTGGGGGCGGCGCCGCTGCTGCTGGTGGGCGTGGCCTATTTCCTGACCCGCATCCTCGGCAAGTACGCCGGCGCCTGGGCCGGCTGCGCCCTGGTCCGGAAGGACCGCAAAGTCCGGAATTACCTGGGCCTGGCCCTGGTGCCCCAGGCCGGGGTCGCCATCGGCCTGGCCGCCGTGGGGGCCCGCACCCTGGGCGGGGAAACGGGCAAGGCCCTGCAGACCATTATTCTGGCCTCCAGCATCCTGTACGAGCTGGCCGGGCCGGGGCTGGCCAAGCTGAGCCTGTACCTTTCCGGCTCCTACAGCAACAATCTGGAGCAGATCGTCCCCGTGGCGGAGACGGACGCCCAGGGCCAGCCCAAAACCGAGACGCAGAAGCTGATCGAGCGGATCAACGCCATCCAGCTTGAGCTGGCCGCCCGGCAGGAGCGGGAGTCGGCGGAGGAGCGGGTTTTCACCGAGGAAGCCATCCGCCAGCACGAGGCGCTGCTGAGCCAGCGCGCCGACCCCCGCCGGGACCGCCGCTTCCGCGGCGGCCGGTATTTCAGATAGGGTCCCGTTTTCCCGCGGAAGGGGGACCGCGGGCAGCGCCCACGCTTTTTCATGGAAAAAGCACCGGGAACAGCGCCGCGACGCTTCCGGGACCTATGGTATTTCAGACAGAAAAGCGATTTTCCATTGAAGGAGATGATCTGGCATGACCGTCCATGATCCCATCATCCGCTGGATCGGGAACTGGGCCGCGGAAATCACCCTCGGCTCCATCCTGCTGCGGATTCTGCTTTCCGCCCTGCTGTCCGCCGTCATTGGCACGGAGCGGTCCAGCAAGCGCCATTCCGCGGGCCTGCGCACCTTCATGCTGGTGTCCCTGGCGGGCACCATCGCCATGATGGTGGATCTCTGGCTGTATGACCGGCTGCGGACGGGGCTCTTCCTGCTCAGCGTCGCGGCGGTGATTTCCACCACCATGATCGCCACCAATTCCCTCTTCATTTCCTCCCGGAATCAGATCAAGGGCATCACCACCGCCGCGGGGCTGCTGGTCTGCTGTTTTCTGGGCATCAGCCTGGGGGCGGGGCTTTACACCCTGACCGCGGTGGCCGCGGTGGCCATGCTGTTCTGCCTTTCCCTGCTGCCCCGGCTGGAGGGGCTGCTGAAGGACCGCTCCAACCATTTTGAGGTCCATCTGGAGCTGACCAGCGGCATGCGCCTGCGGGATTTTGTCACCACCATCCGGGAGCTGGGCATGAAAATCGACGACATCGAAACCAACCCCGCCTACCTGAATTCCGGCCTCAGCGTGTATTCCGTCGCCATTTCCATCACCCGCGGCGAGCTGAAAAAATTCAAGACCCATCGGGAGATCATCGACGCCCTCTCCACTCTGGAATACGTGTCCCACATCGAGGAGATCTGATCCCCGCCCGGCCCGGATGGGGCCCAGCCGGAAAAGCCCGGCGCCGCCCCGGTCAAACGGCCCCGCCCGCGGAGGCGGGGCCTGGTTTTTCGCAAAAAAAAGAAGAGCCAGGCGGCCCTTCGGGAGAGCGGGTGATGGGAATCGAACCCACGTAGCCAGCTTGGAAGGCTGGAACTCTACCATTGAGTTACACCCGCAAATAAAAATGGAGCGGTAGACGAGGCTCGGACTCGCGACCTCCACCTTGGCAAGGTGGCGCTCTACCAACTGAGCTACTACCGCATGCCCACTCTTCAGTGGAAAAAGCTGGCCGGGAAAGTGCGGACGAAGAGACTCGAACTCTTACGTCTGGGACACCAGAACCTAAATCTGGCGCGTCTGCCAATTCCGCCACGCCCGC
>JAFUGS010000094.1 GCA_017469265.1 Clostridia bacterium
ATCGGCGCACAGCCGCCTTGGGGCGGCGGCTGCGCTTGTTTCGGTTGAGGTGCTCACCTTCCTTCCGCCTGACGGCGGACGCCCCACAGGGGCGACGGTCGGATCGCACCCCGTTCACTTACGCAGCGGTTCTAAGCTCTGCCTGCGCCTTACGGCTTGTCAATCGCTAAGAACCGGCGAGAATCAAGGCCCCCGGAGATGGAACACCTCAGCGCTCCGCTGGCTGGACGGAATCGTTGCAACGGAATAAAAAAACAGGCTCTCTCTCCGGTCCGGAAAAGAGGGCCTGTTCTTTTTTGCTTCCGCGCGGTTCACTTCTTGCTCCGCTGGCTTTCCTTCCAGCTCAGGATCTGTTCCAGCCGCTCCTTGTACCGGGCTTCCTGGCCCTGGTCCGTGGGGTGGTAGAAGCGGCGCCCCGTCAGGCTGTCCGGCAGGCAGGGCATGGCGGTCATCTTCTCGGCGTAGTCATGGGCGTACTGATAGCCCTTGCCGTAATCCAGCTCTTTCATCAGCCGGGTCGGGGCGTTCCGGATGTGCAGGGGCACCGGCGCGTCCGGCTCCTTTTCGATGACGGCCTTCGCCTCCTGGGTGGCCATCTCCATGGCGTTGGACTTGCTGGCCAGGGACATGTAGACCACCGCCTCCGCCAGGTGGACGTTGCACTCCGGCACCCCGATAAAGTGGCAGGCCTGGTAGGCCGCGACCCCCACCTCCATGGCCCTGGGGTCCGCCAGCCCCACATCCTCGGCGGCGAAACGGAGCACCCGCCGCGCGATGTACAGCGGGTCCTCCCCGCCCTCCAGCATCCGCATCATCCAGTAGACCGCGGCGTCCGGATCGGAGTTTCGCATGGATTTATGCAGCGCGGAGATCAGATTGTAGTGCTCCTCCCCGTCCTTGTCATACATGAGGCTCTTCCGGCTGAGGCACTGCGCCAGGGTTTCCTCCGTGACGGTGATGCCGTCCTCCCGCAGATCCCCGTTCAGCACCACCATTTCCAGCGTGCTGAGGGCGGAGCGGGCGTCCCCGTTGCTGAAGTCCGCGATGGCTTCCAGCCCCCGGTCCGGCAGGATCACCCGCTCCCGGCCAAAGCCCCGCTCATCCGTCAGCGCCCGGCGGAGCAGCCAGAGGATGTCCTCCTTTGTCAGCGCCTGCAGCACAAACACCTTGCACCGGGAAAGCAGCGCGCTGTTGATCTCAAAGGACGGATTTTCCGTGGTGGCGCCGATCAGGACAATGCTTCCCTTCTCCACAAAGGGGAGGAAGGCGTCCTGCTGCGCCTTGTTGAAGCGATGAATCTCGTCCACGAAAACGATAGTCCGCATCCCGTAAAGGCGGTTCTCCTCCGCCTGGGTCATGACCTGCCGGATTTCCTTGATGCCGCTGGTCACGGCGGAAAAGTTGATAAAGGTAGCCTGGGTCTGCCGGGCGATGATCTGCGCCAGGGTGGTCTTGCCCACCCCCGGAGGCCCCCAGAAGATCATGGAGGAAATGGTGTCAGAGGCGATCAGCCGCCGAAGCACCTTTCCCTCCCCGATCAGGTGCTTCTGCCCCGCGAACTCCTCCAGCGTCTCCGGCCGCATCCGCGCCGCCAGGGGCTGGGACATGAACGCCTTCGGGTCTTCCGCCAGCAAAGATGTAATCTCAGACATGCCGCACTCCATTATTCCTGTATCTTTTCCAGGAAGGACACCATGACGTATCCTTCCACGCTGTCGGTCCGGACATGGACCCAGACCGGATCCTCACAGGCCTCCAGGACGATCAGCCGCTGATGCTTGTACAGGCGCATCAGGATCTCTCCGGCCTGGGACGGCTCCGCCCGCAGGTTCAGGCTGCTGTCATCCTCAATGCCCTCCACGCTGGCCAGCCAGGCTCCTTCCGGCAGATCCGTTTCCGAAACCGGCATCAGGGTGGGCCTTGGCGTCGGGGTCGCCGCGGGGCCGGGTGTTTCCGCCAGCTTCGGATCCGGCGTCGGCAGGGCGGGCGTACCGGCGGCCGCCTGCTTTAAAACCATTCCCGGGTAGTAGAACGCCAGGATGTCCTGGAAGGTTTTTCCGTACTGGGCGGCCATCCATTCCGCGCCCCGCTGGCTCATGCCCACCCCGTGCCCGTAGCGGCCGGCGCGGAGCTCAAAGCAGTCCTGCCGCTCTGTTACGGTGATGATTTCGTTATCCGCGCCGTAGATGCTGAGCCCCAGCTCACGGATCAGCCAGGGAAACAGATCCAGGGAAACCGTGAAGGTGCCCACCGAGCGGAAATCGCTGAGAATCCGGGCAGGGATCGGGGTTTCCGTCGGAGCCGGGGTCACCGCGCTTTCCACCGGCTGATCCTCGTCCGGCTCATAGGTCAGGGGATCCGGCGTCTCCGGGGTCAGGTACTGCCTTCCGGAAACCTGCAGGGTGATCTCCACCCTGGTCATCAGGCGGCTGGGCTCCGGGAAGCGGGGCGTCGTCAGCGTCACGGCCTGAACCGCGTCCACCCGGAAGGCTTCCGCCTCATGGATGTAATCCGCCATGGGCGGCTGGGCGAAAAGGATCTCCCGCACCTCCGCCAGCAGGGCATCCGGCAGATCCTTTCCGTTCTTCCGGATGACCGCTTTTTTCACGATGGAGGCCGGGTTTTCCAGATCATAGGGATCGTCCGTGATCGCGTAGCATTTGCTGCTTTCCGCGCCGCTCCATACATGCGCCGGCAGCTCCGTCTGCCCGCCGTTGGAGGCGGAATAGTAACAGTTTGCCAGCGCGCCGCCTGAGGTGCCCACCAGCCCGGCCGTCTCCAGCACCGCCCGGGCGGAGCGGTCATGGCCCCCGGAGATGCCCCGGAAGACCTGGTCATTGGTCGTGTCCACCAGGTCCCAGCTTTTCGACGCGTCCACCCGGCTCAGGGCGTAGGTTCTGGCGCAGACAGCCTGCGCCTTCAGGGCTTCCAGGGGGAAGTCATCGCTCATTTCATAGGGGACCACCCCCAGCAGATAATCCTCCACCCCGATCTTCAGCACCGGCTGGAGCTGCCCGCCGGTAACCGTCAGGGTAAGATCCCCCGGATACAGCCCGTCCCATGGCGCGACGCGCATCCCGTGGGATGTTTCCGCCTTCTCCCCGGTCCGCCGCAGCGTCAGCTGCGCGCCGCAGTCCAGGGACGCGTCCTGGTAGAACAGGATCAGCCGGTCCTCCCGCACCTGGACAGTGACTTCGCTGCCGCCGGGCAGCAGCATGCGGCTGTCCTTTCCCCAGGCCGCCGTATAGGCCCCTGTCAGCGTCAGGTCAATGCGATCTGTCAGATTCAGGCGCCGCAGCAGCACCCGCACCGTCGGCGCGGCCGTTTCCGCCCGCGCGGCGGAAAGCGGCAGCAGGCAGCACAGCAGCAAGAGGCAAAGGACGCGCTTTTTCAAACGGATTCCTCCTTCCAGGACGGGACGGCCGCCCGCGGCGGCCTTCCTGTCCCGTTTAAAAAGGCAGCCGTTTCCCACAGCTGCCCGAAGTTCCTTACAGTCTGGAAATGATTTCCCGGTCCACCTTTCTGTACAGGAGCAGGGACAGGACCGCGGAAACCAGCTCCGCGATGAGGAATGCCCACCAGACGGCATCCACCGTGCCAAAGGCCTGCTTCAGCAGCCAGGCGGCGGGCAGCAGCACCAGCAGCTGGCGGCAGAGGGAGATGATCAGGCTGTAGGTTCCCTTGCCGATGGCCTGGAAGCAGTTGGACAGGCAGATGCCGACGCTGGCGATCAGGAAATGCAGGCTGATGATCCGCAGCGCCACCACCCCCATGCGGGTCATGGCCAGGGTAATCTCGGAGGTGGAATCCCCGGACTCGAAGAGGCTCATCAGGGCGTTCGGGAACAGCTGGAAAAGCGCCAGGCCGAAGGCCAGAATCACCGCGCACCAGATCCAGGCCGTCTTCACGGCCTGATAGACCCTGCTCTTCAGGCGGGCGCCGAAATTGTATCCAATGATGGCCACCATGCCGTTGCCCAGGCCGAAGACCGGCATGAACACGAAGGACTGCAGCTTGAAATAGACATTCAGCACATTGACCGCCGCGTTCCCCTCCGCGAAGGAGGACAGGAGGCCGTTCATCCCCACGTTCATGACGGAGGCGATGGCCTGCATGATGGTGGAAGGCAGGCCCACCGCCAGAATGCCCCGGAGGATGCCCCGGTTGACCCGGAAGTCGCGAAGCGCCAGCCTCAGCTCCGGATTCTTCTTCTGGTTCAGCAGGAACCCGGTCAGCGCGCTGACATGCTGCCCGATCACCGTGGCGAACGCCGCGCCGGTGACGCCCATGGACGGCAGACCCAGGTAGCCAAAGATCAGGATGGGATCCAGGATGATATTGGTCACGGCGCCGGCGATCTGGGTCAGCATGGAGAGGGTGGTGTTCCCCGTGGACTGCAGCATCCGCTCCATCAGCACCGCCATGAAAACGCCCAGGCTGTAGGTGGTCACAATATGCAGGTAGCGGGTGCCCGTTTCCCGGATCAGCTCCGCGTCCGCCAGGTTGTCGCTGACCACCATCCCCATGCAGGCCCGGGCCAGGAAGAGCCCCACCAGGCAGAAAAGCACAAAACCGCCAAGCTCGATGAGCATGCCGTTCCAGGCCGCGGCCTGGGCGTCCTCCCGCTTCCGCTCCCCCAGCTTCCGGCTGATCAGGCTGTTAATCCCGACGCCCATGCCCACGCTGAGGGCAATCATCAGCATCTGCACCGGATAGGCCAGCGAGACCGCGGTCAGCGCGTTCGGATCATACTTCGCCACAAAAATGCTGTCCACCACATTGTACATGGCCTGGACAAGCATGGAGATCATAATGGGAATGGAGACCTTCGGAATCAGCTTTCCCATGGGCATTTCGCCCAGCATTTTGGAACGTTCGTCCCGCTCCAAATTCGTCAACTCCTCTCTGCAACACCGGATCCCGAATATCGTAACATGGGATATTTTTCTGGTCAAGACCAATTTGGACGTCAAAACCGCCCTCCGTCCGGTTCCTGACCCGTCCGGAACCCGGGATCCACCCGCGCCGGATCCGCGCGCCCGCCGTGAAGGCTCACACGCCGAGATACTTTTTCATTTCCGCGATGTACTGCTCCGCCAGGGGGGAGCGGATGGTATTCTTCCGCTCGATATAGCCGATTTCCATGGCCACCGCGTCCGGGTCGCCGCCGGTCCGCAGGGGGATGGCCAGATAGTCCACCCCGCTGAGCTCCTCGCAGATGATGCCCGAGCACAGCGTATACCCTTTCAGCCCCACCATCAGATTCAGCACCGTGGCCCGGTCACAGCAGTGGATCAGCCGGGGATACTGCTCCGTGGACATCAGCTCCTCCGAAAAATAGAAGGGCGCGTCCCCCTGCTCAAAGGCCAGGCAGGGGTAGGGCTGCAGATCCTCCAGGGTCAGCTCCTTCCGGCCGGCCAGGGGATGCTGCCGCCAGAGATATACATAGGCCGCGCAGCTGATCAGCGGGCGGAACACCAGGTCCTCCTGGTCCAGCAGCTTCTTCAGCGGCTTGCGGTTGCTCTCATTCATGTACAGTACGCCGATTTCGCTGCGCAGGCTGCTGACATCGGTAATGACCTCCCGGGTCCGGGTTTCCCGGATGGCCAGCTCGTATTCCGCCACGTCCACCCGCCGTGCCATCTCCACAAAGGCCTTGACCGCGAAGGAATAATGCTGCGTGGAGACGGCAAAATGGGTCTTCCGCTTCTCGATCTTGCCGAAGGCCTCCATCAGGTTCAGATACTGGGCTTCCACCTGCCGGGCGTAAGGCAGGAACCGGAGCCCTTCCGTCGTCAGGGTTACGCCCCTGCTGCCCCGGTGAAACAGCGTCATCCCCAGTTCCTTCTCCATTTCCTTGACCGCGCTGGTCAGGGAGGGCTGGGAAACAAACAGCTTCTCCGCCGCTTTTCCCAGGGATCCGGTTTCCGCGATGGTAATCATGTATCGAATCTGCTGCAGCGTCATGCCGGCCGCCTCCGTTTTCTCCCCGAAATCAGGCCCATCTTACCCCGCCGGTCTTTTCCCTGTCAAGCGGACAGCGCGTGTAAAAAGGGCTCTGCCGGATCTGACAGAGCCCTTTCCGAATTCTTTCCGCTTAATCCCACAGCAGGCTTTTTTCCGTCGCGGGATCGAAGACCTGCGCCACTTTGCTGGCAAAGGTAAAGCGGATATGGTTCCCCGCCACGAGGCTGGCGCGCTTCTCCGCGCTCAGGTCGATGGTCGGCACCCGCAGGATGATATTCTGATCATTGCCGCAGCGGACATGCAGATGCAGTTCGCTGCCCATCATCTCGTTCACCAGGATTTCGCCGTCAATGCTGTTCGGATCGTTCTCCGCGCAGATTGTCAGATGCTCCGGCCGCACGCCCAGAATCACATTCGCCGTGCTGGCGCCGTGTTTTTTCAGCAGCTCCGCCCGTTCATCCGTCAGCGGAACCGTATGCCCGTGCACCTCCACGGTGTATTCCTCCCCGGTCCGGGTCAGGTGCGCGTTGAAGAAATTCATCTGCGGCGAGCCGATGAATCCGGCCACAAACAGATTCCGCGGCCGGTCGAAGACCTCGCCGGGGGTCCCCACCTGCTCGATGTAACCGTTCTGCATGATCACGATCCGGTCCCCGAGGGTCATGGCCTCCGTCTGGTCATGGGTCACGTAGACAAAGGTGGTGTTCATCTTCTGCCGCAGCAGGATGATTTCCGCCCGCATCTGATTCCGCAGCTTGGCGTCCAGGTTGGACAGGGGCTCGTCCATCAGGAAAACCTTCGGATCCCGGACGATGGCCCGGCCGATGGCGACACGCTGCCGCTGGCCGCCGGACAGGGCCCGGGGCTTCCGCAGCAGATAATCCGTGATGCCCAGAATCTCCGCCGCCCGGGTTACCCGCTCATACACCTCGTCCTCCGGCATCTTTTTCAGCCGCAGGGAAAAGGCGATGTTATCGAACACCGTCATGTGCGGATACAGCGCGTAATTCTGGAAAACCATGGCGATGTCCCGGTCCTTGGGCTGCAGATCGTTGACCACCTCGCCGTCAATCTCCAGGGTACCCTCGCTGATGTCCTCCAGGCCCGCAATCATCCGCAGGGTCGTGGACTTGCCGCAGCCGGAGGGGCCAACGAACACCACGAACTCCTTGTCGTGAATCGTCAGGTTGAAATCGTGGACCGCCACCACGTTTTTATCATAAATTTTCTTCACATTGGTCAGTTTGACTTCCGCCATTGCTTCTTCCTCCTTCGCTTATCGCATGCGCTCCCGGCCGTCCGCCCGGTCACGGGCCGTCTTCCCGGCTTCCGCCCCGCGCGGACGCCGCAGGGGATTCATCCTTATCCTTTGACAGCGCCGCCGGTAACGCCTTCCACATAGTACTTCTGCAGCCACAGGAACAGGGCCGTCACAGGGATCGCCACCAGCACGCCGCCGGCGCAGAACATGGTGTAGTAGCTGGAGATCTGGTCCTTGTTCAGCCAGTTGTACATCCCGACGGCCACGTTCATGCCGGCGGAAGTACCGAAGGATACGTACCGGGCAAAAACATAATCACCCCAGGGGCCCATGAACGCGGTCAGCACGGTATAGATGACAATGGGCTTGCTCAGCGGAAGAATGATCTTCTTCAGGATCTGGAAACGGGTCGCGCCGTCGATGCGGGCCGCCTCGTCCAGGGATTTCGGAATCGTGTCAAAGAAGCCCTTCGAAACATAGTATCCCATGCCGGAGGAAGCGATATAGACCAGAATCAGCCCCGGCACCGCGTTGGCCTGGGTCATGCCCAGATCCTTGAGCACGCGGTAGAGGATGATCATGGTCAGCATCCCCGGGAACATGCCCAGGATCAGCATGAACCGCATCAGGAACTTCCGCCCCTTGAAGCGGAAACGGCTCAGCGTATAGCTCATGCACAGGACGATGATGGTTTGCAGCACCGCGGTCACCAGCGCCATGATCAGGGTGTTCAGATACCACTTGGGGAAATCCGTGTTCATCAGGTTGCGGTAATTATCCAGCCCCCACTGCTGCGGAATGACGTATCCCACCTGCCAGGTGGATTCCACCCGGAAGGACTGGAGCAGGATGCAGACGAAGGGAATCAGCCAGATGACGCTGATCAGCACCAGCACGATGTACGCCGCCGTATTGCCGATCCGCCGGGAGGCCTGGATTCCCATATGCCGCTTCAGCGAGGAAGCGGCTGTTTTGCTTTCACTCATCACTGGAAATCCTCCTCATTCTTAATGGACGGCATGGCGCCATAGACCACCAGCGAAATCACCGCCACCACGATAAACACCAGGATACCGACGACGGACGCCAGATAATACTGGCTTTCCGCCCCCATGGTGATTTTAAACAGCCAGGTGATCAGCAGATCCGTATACCCCACGGTGCCCGCCGCCGAGGACGCCGCCGGATTGGTGGGCGCGCCGCCGGTCAGAAGGTAGATCACGTTGAAGTTGTTCATGTTGGAGGTAAAGCTGGTCAGCAGATACGGCCCCGTGACGAACAGCATGTAGGGCAGGGTGATCTTCGTGTACTGCTGCCAGGCGTTGGCTCCGTCGATCCGGGAGGATTCATACAGATCCGCGGGGATGTTCATCAGGATGCCGGTGGTGATCAGCATCAGGTACGGAATACCGATCCAGATGTTGATCACGATGACCGTGATCCGGGCCCAGGTGGGATCCTCCCAGAAGGGCAAGGCCTGCTGAATCCAGCCCATGGAAAGCAGGAACCCGTTCAGGATGCCGTTTTTCGCGAACATTTTGGAAACATACAGCAGGGAAATAAACTGAGGAATCGCGATGGTCACCACCAGGATGGTCCGCCACAGCTTCTTCAGCCGGATGCCCCTCTTGTTGATCAGCATGGCCACCATCATGCCCAGGAAATAGTTGGTGAAGGTGGCGAAAAACGCCCAGATCAGCGTCCAGGAAAGGATCTCCCCGAAGGTCGCCGCGTAGGACTGCCCGCCGGAGCCCTGCCAGGAAAGCATGGTGTTGAAGTTCTGCCAGCCCACCCAGGTAAACAGGTTGTTGTTGAACCCGTCGTGGGTGCCGTCGTAATTGGTGAAGGCCACCAGGATCATGAACACGATGGGCAGCACCGTAAAGATAATGATGCCCGTCAGCGGCAGGGCCAGCAGCGTTTTGTGGAACTGGTCATCCACCAGGGAGCGCAGGTCATCCTTGCCGCTCTTCAGCTTTTTGCCGCTCTTCAGGATCTGCATCGCCAGCTTGTTCTGCCGGATGTTCAGCCGCCAGGTGTAGATAAAGGCGATGATGAAAAAGATCGTCAGCACGCCGTACAGCAGGATCTTGAAGGAGTTGTCGTGATAGGTGGTCACAAACACATCCAGAATCGGATCCAGCTCCTTGGTCGGCCCCTGGAGGCCCAGGGAGGGCAGCATCCCCAGCCAGTAACCGCCGGCTGTCACCATGTAAAGGATAAAGACCGCCTCAAAGAGCAGGAACAGCAGCCCCCGCAGAATCTGGCCGCGGCACAGGTTGCCAAAGCCCATCACCAGGTAGGAAACCCTGGTCGGCAGGTCTCCCTCCTTAAAGGTGTTTACAAGATCCTTGATTTCCGACCCGATTCCCCGGAACACGGTCCCCAGGAAACGCCAGATGGCCAGCAGTCCGTTTTTCAGCGCAGTGGGAATGGACGCGAAGAAGCTGGCTATTTTATACCCGAAGCGTTTTCCTTTGGACAGCTTCAGGTATTCCAGATCGCTATACCTTATCATAGGTCCACCTCTTTCAAAAAAACGGCCGGAGTCCATTCGCGCAGACTCCGACCGTCTCTGTCCATGGTTTTACGCAACCATTTTTGACGGTCCGCTCAGCTTATTCCGCAACAATCGCAACCGTCTCCGTGGCTTCGTCAAAGGTCACATAGTAGGTGCCAGCGGTCTCGACCACAAAGTTGTCCGCCGGGAAGTTGTTGTCCCAGCTCTTGCCCTGGCGAACCTTGAATTCCACGCCCGCGTCCATGGCATAGGCCTCATCGGTCTTCCAGACGCCGTCATCGCCCTTGGTCATGGGCAGGTCCACAGACCAGTCGTCCCCGTTGATGGAGCCGATCACGGTCCAGGCGTTCATCTCCGCGTCGCTCATGGTGAACAGCGCGGCCATCTTCTCGGAATAGTTGTCCAGCGCGGCCTGCAGGCCCGCGTCATCCGTGGCGGCCTTCACGTCATCAGCGATGACCTTGGCCAGATCCCACCAGGAGCCGTGAATCTGGCCCTGCGGGATGGAGTAGGCGTTCTGCGCGATCAGCGCGGCCAGCGTGGCGTTGTTCTGCACCGCCTCGGAAGCCTGATCCGCCAGGTTGGAGGGACCCCAGCCCAGGGCTTCGAACCGCTCCATCTGGCCCTTTTCGCCGGTCAGGTACTGCGCCAGCTGATTCAGGACCGCGCCCTTCACGGCGTCCGTCTGGGGCTTGACGCCCATCAGCTTGCAGCCGTTGTAGGAGCCCAGGTGATATTCCTTGCCATCCACTTCGAAGGAAGGCAGATCCGCCGCGCCGAAGTTCTCGCCCAGGATCTGGGAAACGGTGTCATAGGACCAGGTGCCGGTCACCACCGCGGCGGAACCGGAGGCGAAGTCATCGCCCGCGGAAGAGCTCACGTGGATGGGGGAATCCAGCAGCTTCTTCATGCCCTTCACGGCGATCAGGCCCTCGGGGCTGTTGAAGGTGTCATGCACGGAAATGAACTTGCCGTCGTCATCGGTCTGCCACTCGGAAACGCAGCCCGTTGCGAAGAAGAAGGAGGCCAGGTACCAGGCGGAGGTGTTCAGCTCGAAGGAGAAATTCTTGCCGGCGGCTTCGCAGTCCGCGATCAGCTTCTCCAGCGAATCCACATCCTCGTCCGGGATGACGCTCTTGTCGTAGTACAGGAAATATCCGTTGTCAGCGGTCAGCGGATAGGCGAAGATCGCTTCACCGGAGGTGGCGGCGGCCACGGTACCGGCGTCATTGTTGGTCTTCACAAACTCGCTGGCGCCAGCGCCCAGCTGCATCAGCGCGCCGGCCTGCACCAGGCGGGCAAACTGATCCTGCGCGAAGCAGTACAGATCCGCGCCGGCTTCCACATCCGTCACCATCTGGGTCGCGGAATCCGCCTCGGAAACCGCCTCCACGGTGGGGTTGATCTTGATGCCGTACTCATTGGACGCGTTGAAATCCTCTACCTGCTTCAGGGTCAGATCCACCGCCTTTTCACCCACCCAGATCGTCACATCATAGGTGCCTTCCAGGCTGGACGCGCCGGCGAAGCTGCACATGGACAGCGCCATAACCAGCGCGAGCATCAGAGAAACAAGCTTTTTCATAAGACAAATACTTCCTTTCTTACCCATGCTTTCACATGTGGTATTTGTTCTTTCGGATGGTATTGTAGCACAAACGGTTTTCCTTGTCCATCCATTTTTACAACTTTTCATGCCGATTATCCCAGCGGGCCGCCGATTATCCCAGCCGGCCATCCTCCCGTTCGCGAAACCCGGCGGAAAGCTTTTCCGCCTTCGCGGGCATATTGCTCTCCGCGGGCAGCAGAATCAGAAAAGCGGTACACCGGCGTATCCGCATGGTTCCTTCGGTGTACCGCCTTTTCTTGTATCTATTCCGTCGCTCCGCTCTCTGAGGAATTCCATTCCGGGGGACGGCTCTCGCCTCCGTTCACTTACGCAGCGGTTCTAAGCTCTGTCTGCGCCTTCGGCTTGCCAATCGCTAAGAACCGGCGAGAATCAAGGCCCCCGGAGATGGAACACCTCAGCGCTTCGCTTGCTGGACTGAATCGTTACCTTTTCTTTATATTCGTTTCTTGCCGTCAGGATGGAAAAGCGCGGTCAATGCGTTTCCCCCATCACCAGCGCGGCGTCGTGATCCGTATCGATGATCGCGCGCAGCGCGGCCTCAAGGCCCCTGACAATGTCCGCTTTGGATAGGCTGGCCGTGCCGGGCCGGTTCATCACCTGCTCATGCAGGAAGGGCACGTGCATAAATCCGCCCTTCATCCCGGGGCAGGATTTCGCGATATGGTACAGCACGCCGTACATCAGGTGGTTGCACACATAGGTTCCGGCCGTGTTGGAAAGGGAGGCGGGGATGCCCGCTTCGCGAATCGCCGCCACCATCGCCTTCACGGGGAGCGTGGCAAAATAAGCCGGCGCCCCGTCCGCGTAAATGGGCTGATCCACGGGCTGATTGCCTTCGTTGTCCGGGATCCGTCCGTCGTCCACATTGATCGCCACCCGCTCCGGCGTCATCCCGACGCGGCCGCCGGCCTGCCCGATGCACAGGACGGCGTCCGGCTTTTCCCGTTCCATGGCGGCCCGAACCGTTTCAATGGCCTTGCCGAAAACCACAGGAACATCCACCTTCACAATCCGCGCGCCGTCCATCTCGTCAGCCACCAGCGCCACCGCTTCCTGCGCGGGGTTGACCGTGTCGCCGCCAAAGGGTTCAAACGCAGTCAGCAGAATCTTCATATGGCACCTCTCCGTCTCCGCGGAATGGGAGAAAGGGAATTCCTTTTCCCGCGTTACTCCGCGGCAGCCAGCTTCAGCAGGGCCATGGCCAGATCGCCGCGCAGGGCTTCTTCCCCGCCGGATTCTGGGAGGAGGATCTCCGGGCAGTCCTTTCCGGCTTCAGCGCAGAAGGCCTGGCAGAGGGTCAGCAGACGCGTCCGGGTCAGGATCGTCGCCGCGTCCTCCGCGGGCGCCGCTTCCCCGGAGTCGGCGGCTGTTTCCGCCGGCGTGTCTGCCTCCGCCACTTCTTCGCCGGCTTCCGCCGTTTCCGGTTCGGCCGGTTCTTCCGCCGGCGCGGCCTCGGCTTTCTCAGCGTCTTCCGCTTCCGCCGCGGGTGCCTCCGCCTCCGCCGCCGTCACCACTTCACTCTCGACGTCCGGGGTTTCCGCCCCGCCTTCGGGAGCAGGCGCTTCTTCGGTCGCCGTTTCTTCCGCCGTTTCCGTCTCGGGTTCGGAGGCTTCCGCCGGGCTTTCGGCCGCCGCTTCCGGCGCGGTTTCGGCCGCCGCTTCATCGGCCGGGGTGGGCGCTTCTTCCTTCGCCGCTTCTTTCTCCGCGGCCGCGGGTTCCTCCTCCGCGGCGGGGGCCGCTTCCGTCTCTTCCGCCGGCGCGTCCGCGGCCGGAGCCGCGTCCTCCGCCGGAGACTGCGCGGCCAGCCAGGCCTGCTCCGCGCTCAGCAGCGCGGAAACCGCTTCCTCCTGGCCGCCGGTCTTTCCCCCCAGCCGATACAGCCCATCCGCCAGTTCTCCCAGGGTCGCCTTTTCCGTGACGCCGAAGACCGCCTCTCCCAGCGGGTTCATCAGCTGATGCTCGCATACATAATTGACCGCCTCAAAATAGGGGCTGTCCAGCGGCGCGTCCTCAAAGATTTTCAGATAGGGCGACAGGAGGCTGTCGATGCTCCCCTGCGCGCCATCCGTCAGGATATACATGACGCCCTGCAGTTTCTCCTGCGAGGAGGACAGATTCCGGTTCAGCGTTTCCAGGGTTTCATTCAGCTGCCCGTTCGCCGCGGTCAGCTGGCCGTTCTCCGCGGTCAGGTTCTCCACCTGCTGGTTCAGATCCGCGATGGTTTTCTCGTCGTTTTCGGACTTTTCCTTCAGGGAATTGTATTCCGCCTGAATGTCACCCAGATCCTTGTTCAGGGTGTCAATCTGCCCGTTCCGGTTGTTCAGGAGCGTCACCGACGCGACCACTCCGGCAATCAGCACACAGCACAGGGCAATCAGCCACTTTTTCAATGCTCTTCCTCCTCCCAAGCGGGCTTTTCTTTCCATTTCCCGGTGTTTCACATGCCGCCGCGGCCGGCTTACGCCTCCCCGGCCGGGATATCTTCTTCCACTTTTTCCTTCGCGGCCGCAACGGCTTCCGCGGGCTCCGCTTCAACCGCTTCCACGGCGTCTTCCGCCGCTTCCACGGCTTCCTCCGTCATATCCCGAGCCGTCTCCGCCGCTTCAACGGCTTCTTCCGCCGCCGCTTCTAAGGCTTCTTCGGCTTCCGGTGCCGCTGTCCCGGCTTCCTCGGTCCCGTCCGGCTCCGCCTGCTCCACAGGTTCCTCCTCCGGTTCCGCTTCCATCGCTTCTTCCGGCGCTTCTTCCGCGCCGATCAGCAGCAGGTCCCCAGTGCCCTGCTTCAGGGTGTCCGCGTTATCCTGCAGGTGCTCCAGGATTTTCGCCCCGAAGCGTTCCTTGATGTTGCCCGTTTCCCCGGCAAAGAGGGATTCGCCCGTTTCCCGCGCGGCCTGGCTCAGGGCGTCCATCAGGCCCCGGACCTGGTCCAGATAGTACTGGTAGCTGCCCGCGAAGGTCTTCACCGTTTCGCTGACCAGCGTCTGGTTTTCCTCCCGGTTGATCCGGATTTCCTCGGACAGATCGTGCCGCTTCGTGGCGGCTTCCCGGGCGAAGCTTTCCTCCGTGCTCTCCCGGACGGCGTCCAGATCCCTGTTCTTCTGGGCATACAGCTCCTTCAGCCCCTCATATTCCACGATGGTCTGGCGGGCCTTTTCCTGCAGGGCGGCGCCTTCGCTTTCTTCCAGCTGCTTCTCCAGCTCCGCGATCCGCTCCTGCGCCTTTTTTAACTGCTCATGCAGATCCGTTTTTTCTTTCACCGCGTTTTCCAGCTTGGACTTCATGGCCGTAAGCTGGGTTTCCAGTTCCTTCAGTTTTCCGCTGCCGAACATGGGTTCTCCTCCTTTATCATGGGTATCATCTTCAAAATGATATGCGCTATCATTTAAGATTTTGACAATTGGATTCCTGATTCCTGCCAGCGCGGGGATTGTTCATCATCTTTTAATCTTTCTGCTCCAGCTGAATCAGCTGCCGGGCTGTTTCCACTGCGGCCGTGTCCAGCCCCGGCGGTTCCTGGGAAAGATGCGGCGACCGCGCGCCGAAAAAAAGATACCAGTCCGCGTCCGGCTGCTCCGCGTAGCGCAGCATGGATCCCGCGATTCCCCCGCCGCTGGCCGCCTCATACAGGATCAGCCCCTGCGCGCCGTCCGCCATGGTCCGCAGCAGCGGGCTCCCACGCAGCGCGTCGGGCACGGGCGCCAGGAGGGACGCGTATTCCTCCGCCTGCGCCGCGGTAAGCACATACAGATCCGCCTGCTCCAGATCCGCGCTGTTCATCAGGGCATAGGTAAAGGGATGCGCCTGCACGAAGCGGATCCCTTCCGGCGCCGTTTCCTCCAGGGTCACCGCCAGCTCCCGCCAGGCAAAATCCCCCATGTCCGCGTACAGCACAATTTTGTGCGCGTGATCCGTATCCGTCAGGAAGGTAAAAATCCAGCTCCATATCAGCGCGCTGGCCGCCAGGCAGAGTATCCCCTGCCGCAGCGCCCGAAAAAGGCGTTTCCTTTTCACTGCGGGTCCACCTCCCAGCCGGTGATGTAGCCGCGCCGCACCTGAAGGCGCACCCGCCGGCCCGCTTCCGGAAAGCCGGCCAGAAAGCGGGCGTTCAGCTTCAGGGATACCTCCCCTTCCGCCTCCTCCAGAACGACGGGAACAAAGGTCACGCTCTTCGGAATGGTAAACCGCGGCTCCAGCCGCGCGACGCGGCCCGTATGCGTCTCCGCCGCCGCCCGGGCCACGCCTTCCTCATGCGCCGCTTCCCGTCTGGCGGGCAGCAGGCCGCGGTCCGCCAGCAGCACCGTCATCCAGCTGCCCAGGGCGGAGCAGGCAATGACCAGCCCCTGGCGGAGCGGCGCGTTCCGCGTACGGATTCCGAAGCACAGGGCGACACAGACCGCCAGGGTCAGGCCGGCCAGCAGCAGCGCTCCCCGCAGGCTGCGCCGTTCCCGGCTTCTCAGGGCGGCCAGGGTCTCCGGCGTATACAGTGTGCGCGCGTCCTCTTCCATCTTTCCCTCACATTCTCTGTGGAAACGCGGACCGGTCCGCGTAAAGCGCTCCGTTCCTTCGCCGCGTTCGGAGGCATTCTCGCTCCCGGTTCCGCGGGTGGAGCTTCCCCCGGTTTCTTTATCGCAGCAGCACGGAGGTCTGCCCCTCCACGGTCAGGGTACGGTCTTCCAGGGTCACAAACCCGGACCCGATATATCCGCTGATCTCCGAAAAGCGCTCCAGCTCCGGCCCCTCCAGCGTCAGGGTCAGGATCCGCTGCGTGGGATTATGGATCACCAGCACCGCGCTGTCCTCCCAGGTGGAGATAAAGCCCCCCAGCTTGGTATCCTTCAGCTTCAGCGCCTGATAGCTTCCCCGGGCGATTTCCGGGTGGGCTTTCCGCAGGGCGATCAGCCGCCGGTAGTAGTTCAGCAGGCTGCCCCGCTCCGCCAGCATGGACTGAACCGTCGCCTCCGTCTGCTTCGAATAATCCGCCCCGGCCGGATCCGCGACCGTGTCCCCGTCCCCCCAGCGCATGGCCAGGCGGCGGTTCGCGTCCGTGTTCGCGCCGCCCCGGGAACCCCGCAGGCCAATCTCCTCCCCATAGTACAGGAACGGCGCGCCGGGGCCGAGAATATACAGGTTCGCCGCCATGCGGATCCGGCCGTTGCTGTCCGGCAGATACCCCGCCGCCCGGTCCATATCATGATTGGACAGGAAGGGGATGATCATGGCCTCCGGCCGCAGGGACTGAATGGTGCTCAGGTATTTTTCCACATAGGCGGTATACCGGTTCGCGTCCCCCGCGGCCGCGGTGTCCGCGATCAGCCCGTCCGCCTGGGACAGGGTAAAATCAAAGCAGTTCATGCTGGATACATACTGATCCGTCACCGCGTCGCTGTCCCAGACCTCCGCCACCAGCCAGATATCCGGCGACATGGCCCGGAGCGCGTCGGTATACCACTGCCAGAAGGCGGCGGAGCGGGCGTTGTCCCCGAAATAAATGTATTTGGCCGCGTCAAAGCGGAAGCCGTCCACCCCCATCTCCAGGTAGAACCGGGCGATATCCAGCGCTGCCTGACGGACCTCCTCCCGCTCATAATTCAGCTCCGGCATGCTCTGGGCGAAATTGGCTTCATACCAGAAATCCGTTCCGGAGATGGGATAATAGGTGTGGCCCGGCCGCCTGTCCGCCGTGGAAACGCAGATGTACCAGTCGTAGAACGGGCTGCGGTCATTGTGCAGGGCCCGGGCCGTACGGAAGCTGCGAAACCACGCGTGCTCCGTGCTGGTATGGTTCAGCGGCAGATCCAGGATCAGCCGGATCCCCCGGGCGTGGCAGTCGTCAATCAGGGCCCGCAGGTCCTCCAGGGTGCCAAAGGCAGGATCAACGGTATAGTAGTCCCGCACGTCATATTTATGATAGGAAGGGGAATCAAAAACCGGCGTCAGCCAGATTCCCTGGATCCCCAGGCTGGTTTCCGAATCCGGGTTTCCGTCATTCAGATAATCCAGCCGCAGCCGGACACCGGGCAGGTCGCCTTCCCCGTCCCCATCGCTGTCCGAAAAGGATCCGGTGAAGATTTCATAAAAGACCAGGGCCTGCGTGTCCGCCATCTTCTCCGCCGCGAAACAGCCTGCCGGAATCATCACGAGCGTCATCAGCAGCGCCAGCCAGAAGCCTGCGTTTTTCATATGGGATCCTCCTCCGATGAACTGGATGGGGTCAGCGTACCACAAAGCCCGAAAGAATTCAAGCGAGCGGCGTGAAAGAAAAGGACGGCTCCGCGTCCTTTCGTCCGCGAAGCCGCCGCATGGAAAAAGCTTCGTAATGGTTCCCGCCGCGCTGAATGGCGCCGCCTTATTCCGCCCGCTCCAGCAGGGTCAGGAGGTAAACAAATTCTTCCTTATACGGATCCCCGGAAACCGTTCCGCAGTCCCGGGCCAGCCCGAGGGCGCTTTGCCAGTCCGCTTCTCCGGCGTATTCGCTCTTTCGAAGCAGCATGGCGCACTCCGCCACGGCGGCGGCCCACTTCATGTTGTCGCTGAGGGCGTCCGCCGGCGCCGCGGCAAAGGGGTATTCCTCCAGCGTGCTGGTTTCGCCCTCCGGGGCTTTCCAGCGAATGCTCAGGGTCAGCCAGTCGGAGCCGTCCGCCTCCCGCGCGGAAGCTTCCGCGGGGGCAGGCGATTCGGCAGCCCTGGCGTACCGGCTCTGCGGGACGCCGGGATCAAACGCGCTGCCCACGGGGACGATTTCGTACAGGGCGGTAACCCGGTGCCCGCTGCCGATTTCCCCGCCGTCCTTGCTGTCGTCCGCGAAGTCCCGGGCCTCCATGACCCGGTCCTCATAGCCGATCAGCCGCCAGGCGGAAACCCGGTCCGGATTGAAGTCCACCTGCAGCTTCACATCCCGGGCCACCTCCGTCAGGGTGCCGCCGATCTCCGCGACCAGGGCCCGCCGGGCCTCAAAGATGGTATCCAGATAGTAGTAATTGCCATCGCCATAATCCGCCAGCGCTTCCAGCTTATTGTCCTTGTAATTGCCGTAGCCCACGCCCAGCATGGTCAGCCGGACGCCCCGCTGCTTTTCTTCCATTACGAGACGGGCCAGCTCGCCTTCGCTGGTCATGCCCACGTTGAAGTCCCCGTCCGTAGCCATAAGGATCCGGTTTACGCCGCCTTCCACCGCGTACCGCTCCGCCAGCTGATACGCCGTCCGGATGCCCGCCGCACTGTTGGTGGATCCCCCGGCCTCCAGCCCGGAGATGGCCTCCATAATCCGGGTTTTATCCGCCGCGGGAACCCCGGAGAGCACCACCTCGTCCCGGGAGGCATAGGTCACCAGTGAAACCGTATCCGCAGGCTGCAGCTCCTCCAGCAGCAGCTGGAAAGCGCGCTTCACCAGATCCAGCCGGTCCTCGCCAAACATGGAGCCGGAAACATCGATCAGGAAGACCAGATTATGGGGCGCCCGGTTTTCCAGGGCGATTTCTTCCGCCCGCAGGCCGATCTGCAGCAGCAGGTTTTCAGGCCGCCAGGGACAGGGGGCCAGTTCCATGGTTACGCCAAGGGGATGCCCCGGCGCCGGCGTCTGATAATCATAATGGAAATAGTTCAGCATTTCCTCCACGCGCACCGCGTCCGCCGGAACGGGCTGACCCCTGAGAATCAGGGAGCGCAGCTGGGCGTAGGACGCGGTATCCACGTCCGCCGCGAAGGTGGACAGGGGCGCCTGAGACGCGGACTGAAAGCCGTTCTCCCGAAAGACGGGGTACTCGCTTGTATTCCACGCTTCGCCGCTTTTCATGCCCGACATGGCCATCGCCGCGTTCGAGGCCAGCGGCGCGAACGTCGCCGTAGGCGCGGACATCCAGAAGCCGGCCGCGCCGTCCATCGCTTCCTCCGCCAGGTCTTCCCATGCCCCCGGCGACTCTGTCGTCCGGCAGGAAGCCGCCGTCTCCGAAAACAGCATCGTTAACGTGTTTTCATCCGCCATGCCTGTGGCCAGCAGGCCATTCTGCCGCTGGAAGGCCGTCAGCGCCGCCTCCGTTTCCTCGTCAAACACACCCGTAGGCTGCTGCGTCAGGTATCCAAGCGCCTGGAGCCGGGCCTGGATTTCCGTAACCCGGTCCCCTGTGTCTCCCTTCTGCCAGATGGGCTCGGCCAGCGCCGGCAGGCATCCCGCCAGCAGCGTCAGGGCCAGCAGCGCCGCAATCATTTTTTTCATTCTGTTTCTCCTCCTCCGTTATTCTCCCCTGGGGGATTCATCCTGTAGGACGGGAGCCCGCAAAAAAAGTTCCCGGAAAAAGGAAAAAATCGTAACGATTCAGTCCAGCAAGCGGAGCGCTGAGGTGTTCCACTTCCGGGGGCCTTGATTCTCGCCGGTTCTTAGCGATTGGCAAGCCGTAAGGCGCAGACAGAGCTTAGAACCGCTGCGTAAGTGAACGGAGCCGAGAGGCGTCCCCCGGAATGGAATTCCTCAGAGAGCGGAGCGACGAAATAGATACAAAAAATCAAAAAAACGATTGACAAAGTCGAGAAAGTATGTATAATACTCTTGAAGGTCAAAGTAAGTCAAAGAGACCTTCCAGGAGGTGTTCCGCATGAACATGAATCAATTTACCCAGAAGACCGTGGCCGCCCTGCAGCAGGCACAGTCCCTGGCCATCGAATATCAGCACATGCAGGTGGAGCAGGAGCATTTGCTGCTGGCTCTGACATCCGACAGCGCGGAGCTGATTCCCCAGCTGCTGGAAAAATGCGGGATCAGCGTGGAGGCGCTGAAAGCGGGTCTGCAGGAAAATATCAGCCGCATCCCCCGGGTCAGCGGCAGCGGCCGGGAGCCCGGCAAGGTGTACATCGCGCCGGAGCTGGAGAAGGCGCTGCTGGAGGCGGAGAAGCTGGCCGGGCAGATGAAGGATGAATACCTGTCCGTGGAGCATGTATGGATGGGCATCTGCGCCAAGCCCTCCCCCGGCGTCCAGAAGCTGCTGCGCTCCCTGAACTACCGGCCGGAAGCCTTCCTGAAGGCGCTACAGGAGGTTCGCGGCGCCACCCGCGTGACATCCGACAGCCCGGAGGAAACCTATGACGCGCTGAAGAAGTACGGAACGGACCTGGTGGAGATGGCCCGGAAGCAGAAGCTGGATCCGGTCATCGGCCGGGACAGCGAAATCCGGAATGTCATCCGGATTCTGAGCCGGAAAACCAAGAACAACCCGGTGCTGATCGGCGAGCCCGGCGTAGGCAAAACCGCCATCGCCGAAGGACTGGCCCAGCGGATCGTCCGGGGGGATGTGCCGGACAGCCTGAAGGAGCGGACCATCTTTTCCCTGGACATGGGCAGCCTGATCGCCGGCGCCAAGTTCCGGGGCGAGTTTGAGGAACGGCTGAAAGCCGTGCTGGCGGAAATCAAGAAGAGCGAAGGCCGGATTATCCTCTTTATCGATGAGCTCCATACCATCGTCGGCGCGGGCAAGGCGGACGGCGCCATGGACGCCGGCAACCTGCTGAAGCCCATGCTGGCCCGGGGCGAGCTGCACTGCATCGGCGCCACCACCCTGAACGAGTACCGCCAGTATATTGAAAAGGACGCGGCCCTGGAGCGCCGTTTCCAGCCGGTCATGGTGGAAGAGCCCACGGTGGAGGACACCATCGCCATTCTGCGCGGGCTAAAGGATCGGTACGAGGTCTTCCACGGCGTCAAGATTCAGGACGCGGCCCTGATAGCCGCAGCCACCCTGAGCAACCGGTACATCACGGACCGGTTCCTGCCGGACAAGGCCATTGACCTGGTGGATGAAGCCTGCGCCATGATCCGGACGGAGATCGATTCCCTGCCCACGGAGCTGGACGATATCCGCCGGAAGATCATGCAGCTGGAAATTGAGGAAGCCGCCCTGAAAAAGGATGACGACCAGCTGACGAAGGCCCATCTGGCCGAAGTGCAGAAGGAGCTGGCGGAGCAGCGGGACACCTTCAACACGATGAAGGCCCGCTGGGAGGCGGAAAAGGACGCCATCGGCAAGGTCACCAAGCTGCGGGAGCAGATTGAACAGGTCAACGCCCAGATCGAGCAGGCGGAGCGGAACTATGATCTGAACCGGGCCGCGGAGCTGAAATATGGCGAACTGCCCAGGCTGAAGCAGGAGCTGGAGCAGGAGGAAGCCATCGCCGAACAGAGCAAGGGAGAGAACAGCCTGCTGCGGGATAAGGTAACCGAGGAGGAAATCGCCCGGATCATCGGCCGCTGGACCGGCATCCCGGTATCCCGGCTGATGGAGGGTGAACGGGAAAAGCTGCTGCATCTGGAGGATGTGCTGCACGCCCGGGTCATCGGACAGGATGAGGCGGTCCGGAAGGTGTCGGAAGCCATTCTGCGCAGCCGCGCGGGCATCCAGGATCCGAACCGACCGCTGGGTTCCTTCCTCTTCCTGGGGCCGACCGGCGTCGGCAAGACCGAGCTGGCCAAAGCGCTGGCGCAGGCCCTGTTCGATGATGAAAAGAACATGGTCCGGATCGATATGTCCGAATACATGGAGAAATTCAGCGTCAGCCGGCTGATCGGCGCGCCGCCCGGATATGTGGGATACGATGAGGGCGGCCAGCTGACGGAAGCCGTCCGGCGCCACCCCTACTGCGTGGTGCTGTTCGACGAAGTGGAAAAAGCGCATCCGGATGTGTTCAACGTGCTGCTGCAGGTGCTGGATGACGGCCGGATTACCGACAGCCAGGGCCGTACAGTGGACTTTAAGAATACCATCCTGATCATGACCAGCAATCTGGGCAGCGACTTCATCCTGGAGGGCATCCAGGGCGGAGAGATTTCCCCGGAGGCAAGGGCTCAGGTGGATCGGATGCTGAAGACCCATTTCCGGCCGGAGTTCCTGAACCGGATCGACGAAATTGTGTACTACAAGCCCCTGACCCGGACCGAGATCGCGTCCATCGTGAACCTGATGCTGAAATCGCTGAACGATCGGCTGGCGGATAAGCAGCTGCGGGTGTCCCTCAGCGACCGGGCCATGGAGGCGCTGATTGACCGGGGCTTTGACCCGGTCTATGGCGCACGGCCGCTGAAGCGTTTCCTCCAGAGCCAGGTGGAAACCCTGATCGCCCGCCGGATCATCGCCGCCGATGTGGCGCCGGGCTCCACCCTGCAGGTGGATCTGGACGAAAACGGCGCGTTTGTCATCCAAAACTGATTTCCGGTGATCGGCCGCCCCTTCTGGGGCGGCTTTTTTCATGCCTGCCCCGCGGAACGGCCCATCCATGGGACATTTTCTTCCCGGCGGCGCTTTTCCGGTTGTTCCCCGGGCAAAAGCGTGATAGAATAGGCGGGAAAAACGAAGCGGAACAGGGCGGAAAGGAATGCGGATGACGATGTTCTCCCGGAAAGGCAAAAAAAGCCGGCAGGCGGCTCCCATCAGCCGGATGATCGCGCTGGCGTTTCTCGGCATCATTCTGCTTGGCGCCGCCCTGCTGAATCTGCCGGCCGCCTCCCGGAGCGGGCGCTCCGCCGGGCCGCTGGTTTCCCTGTTCACCGCGACCTCCGCCACCTGCGTCACCGGGCTGACCCTGGCGGACACGTGGACCCAGTGGAGCCCCTTCGGCCTGTCCGTGATTCTGCTGATGATCGAAATCGGCGGCCTGGGCTTCATGTCCGCCGCGTCCCTGGCTTATTTCAGCCTTCGCCGGAAGATTTCCTTCCAGCAGCAGCTGGTCATCGCCGAGTCCATCGGGGTCCAGAACATGGGGGATGTGGTCACCCATCAGAAGCGGATGCTGATCCGGGCCTTCGCGGTGGAGGGCATCGGCGCGGCCCTGCTGACGCTCCGGTTCCTGGCGGAATATCCCTTCCCCCAGGCGCTGAAGCTGGGCGTTTTTCACGCGGTTTCCGCCTTCTGCAACGCGGGCTTTGACATTCTGGGGTTCCGGAGCCCCGGCGCCAGTCTGATGGTGTACCAGCGGGATCCCTTCGTCTGCCTGATCCTGAGCGCGCTGGTCATCCTGGGCGGGCTCGGTTTCCTGGTCTGGGACGAGGTGCTGCGGGAGCACAGGCCCTCCCGCTGGAGCGTATATACCCGGCTGGTGATGATCACCTCCGGCGCCCTGCTGCTGTCGGGCACGCTGGTTTTCTGCCTGCTGGAGTGGTCCAACCCCGCCACGCTGGGGCCCTTCTCGGTGCCGGAAAAGCTGCTGGCCGCCTTCTTCCAGTCCATGACCCTGCGCACCGCCGGCTTCGCGGCCGTGGATCAGGGCGCCCTGACGCCGGCCGGCAAAGCGGTTTCCATCTTCTACATGCTGATCGGCGGTTCCTCCGGTTCCACCGCCGGCGGCCTGAAAACCGTCACCTTCGTGGTGCTGCTCATGTTCCTGTGGAACCGAATGCGCGGCCACTATACGGTCAGCGTCTTTCACCGGACCATTTCCAACGACCATGTGCTGAACGCCATCATGATCTTTATCCTGATGATCACCCTGGCCTTCTCCAGCGCCGTGGTCGTTTGCGCCACCTCCCCGGTGGACTTTACGGACGCGCTGTATGAAACGGTTTCCGCCATCGGAACCGTGGGGCTTACCGCGGCGGGGACCGCCCGTATGAGCCTCCCCGCGAAATGGCTCATCATGCTGCTGATGTATTTTGGCCGGGTTGGGGTGCTGACCATCAGCGTCGGCTTCCTGCGAAAGAAGCCCGCCGGTGAAAAATACCGCTACGCGAACACGGATCTGCTGATCGGATAAGCGCGTTAAAGAAACGCTGATTAAAGCTCCCCCGCGAAGCGGGAAAGCAAGAAAACCCTTTTAGCAGAATGCTTTTACGCTGATTTGAATATATCAGTGTTTCCTTAAACCTTCAAAACAGAGGAGGATGGAAGATGAATTCCTATGTGGTGATTGGCCTGGGGCGTTTCGGCGCGGAGATGGCCGCCAAGCTTTATGCCTGCGGGGAAGAAGTGCTGGCGGTGGATCTGGACGAGCAGCTGGTGGACAAAATCGCAGACCGGGTAACCCGGGCCGTCGCCGCGGATGCCCGGGACCGGGATGTGCTGGAGAAGCTGGGCGTGGAAAACTTTGACCGCGCGGTGGTGGCCGTGGGGTCCGACCTGGCGGCCTCCGCCCTGATCACCATGAACCTGAAAGCCCTGGGGATTTCCTACATCATCTGCAAGGCCCACGACGACACCTACCGGGAAATTCTGGAGAAGCTGGGCGCCGACCGGGTCATCATCCCGGAGTGGGAGGTCGCGGACAAGCTGGCCCTGGGTATGACCCACGCCGGCGTCATGGAATACATTGAGCTGTCCGAGGAGTTCGGCATCGTGGAGCTGCAGCCCCGGGACAGCTGGATCGGGAAAACGATCCGCGCCCTGGAGCTGCGCTCCCGCTACGGCGCCAACGTCATCGCCCTGCGCCGGGGCGACGCCATCAGCATTCCCCCGGACATTGACACCCCGCTGGATGATTCCTCCGCGCTGGTGATTCTCGGCAGCTATGAAACCATCGACAAATTAAAAAAATAAAACCGCGCATCTCGAAAAAGCAGCAGGCCTTTCCCGCCTGCTGCTTTTTGTCCGTCTCCGGAATTGTTCCCGGCCCGCGCGGAATATCCATCCGGAGCGCCGGGCTCGCCTGGTTGATCTCACAGCCGATGATCTTTCTGCCACTGGCAGTCATCGCCTGTTCCTCCCCGCTTCGCGGGGGGCTTTAATCAGCGTTTTCTTGGGGATTCCGGGCCGCCAGCACCCAGAAGCCGCCGGAGCGGTCCAGCTTCTCCACCTCGGAAAACAGGGTTTTCAGGTATTTGACGCAGCTTTCCGCCCCCTGCTGTTTCCGGATCACCAGGAAGAGGCTTCCTCCCGGGCGAAGGTGATCCCGCACGTCCGCGAACATCCGGTAGATCACCTGTTTCCCGGCCCGGATGGGCGGATTGGTGATCACCGCGTCGAAGGTTCGGTCCCGCAGCGCCGCGAAGCCGTCGCTTTCCAGAATCTCCACCTCCGCCACGTTCCGTCGGGCGTTCTCCCGGCTCCAGTCCAGCGCCCGCAGGTTTACATCCGCCATGGTCACCCGCGCCTCCGGCCAGGTGCTTTTCACGCAGACGCCGATGGGCCCCCACCCGCAGCCCAGATCCAGCACTTCGCCGGCCAGGGTTTCCGGCAGGGCTTCCAGCAGCAGCCGGGTGTCGGTATCCAGCTCCCCCCGGGAGAAAACCCCCGCATCCGTCATAAAACGCAGCGTTTTCCCACGGTAGGAAAAAACACATTCCACCGGCCGGGATGCGCTCTCCGGCTCCCGGGTAAAATACTGATCCGGCATCTTCTCCTCCTGTTTTTCTCGTCACACAGCCTGTTAAACCCGCGGCTTTCCCTTAATTCAGCAGCGCCAGCAGCTCCTCGTTGCTCAGGCTCATCAGGGATTCGCCGCGGCCCTCCAGGATCGCGTCCGCCAAATCCTGTTTGGCCTCCTGCAGCTCCAGGATTTTTTCCTCGATGGTTCCTTTGGCGATCATCTTGTACACCGTCACCTGCCGGGTCTGACCGATGCGGTGCGCCCGGTCGGTAGCCTGATTCTGGGCCGCCAGATTCCACCAGGGATCGTAATGAATGACCACGTCCGCGCCGGTCAGGTTCAGGCCGGTGCCCCCCGCCTTCAGGGAGATCAGGAACACCGGCGTCTCTCCTTCATTGAACTGATTCACCAGGGACACCCGGGTCTCCTTGGGGGTGGACCCGGTAATTTTGTAATAGGCGATGCCCGCCGCCTTCAGATCCTCCTCCAGCAGCGCCAGCATGGAGGTAAACTGGCTGAAAATCAGCATCCGGTGCCCGCCGTCCATGGCGCTCTGCACCAGCTCCATGCAGGCCGTCCGCTTCGCGGATTCCCCCTGATAGTTTTCAAACAGCAGGGAGGGATCGCAGCAGATCTGCCGGATGCGGGTCAGCTCCGCCAGGATCCGGATCTTGTCCTCCCCGGTGTTCCCGCTGGCATGGATCATCTGCTGCATATGCACCACCTGGGCGTCATACAGCTTCTGCTGTTCTCCTTCGAAACGGGCGTAGCGGACCTCCTCCAGCTTGGGCGGCAGGTCCTTCAGCACGTCGCTCTTCAGCCGCCGCAGAATGAAGGGGCTGACCATCTTCTTCAGCTGCGCGGTTTTTTCCTCGTCCTGGTCTCGGGAGATGGGCTGCTCAAACTTTTTGACAAAATCTTCCGACCTGTACAGGAAGCCGGGCATCAGAAAATCGAAAATGCTCCACAGCTCGCTGAGCCGGTTCTCAATGGGGGTTCCCGTGAGGGCAAAGCGGTGCGCCGCCTGAATCAGCTTGACCGATTTGGCCGCGGCCGCCTTCTGGTTCTTCACGAACTGCGCTTCATCCAGCACGCAGGTATGGAAGCGGAGCCCTTCGTAAAGGGCGATATCCCGCTTCAGCAGGTCATAGCTGGTAATGTACACATCCGCGGTTTCGCCGCTTTCCGCCTTCGCCTTCCGCTTCCGGCCGGCCCCGCTCCCAGGCCCGACAGCCAGCATCGCCTCCGCGGATACCGCGTCCAGCGGCTTCACTTCCACGGGGCGCTTTGGCGGCCGGCCGCGCCGCTTCGGCGCCGGAGCGGCTGCTTCCGCCTGCGCGGCAGCGTCCGCG
>JAFUGS010000095.1 GCA_017469265.1 Clostridia bacterium
CCGGCGCAGCCCGCCGAAACGCCGACGCCCGCGTCCGGCGGCAGCGGCGGCTGGAGCGACTGGGGAACGGTTTCCGGCACGACGCCCACGCCGCAGCCCGGCGTCAGCGTTTCGGTGCTTCCGGACACGACGCCCCAGAGCAGCACCATCGTTTTTGATACCTACAGTCCCCGGCCTTCGGACGGCACACAGACCGTGACGGCGGCGCCCCGGGAAACCATTCAGGTTGTAACCCGGCCGCCGGCGACCCCGACGCCGACCCCCAAAAGCCTCCAGCGGGGCTTCACCGGGTCGGACGAGGTCCGGGCTGTGCAGAAAAGGCTGAAGGCCCTGGGCTATTATACCGGTTCCGTGGACGGGGACTTTGGCGCCGGCACGGAGGCGGCGGTCAAAGCCTTTCAGAAGGCGAACGGCCTGACGGCGGACGGCAAGGTGGGGGAGAAGACCCTGGCCAAGCTGAATGCCAGGGACGCGGTCACCAAAAAGCAGGCCAGCGCCACCCCGACCCCGAAGCCGACCGCGAAAGCAACGGCGAAGCCCACCGCCAGACCAACCAAAAAACCCACCGCCACGCCCCGGGCAACGGCGACGCCGAACCTGACAAAGGATTACTACCTGCAGCTGGGCGCCAGCGGCGCGAAGGTGCGGACCCTGCAGAACCGGCTGATTCAGCTGGGATGGCTGGGGGGAAAAGCCACGGGCACCTATGACGAGGCGACGGAGGCCGCGGTGCGGGCTTTCCAGAAGAAGACCAAAGGCCTCTGGGAGGATGGCATCGCCGGGCCGGACACGCTGCGGGCTCTCTACGCCAGCGGCGCGGCCAAAGCTTCCACGGCGGCGGCCAGCACCGGCGAGACCCTGGAGAAGGGCAGTGAAGGCGACGCGGTGCGGGCGCTGCAGCGGCGGCTGAAGGAGCTGGGCTACCTGTCCGGCACCGTGGACGGCAGCTTTGGCATCGCGACGGAGGCGGCGGTGATCGCCTTCCAGCAGCGAAACGGCCTGACCGCGGACGGCAAGGCGGGCTCCGCGACCCTGAACCGGCTTTACAGCGAGGACGCGGTGAAAAACGGCGGGTCCCCGGTGGACACCTCCACCAGCCGGGACACGTCCGCCGGCCGGGACACCTCCGGCATCTCCTCCACAGGGTATGTGACCCTGGAGAACGGTTCCACGGGCGCCGCTGTCAGAAAGCTGCAGGAGCGGCTGAAGCAGCTGGGTTACTACAGCGGCTCGGTGGACGGCAGCTTCGGGGACGGCACGGAGGCCGCGGTGATGGCCTTCCAGCTGCGGAACAAGCTGACCGTGGACGGAAAGGCCGGCCCTGCAACCCAGCGGGCGCTGTACGGCAGCGGAACCGCCATCGCCTATACCGCGCTGCGGACCGGCGAGGAAGGCACGGCGGTGAGAAATCTGCAGTACACCCTGTATGAGCTGGGATACTACACCGGAACCATTGACGGGGAATACGGCCAGAGCACCGCGGACGCGGTGCGGGCTTTCCAGATTCAGAACAGGCTGAGCCCCGTGGACGGGGTGGCCGGCAGCGCCACCCTGGCCCGGCTGTATTCCGCGGACGCCCTGCCCGCGGAGGCCGCCGCCGTGAGCTATGACACGGCCAGGCCCGGAGACAAGGGCGAGCTGGTGGTGGAGATCCAGGACTGTCTGGTGCAGATGGGCTATCTGGAGCGGATCAGCGGCGTGTACGATGAAAGCACGGAAGCGGCGGTGAGGCAGTTCCAGAAGGAAAGCGGCCTGACCGCGGACGGCGTGGCGGGGGGGAAGACCCTGCAGTATCTTTTCGGATACTGAGGACCCGCCGCGAAAGTCCCCGTGCCTTTTGCCGGCCGGAATCCGCCCGGCCCGCGCCGGCGGGCGGGAAAAAGCGCGCGGACGCCCGCCCGGAGCGGAAAACCCGCAAAAAAGAGGAGAAAAGACCTTTGAGGTCGAAATAATCCTTTTTGGAAACCTGATTTTAGACGAGGTGAAAGCGATGTCGGAATGCACACATGACTGCTCCTCCTGCGGGGTTGACTGCAGCAGCCGTCAGTCGGAAAGTCTGCTGGCCCCGTTGAACGCGGCCAGCAAGGTGAAAAAGGTCATCGCCGTGGTGAGCGGCAAGGGCGGCGTGGGGAAGAGCCTGGTGACCGGCCTGATGGCGGTGCTGGCCCGCAGAAACGGCTTCCAGACCGCGATTCTGGACGGGGACATTACGGGGCCCAGCATCCCGAAGATGTTCGGGGTCCGGGATCCCGCCATGGGCAGCGATGAAGGCATCCTGCCGGCGGAAAGCCGCACGGGCATCAAAATGATGAGCGTGAACCTGCTGCTGGAGAACGATACGGATCCGGTGGTCTGGCGGGGCAGCCTGATCAGCGGGACGGTGAAGCAGTTCTGGACCGACGTGGTCTGGGGCGAGGTGGATTATATGTTCGTGGACATGCCTCCGGGAACCGGGGATGTGCCGCTGACGGTGTTCCAGAGCTTGCCGGTGGACGGGATCCTGATCGTCACCAGCCCCCAGGAGCTGGTGGGCATGATCGTGGAAAAGGCGCTGAACATGGCCAAGATGATGAACATCCCCGTGCTGGGTATCATCGAGAACATGAGCTACATTCGCTGCCCGGACTGCGGGAAGAAGATCTATCCCTTCGGCGAGGGAAGGACGGAAAAGATCGCGCAGCAGCATTCCCTGCCCCTGCTGGCCCAGATTCCCATGGATCCGGCCCTGGCGCGGGAGTGCGACACGGGCGTGATCGAGCTGTTCAATGAGGACTGGATGGACGGCGCGCTGGCGGCGGTGGAGCACTGCCCGAAAAAGGTGTTCGGCAAGGCCTGACCGGGCCGGGGAAATGCCTTTCCAGTTAAGGGGCGCGGCCCCGCGGTCCGGAAAAGCGGGCGGGGATCAGCGCCATCCCGATGAAACCACAGGACGGAAAGGAGGCGGCCGGGGTTGGCCAGACGGTACAGGGACCAGAGTGATCAGCTGCTCCGGCGCCAGGGCCGCAGCGCCAGGGAACGGCAGCAGAACGCGGACGCGGAGAAAACCCGCCGGACGCGCATCCGGGCCGGGATCATCCTGGTGGCGCTGGTGGTGGCGGTGCTGCTGGGGTTCCGCTTCCTGCGGGCCAACGGCCCCAGGGAAAGCTCCGCTTCCCGGCTGCCCTGCTTCGCCAATCAGAACGTGACCCCCTTCGGGGACAGCGTGCTGTATTACGACGGCGCCAGCCTGCACTGCCTTACCTCCTCCGGCACGATCCGCTGGAGCTTTCCGGCGGGGGAGAGCGCGTCCTTCTACGCGGGGCCGAAGCATGTGGCGATCTGGAGCGGCATGCAGATGTACCTGGTGGACTACAACGGCAATTCCACCTACAACGAAAGTATGGAGGGCCAGGTCCAGTTCATCCGGGTGGGGGACCGGTACTGCGCCGTGGTTGTGGGGGAGGACACGGAATCCAAACTGATCGTGAAGGATCTGCAGGGCTCCCAGATCGACGTGGAGCAGGAAGCCTTCAGCGGGCTGATGATTCTGGATACCGGGTTTTACGGCGACCAGGGGGAATATCTCTGGACCCTGAGCCTGGACGTTTTCGGGACGGCGGCTAACACGATCATGAACACGTTCCAGGTGGGCAAGATGAACACCGGCGAGGTCAGCCTGGGTTCCTCCCTGACCTACAAGGTGCTGTATGAGAACGCCCGGCTGCGGGTGTTCACCACGCAGCAGTGCTATACCTATGACTACAAGTGCGTCCAGGACACCAACGCCACCATGCTGGTGTACGGCTGGAAGCTGATCGATCATGAGATCCCCGAGCGCGGCGCGGCCAGAATGCTGCTGGCGCCCACCAGCCAGACCAGCAGCGCCCAGTCCATTACGGAGCTGCGGGTGCTGGAGGGAAACGTGGACAAGCGCTACACCCTGCCGTCCGCCTGCGTGGGCGCCTGCATCTGGAAGGGAAACATTTACGCCTTCAGCGACGCCTATCTCTACCGGGCGGATATGAACAGCCAGCGCTTTTTTGTCAGCGGGATTCCCGTGCCGGAGGATACGGCGATCACCGCGTTCTATGGAGTGACCACGGACGGCCGGGCCCTGCTGGCGGCGGGGGACACGGTGTATTCCCTGAGACTGCCGCAATAAGGATCCAAATACAGAACCGGCGGGCCGAGCACCCATGGGCCGGGAAGACGGAGGAAAACATCATGGCGAAGGACAAGCAGGAATTTGTGACCCACATTACCCCCCGGAGTGAGGATTTTTCCCAGTGGTATACGGACGTGATCAAGCAGACGGAGCTCTGCGATTACGCGCCGGTGCGGGGCTGCATGATCATCCGGCCCTATGGCTACGCCATCTGGGAGCGGATTCAGGCGGAGATGGATGCCCGCTTTAAGGAGACCGGGGCGCAGAATGTGTATTTCCCGATGCTGATTCCGGAGAGCCTGCTGCTGAAGGAAGCGGAGCATGTGGAAGGCTTCGCGCCGGAAGTGGCCTGGGTGACCCAGGGCGGCGGGGAAACCCTGCAGGAACGCCTGGCGGTGCGCCCCACCAGCGAGACCATCTTCTGCTCCATGTATTCCAAATGGGTGCAGACCTGGCGGGATCTGCCCATGATGTACAATCAGTGGTGCTCCGTCATGCGCTGGGAGAAGGCGACCCGGCCTTTCCTGCGGACCAGCGAATTCCTCTGGCAGGAGGGGCATACCATCCACGCCACCGCGGAGGAGGCGGAGGAGGAAACCCTGAAGATGCTGGAGGTCTACCGGGAAGTGGCGGAGGACGTGCTGGCGCTGCCCGTCTACGTGGGCCAGAAGAGCGAGAAGGAAAAGTTCGCCGGCGCCCGGGCCACCTACTCCATGGAAGCCATGATGCAGGACGGCAAGGCCCTGCAGGCCGGCACCAGCCACAATTTCGGCACCAATTTCGCGGAGGCGTACGATATCCAGTACCAGAGCAGGGAAGGCAAGCTGGAATACGTCCATGAAACGTCCTGGGGCGTCAGCACCCGCCTGATTGGGGCGATTATCATGACCCACGGCGATGAGCGCGGCCTGCGGCTGCCCCCGAAGGTGGCGCCCATTCAGGTGGTGATCCTGCCCATCGCGGCCCACAAGGGCGGCGTGATGGAGGCCTGTGAAAAGATGCTGGGCGAGCTGAAGCAGGCCGGTTACCGGGTGAAGCTGGACGACCGGGATACGGTGTCGGCGGGATACAAGTTCAACGACTGGGAGCTGAAGGGTGTGCCCGTCCGGCTGGAAGTGGGCCCCAGGGATCTGGAGAATGGCGTGGTGACGGTTTTCCGCCGGGATACGCTGGAAAAGTTCACCCTGCCGCTGGAAAACCTGGCCGGGGAGCTGGGCGCGCTGCTGGAGGATATCCAGAAGGGCCTGTATGAGCAGGCGAAGGCCTTCCGGGACGCGCGGACCCGCGTGGTGCACAACATGGAGGAGCTGGAGACGGCGGTGCAGGACGGCTTTGCCAAGGCCATGTGGTGCGGTGAGCGGGCCTGTGAGGACGAGATCAAGGACAAATTCAACGCCTCCTCCCGGAACATGCCCTTTGACCAGGAAGGCAACACCTTCGGCGACACCTGCGTCTGCTGCGGAAAGAAAGCGAAGAAGGTCATGTTCTTCGCGAAGGCCTACTAATACATCGCGGGGGAAAAAGCATGAAGATTTACGTGGATGCCATGGGGGGCGACAACGCTCCGCAGGCGATCGTGGAAGGCATCCTGGAGGCCCTGCGGAACAAGGCGGATCTTCAGGTGATCCTCGGGGGTCCCCTGAGCCAGGTGGAACCCCTGCTGGCCGGGGCGCAGGATGTCCGGGACCGGATCACCCTGGATGATGCGCCGGAAATCATCACGAATCATGAAAGCCCGGTCATGGGCGTCCGGAAGAAGACCAACAGCGCCACGGTGAAGGGCATGCTGGCCCTGCGGGAAGGCCGCTGCGACGGGTTTGTGTCCGCCGGCAGCACCGGCGCCGTGCTGGCAGGCGGCATGTTCCGCCTGGGGCGGATTCCGGGCATCGAGCGGCCGGCGCTGGCCCCGCTGATGCCCAACGGCAAAGGGCATTTCCTGCTCATTGACTGCGGAGCGAATGTGGACTGCAAACCCGAGTACCTGGTGCAGTTCGGCCTCATGGGGGAGGCCTATATGCGCGGCGTCATGGGGATGGAGTCTCCCCGGGTGGGCCTCATCAACATCGGGGCGGAGGCGGAAAAGGGCAACGCCCTGGTGAAGGCCGTCTATCCGCTGATGGAGCAGGCGCCCTACCACTTTGTGGGCAATGTGGAAGCCCGGGACATCACCGGGGATCAGGCGGACGTGCTGGTGGCGGACGGCTTCAGCGGCAACCTGGTGCTGAAGTTCATGGAAGGCGTGGCCGGCACGCTGATGGGCATTATCAAGCAGGAAATGATGGCGGATCTCCGTGGCAAGCTTTCCGGCCTGATCGGCAAGCCCGCTTTCCGCCGGGTGAAGAAGCTGATGGATTATACGGAGGTGGGCGGCGCCCCGCTGCTGGGGGTCCAGGGCGCGGTGGTCAAGGCCCATGGCTCCAGCAACGCTCACGCCTTTGCCTGCGCCATCGGACAGTGCGTGAAGATGGTGGACGGCGGCGTGGTCCGGATTATCGCCGAGGGCGTGGAAAAAATGGGATGACGGACGGAAGGGCGTCCCGCGCGCTTCCGACATCATAAAAAAAGGAAAAAGAGGAGGAACGACAAAATGACGTTTGATACCGTGAAGGAAATGATTGCCGCGCAGCTGCGGGTGGATGCCGGCACGATTACGGAAAGCAGCCGCCTGGTGGAGGACCTGAAGGCGGATTCCGCCAACATCATGGTGATGATCATGGATCTGGAAGACCGCTTCGGCGTGACGGTGGAGGATGACCAGATCATGAAGCTGAAGACCGTGGGCGACGTGGTGAAGTACATCGACAGCCTGCAGAAGTAAAATACATTCATGAGCGAACTGGAAAAAAAGCTGGGGTATACCTTCCGGGACGGGGCGCTGCTCCGGCAGGCCCTGACCCACCCGTCCATGGGGAAAAAGGATAACCAGCGGCTGGAATTCCTCGGCGACGCCGTGCTGCAGTATCTGATGAGTGACAAGCTCTATCAGGCCTATCCGGAGAACCGGGAGGGCGGGCTGACCCATCTGCGGGCCCTGCTGGTCTGCGAGGCGACCCTGAGCCGGATCGCCGGAAAGCTGGGCGTCGGCGAGGCCCTGATCATGGACAAGGGGGAAGAGATGACCGGCGGCCGGGAAAAGCCCAGCGTCCTGTGTGACGCGATGGAGGCGGTTCTGGCGGCGGTATACCTGGACGGGGGAATCGAGGCGGCCCGGGACGTGATGGAACGCTGCTGGCCGGCGCCGGAGGACGTGCACAGCCCCACCCAGGACAGCAAGAGCACGCTGCAGGAGCTGCTGCAGCGGAACGGGGGCAACCCGCCGGAGTACCGGATCACCGGTCAGAGCGGCCCGCCCCATGATCCCCGCTTTGAGGCGACGGTTTTCCATGAGGGAGCGCCGCTGGCCACGGGGATCGGGCATACCAAAAAACACGCGGAGCAGGAGGCCGCGGCCAGTGCCCTGCGGAAGCTCAGCGAATTATAAACAAAATATTACAAAAAGATGAAAATCCTGTTGACAAAATTCGCGCGGTTGCGTAAAATGAGACCGTGTATCAGTATGTCAGCAGGATTTTTCCTGTTTTCTGGCAAGATGGAGGTCGAGAGTATGTCCGTTTGGAAAAAGAGGGTTTGCCGCGGGTTCCTTTGCACGCTGCTGCTGGTGCTGGCCTGTGGGGCCGCTCTGGCGCTGACCTATCCCTTCCTGACCACCACGACGGACTCTGTCCGTCTGCGGCGCAGCGCGTCCGGTACGGCCACCGTGCTGGAGACGATTCCCTCCGGCGCGCAGGTGGAAGTGCTGGGTAAGACGGGCAGCTACTATAAGGTGAAATACAACAGCCGCACCGGGTACGTCCAGAGCGGCTACATCAACACGGAGAAGGACGCGATGACCCAGGTCACGCCGGAGCCCATGGAAGTGGTCTCCGAATATCCCTATACCACCGTGACCCGGGAAAAGGTCAACCTGCGCGCCAGCCGCTCGGTCCGGGCAACGCTGCTGAAGAAGATCCCCCAGGGCGCCACCATCACGGTGAACGCCAACGGCAGCACCTGGGCGGAGGTGGAATACAACGGCATTTCCGGATACGTCAAGAACGAGTACATCGTGCTGAAGGAAGTCAAGAAGGTCAAGGTCACCCCGACTCCCACGCCGATGCCCACGCTGAGCCCTGAGGAGAGCGCGGCGGAATACGTCATTCTGGAAAAGGGCAGCGAAGGGTCGGAGGTCAAGGCCCTGCAGCAGGCGTTGATCGAGCTGGGCTTCCTGAAGGGGTCGGCGGACGGCAAGTTCGGCTCGGCCACGGAGAACGCGGTGCTCCAGTTCCAGCAGGCGAACGGCTATCCCACCACGGGGATCATGGACGCCAATATCCAGGCCTTCCTGTATGCCGGGAAGCCGAAGAACGCCTCCGGCAAGGCGACGAAGGTAACCACGGTGAGCCCCGTGGCCGGCGCCACCATGAAGCAGCACGCCACCGGCGACGCGGTCAGCGAGCTGCAGACGCAGCTGCAGGCGCTGGGCTATTACGACGGCGAGATTTCCGGCACCTTTGATCTGGCGACGAAAAAGGCGGTCATTGCCTTCCAGAAAAAGAACGGCCTGACCGCGGACGGCGTGGCGGGGGCGGATACCCAGAAAAAGCTCTTCGCCGCCGACGCCCTGAGCAAGGCGGACACGCCGACCCCCAAGCCCACGGCGACGCCTTCTCCGGAACCGACCTACACGATTCCGGAAAAAACCGTGCGGAAGAATGACACCGGCGCGGACGCGAAGGCTGTCCAGAAGCGGCTGAAGGACCTGGGCTACCTGAAGGGCGCGGTGGACGGGAAGTTCTCCGCCGCCAGCGTGGCGGCCCTGAAGGCCTTCCAGGAGGCGAACGGGCTGACCGCGGACGGCGTGGCGGGTCAGGCTACCTACGCGGTGCTTTTCAGCAATCAGGCCCTGAAGAGCGGCGCGACGCCCACCCCCGTGCCCGAGGTCACGCCGGTGCCCGGGGACGAGGAATCCGGCATCCCGGTGGACGCTTCCTATGAGACGCTGCGGAAGGGCTCCTTCAGCGGCGATGTGGCCACCATGCAGCAGGTGCTGATCAACCTGGGCTATCTGAGCGGCGAGCCGGACGGCAATTACGGCACGCAGACGGAAAAGGCGGTGCGCGCCTTCCAGAAGGTGAACGGGCTGGGGGTGGACGGCACCGCCGGCACCGCTACCCTGACGAAGCTCTACAGCAATGAGGCCATTGCCGCGACGGCGGCCGTGGCCACGTCCGCCTCCGGGACGGCCGCCACGGCGAAAGCCACCGCGACGCCGGCTCCGGACAGCACCAACCTGAAAAAAGGATCCACCGGGGACGCGGTGAAATCCATGCAGCAGCAGCTGATCAAGCTGGGGTATCTGACGGGCAAGGCGGACGGCACCTTCGGGTCGAAGACCTACGCGGCGCTGGTGGCCTTCCAGAAGGCCAACAAGCTGACCGCGGACGGCGTCGCCGGGACGAAGACCCAGGCGAAGCTGAACAGCAGTGACGCGGTGGCCGCTTCCGCCGGTGAAACTACCGCCACCGCCACGGCCGCGCCGGTAAAGGTCGCCCCCGCGCTGACAGGCACGCCTTCCGCCAGCCGGGTGCTGTACGCGAACTGGTACACCACGGTGAAGGACGTATGCCGCAGCTATCCCTACGCCACGATTTATGATTATGAAACCGGGATTTCCTGGCAGATTCACATTTTCTCCCTGGGCGCCCACGCGGACTATGAGCCGCTGACGGCGAATGATACCTCCAAGATGCTGAAGGTTTTCGGCGGGCAGACCTGGAATCCCCGGGCGGTCTGGGTGGTTTTCGCCAACGGCAGCGTGTACATGGCCTCCACCCACAGCATGCCCCACAGCGTGGTCCACATTACGGACAACAACTTCGCGGGCCACTCCTGCCTCCACTTCCCGCGGACCCAGACCCAGGTGGAAGCCATCGGCGTCTACGCCACCAGCCACCAGAGCACCATCGACGCCGGCTGGGCCAAAACCCAGGCCATGAAGTAAAAATACAGAAAAGCATCATGAAAAACAGGGCTGCTGCAGAAGCATCGTCAACTGCAGCAGCCCTTTTTCCATACCTGCCTGATCAGACAGAAACACAAAACAATGGAATAAGACGGAAAAACCGGCGCCATGTCCCCCATGAAAAGCTTATTCGCTTTCCTTCCGGGTGGACTGACGTTCTACAATTTCGGTGCAGATCAGCATTTTTCGACTGACACGCTGCCCGGAGAGCAGAGAGAGCACGTTGCGGGCGGCGGTGATGGAAACATCGTACAGCATGTTGTCCAGGGAGGTCAACGTCGGAATGCTGAGCTTGGCGTAATTGGAATTGTTGATGCCGATCACCATCATGTCCTCGGGAACGCGCCTGCCCAGGTCGGCCAGGGTGCGAAGGCCAACGACGGCCAGCAGATCTTCGGAATAGATCAGGCTGTCAATTTCCGGGTGCCGCTGCAGGAGCGTCCTGGTTTCCGCGGCGATGGTGTCGATCTCGTTTCCGCAGATGGAGGTATGAACCGGCATCTCAGGGAAGAAACGGGCCATCCCTTCCTCAAAACCGAGCTTTTTCTTCTCATTGCTGGGGGTAACCTGATTCATCAGGAAGGCCGGATGTTTCCGCCCCTTGGCGGCCAGCAGGGAGACGCATTCCGTTACGCCGCCCTGCTCATCGGACAGAATGCCGTAAATGTTTTCGCCGTTCATATACCCATTGCTGATTACCACGGGGATGGAGGGAAGATACAGGGAGATCGCTTCCCGAACCAGATCGGTCTGATAGATGGAGCCTACCAGGATAAGCGCTTCGATTTTGCGCTGGCTGAGAGACTGGAAGTAAGCGACCCAGTTGTTTTCATCCCTTCCGGTATTGTGAATCAGACAGGTATAGCCGTTGGCAGAAAGCTCTTTTTCGATAAAATAGATTCCATTGGTGTGATGGGTGGTCCGAATATCCGAAATCAGTACGCCAATGAGCCTGGAGGACTGTTTGACCAGTTCCCGGGCGGATTCATTGGGAACATAGTTATGCTCGGCCAGCAGTTTCAGGATCCTGGCGCGGGTTTTCGCGTTTACCGTGGATTTGTTATTGACCACCCGAGAAACGGTGCTTGCAGAAACTCCAGCCATTTTGGCGATATCATAGATGGTAACCTGCACGCCATTCCCTCCCCCTAATTCCTGTGATCATTGTACAAATCCTGGAAATGAAAGTCAATCTAAATCAGCAGGTTTGCAACAGGTTTCTGAAACAAAAAGAAAGGGGCGCGCGGAAACGTGTTCCGTGCGCCTGAGAACGTAGTTTAGTCTTTGATCCGCTTCAGGGCGATGCACTGATGTTCCGTGTTGGCATGGGTGGGGAAGAGATACAGGTTTCCTTCCTCATCACAGGCCACGGAATGCGAGCGCAGGTCGCCGTTGAATTCGCCCAGCTCCGCCACAATGTTGAAGTCCGTGTCGAAGATGGTCAGATAGCCGGCACGGCCGCCGACGTAAATATACTGTCCGTCAGCATCAATTCCGCTGGGCTGGCCGAGATCACCCTTGGCATAGAACAGCAGATTTCCTTCGTTGTCAAATACATGCACGGCGTCCTTTTCCCGGTCGCAGAGCCAGACATGATCCTTCGCGTCCACGCAGATGGAGTGCGGTACCAGGAATTTGCCGGGCACATCCACATTGTCGAAGAAATGCTCGTATCCGGAGCCGCCCCAGGTTTTCAGCAGCTTGCCGTCGGGGCTGAATTTATGCATCGCGCAGTTGCCATAACCGTCGGAGACATAGATGTTGCCCTGGCTGTCATAGTCTACATCGGTGGGCTTGTTGAAGGGTTCGCCCAGGGTAATATCCTTATGCATCAGGTACCACTCGAAGGAACCGCCGCAGGCTTCTTCGTGGAGCGGTTCGGTGGCGACAACGCCTTTATGCATCCGGAAGTCTGTGAAGGCATTTGTATTGTAGCCATTGTCGCAGGGATCACCGGGCTTTCCCAGCCAGCCAATGACTTCACCGGTTTCCAGATCCATTTCGGAGAAGGCATTGATGCCCACATGGGCGATCAGCATGGATTTCTGATCATTTTTGATCTCGAAAAAATGCATGGAGCCAATTTTGCCGGCTCCGATGGAACGGACATAGCTGCCGTCCTTGTCCAGCTGGATGATCATGTTCGGAGGGTTGGGGGACATGAAGCTGCCGCCCCGCAGGCCGAGGTAGATGTTTCCTGCTTTGTCACAGCAGCCGCCGGATATATTGCCCTGGAAGGGGACGTATTTCAATTCTTCCGGCATGTTCTGCATGAAGTCCAGGATCACTTCATACTTGAACTTTCCATCCGCGGACTGAATGAATTTTTTCATCACCTGACGGCGATTGGGGTTTCCGTGCTTGATTTCCATGGTAGATCCTTCCTTTCTTTGCGATGGTATATACAAAGTGCTTTGCAGCCGTTGAAAAGAGGAACCGGCGGACAAAATATCCAGTGGCTGCCTCATACGGGAACCTTGAGGACGATTTTCCGTACCGGCATGGGATTTCCGGCGGCGATATGGGGCTTATGGGCATCCTCATAGGCGACGACGGTATAATCCCCTTCCCGCAGATAAACGCAGCCGAACTGCGCGGGATCCGCGTAAAACTGAATGTCGTTTTCCGGACTGTAAGGAATTTTGGTGACAAGCCCGTCCCGAATGCAGACACCGATTTTTTCTTCACCCTTTACCATGTAGTGAATGTCGAAATACTTTTCGTGCGTCTCAAAATCCAGCTCGGCTTCGGGCTGGGTGGTGTACTCCTGGACGCTGGCGCGGACCCCATGATCCAGATCGATCCAGCCCAGGGGCAGTTCCACCAGGTCCTGCCGATCCAGAAAAGCGAAAGCGGTTTTAAACTTAGGATCCTGAAGGTCGTACTTATAGGCGGTGTTCAGTGCTCCATAAAACATGATGGGTCTCCTCCTTGTCTTTGATCAGTGCTTTTGCGCTTTCAGGGGCGCGGGGGAACCGTGTGGGAACACGGCGGTTCAATATGAGCGAACCCGGACAGCGTTTCATCCGGAAGACGCGCCGGGAAAACGCTTTATGAGAGGGACTTTCGCTTTTGCCAGGCTACCTGCGCCGCGATGAGCGCCGCGATGACCAGGGCCAGGCATCCGGCAAAGAGGAAGCGGAAGCGAACCGCGTCCGTGTTGAAGATTCCTTTGGACAGAGCGGTCAGCAGGGGGGAAACCAGCGTTCCCAGATTTGCGCAGAGCAGCGTAATGGAGAGCCCCAGTTCCTGCCGGCTTCCACCCGCGTCGGAGCCAAGAATCTGCGCGTGCGGCATGACGAAGGTGATTGCGCCTCCGCAGACAATGCCGCCCAGAATGAACAGCGCATAGGAAGGGGCGAAGAAAATGATGCCATAGCCTGTCGCCAGAGAGAGAAAGCCGAGGGTCATGCAGTGCAGCCCGATTTTCCGGGTCAGCCTGTTCAGGCCAAAACCAACCAGTCCGCCGACGGCCAGCAGCACCGTGGACAGGAGCCCGCCCCGGGCAGCGGCTGCTTCTGGCGGCACAAATCCGGATTCGCTGACCAGCATGGAGACATTGACCATGGCGACAGAGTACAGCAGGGAAACCGAAAAGCCCGCCACACAGGGAAAGACCAGTCCCTTCCAGCGGAAGGCTCCCCGGGCGCCATGCGTCTCCATGCTTTTTGCCAGTTTTGTATCCTTTGGATGCACGGCCAGGGCCAGGATCAGGCCGGGAATCATGATCAGATAGACCAGAAAGCCGTACCGCCAGTGGATCGCGACAAGATACCCGCCGACGAAGGTCATCAGCATGGTACCGATGGAAGAGGCACAGGCCCGGACGCCGAAGATACCGACGCGTTCCTCAGGCTCGAACATCTCATTGACGATGGCTGGGGAAACGGTACAGGCCAGGCTCGTGCCGATGCCCAGGATCGCGGCCCAGATATAAATGACGGTCAAAGACCGGTTGAACAGAAAACCGAGCAGGGCGAACAGCACAGCCAGCCCGCAGCCAATGGCGGTCAGATACTTTTTGGGATACTTCTCGCACAGCCGGCCTGTAAACAGATTCGTCAGTACCACCGTAATAGACGGAACGGTCATCACAAACTGAATCGCTGTTGCGCCAGCGGAAGGAAAGGCTTCGCTCAGGGAGGCCATCAGGGGGGAAAGCCCCGCGCCTCCCATCTGCAACGCGGCAACGAAATAAATGGCGATGATATTCCAGGTTCGCTGTTTTCGGGTCATGAATCAATCCTCCAGCGGGAACTGCAGTTCCGGCAGCGCATCCGTATCATATTGCCAGTGATAAGTGGTGGGCCCGTTGGGCAGGTTTTCGAAGGAGGGAATGGGATCGGGCGTTTCAAACAGAGATTCCAGCCACATGCCGTCCGTGACCTGTCTGGTTTTGGCATACCGCACCCAGTCGCTGCCGGCCGGACAGCGGAAGAATTCACTGACATGCAGACGGAAGATCCGCCACTGTCCCTCTTCCTTTCGGAACAGGACTTCGTATTTCTGCAGAAGCACTTCCGCCCGATAAGCCTGACCGTTCTCAGTGCGGGAGGACAGCAGGATTCGACGCTGATCCCCTTCCGTCGGCGGCTGCGCGGAAAGGTCTCCGGCGTCCGTTTCCGTGCAGACGGCCATCCAGGCGCCCCGCGCTTCCGTGCCGCTTTCGGAAATCTTCAGCCACTGGCTGGCGAGGGTACAGGTCTGCAGGTATCCCGGGATTTCCGCATTGACATAAAAGGTTTTGACCTTCCACAGATTGCGGTAGACGCCGGACGCGCCGTATTCGAGGGATGCTTCATCATCCCGGGACCAGAGCTCCGGAACAATTCGCCTCCCCTGCCCCGCGGAAAAATAGAAGGCATATCTGGCCATCAGGTTTTCAACCGCCGCGCGGTCCTCCAGTGTCAGAAGTCTGTGCTCCAGCCGTGAAAGGCGCTGCTCCAGATCCGGATGATCCATCAGGTGTCCCTCCTCGTTGATCGCAGGGTTTCGTCAAGCATGGTGATGGCCGCAGCCGCGGGTGAGGGGATGGAAAGCTTCCATCCCGTGTCCAGCAGGGTTTCCGACTCAATGCGGTGTACGCAGATTTCATCTGTTTTTTGCAGGCAGGTGACCACGGCGCGACCATCCGGCGTGATGGCGAAATCTCTCGGAGCCTGTCCGGGAAGCGGCAGGATCTGTTTTCGAGCCAGGGTGCCGTCTGCCTGGACGGAGAAAAGCGTCAGGGTGCTGTTTTCTCGGGCGGCGGCGATCAGCAGGGCACCGTCGGAAGTGAAGCGCAGGGTGGTGGTGGCGTAATGGGCAAGGGGCTGCTCCTGGACAGAGATGGTCTGCAGCAGGGTCAAGACACCTTTTTTCTCCGGGTCACTCCGGAAAACATAAATGTCTCCCGGATCCTGCATCATCGCGTAAATCATCCGGTCCCGAACCGCCAGATAGCGGCAGAAGGGATGCCCGGGGAAAACGAAGGAAGTGACCCGTTCGCCGTTGGACGCGCGGTAAACGACCAGCGCGCATTCCGCCAGGGAAATCACGGCGACATAATCATCTCCGATGGCTTCCACACAATGCAGGGCCCGGAACGGGCCGGCCTCTTCCGGCGGCGCGACGGACAACCGGGCCGGCAGCAGATCGCCGTTTTCATCCAGCGGCCAGGCGACCCAGGTTCCCTGATAGAAATTTGCGCCGTACAGATTCTTTCCGCGGGGATCCACGGCGATGGCGCAGGTTCGCTGGCCGAAGCTCCGCTGGGCAGAGGTTTCCGTCAGAATCCCGGCTGCGTCACAGGCGAAGGCATGGGCTCCGCCATCCGCTTTCCCTTTGAAAGTCATTCCTTCACTGGCCGCGTAAAGCCGGCGGCCGCCCCAGGTCAGTGCGCCGGAGTTGTAAACCTGATGCGTGGCCAGCAGTTCCGGACGCAGCGTTTCGCCGTCCAGCCGAAGGGAGTAAATCCCCTGGCTGCCCCGGACGGAGTTGGTGCCGATAAAGGCAAGGTAGTCTTTCTTAACCATGGCAGTGTTCTCCCACATGGGTGATGATCAGCAGAAGAGAAAAGCGGGCCTGGCCCGGTTCGACCAGGCCCGCGGGAAGAAGTCTGATTATTCCGCGGGATGCATGGCCCAGACATTCGGCCAGCAGTGCGCGTCATACAGCATGCCGGTATAGGCGCTGTTCCAGGCGTCCACGAACAGGCAGTTGTCCAGCACGGTGGTTACATAGTGATCCGCGCAGAACTGCTGGACCGCCGCATAGGCGTCGTACCGGGTGGCGTCATCCGCGGCCCAGGCGGCGTCGATCAGCGTGTGCAGTTCATCCTCGTAGGGACCGCGGTACGCTTCGAAAGAGGTGGGAACGCGGCTGTCGACCAGCTCCAGCATCCGGGTCACGTCCCAGGTGTCATTTTCGCCGATACCGATGGAGGAATCGCCGACAAACAAATGCTCGAACAGCATCACGGCCAGATCCACGGCTTCGATGTTGATGGTGATGCCGATCTGGCTCAGGTAGTACTGCAGCAGTTCGTACTGGGACAGGTCGCTGCCGGCTACACCGTACATGGTGAAGGTCAGGTCCTCAGGGGTCCAGCCGTTCTCTGCGATGGCTTCGTCCATGGCGGCCTGCGCGACGCTCAGATCCTGAGAAAAGGTTTCACAGGCAAAATAGTACGCGGAGTTGGGGCCGGTCAAGGAGGACTGGCCGTCCAGGCCGTAGCCCATGTGATAGGCTTCCGCCAGCGCGGCCTTGTCAATGGCGTAGAAGATGGCTTTACGGACATTTTCATCCTGCAGGGCAGGATTCCGGACGCTGCCGTCCTCCAGCAGGGACATATTGAAGGTCAAGGGCTGGGTCACGTTCTGATTATAGGGATTCACGGTCAGCCCGGCGGTCTTCAGCTCTTCAATCTGGTTGACCGCGATGGTGTAGGCCACATCCACGGTGCCCGCTTCCAGCGCATTGGTCCGGGCCGCCTGGTCGGCGATGAAGTAATAGATGATCTGCTTGAAATAAGGCATATTGTCCTTATCCCAGTAGTTTTCGTTCCGCTCCAGGGTGATGTGATCACCGGAGACCCATTCCACCAGCTTGTAGGGGCCGGAACCAATGGGATCTCGCATCCACTTGGCGGTGTCCATGCCATCCGCTTCGAAGGCGGACCAGTCAAAGATCGTGTAATAGTCGCAGCCCAGGATGTCCAGCAGATTGCCGTAGGGCCGGTTCAGCGCGAGCACCACATGGGTATCATCCTCAACGACGAAGTTTTCCCGGTCGAACATGGCGGTGTAGCGCTGATGGTTGTCGCAGGAATAGTCCAGGGACTTGGCAACGTCTTCCGCGACCAGCTTTTCCCCGTTGGTGAAGTAGACATCATCCCGGATGGTGAAACGGATGTGCAGGTCGTCAATCCATTCCCACTCGGTGGCGATGCTGGGCTTGGAGACCTTCGCCTCGTCGTCCCACTCAACCAGGTAGTTCCACAGGGAGCTGTTCACACGGTTGTCGACCTTGCTCTGCTGGTAAGCGGCAAACAGGGAAGCGGGTTCTCCATCCACGGCTACACGAAGCACCGCGTCAGCGGAGGGCTCGGCCAGCGCGGACACGCAGGTCAGCAGCATGCAGAGCGACAGGATGAGAGAAAGAAGCTTTTTCATGGGTTACCTCCTTGTTTTTTTATTTCTCCACTCCTGAAAAGGAGCGGGAAGAATCATATCCCCGCGGATCTTTCCGTCAGGTGGCGTCAGGCAGCGCGTTGATTTCCTGAACCCGGTGGCAGGCGACGAAGTGATCCGGCGCGATTTCCCGCAGCGCGGGTGTTTTTCCGTTTTTGCACGCTTCCGTGCAGTAGGCGCAGCGGCCGGCAAAACGGCAGGTATCCTTTGGGTTGATCGGGCTGGAAAGCTCGCCCTGCAGGAGCACCCGCTGGGGCCGGTTGTGCAGGGACGGGACGGGAATGGCGGACAGCAGCGCCTTGGTGTAGGGGTGCCAGTGCTGCTGAAACAGAACTTTTGCCGGGGCTTTTTCCACGATCTGACCGAGGTACATGACGATAATATCGTCGGAGATATGCTTGACGACGGACATGTCGTGGGTGATGAAGATATAGGTCAGGCCCAGTTCCTTCTGCAGATCCTGCAGCAGATTCAGCACCTGTGCCTGAATGGACACGTCCAGCGCGGAAACCGGCTCATCGCAGACGATCAGCTTCGGGTTGAGCGCCAGCGCCCGGGCAATGCCGATGCGCTGGCGGCGGCCGCCGTCCAGCTCATGCGGATAGCTGTTTTCAAACCGTTTCGCCAGGGAAACGGTATCCATCAGCTCATCCACGCGCCTGTTCAGGGCTTCCTTCGTGGGCTGCGTCTTGTAGATGCGCATGGGTTCGGCGATCAGCTCCCGAATGGAAAGCCGGGGATCCAGGGAAGCGTAGGGATCCTGAAAGATCATCTGGATATCCGGACGAATCTTATGGAATTCCCTGGCGGGCATCTTCGCGATGTCCTGCCCCTCGAAGCGGACGGTGCCGGCGGTGGGATCCAGCAGGCGGATGATCGTTTTGCCCAGGGTGGATTTGCCGCATCCGGATTCGCCGACAACGCCAAGGGTTTTCCCTTTTTCCAGGGTGAAGGACACATCGTCCACCGCGTGGAGCAGCCCTTTGGAAACCGGGAAATACTGCTTCAGATGCTCAACTTCCAGCAGCGCCATGCTTTAGTCCGCCTCCTTTCGGGCAAAGATGCATTTCACGAAATGTCCAGGGGAGACTTCAACCAGCTTCGGATCCGCCGCGCGGCATTGCTCCGTGCACCGGTCGCACCGGTCACAGAAGCTGCAGTAGGGCGGAAGATCCGTGGGATCAATGATCTGCCCCTTCACGGGCTGCAGCCGTTCCACATCCTTGTCCAGGGATGGTATGGATGCGAAGAGACCCAGCGTGTAGGGATGCTGCGGCCGGTCGAAGATGTCCTCTACCGTACCGATTTCCACGATCTCCCCGGCATAAACCACGGCGCACTTGTTGCAGATATCCGCCACAATGCCCAGGTCGTGGGTGATCAGCATGAGCGCGGTGCCGAAACGGTCCCGCAGATCCTTGATCATATCCAGCACCTGCGCCTGAATGGTTACATCCAGGGCGGTGGTAGGCTCATCGGCGATGAGCAGTTCCGGGTTGCAGGCCAGCGCGATGGCGATGACAACCCGCTGTTTCATGCCGCCTGACAGCTGATGGGGATAATCCTTGTAGCGCTCCGGCCGGATGCCGACCATCTGCAGCATGTCCAGCGCTTTCTTCTGCGCCTCCTCTTTGGTGCAGCGCTCGTGCAGCAGAATGACTTCGGCGATCTGATCCCCGATGCCGACGACCGGGTTCAGCGCGGTCATGGGATCCTGAAAAATCATGGATACCTTTTTGCCGCGGATGGCGCGCATGTCGTTCTTGCTTTTTTTCGCGATGTCCTCGCCGTCGATTTCCACTTTCCCCCGGATGATATGTGTCGGGGGATAGGGCAGCAGGCCCATCATGGCCAGGGCGATGGTGGTTTTTCCGGCGCCGGTTTCCCCTACCAGCCCAAAGGTATCGGCGGGAAGAATTTCAAAGCTGACGCCGTTGACTGCTTCCACCACGCCATCCCTGGTTTCATAATGGATCACCAGATCGTCGACTTTGGCGATGGGCGTTGTTTTCTTTTCCATACGGGCGCCTCCTTACTTCAGCCTGGGATCCAGCGCGTCACGTAGCCCGTCTCCCAGAAGGTTGAAGCCAAGCACCGCCAGCATGATCATGATGCCGGGGAACAGGCAGAGGTATGCGTGGCTGGAAAGATACTGCCGGCCGGTGGACAGAAGGGATCCCCATTCCGGCGTGGGCGGTGAGATGCCGACGCCCACAAAACTGAGGGCGGATACGCAGAGGACTTCCACGCCCAGCAGTCCGACGATGGCCAGGATGACCGGTCCGACGGCGTTGGGAACAAGGTGGCGGAACATAATGCGGAAGTTGCTGGCCCCCATGGCTTTGGAGGATTCCACATAATCGCTGTCGATGACGGTGAAAATGGCGCCGCGGAAGGTGCGGGCCATGTTCGGCACCGCGCCCATGCTCAGACCGATTACCAGCACGGTTTCGTTGTTGCCAAGGCAGGCGACGATGGCGATGGCCAGCATGATGCCGGGGATGGATCCCCAGATGTCAATGATGCGCATGATGGTGTTATCCACGGTTCCGCCGAAGTAGGCAGCGATGATGCCCAGCACCCCGCCCACCAGGATGGCGAAGAGCACCGCGAAAATCGCGATGGGCATGGTGATCCGTGTGCCGTAGATGCAGCGGGTCAGCATGTCCCGGCCCAGCTGGTCCGTGCCGAAGGGATGCTTGGCGGAGGGGAACTGGAGTTTATCCTTCATGTTCACTTCGTCAAAGCCGTAGGGGGTCAGAACAGGAGCCAGGATGGCGACCAGCGCCAGCAGGATCAGGATGATCATGCCGAGGATGGCAACCTTGTTGCGGATCAGCCGCAGCCAGGCTTCCTTTCCAGGCGTGGACTGGCGCACTTTGCCGTGCTTTGTGCGCCGTGCATTGATCTTTTGCATTTCAGGTGTCAGGTTTTTGGCCATCAGACGGTCACCCCCTGTTCTCTGAGCATCTGATTCAGCTTCCGCTTGCTGGCTTTTTTCCCGGTAATCTGGGACTTCAGGCGTGGATCAATGATCACATAAGCGATGTCCACCAGCAGATTCACTACGGTGAACATGATGGCCGTTACCAGAATGCCGCCCAGCATCCCCGGATAGTTCCGGGTGCTGATGGCGTTTACGATATAGGACCCGATGCCGGGCAGGGAGAAAACAATTTCCACTGTCATGTTGCCGCCCAGCGCGTTGCCGAGACCGGAACCGATGCTGGTGGCGACAGGGATCATCGCGTTACGCATCATGTGATGCATCACGATGACGTCTTCCTTCTGGCCCTTGGCCCGGGCGGTGCGGATATAATCCTGCCGCATTACCTCCAGCATGGAGGAACGGGTGATGCGGATGAACTGGGCCATGGATCCGATGGTGGCAACGACGATGGGCATGATCCAGCCGGTCCAGTCCCCGTTGACGAAGAAGGAGGGCAGGAGCCCCAGACTGACCGAAAGCAGGCTGATCAGCAGCATGGAAAGCCAGAAGTTTGGCATGGAGACGAAGAGCACGGAAAGGAACAGCACCGAACCGTCGGTGATGGTGTACTGTTTCAGCGCGGACCAGACCCCCAGAGGAATGCCGATGAGCACGGCCAGGGAGACGGAGACAACGGCCAGAATCAGCGTATAGGGCAATTTGGCCAGCACCTCATCCCGCACGGGCTGCATCGTGGTATAGGAGGTCCCGAAATCGAAACGGGTGAACACGCCGACTACGTAGTTGAACCAGCGCTCCAGCACGGGCTTGTCGAGGCCGAGCCGATGATGGACTTCGTCGATTTGTTCCTGTGTGGCGTTTCGGTCCAGCAGGGAAGCCGCGGGGTCGCCCGGCGTCAGCACAGTGATCGCGAAAACGATCGTGATCACGCCAACCATAACCGGAATAAGCCAAAGCAGTCGCTTCAGAATGTATCGCAGCATGTGCTTTCCTCCCTTTTGGTGATTACTTCGCGGAGGTGAATCCGTCCAGTCCCTCGATCGCGTACACCCGGACCGGGCAGGAATCCAGACCGATGATTGGCAGCGGAGCATAGCTGATGAAGAAGGTATCCGTCCGCAGCAGCTCCAGATTCTGCAGCACTTCCAGGAAGAGGCAGTTTTGCGCCATCAGGATGTCATGGAAGGGCTTGACATTTTCATTGCTGTCCTCGATGGACACGCCGTCGCCGAAGCCGACGCACTGCGCGCCATGAGCGGCCAGCCACCGAGCGCTGTCTTCCCCGACCAGAAGGCGGTGGTCATCCGGGCCGTTGGTCGCCGGTGTGAAGGGGGGAAGCTTGTGCGGGCTGTCCAGGATGACGGTATCTCCGGGACGCATCCGTCCCCCGATTGCAGCTTCCAGATCCGCTCCGGTAATCTGATGGTTTTCCGGCAGATCCAGGGTGACATACAGGCCGCGCCCCATGAACTGCGTCAGCGGCAGCTCCGCGACGGAAGGCCAGGTTTCATCATGATGATAGGGACATTCACAGTGGGTTCCAAGATGGCTGGTAAGATCCATGATGGTGTGAAAGTCCGGGATGGATCCGCCCGTGTTGTAGCGCCAGAGACGGCAGCGCCGGCTTTCCGTGTTTGGATCCAGCACTTTGGTCAGGTCCACGATGTGGAGCGGTCCCATCGTGTACTCCTTGGGAGGAAGCTGTTCCGGCTTCCGCTTTGGATACCCCGCAACCCAGTTGTAGTCAGCCATTTTTTTCTCCTTCTTTCTTCATCATTTCTTCGTTCAGTCTCGGGACTGAATCAATTCTTTTTCAGGAAGGGGCTGGTGGAGCCGCTGTGTTCTATCCGGCGCCGCGGCCTCCTAATCCATCCGGGGCTTTCCTTCCAGCGCGTGAATCAGCGCGACCAGCATCTCGTGACAGGGAACCTGCAGCCCCTGTGCCTTGGCCGCGGCTACCACGCTGCCGCTGATGGTATCCACTTCCGTGCGGCGCCCCGCCCGGATATCTGAATAGATGGAGGTGTAACCGTTCGGCGCGTTGCGGCAGACGGCTTCCACGCCGGAAAGGACATCTGCTTCATCGAAGCGGGCGAAGCCTTCCGCGTTAGCTACCATGACCGCCTCGTGGCACAGCTGGCGCATGATGCCGTGGGCGGAATCATTCTCCATGAGGAATCCCAGCGGAACCTGAAGCACGGCGGTTAAGGCGCTGGCGGCGGTGTTGGTGAAGAGCTTGGTCCAGATCTGCTTCTGGATTTCATCACAGGTGACACACTCCAGACCGCAGGCGGTAAAGTTCTCCGCCAGAGGAAGAAGGCTGGCGCTGTTTCCTGAGAGCAGCCCAACCGAGGTCAGCCCGATGCCGCCGTGATGGATGTAACCGTTCTCGATGATGGAGCTGTTATGCTGCGTGGTACCGATGATAATACGATCTGGCTTTGCAAACGATAACAATTTCCGGTCGTGTCCAGCGCCGTTCTGCAGGGTCATCAGGCAGGTGTTTTCGCCGATGAGATGCTGATTGTTCCGAAGGGCTTCCTCTGTGAACATGGCTTTCACAAAGACGAGGATCAGATCCATCGTCCCGAGCCCCTTAGTGCTGGTAACCGCGCGCGGATACAGGCGGACATCGCCTTCTTTTTCACGGATTTTCACGCCTTCCCGGTTGATCCGGTCCACCCGTTCCTGGCTGATTTCCACCAGCCATACCTCGTTTTTCCTTGACAGGTAACCACCGAAGAGCATTCCCATGGCGCCTGCGCCAAGTACTGCGATTCTCATTGCTTCCTCTCTTTCGTGTCGTGCATTCTTCCAAATACGGTGAAAAACCCAGGAACTTGCAATCGGTTGCAATTAATATAGCATCAATCTGGCAAAAAAGCAACCTTTTTTTCAAAATATTTTTTTGCGCAATGACGCGGCCTGACTTCGCGCAGAACAGGTGTGGTGCAGGGCACTCCCTTGCGCGGGCTTGAGAACAGGGCGCGGCGCGTGATCAGAGACCCCAAAAGGCTGCGGAGGAGGGACATGATGAGAAACGCCAGCCTGGAGAATTGCAATCGGTTGTATATTGTGGCGGCTGACGTGAAAAAAAGTTTGCGTTCACGGATACTCATCCGATATAATAACCAGGAAGCGCGTTTCGTGCGGAACGCACATGCTTCATTGTATGGGAAAGGACGGGGAAATCCATGCCGACCGGCGTTATCTGCAACGTGCTGGCGGTCGTCCTGGGCGGTGTGCTCGGGACGGCGGGCGGCCGGAAGCTTTCAGAGGAGTTTAAGCAGAAGCTGAACCTGATCTTCGGCGTCTGTGCCATGGGGATCGGCGTTTCCTCCATCGTGCTGATGCAGAATATGCCCGCCGTGATTCTGGCGCTGATTCTGGGCACCATTCTCGGGATCGTGACCCGTCTCGGCGCGCGTATCGAAAACGGCGGAAGGAAGCTGGCGGGCCTGATTCCAGGCCAGGGGCAGACGGACAACGCGCTGCTGGTGACCACCATCGTGCTGTTCTGCGCCAGCGGAACCGGGATCTATGGAACGATCGTGTCCGGCATGAGCGGGGACCACAGCATCCTGATCGCGAAATCCATCCTGGATCTGTTTACAGCCATGATTTTTGCCTGCTCGCTGGGGATGGTGACCAGCCTGGTGGCGATTCCGCAGGCGGTCATCTTCCTGCTGCTGTTCTTCTGCGCCAGGCTGATCTTCCCCCTGACGACGCCGGCCATGATCAACGATTTCAAGGCCTGCGGCGGGCTGATCATGCTGGCGACGGGTTTGCGCATCGCGAAGATCAGGGATTTTCCCATCGCGGACATGATTCCGGCCATGATTCTGGTCTGGCCCATCAGCTACGCGTGGAGCGCCTGGATCGTGCCCATGCTGTAAAACCGGTTTCGTGACGGAACGCCGGAGTGGACAGAGGAGCGGATTGAATCGATGGAACAGTATCTGGTAACCGGGATGAGCTGCGCGGCCTGCAGCGCCCGGGTGGAAAAGGCGGTCAGCGGGGTGCCCGGGGTGACGGGATGCTCGGTGTCGCTGCTGACCAATTCCATGGGGGTGGAAGGCACCGCCGCGCCGGCGGAGGTCATCCGCGCGGTGGAGGAGGCCGGATACGGCGCCAGCCTGAAGGGGACGGAAAGCCAGCCCGCCGCGCAGGCGGCGGACGGCCTGAGGGATACGGAGACCCCCCGGCTGAAAAAACGCCTGCTGGCGTCACTGGGCTTCCTGCTGGTGCTGATGTATTTTTCCATGGGGGCGCATATGTGGGGCTGGCCGGTGCCGAAGGCCCTGGAAGGCAACCATGTGGCCATGGGCCTGCTGCAGCTGCTGCTGAGCGCCATCGTGATGGTGATCAATCAGAAGTTTTTTATTTCCGGCTTCCGGGGGCTGCTGCATCGGGCGCCCAACATGGACACGCTGGTCGCCATGGGGTCCGGCGTCTCATTTCTTTGGAGCGTCGCGGTGCTTTTCCGGATGACCAGCGCCCAGGCCCGGGGGGATCTGCCCGCGGTCATGGGGTACATGAACCAGTTTTATTTTGAGTCCGCCGCCATGATCCTGACGCTGATCACCGTGGGCAAGATGCTGGAGGCCCGCAGCAAGGGGCGGACGACGGACGCGCTGAAGAGCCTGATGAAGCTGGCGCCGCAGTCCGCGGTCCTCCTGCGGGACGGGCGGGAAGTGACCGTGCCCATTGACCAGGTGCGCATGGGGGACGTTTTCGTGGTCCGCCCGGGGGAAAACCTCCCGGTGGACGGCGTGGTGATCTCCGGCAGCGGATCCGTGGATGAATCCGCCCTGACCGGGGAGAGCATCCCGGTGGACAAGGCGGAAGGGGATGTGGTGTCCGCCGCGACCGTGAATCGCAGCGGTTTCCTGACCTGCCGGGCCACCCGGGTGGGGCAGGATACCACCCTGAGCCAGATCATTCAGATGGTGTCCGACGCGGCGGCGACAAAGGCGCCCATCGCGCGGATCGCGGACCGGGTCAGCGGGGTCTTTGTGCCGGCGGTGCTGGGCATCGCGGCCGTGACCACGGTCATCTGGCTGCTGGCGGGACAGACGCCGGCCTTCGCCCTGGCGCGGGGGATCGCGGTGCTGGTCATCTCCTGTCCCTGCGCCCTGGGGCTGGCCACCCCGGTGGCCATCATGGTGGGCAACGGCCTGGGCGCGAAGCACGGCATCCTGTTCAAGACGGCCGTGGCCCTGGAGGAAACGGGCAAAGCGCAGATCATCGCGCTGGACAAGACGGGCACCATTACCCAGGGGGAGCCCCGGGTGACGGAGCTGATCCCGGCGGAGGGCGTCCCGGAAGCGGAGCTGCTGACGGCGGCCTGCGCCCTGGAGCGGGGCTCGGAGCATCCGCTGGCCCGGGCGGTGCTGCGCTATGGGGAAGAAAAGGGCTGCGCAATCCGGGAGGTCAGGGATTTTACCGCCCTGCCCGGAAACGGGCTGCAGGCGTCCCTGGACGGCGAGACCCTGGTGGGCGGCAGCCTGAAGTACATCGGGCACCGGCTTTCCCTGCCGGATGCCCTGCGGCGGCGCGCGGCACAGCTGGCGGCGGAGGGGAAAACCCCCCTGGTTTTCGCCCGCGGAGAGCGGCTGCTGGGCATGATCGCGGTGGCGGATACCCTGCGGGAGGACAGCCCGGAAGCCATCGCGGCGCTGAAGCGCATGGGCCTGAAGGTGGTCATGCTGACGGGGGATAACCGGCGGACCGCGGAGGCCATCGGCCGGCAGGCCGGGGTGGACGAGGTGATCGCCGGGGTGCTGCCGGACGGCAAGGAGGATGTGGTGCGCCAGCTGAAGGAAGCGGGCCGGGTCATCATGGTGGGGGACGGCATCAACGACGCCCCGGCCCTGACCCGGGCGGACATCGGCATGGCCATCGGCGTGGGGACGGACGTGGCCCTGGACGCGGCGGACGTGGTGCTGATGAAGAGCAATCTCAGTGACGCGGCGGCGGCGATCCGGCTCAGCCGGGCCACACTGCGCAACATCCACGAGAATCTGTTCTGGGCGTTTTTCTACAACGTCATCGGCATTCCGCTGGCGGCGGGGGTCTGGTATCCGCTGTTTGGCTGGCAGCTGAGCCCCATGTTCGGCGCGGCGGCCATGAGCCTGAGCAGCTTCTGCGTCGTCAGCAACGCCCTGCGGCTGAATCTGTTCCGGCTGAAGGACGGAACCAAGGACAGGCCTGGTACACCCGTGGGGGAGGATGCCTTCCGTCGGGTGATTGGGGAGATACAGAACAACATGAAACAGGAGGAAAAGAACATGACCAGGACGATTCAGGTGAACGGGATGATGTGCGCGCACTGCGAAGCGCATGTGAAGAAGGCGCTGGAGGCCATCGACGGCGTTACCAGCGCGGCGCCCAGCCACGAGCAGCACAATGTGGTGCTGGAGATGACCCGGGAGGTTCCCGCGGAGGAGCTTCGCCAGGCGGTGGCGGATGCGGGATATGAATTCGTTGGGTGAGGAGCGTAAAGGCAGCCCCGGCCGGATCGGCCGGGGCTGTGGTGCTTTCCGGGAGGTTTCCTCCGGGGCCGCGCTGGTTTTTTCCTGTCCCCGCCTTGCGCCAGGTATGCGGATGAATTATAATATCCTTATTGTCTGAAAACCCGGGGAACACCGGGAGAAAAGCGGGAACGGAATCGGGAAACGGACATGGCGCTCACCGCGGCCGGGCCGTGAAGCGCGGTACCATGGGGAAAAGGAGGACTTTGGGATGAGAAGAATCTGGACATGCCTGCTGGCGCTGCTGATCCTGCTGTCGGCGGCCGGCCCGGCCCGGGCCGCGGAGGACCGGGACGTCCTGCTGGAGCGGGCGGAAAACCTGGAGGCGGAGATGGAAAAAAGCCTCCGCTCCGTGATGCTGCATGTGCAGAGCGGGGAGGAACCGGACGCGCCCACGGAGGAGGACGCGCCGGACGCAGTCTTCCTGAAATGCCTGGCCATGGCGCTGGAAAGCGGATGGGCCCTGGCGGAAACGGAGACGCCGGACATGCCCATGGCGGAGCGCCGGATCCTTTACGCCCGGATGGCGGAGGCGGAGCTGGAAGCCCTCGCGCCGGGCGCGGAGCTGGCGCTGGAGGATCCGCTGCTGGATTTCCTGCGCCGGGTGTACCTGGCGGACCTGCGGTGGCAGCTGGACGCCACAAAACGGGATTACGCGGATCCCATCGCCTTCCTCTGGCGCTGGAACGGGCACCGGCAGGAAGGGCTGAAGGCGCTGTTCTTCATCAACCGGTATTATGGCGTGTCCATCCGCAAAGCCTTCAAGGACCGGATGAGCAGCGACCTGTACGAAGGCGCGCTGCTGATCAGCGAAAACACCATCGCGGAGCTGATTGATCATCTGGACGCGGAGCGGGAGGCGGCCGCCTCCGGGGACGCCGAACCGGCGGAAAGCGCCGAAGCCGAAGACATGGTGGAGCTGGGGGAAACCTTCGGCGGCGAGGTGTGGCATTCGGAGCCCACGGGGAAATACGCCTTCCGGATCTTTGATTTCGACAGAGAGGCCCTGACGATGCAGGTGGAGCTGCGGGAAGCGGAAACGGAAAACACCGTGCCCTGCGAGCCGATCAATCTGTCCGCCTGGGAAAAGTACCGGAAGGACCGGCGCGTTCTGGACACCTTCTACAAGGTGGGCGGCATCGCCAACGAGGAGGGAAAACTCAGCTTTGACCTGTATATCAACGTGCTTTTCGACGGCCGGCTGTATAAGGAGCTGAAGGGCCGGATCTCCATGCGGCTGCCCACCGCCCAGGGCGGAGGCGCTTCCGCGGAGGCGGGCCAGGCTTCCGACGCGTCCTTCCCGGAAGAGGCCATCGCGCAGGATTTTACGGGCCTGAGCCTGGGGGATCAGATCCTGATGGGCTACTACGAACAGGACGGGGATGCCGCCAACCTGCGGGAGCCCATCGCGTGGAAAATTATTTCCGTCAACAAGAAAAAGCAGGTGGCCCTGGTGATGGCGGTCTATGGCCTGGACGCCGTTTCCTACGGCACGCTTGGGGATGAGGAAGCGGCGGTGACGGAGGGCTTCAACTGGAAGAATTCCTACCTGCGTCAGTGGATGAATGAAACCTTCTACACGGAGTGCTTTACCAGCGCGGAAAAAGCCCGCATCCGGACCGTCAGCAATGTGACCCAGGACAAGTCCGGCCGCTTTACCACGAAGGATCAGGTGTTCCTGCTGAACACCATGGAGGTCAAGCGGTACCTGAAGGGCGTCAAGGGCATGGTCTGCGAGGCCACGCCCGCGGCGCGGCAGAAGCTGGCGGAAGGCGCCGTCACGAAGGACGGGTACTGCCTCTGGTGGATCCGGGATATGGTGAACGCCGCCGTCAGGGACAAAAAGGGCAATCTGAAAAAAGGCACCCGCAACCTGGCGGGCTATGTGTACGGCAGCGAAGGCCTGAAGCATTTCCTGCAGAAAAAGGGCGGCGAGATCTATCTGGATAATCAGATCCTGGTCCGCCCCGCCATGTGGATCAAGCTTGGAGAACTGGACTGATTTCCCGAAAGCTTTTCCGGCTCCCCCTCTTTTGCGGGTGCAACTTAGGGATTTTCAATCTCTGGCGAAAGACGGTATAGTCGAGCGATCGGCTATGCCGTTTTTTCATCCCCTTCATGCATCAGCGGCGTGAATTCGCCGATACAGTTCCAAACAATTCGGATGCGTTGGACGCGATTGCCGTTGATGCGCTCTGCCTTGTGGACAAAAATCCTCTCAACGAACTCCCGGATAATCTCTGCGGTCAGCTCCTGGACGTGGGCCGGCTTTTCAAACAGACGGCCGGGCAGCGAAGGCCTTTTTCCATGCGCGGCTTCGCCAGGAAGGCCCGCGCAGGCCGGGAATGCCGATCCCATTCCGGGAAGAGCGGCGGAGAACAGCCAAGGCTGAAAAAGTGCGAAAAATACAGATAAAGTGAGAAAAACGGCGAAATACATCAAATTCAGACGCACAAACCAAAAATTTGACTATTTTTGACCTTTCTATATTTTGACTTTCTTTGACCTTTGAGTATAATCATAATTGTTCCGAGAGGGACCCGGAGGAACACCAGCTCCTCCTGGAAAATGAATGTGTTTGAATGGAGGCTTTGAATATGAGTACTTATCTTCCGACCCTGTTTGGGGAAAACCTGATGGACGTTTTCAATGACTTTGACCGGGACTTTTTCCGGGGCATCCGGATGCCGGAGCATGTGCTGTACGGCAAGAACGCGCCGCACCTGATGAAGACCGATGTCCGTGAGACGGAAACCGGGTATGAAGTGGACATGGATCTGCCGGGCTTCAAGAAGGATGAGATCAAGCTGGAGCTGAACAACGGCACCCTGACCGTTTCCACCCAGAAGTCCATGGAGAAGAAGGACGAGGACAAGAACGGCAAGCTGCTGCGCCAGGAGCGCTACGCCGGCAGCATGAGCCGGAGCTTCTACGTGGGCGAGCATGTCACGGAGGAGGACGTGAAGGCCCGCTTCGAGGATGGGGTGCTCCGCCTTTCGATCCCGAAGAAGGACGCGAAAAAGGTGGAAGAAAAGAAGACCATCCTGATCGAGGGATAACCTTTCCCGGAGGAAAACCAAAAAAGCAAAAACAGCACCCGCGGCCGCGCCGCGGGTGCTGTTTTTCGGTTCGGACGGGTGAAGGCGCCTCAGGGCAGCCGGGCCAGCAGCTCGGCGCCGTGCTCCTTCAGCCAGCGGTGGTGCCGGTCGTAATCCGGAAAAACCCGGTAGACGTATTGATAAAAGCGGGGGGAGTGATTCATCTCCTTCATGTGGCACAGCTCATGCACCACCACCGCGTCCAGGGTTTCCCGGGGAGCCAGCATGAGCAGGCAGTTGAAATTCAGGTTTCCGCCGGAGGAACAGCTGCCCCATCGGGTCCGCTGATTGCGGATGGTGATCCGCCGGGGCAGGACGCCCAGCAGCGGCGCGTAATGGCGGACCCGCTCGGGGATGTACCGCAGGGCCTCGTCCGCCAGGGCGTGCAGCTCGGCGGAGGTCAGCTTCGGAATCTCCGCCGCGGCCCGGGCCTTTTCCTGGCTTTTCGCCAGATGGGAAAGGATCCAGGCTTCCTTGTCCTGAATCAGCTTTTCAATCTCGGCGGGGGAGGCGCCCAGCGGGGCCCGGACGGTCAGCCGCCCCTCCCGGATTTCCAGCCCAAGACTCCTGCGGTGGCTGAAAACCACCTGATAGGGTATTTTCATGATGTTCCTTTCCCCCGGGCGCTTCCCGTTTTTCCCTCCGGGCCGGCCGCCGGGAGGGGAAAGCTTACGCCTGCCGGTACTCCTTCATGCGCTTTTCGAAAACATCGGGGCGGGCGACGGACCAGCCGAAGAAGCCCAGCACATCGCCCAGCCGCTGGTACAGGCCGTGGCTGTAGGCTACCAGCCCCGCCTTTTCCAGATGAAGGCCGCCCTTTTCGTCCACCAGGTCCCCACGGACGCTGACGGCGGCTACTTCCCCGAGAAACAGGTCATGGCTGCCCAGGGGGATGATCTGGCGCACCTGACAGCTGAGGCTGAGGGGCGCGGCGTCCACCGCCGGGGCAAAGGCCATTTTTTCCGCGGGACGGTAGCGCAGGCCGCAGGCCTGCGCCTTATCCATGTCCCGGCCGCTGCGCACGCCACAGAAATCGGTGGCGCGGCAGAGGGCCTCATCCACCAGGTTGACCACGAACTCGCCGGAATCCCGGATCATGGCGTGGGAAAACCGGGAGGGGCGGATGCTGACGGAAACCATGGGCGGCTCGGAATTGACCGTGCCGGCCCAGGCGGCGGTCACCAGATTCCGGCGGTCCGGATGATCCTTCTCGCCGCAGCTGACCAGCACCACGGGGGTGGGATTCAGCAGCGTGGCCGGGGGAAAGGAAACATAATCGCGCTCCGCGGGCGGGGTGTGCGCCGGCATGGATTTCCCTCCTTTTTTCAGAACCGCAGGGTGGCAAAGTAATCCTCCGGCGTCTCGGCCCGGCGGATCATGCGGAAATCCCCATCCGCGGTCCGGAGGATTTCCGCGCTGCGCAGCCGGCCGTTGTAATTGTATCCCATGGCGTAGCCGTGGGCGCCGGTGTCGTGAATCACCAGCAGGTCGCCGACGCGGATCTCCGGCAGGGCGCGCTGGATGGCAAACTTGTCATTGTTTTCGCAGAGGCAGCCCGTGACGTCGTACACATGGTCCAGGGGCTGATCCGCCTTGCCGCAGACGGTGATGTGGTGGTACGCGCCATACATGGCGGGGCGCATCAGGTCCACGGCGCAGGCGTCCACGCCGATGTAGTCCCGGTGGATCTTCTTTTCGTGCACCGCCCGGGTCACCAGCCAGCCGCAGGGGCCGGTCATCCACCGGCCCAGCTCCGACTTGATGGCCACATCCCCGCGAGGGCACTCCCGGGCGTAGATTTCCCGGATAGCCTTGCCGACCGCCTGAATATCCACTTCCGCCTGGCCCGGCTCATAGGGAATGCCGATGCCGCCGGACAGGTTGATGAAGGCGAAGCCCAGGCCGGTTTTTTCCGCCAGATCCCGCCCGAGGCGCAGCAGGATGCCCGCCAGCTCCGGGTAGTAGGAGGCGGCCATGGTGTTGGAGGACAGGAAGGCGTGCAGCCCGAACCGCTCCGCGCCCAGCTCCTTCAGCCGCAGCAGCCCCCGCAGCAGCTGATCCGCCGGCATGCCGTACTTGGCCTCGCCGGGATTGCCCATGATGGTGTTGCCGATGGAAAAATCCCCGCCGGGGTTGTACCGCAGGCAGACGCAGGCCGGGATGCCGCCGTGGGCGGCCAGCAGGTCGATGTCGCTCAGGTCATCCAGGTTGATATAGGCGCCCAGGGACCGGGCCAGATCAAATTCCGAGGGGGGCATGGCGTTGGCGGAGAACATGATGCCCTCGTCCCGGAAGCCGCACCGCTCCGCCAGCATCAGCTCCGTGGCGGAGGAGCAGTCCAGCCCGCAGCCCTCTTCCCCCAGTACGCGGAGGATCGCGGGGTTGGGCAGGGCCTTGACGGCGAAATACTCCCGGAAATCCGGGCACCAGGCAAAGGCTGCCTTCAGCCGGCGGGCCCGCTCCCGGATGCCCGCCTCGTCATACAGATGAAAGGGGGTGGGGAAACGCGCGGCGGCGTCGGCGAAGACCTGGTCGGAAAGCGCGAAATTCGGCATGGGGCATTCCTCCTTGACGGGTTCGGTGGGCGGGATTACTCCTGATAATCCTGCAGGGATACGGAGACCATCTTGCTGACTCCCTGCTCCTCCATGGCGACGCCGTAGAGAGCGTTGGCCCGCTCCATGGTGCCCTTCCGGTGGGTGACCACCACGAACTGGGTTTCTTTGGAGTATTCCACGAGATAATCGGCGAAGTAGCCGATGTTCGCGTCATCCAGGGCGGCTTCGATTTCGTCCAGAATGCAGAAGGGGGTGGGCTTCAGCTTCAGCGTGGCGAAAAGAATGGCGATGGCGGTCAACGTCCGCTCGCCGCCGGAAAGCAGCGTCAGCAGCTGCAGCTTCTTGCCCGGGGGCTGGGCGTTGATCTCGATGCCGCAGTTCAGCGGATCCGCGGGATCCATCAGGATCAGCTCCGCGTGGCCGCCGCCGAAAAGCCGCTGGAAGGTTTCGGAAAAATACCCCTGCAGCAGGGTAAAATTCTCCACGAAGGTGGTCTTCATCTGCTCCAGCAGCCGGGCGATCAGATCCTTCAGGTCGGCCTCGGCCTTTTCCAGATCCTGCCGCTGGCTGGTCAGCTCGTCCGCCCGGGCCTTGGTATCCGCGTACTCCTCCACGGCCTTGACGTTGACCACGCCCATGGCGCGGATCTCCGTGGAGATCTCCGCCGCCCGGCGGTCCGCTTCCGTGACGTTGAAGCCCTCCGCCTGGCGGAATTCCTCCGCGCCGGCTTCCGTCACCTCGTAGGTGTTCCAGATCCGGTCCCGCAGGACTTTCAGATCCCCGTCCGTCCGGGAGCGGCTCAGCTCCAGCCGGTGCATTTTGTCCGCGTCCCGGGCCCGGGACTGATGCAGCCCCTCGATGTCGGACAGAATCTGCTTCAGATCCGCCTGGCGGGCGGCCCGGGTTTCCTCCAGGGAGCGGGTGACCAGCTCCCGGCCGCCCTGATCCGCGGCGGCCTGGCGCACGGTTTCCCGCAGCTTTTCCAGCTCCCCGGCGTCCAGGGCCTCCTGCGCCGCCATCTGGTCCAGCTCCTGCCGGCGGCGGCGCTGCTCCCGCTCCACGCGGTCCTGCTCCTGCCGGAACCGGTCCTGATCCCGCAGGAGGGTTTCCGCCTCGTGCTTCAGGTCGCTGACCTCCAGGGTCAGCCGCAGAGTTTCCGCCTCGGCCTTTTCCGCCTCCTGCCGGGCTTCCTGCAGCGAAGCCTGGAGCCGGGCAGTTTCCTGCTCCATCTCCTCCCGGGACAGCTGGGTCTTTTCCGTGTCGCCGGATACCATGGACAGCTGCTCCTCGATCTGCATCATGGATTCCATCAGCTGCTCCCGGGCGGCCTCGGACTCGGACAGGCGCAGGGCGTGCCCGTCCCGGTCCGCCTGGGCGTTCTGCAGATGCTCCGTTTCCCGGGCGACGGCGATCTCCTGCTGATGCAGGTCCTCCAGCCGCTGGCCGCTCTCCCGCTTCAGGGCCTCCTTCTCCCGCTGGCCTTCCTGCATGGTCCGCAGCAGGGTTTCCAGCTCCCGCTGGCCGGAGGCCAGCTTCTCCGTCAGCTCCTTCAGCTCCCGCTCCCGGGAAAAGAAGTTGACGCTTTTGGAGGACACGGAGCCGCCGGTCATGGAGCCGCCGGAGTGCATGACGTCCCCCTGCAGCGTGACCAGCCGGAAGGCGTGGCGCCCCCGGCGCATGATGGCGATGCCCGCGTCCAGATCCCTGGCGATGACCGTGCGGCCCAGCAGGTTTTCCACAATGCCCCGGTACCGCGGGTCGCAGGAGACCAGCTCCGACGCGACCCCGACGCAGCCGGGCATGCGGAGCGCTTCCCGCTCCGCCGCGTTCAGCAGCCGGGACTGCACGGCGGAAACCGGCAGGAAGGTGGCCCGGCCCAGGTGGTTCTGCCGCAGATGCTCGATGAGCCGCTTGGCGGTTTCCTCGTCCTCGGTGACGATGTTCTGCTGCTGTGCCCCCAGGACCATGTCCAGGGCGGTCTCATATTCCCGGGGCACCTGAATCAGCTGGCCCAGGACGCCGTGGACGCCCTCCAGCCCCCGGTCCCGGGCGAATTTGACGGCGGCCCGGACGGAATGGGCGTAGCCCTCCATCTCCCGGGACATTTCGGCCAGCAGCTTCTGGCGGGATTCCATGTCCCGCATCTCCGCCAGCTTCCGGTCATAGCGCTGCCGGGCTTCAATCACGTCCGCGTCGCTCCGGTTCAGCCGGTCCACCGCGTCCTGCCACTGGTCCGCCTTCTCCTGCCGCAGGGCTTCCTCCCGGGCCAGCTCCGCGGCGGCGGCGGCCACGGCCCCGTCCTTTTCGGCCGCTTCCCGCTTCATCTGTTCGCAGGAGACGGAGATTTCCCCCAGCCGGGTTTCCATGGTGGAAAGCATGGTCTTGAGCCGGGTCTGGTTATTCATGGCGGCGGCGTGCAGGTTCATGGCTTCCATGACCGCGTTCTTCTGGGCTTCCAGGGCTTCCTCCCGGGTTTCCTCCTCCCGGTGGGCCTCCGCTTCCTTCCGCTGGGCCTCGGCCAGGGCGGCTTCCTCCTCCGCCAGCAGCCGGGCCCGGTCCTCCCGGCCGTTCTCGTTCTCGGAAAAGAGGGCGGTCAGCTCCGCCATGCGGGCGTCGGCTTCCGCCATGTCGCTCTCGGTGCGCTCCCGGTTTTCCTGGCGGCGGGCCTGCCGCTCCTCCACCCGGCGGACGGCGTCCTGGGCGGCGTGCAGGGCCTCCAGCCCGGCCATGACCGTGGCGTGAGCCGCGGAAACCTTCTCCTCCAGCTGGGCGATCTCAGCCTGCAGGGCGTCCCGCCGCTCCGCCTTCTGCTGCAGGGTGGCTTCCGCCTGCTCCAGCACGGCGGACATGGACTGCATGTCGCTGTCCAGGGAGCGGAGCCTCGCTTCCATTTTTTCACTGCGGATCAGGAAAAGGTTCAGGTCCAGCACCTTCAGTTCGGCGCTGAGCTCCAGGTAGACTCGGGCGTTCTTCGCTTCCTCCTCCAGGGGGGCCAGGCGGCGGTTCAGCTCGTCCAGAATGTCGTCCACCCGGGAAAGATTGTCCTGGGTCCGGGCCAGCTTTTTGTCCGCCTCTTCCTTCCGGGCCCGGAACTTGACGATGCCGGCGGCTTCCTCGAAAACCAGACGGCGGTCCTCCCCCTTGCGGGAAAGAATCTCGTCAATGCGGCCCTGGCCGATGATGGAGTAGCCTTCCTTGCCGATGCCCGTGTCCCGGAAAAGATCAATCACGTCCTTGAGCCGGCAGGTGGACCGGTTCAGAAAATATTCGCTCTCCCCGGAGCGGTAGACCCGGCGGGTGACCATAATTTCCGCGTAATCCATGGGCAGGGCCCGGTCCTCATTGTCAAAAACCAGGGAGACCTCGCAGTAGGAAAGGGGTTTGCGCTTCTGGGTGCCGTTGAAAATGACGTCCTGCATGCTGCTGCCCCGCAGCAGCTTGGCGCTCTGCTCCCCCAGCACCCAGCGGACGGCGTCCCCGATGTTGCTTTTGCCGGATCCGTTCGGCCCCACGATGGCGGTGATTCCCTCGTTCAGGACGATTTCCGTCCGCTGGGCGAAGGACTTGAACCCGTAGAGCTCCAGTTTCTTCAGTCGCATTGATTCCTCTTTGGTATCTCTTCAGTCGCTCCGCTTTCTGGACTGAATCGTTACCCTCTTTGATCCAAAGTACTTCCGGCGGCTTTGCGGAACCGGCCGGGACCTTTCCGCCGCAAGGCGCGAAAGGACAAGCTATCTTAGCACAATTTCGCGGGAAAAGGAACAGGAGGATTGCTTTTCCGGCGCTTTTTCGGCTATTTCCTGTTTCCGGGGAATATGGTATACTGCCTGCGAAGACCGGGAAAGGAGGGAGCGCCATGGCGGAGAAGCATCTGGTGACGGGGCTGGTGGCCCATGTGGACGCGGGCAAGACCACCCTCAGCGAGGCGCTGCTGTACGCCGGGGGCCAGCTGCGGAAGCTGGGCCGGGTGGACCATGGGGACGCCTTCCTGGACACGGACGCCCAGGAGCGGGAGCGGGGCATCACCATTTTTTCCAAGCAGGCGGAAACCGCCTGGAAGGATCTGCGCCTGACCCTGCTGGATACCCCCGGGCATGTGGATTTTTCCAGCGAGATGGAGCGGACCCTTTCCGTGCTGGACGCGGCCGTGCTGGTCATCAGCGGGGCGGACGGGGTGCAGGGGCATACGGAGACCCTCTGGCGGCTGCTCCGGGCCTATCAGGTTCCCACCCTGCTGTTCATTAACAAAATGGATCAGCCCGGGATCAGCCGGGCCGCCCTCCTGGCGGAGCTCCGCCGCCGGCTGGGGGACGGGTGCGTGGATCTCTCCGCCCCGGAGGGCCCGGAGGAGGCGGCCCTCTGCGATGAGGAAGCCATGGAGCTTTTCCTGCGGGAAGGCGAAATTCCCCGGCCCCGCCTGGCGGCCATGGTGGCCCGGCGGCAGCTTTTTCCCTGCTTCTTTGGCAGCGCGCTGAAGATGACGGGCATCGAAGCCCTGCTGGACGGCCTGCGGGAGCTGGTGCCCGCGCCGGCGTACGGGGACGCGTTTGCCGCCCGGGTTTACAAGATCAGCCATGATCCCCAGGGCGCCCGGCTGACCTGGATGAAGATCACCGGCGGCGGCCTGAAGGTCAAAAGCCTGCTGCGCACCGGGGCGGAAGAGGAAAAGGTGAACCAGATCCGCCTCTACAGCGGCGCCAGGTACCGCCTGGCGGAGGAGGTTTCCGCCGGCACGGTCTGCGCGGTTACGGGCCCCGCCGCCACCCGGGCCGGGGACGGCCTCGGCGCGGAAAGCGCCGCCCCCTCCCCGCTGCTGACGCCGGTCTTTTCCTATCAGGTGCTCCCGGCCACCGGCACGGATCCGGTTCAGCTCCTCAGCCAGCTGCGCCAGCTGGAGGAGGAGGACCCGCAGCTCCACGTGGTGTGGAAGGCGGAAAAGCGGGAGATCCATGTGCAGCTGATGGGGGAGGTGCAGCTGGAGATTCTCCGCCGCCTGACGCGGGATCGTTTCGGGGCGGAAATCGCCTTCAGCCCCGGCAGCGTGCTGTACCGGGAAACCATCGCCGCCCCCGTGGAAGGGGTCGGCCACTACGAGCCCCTGCGCCATTACGCCGAGGTGCATCTGCTCCTGGAGCCGGGGGAACCCGGCAGCGGCCTGCGCTTCGCTTCCGCCTGTCCCACGGACCAGCTGGACCGGAACTGGCAGCGGCTGATCCTGACCCACCTGATGGAAAAAACCCACCGGGGCGTGCTGACCGGCGCGCCGGTGACGGATCTGCGGGTCACCCTGACCGCGGGCCGCGCCCACCTGAAGCACACGGAGGGGGGCGACTTCCGCCAGGCCACCTACCGGGCGGTGCGCCAGGGCCTCATGCGGGCGGAGAGCGTGCTGCTGGAGCCCTGGTATGACCTGCGGCTGGAGCTGCCCGGGGACTGCCTGGGCCGGGCCATGAGCGACCTGACCCAGATGGGCGGCCGCTTTGACCCGCCGGAAACCGAGGGGGACCGGGCTGTCCTGACGGGGTCCGCCCCCGTCGCCGCCATGCGGGATTACGCCCGGGAGGTGACCAGCTATACCCGGGGCCAGGGCCGTCTGCGGGTCAGCCTGCGGGGGTACGCCCCCTGCCGGCATCCGGAGGAGGTCATCGCCGCGGCGGCCTACGATCCCCTGCGGGATGTGGAAAACAGCCCGGACTCCGTCTTCTGCGCCCATGGCGCGGGCTTTGTCGTGCCCTGGGATCAGGTGGAGCGCTATATGCACCTGCACCCGGAAGCCCTGGGCAAGGCCGACGCTTCCGGGCCCGCCGCCCCGTCCCGCTCCGGGTACCGGGGCACCGCGGCGGAGGACGAGGAGCTGCAGGCGATCTTCGAGCGCACCTACGGCCGGCGGGAGCTCCGGCTGGCCGGGGATCTGCCGCCCCGGCGGAATGAGACCACGGTCAACGGACAGCTGCTGGAGCTGCCCCCGCCGAAGACGGAGTACCTGCTGGTGGACGGCTACAACATCATCTTCGCCTGGCCCGACCTGCAGGCCCTGGCGCGTCGCAGCCTGGAGGACGCCCGGAAGAGCCTCGTGGATATTCTGGGCAATTACCACGGCTTCCATCCCTGCGAGCTGATCCTGGTCTTCGATGCCTACCGGGTCCACGGCGGCGTCGGTCACCAGGAGGAAACCCAGGGGATCCACGTGATCTATACCCGGGAGGCGGAAACCGCGGACAATTATATCGAGAAGGCCATCCGCCGGATCGCCCGGAAGCAGGACAGCCGGATCCGGGTGGCCACCAGCGACGGGCTGGAGCAGGTGATCATCCTGGGGGGCGGCGCCACCCGGGTGTCCGCCCGGGAGTTCCGCCAGGAGGTGGAACAGGCGCGGGTGGAAATCGCCGCCATCCTGGAAAGGAACAACCTGCGCCCGAAGGAGGTTTCCCCCGTGGCGCTGGCGATGCGGAAGGCGCTGGAAAGGCAGTCCGCCGGGGAGGAAAAGAAAAATCCGGAATAACGGGCGCGAGCGGAGCGACGGAACAGATACAAAACCGGGGCTGGCGGGAAAACCGATATTTGACTTCAGAGAACCGCTGTGATACAATAAACCGAAATTTGTTGATCAAAGGGGGCTTTCCCATGGAACACATTCAGACCCTGAACACCCGGAATCTCTGTGAGAGCGCGAAGAACGGCGGCTGCGGCGAATGCCAGACCTCCTGCCAGTCCGCCTGCAAGACCAGCTGCGGCATTGCGAATCAGCAGTGCGAGAACAAGGCTGAGCAGAAGTAATCACCGCTTTGATGAGAAGTGCCGCCCACGGGCGGCATTTTTCATCCCGACAGACTTCGGGGAAAGAGGTTTTTCATGATTCATCAGTATCAGATGGACGGGCTGAACATCGTACTGGACGTCTGCTCCGGCGGGGTGCACCTGGTGGACGAGATCGCCTACGACATGATCGCGCTGTACCAGGACCGGTCCCGGGAGGAAATCCTGGCGGCCATGGCGGAAAAATACGGCGGCCGGGCGGATGTAACCCCGGCGGAGCTGGCGGCCTGCTATGACGAGATCACCGCGCTGAAGGAGGCGGGGCAGCTTTTTTCGGAGGACAGCTTCGTGCCCCTGGCCGGGGAGCTGAAGCAGCGGACCAGCGGGGTGGTGAAGGCCCTGTGCCTCCACGTGGCCCACAGCTGCAACCTGAACTGCTCCTACTGCTTCGCCAGTCAGGGCAAGTATCACGGGGACCGGGCGCTGATGTCCTTCGAGGTGGGAAAACAGGCGCTGGATTTCCTGATGGATCATTCCGGCAGCCGGCACAATCTGGAGGTGGATTTCTTCGGCGGGGAACCGCTGATGAACTTTCAGGTGGTGAAGGATCTGGTGGCCTATGCCCGGTCCGTGGAAAAGGAAAGGGGCAAGCGCTTCCGCTTTACCCTGACCACCAACGGCATGCTGATCGATGACGACGTGATTGATTTCGCGAACCGTGAATGCAGCAATGTGGTGCTGAGCCTGGACGGCCGGAAGGAGATCCATGACCGCTTCCGGGTGGATTACGCCGGACAGGGCAGCTGGGACCGGATCGTGCCGAAGTTTCAGAAGCTGGTGGCGGCCCGGGGCGGCAAGAACTACTATATACGGGGCACCTTTACCCACGCGAACCCGGATTTCCTGAAGGATATCCAGGTGATGCTGGACCTGGGCTTTACGGAGCTGAGCATGGAGCCGGTGGTCTGCGCGGAGGGGGATCCCTCCGCCCTGACGGAGGCGGATCTGCCCGTCGTCATGCGGCAGTACGAGGACCTGGCCCGGCTGCTGGTGGCCCGGCGCCGGGAGGGGCGGCCCTTCACCTTCTATCATTACATGATCGACCTGAGTGGCGGCCCCTGCGTGTACAAGCGGATTTCCGGCTGCGGCTCCGGGACGGAATACATGGCTGTGACCCCCTGGGGGGATCTGTATCCCTGCCATCAGTTCGTGGGGGAGGAAGCCTTCCGCCTGGGGGATGTCTGGCAGGGAGTGACCAACACGGAGACGCGGGCGGATTTCGCCGCCTGCAACGTGTACGCCCGGGAGGAGTGCCGGGACTGCTGGGCGCGCCTGTACTGCTCCGGCGGCTGCGCCGCCAACGCGTATCACGCCACGGGCTCCGTCCGGGGCGTCTACAAAACCGGCTGCGAGCTTTTCCGGAAGCGGATGGAGTGCGCCATCTGGGCGGAAGCCATGCGGACGCGGGAATAAAAAAGGACCGGGCAGCGGGAAAAACCCCCGGCTGCCCGGTTTTTGTGTTTTCTTATTCGTAACGATTCAGTCCAGCAAGCGAAGCGCTGAGGTGTTCCACTTCCGGGGGCCTTGATTCTCGCCGGTTCTTAGCGATTGGCAAGCCGAAGGCGCAGACAGAGCTTAGAACCGCTGCGTAAGTGAACGGGGTGCGATCCGACCGCCGCCCCTGTGGGGCGTCCGCCGTCAGGCGGAAGGAAGGTGAGCACCTCAACCGAAACAAGCGCAGCCGCCGCCCCAAGGCGGCTGTGCGCCGATTGAGGTTGCGGGAGGCGAGAGCCGTCCCCCGGAATGGAATTCCTCAGAGAGCGGAGCGACGGAATAGGTACCCTTATTCCTCCGGCAGCTCGATAAAGGCCATGATGTCCGCGTCCTTGGCGGCGCCGCCGGCGATGGTGCCCAGCCGCTTTTTGTCCTTCTTCCGGGCCAGCAGCGCGGTGGAGGGCCCCCCGTCCAGGTTGTACAGCCATTCCAGTTCAAAATACTTCAGGAAGAAGTCGTTGACCTCGTGCAGCGTGAGGCCGTAGCCGCCCTCGCTGGTGACGGAAAGGATCAGGTAATTGTTCCGGTCCACCCGCCCCAGCACCGTCCGGCGGGCCCGGCGGCCGGCAAAGGCCCAGTCCTCCGGCGTCAGCACCTGCCCGTTCAGCTGCATGGGACACTGGACGTAGAAGCTCCAGGTCTGGGTGGGGGACGCGGCCAGCACGGCACTGTTTTCCGCCCCCACATACATGTGGAGCCCGTCCTTTTCCAGGGTCAGCCCGGAATAGGGCACGCCCTCCAGATTGCGGAACACCTCCCCGTCGGTGACGGTGAGGGAGCCCAGGGGGGTGTAGTAGTAATCCCTGTTCGTGCCGGGATAATCCTCCGGAATCCAGGGATAGGTGGGGCTGACGTAGCCGCTGCCGTTGATGACCAGCGCCGCCCCCGGCACCTTTTTGGCCATGGCCGCGGGCAGCTGGATGTTCTTTTGCCAGACGGCGGTGGCTTTCCGGACCTGCCGGGCGGGATCCCGCATCCACAGCTTGACCAGGAAGCACCGGACGCTCTTGATCCGGAAGGTTTCAATGGTGTACTTCAGGGATTCCGAATCGTAGGAGCGGTAGGGCTTGTGGCTGAAATTCTCATACTCCCGGGGAGGAAAAACATCCTCAGCCGCGGCCGCGGACCAGAGCAGCAGCGCGCAGCAGAGCAGGCAGAGGATTCTCCGCATGGGGTCAGCCTCCTTTCAGGAAACTTCTCCCCTGGATCATACGCCATTTGCCGGCGTTCCGCAAGGATGAAAACGCGCGGCCAGCGTTTCTCCGCAAAGGGAGGCCGGGCGGTCAGTCGGATCAGTTTAAAATGGGGAGCCCTGTCCTGGCGGAGAAGTCTGCGATGGACATACCTGCCCTGCGGGCGGCTTCGGCCGGGGAGGGAAATTGTTTTTCGAATGTTTTTTCCGGGAAAAGGATTGACATTTTGGCCAAAGGCACATAGAATAACCCCAATTTCAGAGAAACCGTTGAGGCGGAGAGAAGACGGAAGAGCCCCTGCAGAGAGTCCGGGAAGGTGGAATCCGGGCGGAAGGCAACCGTACGATGGACCGCTGAGGGCGCGGGTGAAAGGCAGCGAGTAATCCGCGACGGGGAGGCCTCCGTCATGGCCGGGGATATGATGGTATCCCGCAGAGCGCACGGCTCACGCCGTGAATCAGGGTGGCACCGCGAATGACAATTCGTCCCTGACAGAGTGATCTGTCAGGGATTTTTTTGTGGCGGAAGGGGATTCCGCCGGAGGGACGGCAGCGACCGGAGAAAGGCCCAAGGGCCGGGAAGACGAAGGAGGAAAGACCATGCGCAATCCAAAGGGACGGTTTGGTATCCACGGGGGGCAGTACATCCCGGAGACGCTGATGAACGCCGTCATCGAACTGGAGGAAGCCTACAACCACTACCGGGAGGATCCGGCTTTTCAGGGGGAGCTGACCACGCTGCTGAATGAGTACGCGGGGCGGCCCTCCCGGCTGTACTTCGCGGAGAAGATGACCCGGGAGCTGGGCGGGGCGAAGATTTACCTGAAGCGGGAGGACCTGAACCACACGGGGGCCCACAAGATCAACAACGTGCTGGGGCAGGCGCTGCTGGCGAAAAGGATGGGCAAGACCCGGCTCATCGCGGAGACCGGCGCCGGGCAGCACGGGGTGGCCACCGCCACCGCGGCGGCGCTGATGGACATGGAATGCGTCATCTTCATGGGGGAGGAGGACACCCGCCGCCAGGCGCTGAACGTCTACCGGATGCGGCTGCTGGGGGCGAAGGTGGTGCCGGTGACCACGGGCACGGCCACCCTGAAGGACGCGGTGAACGAGTGCATGCGGGAGTGGACCAGCCGGATTGACGATACCCATTACTGCCTGGGATCCGTCATGGGGCCCCATCCCTTTCCCACCATCGTGCGGGACTTTCAGGCGGTCATCTCCCGGGAGATCCGGGACCAGCTGAAGGAAAAGGAAGGCCGGCTGCCGGACGTGGTGATGGCCTGCGTGGGCGGCGGCAGCAACGCCATGGGCAGCTTCTACCACTTTATTCAGGAGCCGTCGGTGCGGCTTATCGGCTGCGAGGCCGCGGGCCGGGGCGTCGACACGATGGAAACCGCCGCCACCGTGAACGTGGGAAAGGTGGGCATCTTCCACGGTATGAAGAGCTATTTCTGCCAGGACGAATTCGGGCAGATTGCCCCGGTGTACTCCATCTCCGCGGGGCTGGATTATCCGGGGGTGGGGCCGGAGCACGCCTGGCTGCACGACATCGGGCGGGCGGAATATGTCCCCGTCACGGATGAAGAGGCGGTGGACGCCTTCGAGTACCTGGCCCGGACGGAGGGCATCATTCCCGCCATCGAATCCGCCCACGCCATCGCCTTCGCGAGAAAGCTGGCGCCGGAGATGGGCCGGGATCAGATCATGGTGGTGACCGTGTCCGGCCGGGGGGACAAGGACTGCGCGGCCATCGCGCGATACAGGGGGGAGGATCTGTATGAGTAAGATCGCGAAAGCTTTTGATCACGGAAAGGCGTTCATCGCCTTCATCACCTGCGGGGATCCGGACCTGGAGACCACGGCCGCCTGCGTGCGGGCGGCGGCGGAAAACGGGGCGGACCTGATCGAGCTGGGCATCCCCTTCTCGGACCCGGCGGCGGAAGGCCCGGTGATTCAGGCGGCGAGCCTGCGGGCCCTGACCGGGGGCGTCACCACGGACCGGGTTTTCGGCCTGGTGCGGGAGCTGCGGAAGGATGTCACGATCCCCATGGTGTTCATGACCTACGCCAATGTGGTGTTTTCCTACGGGGCGGACCGCTTTATCCGGACCTGCGCGGAAACCGGGATCGACGGGCTGATCCTGCCGGATGTGCCCTACGAGGAGAAGGAGGAATTCCTGGAAGCCTGCCATCGGTATGACGTGAACCTGATCTCCCTGGTGGCGCCCACCTCCCGGCAGCGGATCGCCATGATCGCCCGGGAAGCGGAGGGCTTCATCTACATCGTGTCCAGCCTGGGGGTGACCGGCACCCGCAGCGAAATCACCACGGATCTGGACAGCATCGTCCGGGAGATTCGCTCCAGCACGGAGATCCCCTGCGCGGTGGGCTTTGGCATCTCCACCCCGGAGCAGGGAAAGCGGATGGCGGATCTGTCGGACGGGGCCATCGTGGGCTCCGCCATCATGAAAATCATCGCCAGGGAGGGCCGGAACGCCGCCCCGGCGGTGGGGGCATACGTCCGGTCCATGACGGAGGCCCTGCGGTAAAGCCGGGCCTGCGTGACGGAGAATCCAGCCCCGGTGAAAATGCGCCTCGAACGGTAAAAACGCGTTTCAGAAATTAATTTCGCTATCGGAAATATTGACAAATCCGTGGGAAAAGGCTATGATCTGCTTGAAACAAGTTGCTGAGATGAAATTAATTTCAAACAAAAAGAAACCAGGGCGCGGTGCGCCTGGAAAATAAAAATCAAGGAGGCATATTCCAATGAAGAAGATCTTAGCGGTGGTCCTTTCTCTTCTGCTGGCGCTGGTCAGCGTTTCCGCCATGGCGGACATGACCGGGAAGCAGGTGGCCCTCATGACGCCCTATCTGGGCTCCGTGACGACGAACCAGATGGTGGAGTTCATGAAGGCGGAGCTGGAGGCGAAGGGCGCGGTGGTGACCGTGATCAACACCAACAACGACTTCGCGGAGCTGGCCAGCCAGGTGGAAAACGTGGCTTCCGGCGGGCAGACGGACGCGATCGTGCTGGTCAGCGCCGATCCCTCCCAGATCGCCAATCAGCTGCAGGACGCCTTTGACGCGGGCATCCCGGTTTTCGGCTGTGACAGCGGCTTCATCGAGGGCATGCAGGTGAACGCCACCAGCGACAATTACCAGATGGGTTCCCTGATCGTGAAATACCTGTTCGAGGATCTGATGGGCGGCAAGGGCACCGTCATCGCCCTGACCCACCGGCCCCATCCCGGCGTGGTGAAGCGCTGCGAAGCCTTCGACGACCTGATCAAGGAATACCCGGACATCACCCTGATTACCGAGCAGCATGTCCCCGCGGAGCAGCCGATCAACGACGCCCAGAGCATCGTGGAAAACCTGCTGCTGGCCAACGCGGAAAAGGACAGCGTGACCGCCATCTGGGCGGCATGGGATGAGCCGGCCATCGGCGCGACCCAGGCGCTGAAGGAAGCTGGCCGGGACGAAGTCATTGTCACGGGCGTGGACGGAAACCAGCAGGCGGTGGCCCTGGTGGCGGAAGGCGGCAACCTGAAGGCCACCGTGGCCCAGAACTTTGAGGGCATGGGCACCATCGTCGTGGAGGAGATGGAAAAGCTCTTCGCGGGCGAGGAGATTGAAAAGGGCGAGCAGTACGCGCCGGCGACGCTGATCACCCTGGAGAACGTGGCGGATTTCATGGACTAAGCCAGAAAAGCACAGGAGGGGGACGTTCCGGCAGCGTCCCCCCTTTCCGTCCGCCTGCGGAGGAAAAAGCGCGGAAGGCCGATGAAACCGGCGCCGGCGGGAGACCGCCAAGGAGGAGAATACCATGCTGCTGGAGACCCGGCATCTGTCAAAGCAATTCAATGGCATCTACGCCCTGAAGGACATTCATTTTTCCCTGGAGGCCGGGGAGGTTCACGGCCTGGTGGGGGAAAACGGCGCGGGAAAATCCACGCTGATCAAGATTCTGACGGGGGTGTACGCCCTGGATACGGGCGAAATCTACTGGAACGGGGAGCCCCTCACCGTCCGGAACCCTTCGGAGGCGCGGAAGGCCGGCATCAGTGTGATCCATCAGGACCGGACACTGGTTCCTACCTTCACGGGGGTGGAAAACGCCTACCTGGGCATGCCCTATCCCACCCGGGGCGGCCGGGTGGACTGGAAGGCCATGGAGGCTCGGGTCGCGAAGACGGGAAAGGCCATCGGCATTGAGCTGGACTGGCAGCGGACCGCGGCGGAGATGTCCCCGCCCCAGCGAACCTGCCTGGAGATCGTGCGGGCCATGATGAATGACTGCCGGCTGCTGATCCTGGACGAGCCCACCGCCTCCCTGACGGACAAGGAGAGCGAGTGGCTGTTCTCCATCATTGACGGGCTGCGGGCCCGGGGGACGGCGATCCTGTATGTAACCCACCGCATGGAGGAAATCTTCCGCCTGACGGATCGGATCACCGTCTTCAAGAACGGGGAAATGGTGGGCACGGTGCTCACCCGGGAAATCAGCCGGGAGGCGCTGATCGGCATGATGTCGGACAACTGGGTGGCGGAGACGCTGCACGGCGGCAGCGGCGGGGGAGAGGTTCTGCTGCGGGCGGAGCACCTCCGGAGCCGGGACGGCATCGTCCGGGACGCGAGCCTGGAAGTCCGGGCCGGAGAGATCCTGGGCCTGTTCGGCCTGGGGGGCAGCGGCCGGACGGAGCTGCTGGAATGTCTGTACGGATACCGGCCCGTCGCCGGGGGAACCATCACCATCCACGGCCAGCCCCAGACGCGGCTGACGCCGGAGAAAGCCATCCGCCTGGGTGTGGCTCTGATCAGCGAGGACCGGCGGGGCAAGGCCATGATCGGCAATCTGTCCGTGCGGGAAAATGTGGCCCTCAGCTGCCTGAAGGATTTTGCCCGCCACGGCGTGGTGGACAGCGGCGCGGAGCGGCCCGCGGTGCGGGAGATGACGGACCGGCTGCGGGTGCGCATGGCGGGACCGGAGCAGCGGGCCATCGAGCTCTCCGGCGGCAACCAGCAGAAGGTGGTTTTCGCCAAGGCCCTGATGACCCATCCTCAGGTCTTTCTCTGCGATGAACCCACGCAGGCGGTGGACGTGATGACCCGGGGCGAGATTCACCGGCTGCTGCGGGAGGAGGCGGATCAGGGCCGCGGGGTGCTGTTCGTGTCCTCTGACCTGAAGGAAGTGCTGGAGGTGGCGGACCGCGTCCAGATCATCGTGGCCGGGGAAACCCGGGAAACGCTGGAGAATCGAAATCTGAACACCCAGCAGGTGCTGGCCTGCTGCTACAGGGAGGAATGAGGCCCCATGAAACAGGCAAAAAAGATCTTTCAGTCCTACGGAACGCTGCTGGCCCTGGCGGTCATCATCCTGGTGTTCAGCCTGCTGCGGCCGAGCGCCTTCTTTACGGTGAAGAATTTCCTGAACATTTCCCGCCAGATTTCCCTGATGGTGATCATTTCCATCGGCGCGACGCTGGTGATGAGCATCAACGAGTTTGACCTGTCCGTGGGTTCCATGGCCAGCCTGGGCGGCGTCATGGCCGCCCTGATGGCGGTGGCGGGCCTGCCGCTGCCCCTGTGCTTCCTGCTGCCGGTACTGATCAGCCTGGTGGTCGGGTGGATCAATGGATGGATCGTGGCGAAGTTCCGGGTGCTGTCCTTTATCACCACCCTGGGCATGAGCACGGTGCTTTCCGGGGTGATCTACCGGCTGACGGGCGGCGCTACGGTTTTTCAGAACATTCCAAAGGGCTTCTCCTGGCTGGGCACCTTCAAGATCGGGGAGATCCCGCTGCTGTCGGTGATCATGGTGGTCTTCGTGGTTCTCTTCACCTTCATCATGCGCCACACGGTGCTGGGCAGAAGGCTGTACGCCATCGGCGGCAACGAGGAAACCTCCAAAATCGCGGGCATCAATGTGCCGCTGTATAAGAACATTGCCTTCGCCCTGTGCGCGGTGCTCTCCTGCGTAACGGGCATGCTGATCGCCTCCCGGGTGGGCTCAGCCAACACCACCGCCGGCGACGGCTATTTCCTCAGCTCCTACGCCGCGGTGTTCATCGGCTGCACCGTGTCCCGGAAGGGCATTCCCAATGTGCCCGGCACGCTGGTCGGCTGCGCGATTCTGGGCATTCTGACCAATGGGCTGACCATGCTGCAGATGCCCACCTATATGCAGGACATCATTACCGGCGCCATCATCGTGCTGGCGGTCATCCTGCAGAAGGTGGGCAGGGGGGACGCGAAATAAGTCTTCTGTTATCCATGAAGAAGGGACAGGGTGCGCGAAGAACGGTTACAGAGCGGGATAAGGGGGACAGGACGTGAGGCAGTTTGTCGGTTTTATGGTGGCGGGATATCCGAGCAGAGAGGAAAGCATCGGGGTGATCCGGGACTGCTGCGCCGCGGGGCTGGATGTGCTGGAACTTGGGTTTCCGGCCAGGGACGCGAGCATGGACGGGCCGGTGATTCGCGCGGCGGACGCGCTGGTGGATCCCGCGCTGGCGGAGGATCTTCCCTACTGGCGGGAGATCCGCAGGGTGGTCTCCATCCCCATCTGGCTGATGGGGTACCGGGAAGACCTGCTGCGGGAAGATATCTGTTTCCGCCTGGCGGAGGAAGGGCTGTATGACGCACTGGTGATTCCGGACATGACGGAGACAGAGCGGGCCGCGCTGCGGCAGCGGCTGACACCGCTGGGCATTCAGGTCATGGGATTCATCAACGGGGAGCAGTCTCCGGCGGAGCGGGACCTGGCGCTGCGGGAAGCGGAGCTGATCTATCACCAGCTGTACTGCGGGGAGACGGGCATCGCGCACAACGACAGCGGCTACCTGCAGCTGTACGAGTATGCCCGGGCCCATACCCGGGCGAAGATCTACGCCGGCTTCGGCATCAGCACACCTGAGCGGGTGCGGGAGCTGTTGGGGCATGGCTATGACGGAACCATTATCGGTTCCGCCATCATGCAGCATCTGCTGGAGGGGGAAGCCGGCGCGCTGGCTTTCATCCGTCAGGTGCATGAGACGACACGGGCGACGGACCCGGCCGGGGAGGAAAAAGCATGAGCTGTATCGCGACATTTGATATCGGCACCACCGCGGTGAAGGCCGTGCTGGTGGGCGAAAAGGGCGAGGTGATCGCCCGGCTTTCCCGGGAGATTCCCACCCGGTATGAAGGGGGCGAGGTGACTCAGCGGCCGGAGGACTGGTGGGAGGCTTTCCGCGCCCTGTCGGCGGAGATGCTGCCCGGCGCGCCGGAGGTCCTGGGCATCGTCATGAGCGGGCAGATGCAGGACGTGATCCCTGTGACCGGGGATCTCTCGCCGGTGTGCCCGGCGATCCTGTACAGCGACGGCCGGGCGGAAGCGGAGGCGGAGGAAATCCGCGCCGGAATGAAAGCCCGGGCGGCGAAACCGGCCGACGGGGATCCCTGCCTGCGGATTACGGGCAACCACTGCGACGGGACCCTGTCCCTGCCCAAAATCCTGTGGCTGAAGCGACACGCGCCGGAGGTGTATGAAAGGACCCGGTGTTTCCTGATCTCCTCCAAGGATTATGTCATCGCCCGGCTGACCGGGGAAACAGTGGGAGACTACACAGCCTGCTCCACCGCGGGAGGCATGGATCTGGAAAAGAAGGTCTGGAGCGGCGAAATCCTGGCCGCAGCGGGCGTCGCGCCGGAGAAGATGCCCCGGCTGCTGCCTTCCCATGGCCTGGCGGGCCGGGTGACCCCGGAGGCCGCGGCGGGGACGGGCTATCCCGAGGGCACGCCGGTCTACGCGGGCGTGGGGGACGCGGGGGCGACCACCCTGGCCAGCGGCATCGTGCGCCCCGGGCAGTACAACATCAACCTGGGGACCTCGGGATGGGTGGCGACGGTTTCGGAGGGGCCGCTGTTCAACGAGGGCGGCATCTTCAACCTGGCGGCCATGCCGGAGGGCCGGGTCATCAATGTGGTGCCCTTCCTGAACGCGGGCAACGTGCACCAGTGGGTGAGCCGCCTGTTCAGCGCCGACGGGGAGCCGGATTACGCCCATACCCAGGCGCTGCTGGACAGAAGCGTGCCCGGGGCCCGGGGCGTGTTTGCCCTGCCGTACCTGGCGGGGGAGCGCTTCCCCGTGGCGGATCCCCAGGCGCGGGGCGCTTTTGTGGGCTTGAGCCCTGAAACCCGGCCGGAGGATCTGACCCGGGCGATGCTGGAGGGCGTGGCCTTCTCCATCCGCCAGGGCATGGAAATGCTGGGGGAGAAGCCCCGGAGCGTCTCCATTATCGGGGGCGGCGGCCGCGTCGACGCGTGGTGTCAGATGCTGGCGGACGTGTTGGGACAGCGGGTCACCGTCTGCCCGGACGCGGACACCCTGCCGGCCCGGGCCATCGCGTCCGCTGTGCTGCTGGCGCGGGGGAACATCGAAAGCTATGATGCGTTTATCGAGCGGCTGCTGGCGGAAACCAGTCCCCGGTGTTATCAGCCGGACCCGGAGACCGTCCGGCTGTATGAAGGCCTGTACCGGCGGTATATCCGGCTGTATCCCGCCCTGCGGAACTGGGCCCGGGAAGTGGAACCGGAGGCGTGAGCCCCAGAAAGTTATGTGAAGAAAATGAAGGTCAGAAACAGATGAGCATTATGGAGAATCAGCGGCTGATGGCCAAGGTGTGCGAGCTGTATTACCTGTCGGAGTTGTCCCAGAAGGAGGTTTCCTCCCGGCTGGGTATCTCCCGGCCCCAGATCTCCCGGATTATCGCCCAGGCCAGGGCTCAGGGCATGGTGGAAATCCATGTCCGTAATCCCCACGAGACGGACACGGCACTGGAGCGGCAGCTGGTCAGACGTTACGCCCTGGAGGACGCCTTCGTGGTCAGCATTCCAGAGGGGGAGCCGGAGGAGCGGGAACTGGCTTTCAGCCGGGAGGCGGCGTCCTACCTTGACTTCCTGCTGGGGGCAGGGGTGAGCCTGGGGGTCATGAGCGGGAAGACCATCGCCGGCATGGCCCATCAGCTGCGGGGCGGCGGCAGAACCCTGGGGGAGATCGTGCCCCTGGTGGGCGGAATCGGCCCTGTGGCCCCTGACCTCCACGCGAACACCATCGCCATGACCATCGCCCGGAATCTGGGGGGAACTCCCCTGGTGCTGAACGCGCCGCTGGTGGTATCCAGCCCGGAAGCCGCCGCGCTGCTGCGGCAGGAGCAAGGTATTGCCCGGGTACTGGAAAAGGGCGCCCGCTGTGATTATTACCTGATAGGCATCGGCAAGGCGGACGCCCGCTCTACCACTGCTCAGGCAGGCGGCCTGACGCCGGAGGATCTGGAGTTGCTGCGGCGGGAAGGGGCCTGCTGCTCGGCGTGCAATTCCTATTTTGACAGGGACGGCAGGGAGATCATCGCCCTGCGGGACAGGAGCATCGGTTTGGGCTTGCTGGAGCTGAAGAAGGGCCGGGTGATTGCCTGCGCCAGGGGTACGAGCAAGACGGAGGCGATCCGCGCGGCGCTGAAAACCGGTCGGGTCCACCTGCTCATGACCGACGCGGAAACCGCCCGGACGCTGCTGTGAACGCGGCCCGCGGGCCGTACGCCTTCCTGCATGGGAATCCCGGTCGCCGACCGCTCCCACGATGAAAAGAAAACCGAACCGGGCGTCCTGAAAAAGGCGCCTGTTTTTGCGTTTCACCGCGTGTATGGGCCGAAAGAATTCCGTCCGTGGTGACCCTGCACAATGAAAAAAGATTTAAGGAAGCGCTGATTTATTCAAATCCGCGTAAAAGCATTCTGCTTACGCTGTTGATATTAAATGGTTTTCTTGTTCCCCTGCTTCGCGGGGGAGCATTAATCAGCGCGTTTCCTTAAGAAATGGCTGCATTTCTGTCACAAAAAGGATTGCGAGAAGGCGTCTCGAGATTGGTGCGATCGTGTCGCGCCAATTGAACGTGCTGCCGAGCGAAGGAAAAAGTGCGATGACGTCGCACTCTTTGGGCAATGACACAGCTGTATCAGGCCGACATGACGACGCACGATTTAGCACACCTCCGGACACACTGATCAGCCGCCTTTCTTGTTCCGTCACGCCGGATAATGACAGAAACGGAAAAATGTGTTATGATTAAAGGTGATTTTTGTGTTTTGGGAAGGAGGGGCGCACATGAAACGGCGGATCACCGCGTGGATCTGCGCGCTGGCGCTGGGGGCCGCGTCCGCGGCGGCGGAGCCCCTGCCGGCCCGGGACATGATTTACAGGACGCCCAACGAGGACAGCGAGGTCCTGTGCGGGCACGATTTCTGCTTCTGGCAGCTGACGGAAGGGGAAATGGATGAGGACCTGGTCTGGCAGGTGCTGATGCAGCCCCTGATGGTGCTGGAGGGAAAACAGCGGGACCAGATCCGGGTCCGGGCCCGGCCGGAGGAGGACTGCGCGGACTACGTCGGCGTGGTGACCTGCGCCAGCCAGGGGGTGCACGTGCTCCGGCAGGAAGGGGACTGGACGCTGATCGAGGCCTACTCCTCGGCGGAGGAAGGCTCCAAAGTGCAGGTCTGGGCCACCCGCTTCCAGGGATACGTGAAGACGAAGCTGCTGAAGGAGCTGCCGGTGGACGACCAGTACGGCCTCGTCATCGACAAGCTGCAGCAGCGTCTGTATGTATATAAGGAAGGACACCTCTTTTCCACCCTGCTCTGCTCCACCGGGTTCCCCCGGGAGGACACGCCCTTCAACGAAACGCCGGCGGGGGAATTCGCCATCGTCAGCTGGGTGGGCGCCTTCTGGGCCGGCAGCCTGTACTGTGACAAGGCCCTGCGGATCAACAGCGGCATCATGCTGCACGAGGTGCCCTGTACCATCACCACGGATGAAGCCACCGGCGAGGAAAAGCGGGATTACACCCGCTGCGAGCGGTACCTGGGGGAGAAGGCCAGCCACGGATGCATCCGGATCCAGAAGGAGCTGACGCCGGAGCGGGTCAACGCGGAATGGCTCTGGAAAAACCTGAGCCGGAAGCCGGTGACCAAGGTCATCATCTGGGATGAGATCGGGCGCCAGCTGGGATACCCGGACGAGGATTATCCCCTGTACTACAACCCGAAGAACGGAAAGAATTACCACTCCTCCCCGGACTGCCCGCTGGTGAAGGAAAAATACCGGCCGCTGCAGGCCTTTACCTGGGGGGAGCTGGAGGAGGAGCCCTACAGCAAACTGACCCCCTGCCCCGGCTGCGCGCCGCAGCTGCGGCGGGAGGGCATCGATACCGTGAACGAGAAGAACACAAGAAAATAAAGAGGTGAGGAAATATGCAGCTGATCATTCCGGAGCATTACAACCCGGTGCTGGATCTCCGGGACACGGAGATCGCCATCAAGCTGGTGAAGGACTTTTTCGAGGCGGAGCTGAGCCGGGCCCTGAACCTGACCCGCGTGTCCGCCCCCATCATGGTGACGCCGGAGAGCGGCCTGAACGATAACCTGAACGGCGTGGAGCGGCCGGTTTCCTTCGACGTGCTGGAAACCGGGCGGCAGGTGGAGATCGTCCACTCCCTGGCCAAGTGGAAGCGGCAGGCCCTGAAGACCTACGGCTTCCAGCCCGGGGAAGGGCTTTACACGGACATGAACGCCATCCGCCGGGATGAGGTGACGGACAATAGTCACTCCATCTTTGTGGACCAGTGGGACTGGGAGCGGATCATGGCCCCGGGGGAGCGGAACGAGGAATTCCTGCGGAAGATCGTCCGGAAGATTTACATGACCCTGCGGAAGACGGAGGGCTACGTCTGCGCCCATTACCCCCATATCAAGCCGGAGCTGCCGGACGAGATCACCTTCGTCACCACCCAGGAGCTGGAGGACCGGTATCCGGAGCTGGACGCCCGGCGCCGGGAATACATGGCCGCGAAGGAGTACGGCGCGGTGTTCCTGATGCAGGTGGGCGGCGCCCTGCGGAGCGGAAAAATCCATGACGGCCGGGCGCCGGACTATGACGACTGGACGCTGAACGGGGACATCCTGCTCTACGATCCGCTGCTGGACATGAGCCTGGAGGTTTCCAGCATGGGCATCCGGGTGGACGCGGAAGCCCTGCGGCGGCAGCTGAAAATCCGGGGCTGCGAGGAGCGGGCGGAGCTGCCCTTCCAGAAGGCCCTGCTGAACGGGGAGCTGCCCCAGACCATCGGCGGCGGCATCGGGCAGAGCCGGATGTGCGTGTATTTCCTGCGGAAGGCCCACGTGGGCGAGGTGCAGGCCAGCATCTGGCCGGACGAGGTGGTGGAGGCCTGCCGGAAGGCCAACATCCTGCTGCTGTAAGGCGGAGACGAAAAGAAGAATGATATCGGCCTGACCAAGGAGGACACCATGAAGAACTGGACGAGGCGGATCGGGACCCTGGTTTTGACGCTGGTTTTGACGCTGGCCACGGGGCTGGCCCTGGGGGAGGAAAGCGGGGAGACGGCCCTCCCGCTGCCGGCGGCGGAGGGGGGCGAATTCGCCCTGCTGACCCCGGCGGAGGATCCCATGATCGGCCCCCGTGAGGAGAGCTATCTGTTCAGCGAGGGGGAGAAAAGCCCCTGGGGATACGCGGATCCCTCCATCTCGGTGCGGCTGGGCACGGGCCGGATCTATGACACGGGCTATACCTACGCCCGGGTGAAGATCGCCAGCCCCGCCCAGATCCGGACCATGACGGCCACCGAGTCCCTGTCCTCCAGCGGCACGGTGCTGGGCCATCTGCTGGCGAAGCGGGTTAAGGCCGTGGTGGCCATCAACGGCGTGCTGGAGGCGGATGTTTCCAGCGGCGGCCTGGCCTTCGTGGACGGCCCCATCCTCTATCAGGGCGAATGGCAGCGGCCCAGCGCGAAAACCACCGAGAAAAAGCTGGCCAACTGGCGGGCCGAGGAGGGGCGGGACACCCTGGTGATCGACAGCCAGGGCGACCTGGTGATCCTGGAGGCGGAAACCTGGGGCGAAACCTATGACCGGATTCTGGCCATGGGGGATGAGGCGGTGAACGCCTTCAGCTTCGGCCCGGCGCTGGTGGTGGACGGGGAAGCCCGCTACGGCTACGAAAGCCGCCAGATGTCCACCCACCGGGTGGCCCAGCGCATGGCCATCTGCCAGACCGGCCCGCTGGAATATCTGCTGATCACCAGCGAGGGACCGGAGGATCCCGGCAGCAAGGGCCTGCTGCTGGATCAGTTTATCGAGCTGATCGAAACGAACTTCCCGGAGGTGCGGACCGCCTACAACCTGGACGGCGGATCCTCCTCCACCATGATCTTCCGGAAGGGCAAGGAGCTCTGGGCGAAGGTGAACTGCCCCAAAAGCGGGAAGAAGCGGGCGCTGCGGGACCTGATCTACTTCGCGGACGCCTGGCTGCCGGCGGAAGGAAGCGGCCAATGAGAAAAGCCCTCGCCTGCCTGGCCGCGCTGCTGATCCTGGCCGGGGGAACCGCGGCCCGGGCGGAGACCCGGATTACCCTCAGCTTTACGGGGGACGTGACCCTGGGGGGCGTCGAACGGGGCCGGAGCAATCCGGAATCCTTCGACAGCTACGCGGCGGAAAAAGGCTATGCCTATTTTTTTCAGAACATGCAGGACCTGTTCCTGCGGGACGATCTGACCCTGGTCAACCTGGAGGGCACCCTGACGGACAGCACCCGGCAGGAAAACACGAAGAAAACCTTCCGCTTCCGGGGGGCCACGGATTACGCGAAAATCCTCCGGATCGGGGGCATCGAAGCCTGCGCCATCGCCAACAATCATATCATGGACTTCGGAAAGCAGGGCTACCAGTCCACGGTGGAAACCCTGGAAAAGAACCGCCTGCTCTTCTGCGGCAATGAATATGACTTTATCCTGGACAAAAAAGGCGTCCGGATCGGCTTCTTCGCCTTCCAGGGCGGATACCTGACCCAGGAGCATATTCAGGGAATCGGCCAGCGGATCGCCCGGATGCGGGCGGAGGGGGTCGGCGCCATTGTGTGCTGCTTCCACGCGGGGCAGGAGTATGTCCCCACCCGGCGGAAATGGGATCAGGAGCGGTACGCGAAGATCGCCGTGCAGGAGTGGGGCGCGGATCTGGTGGTCATGCACCATCCCCATGTGCTGCAGGGCATCGACGTGCTGGACGGGCGGTACGTGTTCTATTCCCTGGGCAATTTCTGCTTCGGCGGGAACACCACCATCCGCGGCCAGGAGGGCAACGCCAGCGTGCGGACCCTGGAGACCATGGTGCTGCAGATGGATCTGACCTTTGACGACGCGGGGAAACTGACGGGCCAGGAGGGCCGGATCTACCCCTGCTACATGTCCTCCTCCGCCACGAAGGTGGGGGGCGTGAATGATTATCAGCCGAAGCTGGTCACCGGCGCGCAGGCGGAAGGCGTGATTCAGCGGATTCAGGCGGACACGGCCTTTGACATGGGCGCCATCGATCCGGAGGAAGGATACCTGCGCCTGCCCTGGCTGGCCGCTCCGGAAGAGAAGGAGTAAGATACGTTGGAAGTAAAATGGATGATCGCCCTGCCGGGGCGGGAAATCACCGGTTACGCGCTCAGCGTCTGGATCGCGGCGCTGCTGGGGGCGGCCCTGTTCTGCTGGCAGGGCAGGGGACTGAAGCGGGCAGCCCGGCTCTGGACCCTGGTCCTGGGAATTCCCCTGGGGCTCCTGGGCGCCCGGCTGTACTATGTGCTGGCCCGGTTCGACCTGTTTCAGGAAATCGGGTTTGAAAACTTTTTCGCCGCCGCGGACGAGGAGCTCCGGGTCTGGGGCGCGGCCAGCGGGGCCGGCTTCTGGGGCGCCGTGGGCGGCGTGGCCCTGGGGGCGTGGCTGGCGGGGAAACTCAGCGGGGAGCGGACC
>JAFUGS010000096.1 GCA_017469265.1 Clostridia bacterium
AAGAGCACCAGGTTGATCTGATTGATATCGTAGAAGCGCTTCTGGAGGAAGTATTCCAGGATCAGGTCGAATTTGCTGCTGCGGGTCAGGGAGAAGCCGGCCCGGTTCAGCAGATCCCGGGCCTCCGGCAGGGAGAGCTCCAGGGCCATGGCGAAGGCCAGGACGGTGGGTTTGCTGGGGCGGTAGGCCAGGTCGGAGCGGATTTTGCTGAAAAGACGGCGGTCCACGTTGGCTTTTTTGTAACACTGGGCGTCAGTCATGCCCTTTTCATCGATGAGGCGTAGCAGCGCCTGGGAAAAGCCCTCGTCCGTCTGGCGCAGCAGCTCCTCCCAGTCGGGAGTGGGCATGGCGGCGGGGGCTGCGTGCCGGCCCGTACGCGGTGCCGACGCGCCGTCGGGGATGGGCATGGCGGGGCGGGGAGCGGAGAAGGACATCTCGCGGTCGTCGAAATCATCGACGGTGGCGGAATCCCCTGTTTCATCGAAGGCCGGGGCGGAGAAGGCGTCGGCCCGGATGGCTTCCTCCAGCTGGAGGGCCTCCTCCGGGTCCCGGCGCCAGAGGCGGCCCCGGCGGCGCTGCAGGCTGTTGGGGACGTACTGCTCGGCGTAGGCGTCGTCGATGTATTCCTGCACATCCCGGAAGAGCTTTTTGCCGGTAAAGAATTCCTCCCGGCCGAAGACCACCAGGTAGACCATCATTTCATTTTCCAGGAGGAAATGGGTGATGGTTTCCACCGCCACCTCCATGGCCTGATCCTTCGGGTAGCCGTAGGCGCCGGCGGAGATCAGGGGGAAGGCCAGGGACTCGCAGCCTTGATCCCGGGCCAGGGCCAGGGCGGAACGGTAGCAGGAGACCAGCAGCGCCCGCTCGCCCTGACCGCCGCCGTGCCAGACGGGGCCCACGGTATGAATCACATAGCGGGCGGGGAGCCGGTAACCGCCGGTAATGCGGGCTTCGCCGGTGGGGCAGCCGCCCAGGGTGCGGCATTCGGCCAGCAGGGACGGGCCGGCGGCCCGGTGAATCATGCCATCCACGCCGCCCCCGCCCAGCAGGGAGGAGTTGGCCGCGTTGACGATGGCGTCCACCCGCATTTTCGTAATATCGTTTCGGACAATGGCAAAAGGCATGGGGGAGCCTCCTTTCCTTCAGCTGATTATAGCATAAGCCGGGAAATCCTTCCACGGGTTTTTTTTATCGTGGCGGAAGGGGAGATGAGGCGTGCGCCGGGGGGAAGGGCGCGGGGGCCGCGGGAGGGGGAGAACGCAGGAGCCAGAGCCGGAACAGAAGTGGAGGCGGACCGCGGGAGGGGCGGGCGGAGGAAAAACGACAAAAAGGGGCAGCCTCCATGCGGAAGCTGCCTCCTGCTTGCCGGGGGATTATCCCAGGGTGACCTCTACCTGATGGGTCTGGCCATCAGTGAAGGCGGGAATCACGTTGCCGGTGATTTCCTTTCCGTCCACGACCATGCGGGCGACGCCGCGGCAGACGTGGTTCGGGTTCTGGATGTTGATTTCGTACACGCAGCCACGGAAACGGCGGCTGACGGCATATCCGTCCCAGGTGTGGGGGATGCAGGGATCGATCTTCAGGCCGTCCCAGTCCGGCTTGATGCCCAGGATGTAATTGCTGATGACATAGAAGTTCCAGGCGGCGGTGCCGGTGAGCCAGGAGTTCTTGGCCTGGCCGAAGTGGGGCGCGTCCTTGCCGGCGATCATCTGGCTGTAGACATAGGGCTCCATCTTGTGCAGGTCGGAGATTTCCTCCCGCCAGGCGGGGGCGATCCGGCTGTACAAGTCAAAGGCCCGGTCGCCGTGGCCCACGACGGTTTCTGCGGCGATGATCCAGGGATTGTTGTGGCAGAAGATGCCGGCGTTTTCCTTGTAGCCGCCGGGATAGGAGCTGACCTCGCCCAGCTCCAGGTGGTACTCCTTGTAGGCGGGCTGCAGCAGGACGATGCCGTGCTCCGTCTCCAGGTACTTGTGGACGCTTTCCAGCGCTTTTTCCGCCTTGCCGTCCTTCAGGCCGATGCCGGCCATGACGCAGTAGCCCTGGCTTTCGATGTAGATCTTGCCATCCTCGCACTCGTGGGAGCCGACCTTGTGGCCCATGGCGTCATAGGCGCGGACGAACCATTCGCCGTCCCAGCCGTCCTTTTCGATGGCGGCGGTCATCTTTTCGATTTCCCGCTGATAGGCTTCCGCCTTTTCGGTCCGTCCCAGGCGCTTTTCGAGGGCCACCAGCTCCGGCGCGATGGAGACGAACATGCCGGCGATCAGCACGCTTTCCGCCACCCGGTCGTCCGGGGCGTTGGGGTTGGAGAAGGTCTGGAAGCTTTCATCCGGCGTGTCGCTGTAGCAGTTCAGGTTCAGGCAGTCGTTCCAGTCCGCCCGGCCGATCAAAGGCAGGCCATGGGGGCCCACGTTGTTGACCACATGCTCCAGGCTGACCTCCAGATGCTCCAGCAGGGGACCACAGTCCGCGGGGTTGCAGTCGTAGGGGGTGGGGGCGTTCAGGATGTCAAAATCCCCGGTCTCCTTGATGTAGGCCGCGGTGCCGGCGATGAGCCAGAGGGGGTCATCCCCGAAGCCGCCGCCGATGTCGTTGTTGCCCTTCTTGGTCAGGGGCTGATACTGGTGGTAGCATCCGCCGTCCCGGAACTGGGTGGCGGCGATGTCCAGAATCCGCTCCCGGGCGCGCTCCGGAATCTGGTGCACGAAGCCCAGCAGGTCCTGGCTGGAATCCCGGAAGCCCATGCCCCGGCCGATGCCGCTTTCGAACATGGAGGTGGAACGGCTCATGTTGAAGGTGACCATGCACTGATAGGGGTTCCAGATGTTGACCATCCGGCCCAGCTTCTCGTTGTCGGTTTTCAGGGTATAGGCGCTGAGCAGGTTGTCCCAGTGACGGTGCAGCTGCTGGAATTTTTCCGCGATCTGGGCGTCGGTGGTCAGGTGGCTCAGCAGCTCCTTCGCGGGCTTCTTATTGATGATGCCGGGCTTCTCCCACTTTTCGGCGTTGGGCAGCTCCACATAGCCCAGGACGAAGTTGAACTTCTTTTCCTCGCCCTTTTCCAGGTGCACTTTGATCTGATGGGCCGCCATGGGCTGCCAGCCGGAGGCGATGGAGTTGCCCATTTTGCCGGTCAGCACCGCCTGGGGATTCTCGAAGCCGTTGTACAGGCCCAGGAAGGTTTCCATATCCGTGTCGAAGCCGTCGATGGGGGTGTTCACGGCGTAGAAGGAATAGTGATTCCGGCGCTCCCGGTATTCCGTCTTGTGATAGATGACGCCGTCCTCCACCTCCACCTCGCCGGTGGAGAAGTTGCGCTGGAAGTTCAGCATGTCATCCTGGGCGTTCCAGAGGCAGAACTCCACGAAGCTGGTGAGGATCACGTCCTTCGCGGCGTCGGACTCATTTTTCAGGGTGATCTGGTGCACCTCCGCGTCGAAGCCCATGGGCACGAAGGACAGCTGGGTGGCGGAGAGGCCGTTTTTCCGGCCGCTGATGATGGTGTACCCCATGCCGTGGCGGCAGGAATAGGCATCCAGCTCCGTCTGGGTGGGGCGCCAGCCGGGATTCCAGACGGTGTCCCCGTCCTTGATGTAGAAATAGCGGCCGCCGTTGTCCACGGGCATGTTGTTGTAGCGGTAGCGGGTGATGCGGCGCAGGCGGGCGTCCCGGTAGAAGCAGTAGCCGCCGGCGGTGTTGCTGATGATGCCGAAGAACTTTTCGCAGCCCAGATAGTTGATCCACGGGTACGGGGTCCGTGGGGTCTCAATGACATACTCCCGGGCCTTGTCGTCAAAGTGTCCGAATTTCATTGAAATCGCCTCCCTGTTTTGATTAAAGAATATAGATTGATCCCCCATGGGGAACTTTTCAGGTGGACGTGGAGTTTTCCTCTTTTTCCGGCTCCTGATCCCGGTGCTTTTTCATCCAGACGACGCCCTCCAGCGCCAGGCCAGCGAGGAAGGCGATGTTGCCGAGGACGGCCATCCAGCGGCCGGTGTCCGTATGGATGTTCAGACCCACCAGGAACAGGACCAGCCCCAGAATCCAGAGCCCGGCGCCGAGGACGGGCAGTTTCTTTCCCTTCATGCTGTCACCCGTGATAGCCCTTGGGGTTCATGGACTGGAAATGATAGGTATCCCGGCACATGTCCTCCAGGGTCTTTTCCGCCTGCCAGCCCAGCAGGGCTTTCGCCTTGGAGGGATCGGCGTAGTTCTCCGCGATGTCCCCCGGGCGGCGGGGGGCGATGACATAGGGAATGTGGACGTTGTTCACCCGGTCGAAGGTGTGAACCAGGTCCAGGACGGAATAGCCCACCCCGGTGCCGAGGTTGATGATTTCGCAGCCGGTACGTCTGGCAGCGAAATCGCAGGCCAGCACATGGCCCCGGGCCAGGTCCACCACGTGGATGTAATCCCGGACGCCGGTGCCGTCCTTGGTGGGATAATCATCGCCGAAGACGTTCAGGTGGTCCAGCTCGCCCACTGCCACCTTCGCGATGTAGGGCATCAGATTGTTGGGAATGCCGGAGGGATCCTCGCCGATGAGGCCGGAGGAATGGGCGCCGATGGGGTTGAAATACCGCAGCAGCACGACGCTCCATTCCGGATCCGCGGTGACCTGGCCTTCCATGATCTTCTCGATCATGAACTTGGTCCAGCCGTAGGGATTGGTGCAGCCCAGGGAGGGCATGTCCTCCCTGTAGGGCACCACGGGCTGATTGCCGTACACCGTGGCGGAGGAGGAGAAGACGATGCGCTTCACACCGTGGGCCTGCATGACCTCCATCAGGGTGAGGGTGGAATCCAGGTTGTTCCGGTAATACCGGAGGGGCTGGGCGACGCTTTCGCCCACCGCCTTCAGCCCGGCGAAATGGATCACCGCGTCGAAGGCGTTTTCGTCAAAAATCCGGTTCATGGCGTCCGCGTCCCGGACATCCGCCTCGTAATGGGCCACGGGATGGCCGACGATCCGCTCGATGCGGCGGATGGCCTCCGGGCTGGAATTGACGTACTTGTCGACAATGACGGCTTCATGGCCGGCCTGGCACAGCTCCACGCAGGTGTGGGAGCCGATAAAACCGGCGCCGCCGGTCAGCAGAATTTTCATGGCGCAAACCTCCCGGGAATTTGAAAGATCGGTGCTTTTCAGACGCTTGAAACGCCCGGGAAAAGCCCGGGCGAAAACTTACAGCGCGGCGGGATAATCGCCCCGGTCATGGAGTTTTTTCAGCTCGCCCATGACGTAGGCCTTATCCTCCTTGTAGGTGATGCCGAACCAGATCGCGTCGGTGGACAGAACCTCCACCTTCAGCCCGTCCTGATGCATCATGGAGTCCACCAGGGAGGGAAGGACGTACTCCTTCTTCAGGGGATCCCCGGCGGGATCGGCCAGGAAGGCGGACAGGTACTTCTCCGCCGCGTCGAAGAAGGAAGGCGCGAAGCCCCAGAAATTCATGGAGACCAGGGCGTTGGGATCCAGAATCACGCCGTCGGGATTGTCGTTGATGTCCCGGATGGTGCCGTCGGGGAAGGGGAGAATCTTATAGGTTTCCGTCACCTTGACCAGGTGGTCCTGATCGTCCTTCGTGCAGACGCCCCGGGTCACATGGCCGTTTTCGGAGACGGTGTTCTTCAGATAATAGGCAACCATGGAAGCCCGGCCCTGGGAATCCCGCAGGCTCCGGAGACTGCCGGCCATGGCCGTGAAGGCGTCCTTGCCGTAATAGTCATCCGCGTTGATGACGGCGAAGGGCTCATGAATCAGATCCTTCGCGCAGAGCACCGCGTGGACGGTGCCGTAGGGCTTGGTCCGCTCCGCGGGAGCCTGGAAGCCGCCGGGCAGGGAATCGTATTCCTGGAAGGCGTATTCCACCTGGACTTTTTTGGAAATCTTGTCCCCGATCATTTCCCGGAAGAGCTGCTCCATGCTCCGGCGGATGACGAAAACGACCTTGTCAAAGCCGGCTTCAATGGCGTCATGGATGGAATATTCCATCAGGATTTCCCCGTTGGGACCGATACGGTCGATCTGTTTGTTGCCGCCATAGCGGGAGCCCAGGCCCGCGGCCATGATCAAAAGTGTCGTGTTCATCGAGATTCACTCCTTCTCCTTCGTTGGGGGTTGTTTGTATTATCCACAGGGGGAGGGGGCGGAGCCAACTCGAAGCCCTGGGTGGAATCCTGCTTGAAGACCACCGTGACCGTGCGCATCAGCAGCTTCACATCCAGCCAGATGGAGAAGCTTTCGATGTACATCAGGTCCAGCATCAGCTTGTCCTCGGGGGTGGTGTTGTACCGGCCCTCGATCTGGGCATAGCCCGTGATGCCGGCCTTCATTTTCTCCCGGTACACAAAGTCCGGCAGGTGCGCCTTGTAGCGGTCTATGTTGCTGAGCATCTCCGGCCGGGGGCCCACCAGGCTCATCTCCCCCAGGAGGACGTTGATGAACTGGGGAATCTCGTCCATGCGGAAACGGCGCAGCACTTTGCCCACTTTCGTAATCCGCGGATCGTTGATGGCGGTGGAAACCTGATTGTCATGCAGGGAGGCTTCCACCTTCATGGTCCGGAACTTCCGGATGGTGAAGGGGCGGCCCCGGATGGTCAGCCGGGTCTGGTGGAAAATGACGGGACCGTGATCCTCGGCCTTGATGGCCAGGGCGATGACGGCCATGAGGGGGCTGAGCAGGATCAGGCAGAGGAGGGAGACGAAGATGTCGCTGAGCCGCTTGACCGCCCGCTGGAAGAAGGACATTTTGTAGTACTCCATCTCCAGAAAGGGGGCGTCATCCACGATGGCGGGGCGGGAGTTGCACAGGACGGTCTCCTGCAGCTGCGCCTTGCACATGATGTCCTTCCGCAGGTCGTAGCAGATCTTCAGCAGGACGGCCTTGTCCGTTTCCGGCATCTCCGCCAGGAAGACCACCTCGGCGTCGGCGATCCGGGCGTGAATATCCGGGGCGGAATACAGGGCGCAGTCTTCCACGCTCCACTGCAGCCGGTACCGGCCGATCTTGGCGCGCATGGGCTCCTCCTGATCCCAGCTGCCCAGCACCAGCAGCACCCGGCGGGGCGGGTGAAAGCGGAAATAGAGGTCGTTGCCCAGGCGGACGAAGAGAATGATGATACCGATCTGCAGCACCAGGGCCAGCATCAGGTAAAGAAAATCCCGCCCGAAGAGCACCAGGTGCGAATTGTAGTTGTCGTTGACGTTCATAATTTCCATCTGGAGGTAGGCCACCAGGTCCGTAATGATGGTCCCGGCCACCAGGGCGGAAATCACGGGCTTGGACTTTTTGCGGCCCACGTCAAACCCGCCGTACACCGCGTGCATGGCGATGATCAGCACCACGAAGGTCAGCATCGTCGTGGCGACGGTCCGGTTCAGATGGCGAAGATAAATATTCGAGACAGAAAGGCAGGCGAAGAAAACCACCGCCAGCAGCGCGTAGAGCACCACAGTCATGGCCCCGATCGCGAGATCCGACCGGACCTCGTGAAAGGAGCGGGTCTTGTTCGCCAAAGGAATCCGCCTCCTTCATAATCTGCCGGATATCATATCATATAAAGCCCGAAACGTCAATTTGAGATTCGGCGCGAAAAGCTTTACGGACACGCCCTTGCGCGGCGGGAAGGAAACGCCTATAATGAAGCGCGAAAGCGTTCCCGCGGGAGCGGGATGATGAGGAGAGAAACATGCGCAATCCGGCCCCTTCCGAAGCTCCAAAGGCTCCCTGCCTGCTGTTTTTTGACATTGACGGCACCCTGTTTGACGACAGGCACCGGATGCCGCCGTCCGTGAAGCCGGCCCTGCGGGCCGCCCATGAAAACGGGCACAAACTGTTTATTAACACGGGGAGGACCCTGTGCAACCGGGACGCGCGGCTGGCGGATCTGCCCCTGGACGGGTGGATTATGGGCTGCGGGACCCGGATTATCTACGAGGGGGAAACCCTGCGAAGCCTGGCGTACGATCCGGAGGCCTCCCAGCGGCTGCGGGACGTTTTCGCGGTGCTGGCGCTGCCGGTGGTTTTCGAAAGCGATGACGCCATGTATTTCGAGCCGGAGGGGCCGGCGTACGAGGCGATCACGTACTTTCGGGACTACGCGGAGCAGCATGGGCTCGCCCGGGATCTGCGGAAGAACGATCCGGTTTTTCACGCGCTGAAGATGTTCGCCTTTTCCGCGGACCCGGAGCGGATCCGGGAGATGGAAAGGCGGACCGCCGCCCTGGGCATGCCCTATACGGCCATTGACCGGGGGCAGACCGGGTGGGAGATTGTGCCGGCCGGGTACTCCAAGGGGGAGGGAATTGACTTCATCCGGGAGCGGCTGGGGCTGCCGCGGGAGGCGTGCTACGCCTTCGGGGACAGCCGGAACGACCTGACCATGCTGCGGCATGTGGCCCACAGCGTGGCCATGGGGAACGCCGAGGCGGACGTGAAGGCGGTCTGCAGCTACGTGACGGCCCGGCCGGAGGAGGACGGGATCGAGAAGGCGCTGCGGCATTTCGGGCTGATTTAAGGGACGGCCCGGCGGCGCGGCGAAAGCTTCCCGTGGCCCGGGGAACAGGGATCAGGTGATCAGGCAGCGAAGAGCGCTGCCTTTCAATTCGGGAGGGGAAAACCCTGCCGCCGGCGGAAGGCGTGAAAGGAGAAGCGAGAGATGGATTATGCGCTGCATTGCGGACAGGCGGAGGAGATCATCGCCGCGGACCCCTGGTATGTGGCCGCGCTGAGCAACCTGTCCGCCCTGGTGATGGACAGCCTGCCGGACCTGAACTGGGCGGGGTTTTACCTGCTGCGGGAGGGGCGGCTGGTGGTGGGCCCCTTCCAGGGGAAACCGGCCTGTGTCCATATCCCGGTGGGGAAGGGCGTGTGCGGTGCCAGCCTGGAGCGGGACGAGGCCCTGAACGTGCCGGATGTGCACCGGTTTCCGGGGCATATCGCCTGTGACAGCGCCTCCAGGTCGGAGATGGTGATTCCCCTGCACGCGGGGGGACGGGCCATGGCCGTCATGGATCTGGACAGCCCGAAGCCAGGTCGGTTCTCGGAGGCGGACGCGGCGGGGCTGCGGCGGCTGGCGGAGGTTATTGAGAAAGGCATTGCCTGGGAGCGGGCGTAAGGACGTTTGACATCAGAAAAGCATATCAGAGCAGGAGGAAAAAAGATGAAGACGCTATTTCTGGAATGCGGGATGGGTGCCGCTGGCGATATGCTGATGGCGGCGCTGCTGGAGCTGCTGCCGGACCGGCAGGCCTTTGTGGATCAGATGAACGGGCTGGGGCTGCCCGGCGTCCGCGTGGAGGCGGAACCCGCCGAGAAATGCGGCGTGACCGGCACCCATATGAAGGTGACCGTCCACGGGGAGGAAG
>JAFUGS010000097.1 GCA_017469265.1 Clostridia bacterium
CATGTAGCTCATCCAATCTGTCACCTTTCATTACCTCCTCGGGTACAGTATATCCAAGGAGAAGATTAAGGGAAGATTTCCGCCGCATTTTAGGGAAAATTGTTTGCCGCGGATTCAGGAATTTATTTTACCACTTACACCTTTGCGAATGGCTACAACTGCACGCTGGATGGCACCGGTGACGGCAGTCTGAAGAGTATGAAAAAGAAGATTGAGGAAGCGCAGGCCAATGGGTATTCTGTGGAGGGTGTATATGTGACCTGTCCCACAGAACTGGCGGTTGAGAGAAATGCGAAACGCTCAAAGACGGACGAATATAACCGGCTTGTTGGAGAGGGCGCGGTTCGCAATATCCATGCAGCTGTTAGCAAGATTTTCCCGGAGGTTGCTCCACTGATGGATCATGTGGTGCTTTATGATACGAATCGCAAAGACTCTGACGGAAAACCTCTGAAGCTTGCCGAATGCCGAAAAGGGCAGAAGATTCAGATCGTTCCTGGTTGCGAGAAGTATTATCAGGAATTCCTCGATAAGGGAAACGAATAAAATACTTGAGAAAGTATGAAAATGCATTGAAAAACTGAGGGAAACACGGTACAATATATGTGGAAAGGAGGGGACGCCGATGAAGGGACTGAGCGGACGCCGGATGCGGCAGATTTCTCAAACCGTTTTGGCACGGCTGAACGAGGGGCTCAAAGGAGCTCCGGCAAGTTACTCCGAGGAAGAGAAGAAGTATTACGGGGACTTCGAAAAGGAGATCCTGGCGGATCGGGCAGCTGGCCGGATCGTGAACTACGACTTCCCGAACGACTATGATTGGGACAACGAGGATGATGACTGATTCCTGCTGACATGGGGAAAGGAGAGCAGGAAAGATGGTGGAACGCGGATATGCGTACATGATACGGAAAGATGAGCCGCTGCTGGTGCTAATTCGGTTCAAGGGCGGCAAGTGTGAGACTTTCCGGCCAAATGTCCCCGGAGAGTGGGAACGGACTCCCGTAAAAGATAGCATTATCGAGGGAAACGGGGACTGGGTTTGGTACGATGATGTGCCAGACGAAGACGTGGAATTCTACATGGACAAGATCAGGGAACGGTACCGCAAGGCCGAAGAGCTTAAAAAAGGTGAGGCTGGCAAGTAAGATGGCGTACAGCGAAGATGTTGGCAAGGCGGGAATGATAGCCGCCGCCGCTCACGTCGGGGCCGTAGACAAGGCCGGAGCGCCTTACATTGAGCACCCGAAGCGGGTGGCGGCACGGGTCAGCGAACCTCGGGAAAAGGTTGTGGCATGGCTCCACGATGTCGTGGAAGATACCGGCGTTACCCTTGAAGAGATCGAGAAGGAATTCGGCAAAGAGACGGCGGAAGCGGTTAACGCGATTACCCACCGGAAAGATGAGCCGTGGGCGGATTACCTTTGCCGGGTGAAGGCCAACCCCATTGCCCGGGCTGTAAAGATTGCCGACCTGATCGACAACAGCAACCTGTCGCGGCTGCCTGAGGTGAAGCCGAAGGACGTAAAGCGGCAGGCGAAATACAACCGGGCCCTGTACTTCCTGATGAACGTGGAAGGAGTATAACGGCCCGAGAAAAGACAGTAAGCGTACCGGAAAATGTCCGGCGCGCTTTTCTTATGCCCATTTTCTCTGTCAAACTGATTCTGAACCACAAGAAAGAGAGGTGACGCATGGGGGGACGCAAAAAAACGATGCCGTGGTGGATCACGCGGATTTCTTCTTGTGAGAACGGGACGGAAAAACCGTTCCTGACGGCATGAAATGCGCCGGCATAGCGCTGGCTTTTTTGTAGGGGAGAAGGGGTTGATGCCTGCTGCATCATGTATCAGTTTCTTCAGGTTCTTCCGCTTCAAGCTCCTGGTCTTCTGGGGCTGGTTCCGGCGGCTTGAGCCGCTTGGATGTATCGTCCAGCGTTGCCAGCAGGTCTGGATAACTGGCGTTGATCGCGTTTACGATGAAGCGGGATACGCTGACATGTTCTGCTTCGGCCGCTTTCTGCAAAACCTCCTTGTCGCCTTTTTTGATCAGGATACAGATTTTGTCATAATGAGCCTGATTCCAGCGGTTCCGAACCGCAGCGGACGTTTTGCCCATGTCTCTTTCTCCTTTGCGAACCCTGGGTCTGGATCGGGGTAAGCGTCGTTCCGGCCACGGGTATCGTAAAGCCCATTTTACTCTCGAAGACATACATTGTAAAGTAGTTTCGGCACTTCTGAATCAAATAATAGGGCCTTTTTTTAGACGCTTGGAGGACCGGGCGCATATTTTGCTATTATGTGTATTACCTACGAGAGAAAGTTTGACAAAACAGAATTGCCTCCGGGGGTGGCCCTGGGGGCTGCCCCCGGACGGAGCGAGACTGAAAGACAGGAGGGCCAATGACAATGATTGTGAAGATCGCTGAGATAAAAGAGTTCGAGCGGATGATGGAAGAACTGGCCACGGAGATCGAGACGGCTAAAGGTTCCATCAAGGCGGAGATGGGCTATAAGGAAGTGCTGGTTTCCAGGTCTTTCAAGGTGACTTGGAAGAGCGTTACTGATATTCCCGCTGATACAGCGTCCCCATGCGGAGATGACTGATAATGAGCTGAAGAAGCTGGTCCCCTGGAGTGATGAGGCCCGAGCATTTTGTGGCTTTGCACAGCAAACTGCTTTCATCTGACAAATGGCTCAAACCAACGTTTGCATCATCTGAGCGATGCAATCGTTTTATAATTTAAGTGAAGGCCTTACCCGTGTCTGGACAAAGCGCTTACGAAAATTTCTTGACCCGATGTGCTTTTTTGGGCATAATAGCAGAAGCGCGGTTTGCCGCGCTGTGATTCAGACGCGAAAGGGAGAAGAAAGCGAGGGGTTTCCAGACATGCTGGAATTGAAAAATATTACCTTCCGGGTGAATGATGACGGGGTGGAAAGAGGCATCATCCACAATCTGAGCCTGCCCATCCCCAACGGGAAGCTGGTGGTCATTACCGGGCCGAACGGGGGCGGAAAGTCCACCCTGGCCAGGCTGATCGCCGGGATTGAGAAGCCCGCGGCCGGCCAGATCCTGTGGAACGGCACGGACATCACGGAGTGGAGCGTGACGGATCGGGCGAAGGCCGGTATCGCCTTCGCCTTCCAGCAGCCGGTGCGCTTTAAGGGGCTGCAGGTTTTTGACCTGCTGCGCCTGGCCTCCGGAAAGCAGCTGCGTATGGCGGAAGCCTGCGAATACCTGGCCCGGGTGGGGCTCTGCGCCAGGGACTATATTGACCGGGAAGTGAATGCCAGCCTCTCCGGCGGAGAGCTGAAGCGGATTGAGATTGCCACCGTGCTGGCCCGGAATGCCGAGTTGACCATTTTTGATGAGCCGGAGGCGGGCATCGACCTGTGGAGCTTCCAGAACCTGATCGAGGTTTTCCGGGAGATGCGGGAAACGGTAAAGGACCGCTCCATCCTGATTATCTCCCACCAGGAGCGGATCCTGAACATCGCGGACCAGCTGGTGGTGCTGAAGGACGGCCGGCTGTCCGCCAGCGGCGCGAAGGACGAGATTCTGCCGGAGCTGATCGGCACCGCGTCCGCCGTGCCGGACTGCAGAAAGAACAGCCAGGGGAAAGGAGGGGACGCGGAATGCTGAAGCTGGACGAGGTGCAGATGCGGCTGCTGCGGGAAGTGGCGGATCTTCACAAGGTGCCGGAAGGCGCGTACAATATCCGCTCCAACAGCCAGTCCGCCGGGCGAAATTCCACCGCGAACATCGAAATTACCTCCAAGCAGGACGTGAGCGGGCTGGAAATCCGGATCAAGCCCGGCACGAAGCATGAGAGCGTACATATTCCCGTGGTCATGACGGAAAGCGGCCTGAAGGAAACGGTTTACAACGACTTCTATATCGGCGAGGACGCGGATGTGGTTATCGTGGCGGGCTGCGGCATTGACAACTGCGGCAACCAGGACAGCCAGCACGACGGCATTCACCGCTTCTTCGTGGGGAAGAACGCCCACATCCGGTACGTGGAAAAGCATTACGGTTCCGGCGACGGGAAGGGCAAGCGCATTCTGAATCCGGTGACGGAAGTGTACCAGGAGGAAAACTCCAGCGTCGAGATGGAAATGGTGCAGATCAAGGGTGTGGACGATACGAACCGGACCACCCTGGCGGAGCTGGCGGCCGGCGCGAAGCTGGTGGTGCGGGAGCGGCTGATGACCCATGGGAAGCAGAACGCCATCAGCACCTACAGCGTCAAACTGAACGGGGAAGGCGCCAGCGCCGATGTGGTCTCCCGTTCCGTGGCGCGGGATGATTCCTATCAGAAGTTTGACGCCAAGCTGCTGGGCAACGCGCCCTGCTCCGGGCATACGGAGTGTGACTCCATTATCATGGACCATGGAAGGATCCTGGCGGTGCCCGGCCTGGAGGCCAACGACGTGGATGCGGCCCTGGTGCACGAGGCCGCCATTGGCAAAATCGCCGGGGATCAGATCATTAAGCTGATGACCCTGGGCCTGACGGAACAGGAGGCGGAAGAGCAGATTATCAACGGCTTCCTGAAATAAAATAGACATCGCGGCCCGCCGGAAAACCAACATCTTTCAGAGAGGAAAAGGCATCCCTCTCTGTTTTTTCACTGAAATTTTTTCCGGAAAAGCATCTTTATTTGCACCGGGTTTCATGCTATAATCCGGAAGAACCCAGGCGCGAAGGAGGAACCCTGATGAACGACGTATGGACCACGGTCAACAACATGATCTGGAACCTGACCCATCGGTTGGGCATCGTGGACGTGCTGGATATCATCATCATGGCGGCGATCCTCTACGAGTTGCTGATCCTGGTCCGCAGAACCCGCAGCAGCGCCCTGCTGAAGGGACTGATGCTGCTGCTGGTGATCGTGGCGGTCAGCTCCCTGCTGGGGCTGACGAGCCTGAACTGGTTCCTGACCTCCATCCTGAACAACGGCGCGATGGTGCTGCTGATCCTTTTCCAGCCGGAGATCCGGAAGGCGCTGGAACGCATGGGCCGCAGTTCCCTGCTGAACAAGGGACACCGGGGCAGTTCCGGGGATGAGGAACGGGAACGGATTATCACCGAGATTATCCAGACCCTGCAGGACCTGAGCCATCGACGGGTGGGCGCCCTGATCTGCTTTGAGCAGATGACGGGCCTTCAGGATGTGATTGATACCGGCACCGAGGTGGATGGAACGATTTCTGCCCCGCTGCTGGAGAATATTTTTGAGCCGAATACGCCCCTGCATGACGGCGCCGTCGTCATTCGCGAGGAACGGGTGCAGGCCGCCGCCTGCATTCTGCCGCTGACGGAGGCCAGCGGCGTATCCCGGGAGCTGGGGACCCGGCACCGGGCGGGGATTGGCCTCAGCGAAGGGACGGACGCGGTTGTGCTGATCGTTTCCGAGGAAACGGGCACCATCAGCATGGCCCGGGGAGGCCAGCTGTTCCGCCCGCTGCAGGAGGAAGATCTGCGCCTGATTCTGGAGGAAATCTACAGCCAGAAGCCCTCCAGACTGGGGGCGTTCCTGCAGAGTCTGAGAAAGGATCGGGGGGCGGCGACCGCATGAGCATGGAAAAGAAAAAGGGCAATTCAAAGCAGACGCTTCTGGAGGGGCTGAAGCATCTGCTGCTGCACAACTGGGGCTTCAAGCTGCTGGCCATCCTGATCAGCCTTCTGCTCTGGGCGGGCCTGATCAGCCAGGATGAAACCATCACCCGGGATAAAACCTTCAACAATGTTACCGTCAATGTGATTGGCAGCGACGCCATGAAACGGAACGGATATATCGTTGTCAGCGATCTGAGCGAGGCGCTGGCCGACGTCAGCGTGACTGCCGCGGTGCCGCAGATGCAGTACGAGCGGGCGGAAGCCGCCAGCTACAATGTGCGGGTGGATCTGAGCCGGATTTCCGACACGGGGGAGCAGGAGCTGCGGCTGCTGAGCACCGCGTCCTCCACCTACGGCCGGGTGACGGGGATCAATCCCGCCAGCATTCTGGTGGATGTGGAGGATTACGTTGTCCGTTACCGGATTCCTGTATCCGTGTCCATCACGGGGGAAACGCCGGAGGGGTGGTTCATGTCCGCTCCGAGCGTGGATCCGCCGCTGGTGGTGGTCAGCGGGCCGAGAAACCTGGTCAATACCATCAGCCGGGCCCGGGTTTTCCTGAATCCGGAAGAGGTGGAATGGACGGAAGGCGTGACGGTTCTGACGGAGGGCATCACCCTGTACAACCGGAACGGGGAGGAAGTCAAAAGCGATCTGCTGGACATCAGCTATGACAATGTGATGCTGGACAGCGTTGTGCTGGAAGCCTATATTCTGCCGACCCGCACCTTCGAAACGGAGGAGCTGATCAGCACCATCAACAAGGTGGCGAACGGATACGAGGTGAAGGCGATCCACATCAGCCCGGAAAGCATCACGGTGGCGGCCCGGGGCGAAGTGCTCAGCCAGATGACTGAGCTGGCCCTGAGCGAGCATTACGTGGATCTGAAAAACCTGAAGGATACCACCAGCTTCCAGATCAAGGTTTCCAAGCCCAGTGAGGACTCGGTGCTGAGCAATGACACCATCACGGTGACCGTGAATGTGGAACCGGTGGAACAGACAGGAAATTAAAGGAGCGGAGCGATGGGGACCCTGGCGAACTCGCTGTTTCAGGGGCTGATGGGCTGGATTCGAACGCTCAGCTCGGAAATCTGGAACACCATCATCTCGCCGGAACAGGCAACGCTGCTGACGTGGATCGGCGCCCATTGGAAGATCCTGGCGGCCGTGCTCTGCGTCCTGGGCGTGGTGATTGACGGAGTCGTTTATCTTTTCCGATGGCAGCCCTACCGCGTCTGGCGGAGCAAAGCCCGCCGCGGGGATGAGGAACCCGACGCGGCGGAAGCGGCGCCCGCGTATGAAGTGGCGCAGCCGCAGGAAGCATACAGCCCGGTTCTGGCCGCCGGCCCGGCGCGGATGCCCGCGCCGGCGGAAAACGCTTCCGACCTGACGGAAGAGACGGAAATTCCCCCCGTGCAGCGGGAGACGGAAGAAGATCCCTACCGCGCGTACCGCCGGCCCACGGCCCGGTATGTGGAAAGCGCGTACGAGGATGAGGAAATGGCTTCTGACCTGCCGTACGGATCCGGAACGGAGGAAGCCGGTGAAAGAACCGAAGACATTACCGCGAAATTTGAGCAGGCCATACGCCCCAGACGGCGGCGCCGGGTTTCAGCGCTGCTGTCGGATCAGCAGGAAGGGGAGTACATCAAGCCGGATCAGCTGATCGACCAGGCGGAAGCCTATCACCAGCCGGTCTATCCCAGCAGCTGGCGGACGGAGGATTCGCAGTGAAAAACCAATTTCCCCGGTTCACGGTGCTGACAGGCAAATATGGCAGCGGAAAGACGGAACTGGCGCTGAACCTGGCGCTCCGTTTTGCCGGGCAGGGGGAGAAGACAACCCTTGTGGATCTGGATATCGTCAATCCCTATTTCCGCAGCGGCGAAAAGGCGGCGGAGATGGAGGCCGCGGGCATCCGGATGCTGATGCCCACCTTCGCGCTGACCACCGTGGACATTCCGGCCCTGCCGGCGGAAATCCAGAGCGTTTTTGAAACGCCGGGGGACCGGGTGCTGTTCGACGTGGGCGGGGATGATACCGGCGCCGCGGCCCTGGGCCGATACGCGCCCTCCTTCGCCCGTTTCCGGGAGGACACGGTCTCCATCCTGGTGGTCAACTGCATGCGGCCCCTGACGGAGAATGTGGCGGATATCCTTGATCTGGCCGCCCGCATCGGCCAGCGCGGCCGGCTGGGCATTGACTGGATCATCAACAATACGAATCTGGCGGACCGGACGGAGCCGGCCATGGTGGAAGCCGGGGAAAAAATCGCCCTGGCCTGCGCGGAAAAGCTTGGCGCCCGCCGGGTGCTGACGGCGGGACTTCCGGAGATCCTGGCCCAATGCCATCTGGTTACGCCAATTCTGGAAATGAAACGGTATATGGTTCCGGAATGGATGGTGGAAGCATGAGCCTGCCGCTGCCGGAAGCTTTTGTCAAAAGAGTGGGAGAGCAGCTGGGGCCGGAGCTGCCCTCTTTTTTGCAGGCCATGGAAAGCCCCTCCATCCGTGGCCTGCGGATGAACCCGCTCCGGCCCGGGGCGGAGCGGCCTTTCCGGGACGCGGAACGGCCAATCCCCTGGTGCGAAGGCGCCTGGGAGCTGGAGAAGGAGTCTCCGGCGGGGATCACCATCGCCCATGAGGCGGGACGGTTTTACCTGCAGGAGCCCGGCGCCATGATTCCCGCGGCGGTGCTGGACGTCCGCCCGGGGGAAAAGGTACTGGATCTCTGCGCCGCGCCGGGAGGAAAGTCCACCCAGATGGGCGGCGCCATGCGGGGGGAGGGGTTGCTGGTCTGCAATGAGCCGGTTCCCAAAAGAGCGGCTGTGCTGAGCCGGAACATTGAACGGATTGGAATCGCGAACGCCGTCGTGACCTGCGCCTGGCCGGAACAGCTGGCGGACAGATGGCCGGAGGGTTTTGACGCAGTGATGGTGGACGCGCCGTGCAGCGGGGAAGGCATGTTCCGCCGGGAGCCGGAGAGCCGGGCGGAATGGAGCCCGGAGCGGGCCCTGGGCTGCGTGCCCCGGCAAAGGCAGATCCTGGAGGCGGCCGCGGGCCTGGTGCGTCCGGGAGGACGCATGGTCTACGCCACCTGCACCTTCCATCCGGCGGAAAACGAGGAGCAGGTCAGGGGCTTCCTGAAACGGCATCCGGAATTCGTCCTGGAAGGGTTCCGGCTGCCGGGGATCGACGGAAGCGGGGGCATGTTTACCTGCTGGCCCCACCGGGCCCGGGGCGAAGGCCAGTTCGCGGCGCTGCTGCGAAAGCGGGGGGACGGCGAAGCGAAACTCCCTTCCGGCCGGAACGGTTTCCGGCTGAACCGGGAGATGGAAAAGACCTGGCGGGCTGCCGGATGGGGCCTGCCGGATCCGGACGCGTGCCTGGGAGCCACCCTGGTCCACGCGCCGATGATCCCGGATCTGACCGGTATCCGCGTACTGCGGCTGGGGCTGCATCTGGCGGAAATCCGCGGAAACCATCTGTTTCCCGATCACGCGTCCGCGATGGCGGCAGGGGCTGAGACCATGCCGCCGCTGAATCTGGACGATGGGGAAGCGCTGCGGTTCCTGGCGGGGGAGGCGATGGACGGAACCGCCGAAGGATGGGTCCGGATGGTGTGGAAAGAATGGACGCTGGGCTGGGGAAAGGGCAGCGGCGGACAGATCAAAAACCACTACCCCAAAGGTCTTCGGAACGGAAGACTCATCCCCTGAGCCCGCGCGTCGGGGCGGAGGACATGGAAAGGAAGGGAACCAGATGATTCGGAATATTGTTTTTGACATGGGCAATGTGCTGGTGAAATTCGATCCGGAAATGTTCATGACCCGGGAGGGCATCCTGGATCCCACGGACCGGCAGATCGTCTCACGGGAACTGTTCAAAAGCGTGGAATGGGTCCAGATGGACATGGGCGTGCTGACGGAGGATCAGCTGGAGCCCATGGTACTGGCCAGGGTTCCCGAAAGGCTGAGAAGCCACGTCTGCCATCTGCTGCATCACTGGTCCGAACCCCGGGAGATGGTGCCGGGCATGGAAGACCAGGTGCGCCGGCTGAAGGATGCCGGATACGGGATCTACCTGCTCAGCAACGCCAGCGTCAGCCAGCCCCGTTACTGGGATCCCATGCCCATCAGCCGGTACTTTGACGGCACGATGATCTCCGCCTTTGTCCGGATCGTGAAGCCCAATCCGGCCATCTACCGGCTGTTTACCGAGGAATTCCGGCTGGAGGAGGCGGAATGCGTTTTCATCGATGATTTTCCGCTGAACGTGGCCGGCGCGGTTTCCTGCGGCTGGCGGGGAATCGTCTTCCACGGGGATGTGGCCGAACTGGAGAAGAAGCTGAAGGAGCTTGGGGTCAGGTACTGAAATCGACAAAAAAAGAACCGGCGGCTGCCGGTTTTTTTGAAGGGATTTCAGACCGCCTTCCGGGAAAAGGCTTCGGACGGCGGCGCGCCGGAACGCAGGCGGAACCGGAGGGCGCGTCCCCGGGGCCGGATTACCGGTGCGCCAGGCCGCGGGCTTCCCGCAGGCCTTCCACCAGGGCCAGGACGTCCTCCTCCGTGCTGAAACGGCTGAAGCCGACACGCAGCGCGCCGTCTATCAGTTCGGGCCGCATGCCCAGGGCCTCCAGCACGTGGCTGCGCTTCCCCTGCTTGCAGGCGGAGGATTTGGAAACATAGACCTCCCGCGCTTCCAGAAAGTTCATCAGGACCTCGCTGCGCCAGCCGGGCATGGAAAGACTGAGAATATGCGGCGCGTCGGTCTCCAGAAAACGGATTTCCGGCACGGCGTCGGACAGGCGGGCCAGGGCCAGCGCCTTCAGGGATCGCATGTGATCCGCGGCGGGCTCCAGCCCGCAGGCCGCGGCGAAGGCGGCGATCTGGGGCAGGGGCTCCGTCCCCGCCCGGCGGCCCGCTTCCTGGGCGCCGCCCAGGATCAGGGAGGGCAGGCGAAGCCCTTCCCGGATGTACAGCGCGCCGATTCCTTTCGGCGCGTGAATTTTATGCCCGCTGACGGAAATCAGATCCGCTCCAAGAGAACGGGCCTGAAAAGGAATCTTCCTGAAGGCCTGCACCGCGTCCGTATGCAGCAGCGCCTGGGAACCGGCCCGTTTCAGTGCGTCCGCGACGGCGCGGATGTCCGTCACCGCCCCGGTCTCATTGTTGACCATCATCAGGGAGACCAGGATCGTATCCTCCCGCAGGGCGTCCCGCACCGCTTCCGGGTCGACGCGGCCTGTGGCGTCGGGCTTCAGGCGGGTGACCTCAAAGCCGCGGCTTTCCAGCAGATCCAGGTTTCGGCGGATGGCGTCATGCTCCACGAGGGAGGAGATGATATGCCGTCCTTTCCGCTTCATGCTTTCCGCTCCGGCGCACAGGGCCCAGGTATCGCTTTCCGATCCGCAGGAGGTAAACACCACCTCGCCGGCGTTCCGCGCGCCCAGCGCGGCCGCCACCTGCTCCCGGCAGGCGTCCAGCAGCTTTCGGGCATCCCGCCCCTTTCGGTGGGTGGAAGAGGGATTGCCATAGGTATCCCGCATGGCCCGCAGCGCGGCCTCGGCCGCCTCCGGACAGACCTGGGTTGTAGCGGCGTTATCCAGATAATGCTCCAAAACAGAAACCTCCTTTGCATCCGTCCGGCATTTTATCACAGAACAGGGCCAGAGAAAAGAGAAAAAAAGCTTGACTTGCATGCCGTATTGCGATAGAATAGCCGTTGGTATCAATAGCTCCGCTAGCCCCGGTAGCTTTTGTACAGGCCTGGACGTGCGACCATCACGGCCGGGAAACATGATGAAACCATTTTGAGGAGGGAAACCCTTGAAGACGTTTGTGCCGAAGACCGCGGACATCGACCGGAAATGGTACGTTGTGGACGCGGAGGGGATGGTGCTGGGTCGTCTGGCCAGCCAGGTGGCGAATATCCTGCGCGGCAAGAATAAGCCGATCTACACCCCCAATGTTGATACCGGTGATTTTGTCATCATCATCAATGCCGACAAAGTTGTGCTGACCGGGAAAAAGCTGGATCAGAAGATCTTCTACCATCACAGCGGATACGCCGGCGGCCTGAAGGAAACCAAGTATCGCAAGCTGATGGCCGAGAAGCCTGAAGTCGCTGTTCGCCACGCAGTGGTGGGCATGCTGCCCAAGGGCCCCCTGGGCCGCCAGATGGCGAAGAAGCTGAAAATCTATGCCGGTGACCAGCATGAGCACGCGGCGCAGAAGCCTGAAGTGCTGAAGCTTCAGTGACGCGGAAAGGAGTTAGAAAAACATGGCTAAGGTAGAATACAGCGCTGTTGGTCGCCGTAAGAAGGCCGTTGCCCGCGTCCGCCTGGTGGCCGGCGAGGGAAAAATCACCATCAACAAGCGCGATATTGATCATTATTTCGGACTGGAGACGCTGAAAATGACCGTGCGTCAGCCCCTGGTGCTGACCAATCAGAGCGCCTTCGATGTTCAGGTCAACGTGAACGGCGGCGGCCTGTCCGGACAGGCCGGCGCCATCCGGCACGGTATCAGCCGGGCGCTGTGCAAGGTCGATCCCGACCTGCGCGCCACCCTGAAGAAAGCTGGCTTCCTGACCCGCGATCCTCGTATGAAGGAGCGGAAGAAGTACGGCCTGAAGGCTGCCCGCCGCGCGCCCCAGTTCTCCAAGCGTTAATCACGCCCTACCGACCCAGGAAATCCGATTTCCTGGGTTTTTTTTGCCCTTTGGGATTATCGGGCCTTCATGATGGACATTTGCGCGAATGTGAAGTATAATACGGCGAAATTCCGGCTGGCAAACAGTGCTTTCATGAAGAAGGACGGAAGACAGATGATACGCAGACTGATCAAACAAATGCTGGCGGCCCAGACGCTCTCCGCCCTGACGGTGTCCCTGTGCCTGCTGATCGACAACATTATGATCTGCCGGTTCCTGGGGGAGGAGGCCATCGCGGCCTACGGCCTGGCCAACCCGATTCTGCTGATTATCGGCGCCATTGGCAGCATGCTGGCCGCCGGGGTACAGGTGGCGTGCAGCAAATCCCTGGGCAGCGGATCCAAGGAGGAAACGGACAGAGGATATTCCTCCGCCGTGACGCTGATGCTGGGCATCTCGGTGCCGTTCGCCGCGCTGGTGCTCATTTTCCGCGGGCCGCTGGCCACCCTGATGGGCGCCGGGGCGGAGGGGGAACTGTATACCATGACCCGGGACTATCTGACCGGGTTCATCATTGGCGCCCCCGGATCCATGGGTGCCCTGGTGCTGGTGCCTTTTTTACAGATGGCCGGGCAGAGCGGTCTGCTGATCGTGGCCGTGCTGGGCATGACGGTGGCGGACGTGGCGCTGGATCTGCTGAACGTGATGGTGTTCCACGGCGGCATGTTCGGCATGGGGCTGGCTTCTTCCCTGAGCTATTACGCGGCGATGGTCATCGCCATGATCTACTTCCTGTCCGGAAGATGCGTATTCACTTTCTCCCTGAAGCTGGTTACCTGGAAAAAGATCCGAGAGCTGTTCGTGGGGGGCATTCCCACCGTTTTTACCATGGCGTCCTCGGTGATTCTGGTGTTTGTTCTGAACAAGATTCTGCTTCCCGTGGGAGGGAGCGCCGCGGTGGCGGCTTTCTCCGTCATGATGACCATCGGCAACGCCAGCAACTGCATTTCCACGGGCGTGGGCGGTGTTTCCCTGACGCTGTCCGGCATTCTGTACAATGAGGAAGACCGGACGGGCCTGCGGGAGCTGCTGAAGCTGCTGGTCCGGTATGGGATTGTGCTCGGCGCGGTGGTAGGCGCGCTGCTGGCGGCCTTCGCGCCTGTGCTGGTTCGCGTTTTTATCCAGAATGCCGGAGCGGCCCAGCGGATGACCATCATGGGGGTGCGTCTGTTTGCCCTGGGCCTGATTCCCTGCTGCGTCAACAACGCGCTGAAAAGCCTGTACCAGGGGACGGAACGCGTCCAGCTGACGGAGATCCTGTCCGTGCTGGAGGGCGCCCTGCTTCCCATCCTGGCCGCGCTGGTATGCAGCCGTTTTCTGGGCGTGACAGGCGTATGGCTGTACTTCGCTGTCGGAGAATGCCTGGCCCTGCTCTGCGTCGTGGTGTTCACCTGGCGGAAGTGCGGCAGCCTGACCGCGCTGTCCCAGCAGTTTCTGCTGCTGAAAAATGATTTTGGGATTCAGCCGGAAAACCTGATGGAAAAGGATATCCTTTCCCTTCAGGATGTGACCGCGACGGCGGAAGCGGCGGGCAGGTTCTGCCGGGAACACGGGCAGAGCGAGAAAACGGCCAACCATATTTCCCTGTGCGTGGAGGAGATGGCCAGCAACACCGTGACCCATGGCTTTACGGAGGGTGGAAAAAACCATCTGTCCGTCCGGATCCAGCACAAAGGAGACCGATGGGTGCTGCGCTTCCGGGATGACTGCCGGGCCTTCGATCCGGTGCAATATGTGCCCACGGATGGGAAGGACGCGCTGGGGATCCGGCTGGTCATGGCGATGGCGGAGGACATCCGGTACACCTATTCCCTGAACCTGAACAACCTGACCATCAAGCTGCGCGGAACAGCGGATCATCCGTCCATGCAATGAAAAACATTCCGGAAAAGAAAAAACATTCCGGAAAAAGAATTGACTTTGACGGGAAGCATTGATAATATAAGCCAAGGTCACGGCTTTCGTGCGGGAGGCGCCGGGCTGGCGCGGACACGAAAGGAGACGGCCGTAAAGGACCCATGGACCGGTACCGGCAGAGCCTCGCCGATGCAGCGCGGTTCGTTCGGCAACGCGCGGGGATCAGGGAATCCCTGCCAGAAAAACAATGAAGGAGGAAACGAAAATGACGATCAACAAAGAACAGCAGGGCAGTACCCTGACGATTGCGCTGGCGGGCCGCCTGGACACGACCACGTCCCCGGAGCTGGAGAAGGAACTGAAGGCTTCTCTGGACGGTGTGGACAGCCTGGTCCTGGATTTCTCCAAACTGGATTACATCTCCTCCGCCGGGCTGCGGGTGCTTCTGGCCGCCCATAAGCAGATGAGCGCCAAGGGCGGCATGACGGTCAAAAACGTGAATGAAATCGTGAGCGAAGTGTTCGAAGTGACGGGGTTTGCCGATATCCTGAATATTGCGTGAGGTATCAAGATGAGAACGGATGTAATCACGGTTTCGAGCCGGGGCAGCCAGATGGAAACGGCGCTGTCCCAGGTGGATAAAGTGGCCGCGTACAAGGGCCTGAGCGGGAAAAGCGCCCTCCATCTGCGCCTGCTTACGGAAGAAATGATGAGCATGATGCGGTCCATCACCGGGGAAACAGAAGGGCAGTTCTGGATTGAGGACGAGGAAAACGTGTATCAGCTTCATCTGCGGGTGGAGACGGCGATGGACAGCGAAAAGCGGGGCAAGCTGCTTTCCGCGGCCAGCACGGGCCGGAACGAGTCTGCCCGGGGCCTCATGGGCCGGCTGCGGGACTTCTTTGACCGCGGCGCGGACGAGGATGTGGCCGCGTTTTCCAGCCCCCTGATGTACGCCGGGATGTACGATCATTCCACCTCCCCGACGCTGGACTGGGAATGGTCCATGACCCAGTACGAAAGCGCCCTGTCCTACCGTGTGAAGCAGAACGATACAGCCGCCAGGGACGCCTGGGACGAGCTGGAAAAATCCGTGGTGGCCAGGGTGGCTGACGAAGTGAAGGTGGCCATCCGGGGCCGTACCGTGGAAATGACGATCATCAAGAAACTGGCGTAAAGGCAAATGAAAAAGAGCTGTCATGACGGCAGCTCTTTTTTCGTGCTTCCGGGTCAGGGGCTGTAGGTGACCCGGGAGGAGAAGGGAAGACCCCAGAGGTAATACGTCAGGGTTAGCTCCCGCACATTGTGCATGTCCTTCCGGGTCAGAATCGTGGCGGTGAACTGGCCTTCCGAACGGGGCGCCAGATCGTGGGCTTCCAGATCGCTGATCTGGAGGACGTCCCCGTTCATGGGGGTCACCTGAATCTCGATGACCTCGGCCCGGAGAAAGGTGCTGTTTTTCAGGCGCAGGGCGTACTCATAGAACTGATAGTCCCCGGCGTCTCCCAGAGCTGCGGTGTCGAAGGGGGTGCCGGTAAAGGCTTCCGCGGCCAGCTGATCCTTCAGCGCCTGAAAGGCCACGGCCTGATCCTGGGCGTCGTAGGCGGTGCAGCGCACCTCCGTGACTTCCAGGTTCGCGGTGAGATACAGGTATCCCGTGCCGGCCAGGGCGGCCAGGCAGAGTACCATCAGCAGGATGGCGACAGGTCTCATGGCTGCGTATCCCCCAAATCATTTTCCTGCAGAATCCGCTGCATTTCCTCAATCATGTCGGAATCCCGGAGAGAGAATTTGAATTCAACCCGGCGGGAGGCTTCCGGATCCTCCTGCCCGTTCTGATCATATTTCAGATCCGCCCAGGAACGGCCCGTGGCGGTCAGAATCTGCTGCAGCAGGGCGACCTGCTGCCGGGAGAGGCCGGGCATGTTCAGCACATACAGGGCGACCTGGAGGGCCCGCTGCTGGCTGAGCTTCAGGTTGTTGTCATAGGTGCCGGTGGAATCGGTATGACCCTCGATGATGATCTCCCCGAGATAATCCGCGTACTGATCGCTGAGCAGCACGTTCAGGTACACCGGGATGAAGCGGTCCAGCAGCCGCTTGCCTTCCTCCTTGATGTCCGATTTGCCGGTTTCAAAGAAGACCGCGCTGTCCAGGACGATGGAACCGTTGTTGGGATCCACGGTAGCCTTCAGATCCGCGGCGGAAAGGGAGGAGGACAGATCCCGGATGATGTTGGTGCGCACGCCGACCAGGTCATCGATACGGGCGGCCTGCAGGGCCAGGGCCTGCTGCTGCTCCTCCAGTTTGACCGTGGCGGAGGCCAGGGCCTGCTGCTGCTCCTCCAGTTTGACCGTGGCGGAGGCCAGGGCCGCTTCCTTTTCCTTCAGCTGGGCCTGCAGCGCGGCCAGAAGCTGCTCCCGGGTGAGCAGGGCGGCGTTGGCTTCGTCCAGCTCCGTCTGCTTCGCGGAAAGGGAAAGCTGCAGATCCTTCAGCTCCGTTTCCCGGTCATCCAGCAGGGTCTGCTGAGCCAGCAAGAGGGCCTGCTGTTCCTCCAGTTCCGCGGTTTTTGTTTCCAGCATGGTGAAATACTGGTACAGGCTGTAGGTCAGGATCAGCACAAAAATCAGCAGCAGGGCCGCCATCATGTCGGAATAGCTGATCCAGGACGCGCCGCCGCCGGTGGCCCCCCGGCCAGCCCGGCGGTTATGGATGGATTGACGTGCCATGCGTTCAGACCTCCTCGGACAGGGCGGTCAGGGTTTCGGAAATACCGCGGACGCTTTCGTTCAGGGAAGCCGTGACCTCCCGGATGCCGGCCAGGGTGTCCTCCGTCCGCTCCCGGGCCCGCAGATCCGGAATGGCTTCCACCCGGGCGGACAGGGTGTCCATCAGGGCGGCCAGGGACTGATGCTGTTTTTCCATCCGGGCGAGCAGCTCCGCGGAACGCTTCTCGAAGGATTCATCCCGCTGCCGGGTGGACTGGAGAACCGACACATAGCTGTCGAAGCGGGAAAGCAGCTGGTCTGTCTGCTGCTGGAGAGACTGGGCGTCCCGCACGATGCCGCCCGCGGCACGCAGGGTGTCCGCCGTTTCCTGTACGGCCTGACGCTGCTGGGCGGTCATCTGATCCAGGGCGGTGCCGAGGGCGCTGAAGTTTCCGCCCAGAGAGGTGTTCATTTCCTCCAGAAAACGACCCACAATACGGTTGACTCCCTCGATCTGATTCCGGGTGGCGCCGACGATGAAGCGGTCCATGGAGGCGGAAACCGGATTCATGGCGCTGGTGATGGCCAGGCCCACATTTTCGGCCAGCCGGTCCGCCAGGGTCTCGTTGATGCCCTGGAGCATATGATTCCGGTCCTGATTCTGGCAGATCAGCTGGACGTCGTTATCCAGGGGCCGGGACATGGCCAGCTGGGTGAAGGACGAAACAAAATTGTCGATGGCCCGGTAGCTGGAACCCTGGGAGATCCGGTTCAGCATATTGAAAACCAGGGAGCAGGAGATGCCGGCCACCGAGGTGCCAAAGGCGAAACGCATGCCGGAAAGCAGATTCGGGATGCCGGAAATCAGCTGGGAGGCATCGGCGAAATTCAGGCTGGAAAGTCCCCGGGACAGGCCCATGAAGGTCCCCAGGATGCCCAGGGAGGTCAGCAGATTCGGGATCAGCTCCGCCAGGGTGGCGTTGCCGTGGGAATGGGTGACCGTATCATCGTTGATGTAATCCTCCACGTTGGTGGGAAGGCCCCGCCGGTCCAGCTGCTCCGCGTTCTGGAGAAAGCGCAGCCAGGAACCCCGCATCCGGCGGCCCAGAAAGCTGGCTTCCTGCCAGACGGGCTTGCCGGATTCCCCGGCGTGATCCTGCAGGCGGCGGATGGCCCGGCGCAGGGCGGACGAGGTCTGCCAGAGGGGAAAGAGACACTTAAACACGCCAATCAGCGTGACGATGGCAATTACGGCATATACGATATAATCAGCCAGATCCGGCAGGATCGCGGTAACCTTGGACAGGTCGGGCAGCGACATCGGACAGTCCTCCTTCAAACATGGGATGCTTCATTATATCATCCTGAAATCGAAATGTAAATGAAACATATCGTTAACAATTAGCCCGACGCGATGGGGCGTTGCCAATTCGGGGGTTTTGAGCTATACTCCCCATGAGTGAAGAAGGAAAGGGAGCGCGCGGTATGATTGAGACCATTGATCCCGGGGATGTGATCCTGACCCGGAAACCGCATGCCTGCGGAGGAAGCGAGTGGACCGTGACCCGGACGGGGGCGGACATCAAAATGCGCTGCAACACCTGCGGGCATGTGGTCATGCTGGATCGGGAACGCTTTCTGCGGCGCCGCAAGGCGGTCATCCGGCGCGGCCCGGCTTCCCAAATAGGACAGACGGAGGAACATCCATGAACAAGACCATGATCCGACCCGCGGTGAAGCGCGCGCTCTGCGTGCTGCTGCTGCTTTTTTCCCTGATTCTGACCTTCCGGACGGCGTGGATTGTTTCCACGACGCTGATGGACAGCGATACCTCCTCGGAGCTGATTCTGGGGGAGAAGCTGGCCCGGGAGGGCGGCATCATGTCCACCAGCTGGGTCTATTCCACCGAGCTGCAGGTCATTGACTGTCAGATTATCTACAGCCTGCTGTTCCGCGTTTGCTCCGACTGGTCTCTGGTCCGGTTCTGGGGGTCGGTGCTGATGGATCTGATGATGCTGGGGACTTTCGCGTACCTGGCGAGGCAGGCAAGGATTCCCTTCAACCGCTTCTGCCTGGGCGGGGCGGCGCTGATGCTGCCCTTCAGCATTCCTTACGGCCGGATCATCCTGTTCCATAACTATTACAGCTTCCAGGTCAGCTTCTCCTTCCTGATTGTCGGGCTGTACCTGGGCGCGGTCCGCCGCGCCGGGAACGGCGGGTGGAAGCGCTGGCCCTTCTGGACCGTATCCGCCTGCCTGGCGCTGACGGCCTTTGCCACGGGCCTGGGCGGCATCCGGCATCTGATGATCTGCGTCGTGCCGCTGGTGGTGACCGCCGCGCTGCACGCGGTGTTCAGCGAGAAAAAGGAAGAAAACCGCCTGACGGCGGAGCTGCCCGGGCTGCTGCTGGCGCTGGTGCCGCTGGTTTTCGCCGGCGCGGGATATCTGATCAACCTGCACGTGCTGGCCAACCAGTACGCCTATACGGACTTCAGCGTGCAGACCATCTCCATGGGCACCTTCGCGGACCTGCGGACCGTGCTGTACAGCACCTTTGTGGATCTGGGCTTCCAGGATTATCAGACCCTGTTCTCCATGCCGGGGCTGCTGGGCATCTGCGGCGTCGCGGCCTGGATCGTTTCCCTGTTTCTGGCGGTCCACACCATCCGCCACGGGGCGGAGCCCATGGCCCGATTCCTGCAGCTGTTCTGGCTCATGGTCCAGCTGATCATGACCTGCGTGTTCATCTTCCTTTCCGGCGCGGAGCTGCTGCATCTGCTGTATCTGCTGCCCATCGTGGTGTGGATTATTCCCGCCCTGGCCAGCGCGGACGCGCGGCCGGCATACGGCGTGGCGCCCGCGGCGGAGAAACCGTTCCGCCGCGAAAAGAAAAAAGGCGCGCCGGGCCGCCTGCTTTCCGGGGACGCGCCGCTGTCCGCCCATGGACTGCTGGGCATCCTGGCCTCGCTGCTGCTGGTGGCCAACGGCCTTTTCTATACCGGCTTTTTCCAGAACCCGAAAAGCCTGCCCGTGGAATACACCGGTCTGCAGTACAATGACACGGCGACGGTGCAGGGGCTGCAGCCGGTGGCGGATTACCTGAGGGAAAACGGCTTTACGCTGATGTACGGCTCCTACTGGGACGCGGCGGTGGTGACGGAGCTGTCCGACGGCGCCGTGAAGTCCGTGCCCGTGGAAACCGGCACCCATAAGCATCCCATCAAATACATGAAATGGCTGTCGGACATGAACCTGCGGGATCCGGCCTACGCCGCGCAGCAGAAGGTGGCGCTGCTGGCCAACATGGAGCTGGGCTACGCCATCGAGGGCTTCGACGAGCTGGGCGCGGTGGAGGTTACATCCATCGGCGGATATACCATCTTCGAGCTGACCAATCCCGGCGCCCTGGCGGAGGATCTGGCATGAGCCGGCCGCTTGGCCCCATCGGGGTTTTTGACAGCGGCGTCGGGGGCATCAGCACCCTGGCGGCCCTGACCAGGGAGCTGCCCGGAGAGAACTTTCTGTACTACGGGGACACCCGGAACGCGCCTTACGGCACCAAAACCACCGGGGAGGTGCTGGCCTGCGTCCGCCGGGTGGTGGACCGGCTGATGGCGGAAGACATCAAGGCGCTGGTGATCGCCTGCAACACGGCCACCGGCGCGGCCGCGGCGGCGCTCCGGCGGGAGCTGACCCTGCCGGTCATCGGGATGGAGCCGGCGCTGAAGCCGGCCGAGGAAGCCTGGCAGGGCGGACACATCCTGGTGATGGCCACGCCCCTGACCCTTCGGCAGGAAAAGTTTCTGGACCTGATGGACCGATTCGGGGCCCACGCGGTGCCCCTGCCCTGCCCGGGGCTCATGGAGCTGGTGGAAAAAGAGGATGACGCCGGCGCGCGGGCGTATCTGTCCGAGATATTCAGCGCCTGGGACCTGGACCGGGTGGACGCGGTGGTGCTGGGCTGTACCCATTATGTCTTCCTGAAGCCCATGATCCGGCGGATGCTTCCCGCCAGGATCCTGCTGACGGACGGCAACGCCGGCACAGCCCGCCAGCTGCGCCGGGTGCTGCGGGAGCGAAACCTCCTTTTGCCGGACTCCGGCCAGGGAACGCTCCGCATGGAAACCAGCGGGGACGCGGAGGCTCTGCTCCCGGTCATGCGGCGGCTTTATCAAAGGGCGCAACTGATTGAAACGTAAATTTTAAGCTTTTCTTTTTACCGGAATTATGATATCATCCCCCTTGCATGAGTATTTGAAATTCCGACAGCTCCCGGTTCCGGGCGCGGGGAATGAGAAGGAAATTGAATATAGGAGGAGAAAACCATGGCTGAATTCGTAACCAGTAACATCCGGAATATTGCCCTCATGGGGCATGGCAGCGAGGGCAAGACCACGCTGATGGAGTCAATGCTCTTCGCTGCCGGCATCACGGATCGTCAGGGAAAGGTGGAGGACGGCACCACCGTCTCCGACTTTGACCCGGAAGAGAAAAAGCGCGGTTTTTCCATCAGCGCGACCTACGCGCCCATCCCCTGGGAGGGCAAGGTAATCAATACCATCGACTGCCCCGGCTACTTTGACTTTGTGGGCGAGATGATGGGTCCCCTGCGGGTGGCGGAGACCGCGGTCATCGTCATCGGCGGCGTCAACGGCCTGAGCGTCGGCGCGGAAAAGGCGTGGGATTACGCCGGGGAGCATCACCTGGGCCGGATGTTTGTCGTGAACCAGATGGACCGGGAGCACGCGAATTTTGAGAAGATCGTCGCCCAGCTGCGGGACAAGTACGGCGCCAGCGTGGTGCCGATCCTGCTGCCCCTGGGTGAAGGCGCGAATTTCCGCGGCGTGGTGAACCTGCTGGAGCGGAAGGCCTATGAGGGCGCCTATAAGAAGAGCAAGGAAGTGCCGGTTCCCGCCGAGCTGGAAGCGGAGATCAACGAGTCCTTTGAGTTCCTGACCGAGCAGGCCGCCTCCGCGGATGACGACCTGATGATGAAATACCTGGAAGGCGAGGAGCTGACTCATGAGGAGATCATGGACGGCTTCCGCAAGGGCATGAAGGACGGCTCCATCGTTCCCGTGGTGGCCTGCAGCGCCCTGACCGGCGTCGGCATCGCCCGGACCATGGACCTGATGGCCAAGTATCTGCCGTCTCCCGCCCATGAGGGCCTGCAGCAGACCGGCACGAACCCGAAGACCGGGGAAGAAGTGACCCGCGTCTGCAAGGACGAGGAACCCTTCTCCGCGCTGGTGTTCAAGACCATCGCCGACCCCTTCGTGGGCAAGCTGAGCCTCTTCCGCATCTTCAGCGGCATGCTGACCGGCGCCACCACCCTGTACAACGCCAACAAGGAAAAGAACGAGAAGGCCGGCGGACTCTTCTCCCTGCGCGGCAACAAGCAGACCAACGTGGACAAGCTCCACGCGGGTGACCTGGGCGCGCTGGCGAAGCTGCAGTTCACCTCCACGGGCGACACGCTGTGCGACCCGAACAACCCCATTGTCTATCCGCCCATCACCTTCCCGGAGCCCTGCATCGCCAAGGCCGTTTTCGCCGCCAAGCAGGGTGAGGAAGACAAGGTCTTCAGCGGCCTGAACAGGCTGGCGGAGGAAGATCCTTCCATCCGCATCGTCAAGAATATGGAAACCACCGAGACCGAGCTCAGCGGCCAGGGCGAGATGCATCTGGACGTGGTGAAGAACAAGCTGGCTTCCAAGTTTGGCGCCAACGCCGTGCTGCAGGATCCCAAGATCCCGTACCGTGAAACCATCCGGAAGACGGTCAAGGTTCAGGGCCGGCACAAGAAGCAGACCGGCGGCCACGGCCAGTTTGGCGACGTGTGGATCGAATTCAGCCCCATCACGGACAGCGATACCGATTTCGAGTTCGTGGATGCCGTCGTGGGCGGCGTGGTTCCGCGGAACTTCATCCCCAGCGTTGAAAAAGGCCTGCGGGAGAACCTGGTGAAGGGCGTGCTGGCCGGCTATCCCATGGTGCACATCCGGGCCAAGCTGTATGACGGCTCCTACCACCCGGTAGACTCTTCCGAAATGGCCTTCAAGACCGCGGCCCGCATCGCGTACAAGAAGGGCTGTATGGATGCCAGCCCCGTGCTGCTGGAGCCCATCATGCATGTGGAAGTACGGGTTCCCAACGAGTACATGGGCGACATCATGGGCGACATGAACAAGCGCCGCGGCCGGATTATCGGCATGAACCAGCAGGGCAGCATGCAGCTGCTGGAGGCGGAAGCGCCTCAGGCCGAGATGTTCAAGTACGCCACGGATCTGCGGAGCATGACCCAGGCGAGGGGCTCCTTCTCCATGCGCTTCGAGCGCTATGAAGAGGTGCCCGCCAACGAGGCGCAGAAGATCATCGCCAACGCGAAGATCGAGGACGACGATGAGGAGTAATCCATTCCTCCGGTCATTTCTGTTTCCAGGCGCGGCTGAGGCCGCGCCTTTTTTCGCGGAAGTGGGAATTGACAGACGGGCCCGAGTATGTCAAAATAACGGGAAAGGAAAAACGACGGAAGGCGCTTCTGGTTTTCACCTGCCGCGGCGGATTGGTGAAAACAGCAGAGGACGGATCGGAGAAGGAGGAAGAAGGGATGAATATCCTTTTGATCCTGCGGGAGGAACTGGTGTGTCTGATCATCCTGCTTTTTCTCCTGCGGGTTTCCCGGGCATACCGGAAGGGGCAGGACGGCCGGATGTTCAACCGGCTGCTTTGTCTGGCGATCGTCCATGCCACGCTGGACGCGGCCACCGTCTGGACGGTAAACCATACGGACACGGTGTCCCATGCCGTCAACTGCGCCGTCCACGCGGTGTTTTATCTGTCGGCCATCCTTTACGCGGAGCAGTTCCTGGTTTACGTCATTCATCTGCTGGCGCCGGAAAAGGAGCGGCTGTGGAACCGGGGGCTGCTGATCCTGGCGGGCTGCTACGCGGCGGCGCTGCCGCTGATGTCCATTGATTTTGAGCCCTTTCGGGGGACCTGGTCCAGCGCCGGCTCCGCCTCCGCGGTGGGGTATGGGATGGGATTTGTCTGCCTTCTGCTGGCGCTGTTCATGATCCTGCGAAACTGGGGGAAAATCAGCGGCCATATGAAATACGCCCTGCTGTCGATCGTGATCATCCTCATGGCGGCGGAAATCGCGCAGGTGCTGGTGCCTGAATTCCTGTTCACCGGCGGGGCGGCGACGCTGGCCACGGCCGGCTGCTTCTTCACCCTGGAAAACCCGGCGGTCAACCTGGAGCGGAAGGCCATGGTGGATGCCATGACCGGCGTGCAGAACCGGAACTGCTATGAGCGGGATATCCAGACCTATGAGGCCAGCTACCTGTCCAATCCGGCCCAGCGGTTCATCTTCCTCTTCGCGGACATGAACAACCTGAAATCCGTCAACGGCCTGTACGGCCATGACGCGGGGGACGAATACATCACCCTGATCGCCATGACGCTGCGCAGCAACCTGAAAAACGCGGAGCATATTTACCGCATGGGCGGCGATGAGTTTCTGGCGATCTATCGGGATGTGGATGAGGATGTGGTTATCCGGGAAATCGAGAAGATCCGCGAGGCGTGCGAGGAGGAAGCGGGCCGGAAGCAGTACAGGCCGCTGCTGGCCATGGGATACGCGGTCTCCGGCCCCCAGTACAGGAGCCTGCACGATGTGCTGCGGGTCGCGGACTATATGATGTATCAGAATAAGGCGAACCTGAAGCGGGAAATCGCCCTGGAGACCAGCCAGCAGGGGACGAAGCTGAACCTGACCGGGCTGATGGACCGGGTTTTTGAGGCGCTGAGCGGCTCCAGCGAACGGATCTATCCTTTTATGCAGAATATGGAAACCCAGGTGACGCGGGTGGCGCCGGGGCTGGCGGAAAGGTTTGGCCTTGGGCAGGAGTTTTTCGCGGATTTTGCCGGCGTCTGGCTGGAGCGGGTGCACCCGGAGGACCGGGCCGCCTTCAGGGCGGAGATGACCTCCGCCGCCCAGGGAAAGCAGCCCTTCCGGGAGATGACCTGCCGGGTGATGGACCGGAAGGGGGAATACATTCCGGTTTCCTTCCATGCCGGCCTGTATCACGGGCGGGACGGTGAGCCGGATGTTTTTGCCGGCTATGTGGTTCCCCTCTGACGGAGGCGCGCCAGCCGCCGTCGGGCGGGGAAGCCGGGAAAACGGACAGGCCCGGTTTGCCTTTTATGCGTTTCTTTGGTATAATCATCCATTGAATTTCACGGAAAGGGTCGGTGACCTTTGGTGCGGAAACGCTTATGCTGGATTCTGAGCCTGGTGCTGGCGCTGACGCTTGGCGCGGGGGCCGCGCTGGCCGCGGTGAGCACGACGGAATACTCCCTGGGGAGCGTATACGCCAAGCTTTCCCTGGCGGACAGCTACATCGTGCTGCGGGAGGAAAACCTGGACAGCCACCCGGAAATTTTTTCCGCCCGGAACACTACCGCCGAGGCGGCACGGCAGGACTGGCAGGACCGGGGCGTGCTGCTGCAGGCCTGGGTGCCGGACCTGGACGCCTGCCTGGAGGTTCGGGCCGTGCGGGATGAGGACGCGGGCACGTATTTTGACATTGACGCCCAGCCCACCGCCACCCGGACGCTGTACCGTTCCTCCCACCTGCGGGCGGAAAAGTACATCAGCCTTGGATATGACATCAAGAGCGCGGAATGGAAAAAGAGCGAAAAGGCCGGCCGCTTTCTGCAGATCAAGTACAAGCGGAACGTGAACGGCCTGATCACCTGGGGATACGCGGAAAAAACGGTCCGGAACGGCTGGACCATTGTGCTGGACTACCAGGTGTACGGCCGGGGGCTGAAGGACAAGGATCTGAACAGCCTGCGGAAGGTGCTGAAGACGGTGGAATTTACGCAGGTGCTCGAGCTTCCCGCCGCCACCTCGGGGGTGCTGACCTTTGAGGAGACGCCGCCGCTGGAAACCAATACGGATTCCTTTACCGTGGAAGGAACCACCAATCCCGGCGCGCATCTGATCGGCGTCATCATGAAATACGCGAACCCGACGCCCACGCGCATCGAGACGGATGCCAGCGCGAAAACGGGCAGGTTCAAGCTGAACGTCAAGCTGCCGGATGAAGGCATCTGGCTTATGACGCTGACGGTGGAGCTGAGCGGCCAGACCATCGCCGAGCATGTGTTTGAGACCACCACCTATCAGAAAACCCTGCTGCCAATCAGCCTGAACGCGGAGGTGCCAGAGCAGTTTGACAGCGACGAATTCGTGCTGTCCGGCAAGACCACCAAAGGGGTCACGCTCCAGTGCATCGTTACCGGCGGCGCCAAAGAATTTGACAAAACGGTCCGGACCAACAATACGGGAAAGTTCTCCTTTAAGATTCCCACGGACAATCAGAGCCAGTACACCGTGACCCTGATCCTGCAGAAGAAGCATTATGACACCCGGCGGTTCACCTGGACCGCGAACCGGACGCTGACGGAAAAGGATGTGCAGAACCAGTACAAGTCGGAGGCCGTGAAGCCCGCCTACTCCACCCTGAACCGCAAGCTGGAGGCCTACACCGGCCGCGTCATGGGCTATAAGGTGTACATCACGGACATTCAGCAGGTGGGCGAGGAGTACGTGATCTTTGCCGCCATGACGAAGACGAAAAAAGGGGCGCTGAAGGATATCATCGTCATTACGGCCACGGAGGCGCCGAATTTCGTCGTGGGCAGCGAGCAGACCTTTTACGGCCGGCTGACGGGGACCTACGAGGTGCAGAGCGAAGAGGACACGGAAAAGTATCCCAGCTTCGAGCTGCTGTTCTGGAATTAGGACGATGTATCTGTCCGGTCGCTTCGGTTTCAGGACTGAATCGTTTCAAGACAATAAAGAAAGAAGGTAAGCCCAGAATGGAAAAATTACGGGCCGGTATTATTGGCGCCACGGGCATGGTAGGCCAGCGCTTTATCTCCCTGCTGAAGGATCATCCCTGGTTCCGGGTCAGCTGCGTGGCGGCTTCCACCCGCAGCGCGGGAAAGCCCTACCGGGAAGCGGTGGCGGGCCGGTGGGCCTTTGACTGGGACATCCCCGCGGAGACCGCGGACCTGATTGTCCTGGACGCGGCGGATATCGACGCGGTCAGCAGGCAGGTGGATTTTGTCTTCTGCGCGGTGGACATGAAGAAGGACGAGATCCGCGCCCTGGAGGAAGCCTACGCGAAGCATGAGATTCCCGTGGTCAGCAACAACAGCGCCTGCCGCGGCATCCCGGATGTGCCCATGGTGGTGCCGGAAATCAACGCCGCGCACCTGGACGTGATTCCCACCCAGCGGAAGCGGCTGGGCACGGAGCGGGGCTTCATCGCGGTGAAACCCAACTGCTCCATCCAGAGCTATGTGCCCGCCCTGACGCCTCTGCTGGACTTCCGGCCCACGGAGGTCAGCGTCTGCACCTATCAGGCCATCAGCGGGGCCGGGAAGACCTTCAAAACCTGGCCGGAGATGGTGGACAACGTGATCCCCTATATCGGCGGGGAGGACGAGAAGAGCGAGCAGGAGCCCCTGAAGCTCTGGGGCCAGGTGAAGGATCTGGGCGACGGCCCGGTCATTGTCAACGCGGAAGCGCCTGTGATCAGCGCCCAGTGCCTGCGGGTGGCGGCCAGCGACGGCCATATGGCGGCGGTTTCCGTCCGCTTCGCGGAGAAGGTAACCCGGGAGCAGATTTTGGAGCGCTGGGCGAATTATGAGACGGAGGCGCAGCGCCTGGAGCTGCCCAGCGCGCCGAAGCCCTTCCTGCAGGTGTTTGAGGATCCCAGCCGACCCCAGACCCGGCTGGACAGGGATTTCCAGGGCGGTTTCGGGGTCAGCATCGGCCGGCTCCGGGAGGACCGGATTTTTGACTGGCGGTTTGTGTGTCTGAGCCATAACACCATCCGCGGCGCCGCCGGCGGCGGCATCCTGACCGCGGAGCTGCTGACCCGGAAGGGCTATATTCAGCCCCGGAATGTGTAAAGAACCATCCCCGGAGAATCCGGATTGGACGGAACCTTCCCCGTGAAGACGCGGGGAAGGTTTTTAAAAAAGCGGGGCGATCCCCCGCGGGAAAAGCGCCGGAGCCGGCGGGCGGCCGCGGGGCAAAACGAAGGAGGAACGGATTCATGACCGAGAAGGAACGGAAGCGAAAGATTCTGGAGGGGCTGGAGGCGGCCTGGCCCGAGGCCCGGGCGGAGCTGCACTTTACCAATCCCTACGAAACCCTGGTGGCCACCATCCTGTCGGCCCAGTGTACGGATCAGCAGGTGAACAGGGTCACCCCCGCGGTCTTTGCCCGGTATCCGGACGTGCGGACCATGGCGGCGGCCCGGGAGGAAGACCTCTATCCCATGGTCAAGAGCTGCGGCTTCAAAAGCAAGGCGGGGAACATCATCGCCGCCTGCCGGAAGATGACGGAGGAATACGGCGGGGAAGTGCCCAATACCCTGGAAAAACTGACCAGCCTGCCAGGGGTGGGGCGGAAAACGGCGAACGTGGTGCTGAGCAACGCCTTCGACATTCCCGCCTTCGCGGTGGACACCCATGTCTTCCGGGTCAGCAACCGGCTGGGCCTGTGCAAAGCGGACACGGTGGAGGAGACCGAGCGGCAGATGACCCGGCTGATTCCCCGGGAAAAATGGGGCAGGGCCCATCACTGGCTGATCTGGCACGGGCGGCGCGTCTGCAAGGCCCAGCGCCCCCTGTGCGCGGAATGCTCTCTGCGGGAATGGTGCGCGGAATACCGGCGGAAATCGCGGGAGAAAAAGTAAAAGGAAATCGCGGCGCGTTCGGACCGGGGTCTGTTTTCCGGTACCGGAGGAGCCTGCTTTCCGCGGCGCGGCGCCGGGCCGGCGGCAAAGGAAGGAGGGGCCGGAAGGGCCGGGCCGCTTCGCGGTATGTGAAAATTGGATGAAGAGTTGGAAAGCGCATTGAAAAACCGGGCGGCTTTGTGGTAGGATAAAATGCGTTTTTGTTTGATTTTGCTTAAGGGACGGGACGGAAAGGATTACGGATGATCAAAAAACTGTTGGCCAGCGTTCGGCAGTACAAGAAGCAGGCCATCGCGACCCCGCTTTTCATGGTGGGCGAGGTGGCGATGGAGACGATGATTCCCCTGGTGATGAGCTACCTGATTGACCGGGGCGTGGAACGGGGCGATATGGGGCAGATCTGGCTGTACGGCCTGCTGCTGCTGGGCGCCGCTTTTATTTCCCTGTTTTCCGGCTCCATGAGCGCGCGGATGGCGGCGGTCTCCTCGGCGGGATTTGCCCGGAATCTGCGGCATGACATGTATTACCGGATTCAGCAGTACTCTTTTTCCAATATTGACCACTTCAGCACCTCCTCCATCATCACGCGGCTGACCACGGACGTGACCAACGTCCAGAACGCCTTCCAGATGATCCTGCGGATGGCGGTGCGCGCGCCCATGACCCTGGTCTTTTCCATGGTCATGGCCCTGACCATCAACGCCCGGATCAGCATGGTGTTCCTCTTCACCCTGCCGGTGCTGGGTTTCGGCATCTATTTCATCATGACCCGTACCCACCCGATTTTCCGGCGAGTGTTCAAGACCTATGACAAACTGAACAACGTGGTGCAGGAAAACCTGCACGGGGTGCGGGTGGTGAAGAACTTCGTCCGGGAGGATCACGAGGTCGAAAAATTCAACGCCATTTCCACCTCCATCTATCAGGACTTCACCAAGGCGGAGAAGCAGCTGGCCTTCATGAGCCCGCTGATGATGGTCTGCATCTATACCTGCACGCTGCTGATCTCCTGGCTGGGCGCCAGGGCCATCGTGGCCTCCGGCAACAATCCCGACCTGGGGATGACCACCGGGCAGCTGATGAGCCTGATCACCTATGTGATCCAGATCCTGTCCAGCCTGATGATGGTGTCCTTCGTCTTCATGATGATCACCATGAGCCGGGCTTCCGCCCAGCGGATCGTGGAGGTTCTGGACGAGGAAAGCGACATTCACAGTCCGGCGCAGCCGGTCACGGCCGTGGCGGACGGCTCCGTGGACTTCGACCATGTCTCCTTCAGCTACGCCAGCCGCAGTGAAAGGGATACCCTCAGCGAAATCGAGCTGCACATCCCCTCCGGCGCGGTGGTGGGCGTGCTGGGCGGCACCGGCTCGGGCAAATCCACCCTGGTGCAGATGATTCCCCGGCTGTATGACGCCACCACGGGCACCGTCCGGGTGGGCGGCCGGGACGTGCGGGACTATGACCTGAAGGCCCTGCGGGACGGCGTGGCCATGGTGCTGCAGAAGAACGAGCTTTTCAGCGGGACCATCCGGGACAACCTGCGCTGGGGCAATGAGCAGGCCACGGACGCGGAAATCGAGGAGGCCTGCCGCCTGGCCCAGGCGGATCCCTTCATTCAGGAGATGCCGGACAGGTACGAAACCTGGATCGAGCAGGGCGGCACCAATGTTTCCGGCGGCCAGAAGCAGCGGCTGTGCATTGCCCGGGCGCTGCTGAAGAAGCCGAAGATTCTGATCCTGGACGACAGCACCAGCGCCGTGGACACGAAGACGGATGCCCTGATCCGGGCGGGCTTCCGCAGCTTTATCCCCGAAACCACCAAGATCATTATCGCCCAGCGGGTGTCCTCCGTGAAGGACGCGGATCTGATCGTTGTGCTGGACAACGGGCGGATTGTGGACCAGGGCACCCATGAGGAGCTGCTGGCCCGGTGCGAAATCTACCGCGAGGTGCATGATTCCCAGACGAAAGGGGGCGACAAGGCGTGAGCGAAGCGAGAAAGCAGAGCAATCCCCGCCCGGCGGGCGTGCAGCGCGGCCCCGGCGGCCCCCGGGCCATGGGTCCCCGGCAGCCGATCCACAAGGAGACGGTGGTCCGGCTGATGAAATACGTGGCGCCCTTCTGGCCCCGGCTGCTGCTGGTGCTGGGGTGCATCATCGTCAACGCCATCGCCACAGCCTCGGCGGCCACCTTCCTGGGGCGTATCATTGACGGATATATCGCGCCGCTGCTGCTGGAGGCGAATCCGGATTTCAGCGGGCTGCTGACCGCCATCCTGCAGATGGCCGCCCTGTATGTCCTGGCGATCCTGGCCGTGTTTGTGCAGGCCCGGATCATGGCGGTGGTGTCCCACAGCGTGCTGCGAACCATCCGGGATCAGATGTTCGCGCATATGCAGACCCTGCCCATCAAGTACTTTGACACCCACACCCACGGCGAGGTCATGAGCTTCTACACCAACGACACGGACACCCTGCGTCAGATGGTGAGCCAGACCCTGCCCCAGACCATTTCCTCCGCCATCACCCTGCTGGTGGTGTTCATTTCCATGCTGAACTGCAGCGTGTGGCTGACGCTGATCATGATCCTGGGCAGCTTTGTCATGCTGAGCGTGACCATGAAGCTGGGCGGACGCAGCGCCGGCTTCTTCGTCAGCCAGCAGAAGTCCCTGGCCAGCCTGAACGGCTATATCGAGGAGATGATCAACGGCCAGAAGGTGGTTAAGGTCTTTAACCGGGAAGAGAAAGCCAAGGAAGAATTTGACCGCCGGAATGACGAGCTGTGCGCCAACATGACGGAGGCGAACAAGACCGCCAACCTGCTGGGCCCGGTGAGCAACAACATGGGCCATATCCTTTACGTGGTGCTGGCCATCATCGGCGGCGCGCTGGCCATCGGCGGCGTGACAAACCTGTCCCTGCACGGCACGGGCACCCTGACCCTGGGCGCCATCGCGGCCTTCCTGACCCTGAGCCGGAACTTCATGCAGCCCATCAACCAGGTGGCGCAGCAAATCAACTTCATTGCCATGGCCATGGCCGGCGCGGAGCGGATCTTCAGCCTGCTGGATGAGCAGCCGGAGGCGGACGATGGCTATGTGACCCTGGTCAACGCGCGGGAGGAAAACGGTCAGCTGGTGGAGACGGCGGAGCGGACCGGCATGTGGGCCTGGAAGCATCCCCACAGCGCGGACGGCTCCGTGACCTATACCCGGCTGCAGGGCGACGTGGTCATGGAGGAGGTGGACTTCGGGTACGTGCCGGAGAAAACGGTGCTGCACGATATCTCCCTGTACGCCCGGCCCGGCCAGAAGGTGGCCTTCGTGGGCGCCACGGGCGCGGGCAAGACCACCATTACCAACCTGATTAACCGCTTTTACGACATCGCGGACGGAAAAATCCGCTATGACGGGATCAACATCAACAAAATCCGGAAACCGGACCTGCGCCATTCCCTGGGCGTGGTGCTGCAGGAGGTCAACCTGTTCACCGGCACGGTGATGGATAACATCCGCTACGGCAAGCTGGACGCCACGGACGAGGAGTGCATCGCCGCGGCGAAGCTGGCCAACGCGGACGACTTTATCACCCGCCTGCCGGACGGCTACAACACGGTGCTCTCCGGCGACGGCAGCGGGCTGAGCCAGGGCCAGCGGCAGCTGATTTCCATCGCCCGGGCCGCGGTGGCGGATCCGCCGGTGATGATTCTGGACGAGGCGACCTCCTCCATCGATACCCGTACGGAGGCTCTGGTGCAGCGGGGCATGGACCGGCTGATGCAGGGACGGACGGTGTTCGTGATTGCCCACCGGCTGTCCACCGTGCAGAACAGCGACGTGATCATGGTGCTGGATCACGGCCGGATCATCGAGCGGGGCAGCCACGACCAGCTGATCGCCCAGAAGGGGCAGTATTATCAGCTGTACACAGGGGCTTTCGAGCTGGAATAAGCGAGCTGCGCCTTTAAACGGGGCTTCCGGAAGGAAGCCCCGTTTTTATGTCCGTTTTTTCCAAAAATGCGGAGAAAAACATCATTGATTTTGGCCTGAAAATTCAGTATAATAAGAAATGGTCTTGCAAACACGCCCGGGGGGCGTGAAAACAGGAAAAACACAAAGAAAGAAGGAGGGAATGTCATGGACGCTGGGAGTAGCAGCGGCGTGCCGGTTGGGCGAAGACAGCGGGGCGTGAACGCCATGGCGTTTCCGTTCCTGTCCGTATAATTTTCCCAGCCCGTATGCCTACTCCCCACAACGCCAGGAAGCCGTTCATCATGGCGAAGGGGTTCCCTGAAAAGCAGGGGGATTCCTCATCACGTAAAACGAGGAGGAAGAAGCATGACGGAGCATAATGTGACAGTCGAAACAACTTTACAGGCCCTTCTGAAGGAAAAAAAGTACACCACCATCCGGGACATCCTGATCACGATGAACCCCGCGGATATCGCCGCGGTTTTTTCCGGATGCGAAGCGGAGCAGCTGCCGCTGCTTTTCCGCCTGCTGCCCAAGGAGCTGGCGGCGGAAAGCTTCGTGGAAATGGAAAGCGATGAGCAGGAAGCCCTGATCCGGGGCATCAGCGACAGCGAGCTGAAGCAGGTCATGGACGAGCTGTACGTGGACGACGCGGTGGACATCGTGGAGGAGATGCCCGCCAACGTGGTGCAGCGGATTCTGGCTCAGAGCGACCCGCAGATGCGGAAGGAGATCAACGAAATCCTCCAGTATCCCGAAAACTCCGCCGGCTCCGTCATGACGACGGAGTATGTCAGCCTGAATCCCAACATGACGGTGGGGGACGCGATTCTCCGCATCCGCCAGACCGGCGTGGATAAGGAAACCATCTACACCTGCTACGTGCTGAAGAACCGGCTGCTCATCGGTACCGTGTCGGTGAAGAGCCTGCTGCTGGCCCCCAGCGACATGCAGACCATCGACAGCGTCATGGAAACCGGCAGCAACCTCATCACCGTTTCCACCCATACGGATCAGGAAGAAGTGGCCAAGACGATGAGCAAGTACAACCTGCTGGCCGTTCCCGTGGTGGACGGGGACAACCGGATGGTTGGCATCGTCACCTTCGACGACGCCATGGACGTCATGGAGGATGAGACGACCGAGGATATGGAGATCATGGCCGGTATGACGCCGAGCGACAAGACCTATCTCCGTTCCTCGCCCCTGGATCTGTTTAAGCACCGGATTCCCTGGCTGGCGCTGCTGATGGTTTCCGCCACCTTCACGGGGCTGATTATTACCAGCTTCGAGGAAGCCCTGGCCGCCCAGGTGGCCCTGACGGCCTTCATCCCCATGCTGATGGACACCGGCGGCAACTCCGGGTCCCAGAGCTCCGTGACGGTCATCCGTGCCCTGAGCCTGAACGAACTGGAATTCAGGGATCTGCCGAAGGTCATCTGGAAGGAAATCCGGACCGCGGTCATGTGCGGCCTGGCCCTGGCGGTGCTCTGCTTCGGCAAGATCATGCTGGTGGACCGGCTGATCATGGGCAACCCCGATGTGACCCTGCTGGTGGCGGCGGTGGTGTGCCTGACCATGGCCATCACCATCCTCTGCGCGAAGATCGTGGGCTGCACCCTGCCCATGGTGGCCAAAAAGCTGGGCTTTGACCCGGCGGTCATGGCCAGCCCGTTTATCACCACCATCGTGGACGCCCTGAGCCTGCTGGTGTACTTCGGAATCGCCAAGGCCCTGCTGTCCCTGTAAACTTCAGCCTGTATACGGCATGCCCGCTGCCCGGGTCCTCCCGATCAGCGGGCTGCCTTTTTTGCCCCGGCCGTGGCATACCCATCCAAAGGGAGGAAAGAAGCATGGCATCCAGCACGAGAAAAAACGCGATGTACAATGTGGCGTACCGCCTGTTTTCCGTGCTGCTGCCCCTGGTGACCGCGCCGTATCTTTCCCGTACCGTGGGCACGGAGGGGGTGGGCCTTTACTCCCACGCCTGGAGCGTCAGCTACATCTTCTGCCTGATCGGGATGCTGGGGCTGAACGATTATGGGGTCCGGGCCATTGCCCGGGTGCGGGATGACCGGGAAAAGCTGGACCGGACCTTCTCCGCCATCTGGCAGATGCAGCTGCTGGTGGCCGGCGTCACGCTGCTGCTCTGGTTCGGGTACGTTTTTCTCGTGGCCGGCGAGGAGCGGACCATCGCCTTCCATCTGACCATGATGAGCGTCAGCTGCCTGTGCAGCTTTGACTGGTGCCTCATGGGGCTGGACATCTTCCGGCCCATCGCCCTGCGGAACACCTTCGTCAAATCCGCGGCGGCGGTATGCGTGTTCCTCTTCGTCCGGGAGAAGGGCGACCTGTGGATCTACGCCTTCGTCTGGAGCCTGGCCACCCTGGCGGGCAACCTGAGCTGCGTGCCGGGGCTGCGGGGCAAGGTCCGGTACCGGCGGGTCCCCATGGGAGAGAGCCTGAAGCATCTGGGCCCCTGCGCGGTGCTGTTCATCTCTGTCATGGCGGTGAACATCTACCGCACCATGGACAAGGTCATGGTCAGCCGCCTGGCGGGCTACGCCCAGAACGGCCTTTACGAAAACGCGGAAAAGATCATTTACTGCCTCAGCGGTTTTATCTCCGCCATCGGCACCGTCATGATGCCGAAGATCAGCCATATGCAGCAGAAAGGGGAGACGGAGGCCATCCGGGCGCACATCGACCGAAGCATGGAGCTGATCCTGTGCATGGTCAGCGGCATGGCCTTCGGCGTGGCCGCGGTGGCGGACCGGTTCTCCGTCCTGTTCTACGGGGAGGCCTTCGCCGCATCCGGCGCCCTGATGGCCCCCCTGGCTTTCACCCTGATCCTGATCGGCTTCGCCAACGTGATCCGGACCCAGTGGGTGCTGCCCCAGGGAAGGGACAGCATCTTTGTGAAGAGCGTCTGCTCCGGCGCGGTGGTGAACCTGGCGGTCAACGCCCTGCTGATTCCCCGGATGCAGGCCATGGGCGCCGTGGTGGGCACCCTGATGGCGGAGGGAACCGTGCCCCTGGTGCAGTGGCTGATCCTGCGCAGGGAACTGCCTTACGGAAGATTCCTGGGCTATGCCGGCACCTATGCGGCGGCGGGCGCGGTCATGCTGCTGGCGGTGCGCCTGACCGGACGCCTGCTTCCCTGGACCGGCTGGCCGGGGCTGGCGGCGCAGGTGGCCGTCGGCATCCTGGTCTACGGCGCCGTGACCCTGCTGGTCTGGAAGCTGGAGGGAAGAACGTATCTCCGGGGCCTGGGGCGGAAAAAGACGAAAAGCGGCGCAGCGGAAGCGCCGGCGGACGAAAAGCCGGAAAGCTGAAAGCGGAAAACCCGCAAAATGGAAGCGGAAAAGCTGAAAAATCTGTTTACAAATCGGCAAATGTCTGATAAGATAATCGCTGGGTTTGAATGAACCGTCTGCGCAGGCGACCGACGCTCCAACGGCGATCCGGGCTGACGGCGATTAGGCCCTAATGAAAAAACGGAGGAATGACCCATGACCAAATCGGAAATCATTGCCGCCTATGCCCAGCATGAAGGCGACACCGGCTCCCCTGAAGTTCAGATCGCGCTGCTGACCGACCGCATCAACCATCTGAACGAGCACCTGAAGGCGAACAAGAATGACCATCATTCCAACCGCGGCCTGCTGCTGATGGTCGGCCGCCGCCGGAATATGCTGGAATACCTGAAGAAGACGGACATTGAACGGTATCGTTCTCTGATCGCCCGGCTGAACCTGCGGAAGTAAGCTTCAGGGTTCCGGACGCTTGAAGGCAGAACCGCCGCCCTTCAGGGCGGATGGACAGCGGGCCGTTTCGCGGCTCCGCTGAGCAAAGCCGCCGGAGGAGGTTTCTTCCGGCGGCTGCGGTTTTTCCTGTGTACGGTTTCAAAGCGCCATTCCCGCGATTCCCGTCCGGCAGAGCCGGACGGCGGACCGGTACCGCCGGGGAGCGTAAGGCGGGCCCGCGGGCGCGGTGCTTTTCCCTCCGGAGATTCCGTATGTTATCCCCTTGAAAATCCCCCGGGAGCGGGGTTTTCAATAGATAGCATACGGCACTCCGATGAAGACAGACAGAAAAGGAGTGAACAACGAAAATGGAATCCAAATGCTATTCCATGGACCTGGCCGGGCGGAAGCTGACGCTGGAATTCGGCCGGTACTGTGAGCAGGCCAACGGTTCCGTCTGGGTGCACCTGGGCGACACCGTGGTCATGGTCAACGCCACCATGGCGCCCACCCCCCGGGAGGGCGTGGACTTCTTCCCTCTGGCCGTGGATGTGGAAGAGAAGCAGTACTCCGTCGGCAAAATCCCCGGCGGGTTCATCAAGCGGGAAGGCCGCCCCACGGACAAGGCGACCCTGACCTGCCGGCTGATCGACCGCCCCCTGCGCCCCCTGTTCAACAAGGGGATGCGCAATGACGTGCAGGTGGTGGTCACCATCCTGAGCGTGGAGCAGGACGTGCCGCCGGAAATCCCGGCCATGATCGGCTCCTCCATCGCCCTGGCGGTGTCCGATATCCCGTGGAACGGCCCCACCGGCGCGGTGCTCGTGGGCCGGGTGAACGGGCAGTACGTCATCTGCCCCGATGAGGCGCAGCGCGCCGCAAGTGATCTGAGCCTGTACGTGGCCGGCACGGAGGAAGCCATCATGATGGTGGAAGCCGGGGCCAATGAGCTGAGCGAGGATACCATGCTGGACGCGATTCTCTTCGGCCACGAGGAGATCAAGAAGCTGGTTGCCTTCCAGAAGCAGATCGTCGCCGAAATCGGCAAGGAAAAGAAGGTCGTTCCGCTGATCACCACTGGCGACGACGTCAAGGCCGCCGTGCGCGAATTCGCGCTGGACAAGTGCAAGTGGGTTTACGAGACCTTTGAGCGCAAGGAGCGCCAGAACCGTGAGACGCAGGTGAAGGAAGAAACCCTGGCCGCGCTGAGCGAGCGCTTCCCGGAGCGGGAAAGCGAAATCGAGGACGCGCTGTATTACCTGAACAAGGAGGTCATGCGCGCGAAGATCCTGAATGAGGGCATCCGTCCGGACGGCCGGAAGGTCACCGAGATCCGCCCCATCTGGTGTGACGTGGGCGTGCTGCCCCGGACGCACGGCTCCGCCATCTTCACCCGCGGCCAGACTCAGGCCCTGACGGTGACCACCCTGGGCACGGTATCCGAAGGCCAGACCCTGGACGGGCTGAGCACCAGCGAAACCTTCAAGCGCTATATTCACCAGTACAACATGCCCCCGTACGCCACCGGCGAGGCGGGCCGCATGAAGAGCCCGGGCCGCCGCGAGATCGGCCACGGCGCGCTGGCGGAGCGGGCCCTGCTGCCCGTGATCCCCTCCGAGGAGGAATTCCCCTACGCCATGCGGCTGGTCAGCGAGATTCTGAGCTCCAACGGCTCCTCCTCCATGGCCTCCGTCTGCGGCAGCACCCTGAGCCTGATGGACGCGGGCGTGCCGATTTCCGCCCCTGTGGCCGGCGTGGCCATGGGCCTGATCACGGATCAGGAGAGCGGCAAGCTGGCGGTGCTGACGGACATTCAGGGCCTGGAGGACTTCCTGGGCGATATGGACTTCAAGGTTGCCGGCAGCATGAACGGCATCACCGCCCTGCAGATGGACATCAAGATCGCGGGCATTAACCGCGCCATCCTACAGCAGGCGCTGGCCCAGGCGCTGCAGGGCCGCCTGCATATCCTGAAGATCATGCTGGAGACCCTGGGGCAGCCCAGAGAAGAGCTGAGCCCCTACGCGCCGAAGATCATCAACTTCACCATCAACCCCGACAAGATCCGCGAGGTTATTGGCCCCGGCGGAAAGATGATCAACAAGATCATCGCGGAGACCGGCGTGAAGATTGACATCGAGGACGACGGCCGCGTCTTCATCTCCACGCCCGACAGCGCGGCGGCGGAGAAGGCGAAGAAGATCATCGAGGGCATCGCCAAGGACATCGAGGTCGGGGACGTGTTCACCGGCAAGGTGGTCCGCATCATGAACTTCGGCGCCTTTGTGGAACTGGCGCCCGGCAAGGACGGCATGATCCACATCTCCAAGCTGGACAACCACCGGGTGGAGAAGGTGGAGGATGTGGTCAACATCGGTGACGAGCTGGAAGTGAAGGTCAACGAGATTGACGCTCAGGGCCGGATTAACCTGATCCGGAATGACATCGTCTACGAGAACACCGCGCCGGCCCGCCGGGAAGGCGGCAGCCGCCGTCCGCCCCGCAGGGACAGCCATTAAGACTTATTTTCAGGGAGGCTGAAAAGCCTCCCTGATGTACTTTGATGAAGCGATGATGGGAAAGAGAATCCTTTGCCTGGACGTGGGGGACGCGCGAATCGGCGTTGCCGTGTCCGACCCGGCGCGAATCATCGCCACCCCGGTGGAGGTGATCCAACGGGTGGGATGGGGTCCGGACTGCCGGCGGATCAAGGCCCTCTGCGACCAGTATGAAACGGATGAGGTGCTCAGCGGCCTGCCCCTGAACATGGATGGCACGGAGGGCTTCCAGGCCCAAAAGGTGCGGGAATTCTGCGCCCAGGTGGAGAAACAGGGCCTGCGGGTGTTTTTCCAGGACGAGCGGCTCACCACCGTGACGGCGGAGGAAGCCCTGCTGGAAGGCGGGGTCAGCCGCCAGGAACGCAAAGGAACCGTGGATAAGATTGCCGCCGCGGTGATTCTGTCGCAGTGGCTGAATGAACAAAAGAAGGAGGAACAGAGCAATGTCGGAAACCTTTAACCCCATGGATCCGGAAGATGAGCTGATCGAGCTCGTGGACGAGGACGGCGAAACCCAGACCTATGAGTGGCTGGCCACCTTCACCATGAATGACGCGCAGTACATCGCCGTGGCCGACGCCACCGAGGAGGAGGATCCCGAGTCCATCGAGGTGCTCTTCCTGCGGATCGAACAGGATGAGGACGGCAACGATGTCTACGTCTCCGTGAACGACGAGAAGGAAGCGGACGACGCTTTCGCCGCCTTCATGGAGCTGGTGGATGAGGAGGAAGCGGAGGACGGGGAATAAGCCCGTCTTCCCGCAGGGCGCCCCGCGGCATGGCGGGGCGTTTTCCGTGCCGCGGGATGCCCGCTCCGCCGGACCGGCTCCGGAACCGGGGCGCGGAGATCGATATTGTCTGAAATCTGACAGGCTGAAAAACCCTTTCTTCCATTGACGGAAGGACAAAGAAGGACTACAATACCTGTGTTCGCCGCTCCACGAGAAGGGAGCAAAGCGGAATTACCCCGGTCCGGGGAAAAGGATAGGAGGTCTTTTTTCTATGTCTGCGTGGTATATCCTTACGCTGTGCGTGATTGCCGCGACCATCGCCTATGTCATCTGGAACTACCTGCGCATCAAAAAGATGCCCGAGGGAACCAAGGACATGGTGGAGATGGCCGCCATCATCCGCAGCGGCGCCAACACCTTCATGAAGACGGAGTATCGGACCATCGCCATCGTGGTGGCTGTGCTGGCCGTCGTCTTTTCGCTCTTTGTGGAAAAAACCAGCGGAATTACCTTCCTGATGGGCGCCTGCATGAGCAGTGTGGTGTGCGTGCTGGGCATGCGCAGCGCCACCTATGCCAACGTCCGTACGGCCAATAAGGCCCGGGAGAGCATGTCCATCGGCGAGACCGTCAAGGTCGCCCTCTGCGGCGGCTCCATCTCCGGCCTCAGCGTGCAGGCTTTTGGCCTGCTGGGCCTCGTGCTGGTGCTGATCATCTTCGGCAACGTAAAGCCCAACGCGCAGGGCGGCGGCCTGCTGACCACCCTGCAGGGCATCAACCCCACCATCATGCATGTGTCCACCTACAGCCTGGGCTGCTCCCTGGTGGCCATGTTCAACCGCGTGGCGGGCGGCAACTACACCAAGGCGGCGGACATTTCCGCGGACATCCTGGCCAAGGTCCGGAATGACCTGCCCGAGGACGACAGCCGGGTGCCCAACGTCATCGCGGACTTCATCGGCGACAACGTGAACGACATCGCCGGCAACTGCTCCGACCTGCTGGAGAGCTTCGTGGCCACCGTGGCCGCGGCCCTGATGATCTCCGTGGTGCTGTTCAATCAGCACGCGGAAGCCCTGGGCGACGCCGCTTTCCAGGCCCTGACCAAGTATCCCGTCGCCCTGGCGTGCCTCGGCCTGGTGGGCTGTCTGCTGGGCCTGATTTACGCCGCAGTGAAGAAAATGGGCAACAACCCTTCCCGGGAGCTGAACCTGGCGACCTGGATTTCCGCCGGGCTGACGGTGGTGCTGGGCTTCTTCGGCGCCATGAAGATCTTCAGCGGCATGGACGCCGCTGTCCTGGAGACCCTGGGCTGGAAGGCCGGCTGGGTCAGCCCCTGGATCTGCGCGGTGCTGGGTATTGCCAGCGGCGTGGCCATCGGCTCCATTACGGAATACTACACCTCTACGGATTACAAGCCCACCCGGCAGCTGGCGGAGATGGCGCCGGAAGGGGAAGCCTTCGTCGTGACCAAGGGTGACGCGGTCGGCTCCCGCAGCGTGCTGCTGCCGGTGCTGGTCATCGGTCTGGCCCTGTTCGTCTCCGGCACCCTGGCCGGCATCTACGGGGTGGCCCTGGCGGCCCTGGGCATGCTGGCCTTTGTGGGCGCCACGGTTTCCATCGACGCATTCGGTCCCATCGCGGATAACGCCGGCGGTCTGGCGGAAAGCTGCCACCTGCCCCACGAGGTCCGCACCATCACCGACAAGCTGGACGCCGTCGGCAACACCACCGCCGCGGTGGGCAAGGGCTTTGCCATCGGTTCCGCCGCCTTCGCCACGGTGAGCCTGATCGTCAGTTACGTGGGCAGCTACTCCAACGGCATGCCGGACCTGAATATTGCCAGCTTCGTGGTGGTGGCCGGCGCCATCATCGGCGGCGGTCTGGTGGAATACTTCGCCGCCATGCTGACGGACAACACCATCGATTCCGCCAAGCTGATGGCGGATGAGGGCGACAAGCAGCTGACCCCCGAAGTGCTGGCGGGAAAGAAGACCCCGGACTACAACCGGATGATTCAGCTGGCCGCGAAGGAAGCCCTGCGCAAGATGCTGGTGCCCTCCGTGCTGGCCATGGTGATTCCTGTGGTCGGCGGATTCGTCTTCGGCGCGGAATTTGTGGGCGGTATCCTGATCGGTGCCACCATCGTGGCGATTCCGCGGGCTATCTTCATGGGCAACAGCGGCGGCGCCTTCGACAACGCGAAGAAGTATATTGAATCCGGCGCCCTGACCGGCTACGGCAAGGGCACCGCGGCCCATAAGGCGGCCGTGACCGGCGACACCGTGGGCGACACCCGGAAGGACGTCGTGGGCGTGGCCCTGGACATCTTCATCAAGACCATGTCCACCGTCGGCAACACGCTGGTCAGCCTGTTCCGCGTGACGCTGCATTAAGCGGCTCACCGCGCGGCGAAAGCGCATCCAGATTCATATCAAAAGAGGAGACCGGACGAAATGACCGGCCTCCTTTTTGTATATGGACGTCCTTCCCGGCGCCGCGGAGGGATTTGTCCGCTGTCCGCTGCGCGATTCAGCGCGTCAGCGCGGAAATGACCCCGGGAATGGCCTGTACCGTGTCGCCGGCGATCATGCTGACCGGGTTGGAGGCCGACTGGGCCGCTTCCCCCGCCTTGCCATTGATATAGGCGGCGGCCACCGCCGCCATGCGGGGATCCTCCATCCATCCGGCCAGGGCGGCAAGAACGCCGGAGAGCACATCCCCGCTGCCGGCGGTAGCCATGCCGGGACAGCCGGCGTCGATGAGCCAGACCTGACCGCCGCCGGTCACGAGGGTGGTGGGCCCCTTCAACAGCAGGATGGCGCCGGTTTTTTCGGCGTAGTCCCGCGCCAGGGGAATGGGATCCGCCTGGATTTCCGCCGCGGGTTTTCCCGTCAGGCGGGAGAATTCCAGCAGATGGGGCGTCAGAATCACCCGAAGCCCTCTTTCTCCAGCCTGGCGCAGCAACGCTTCGTGCTCCGGCATACGGGACAGCATGGTCAGCCCGTCCGCGTCGATCAGCAGCCTTCCGGTATATTCCGCCAGCAGCCAGGACAGGCACTGCGCGGCCGCATCGGAAACGCCGACGCCCATGCCAAAGGCGGCGGCGCGGGTATGGTCTGTCAGCTCCCGCAGCGCCGCCGGGTCAAAAAGCAGACTGCCATCCCGGTCAGGCAGGGGGAAGGCGGTGGCTTCCAGCAGCGCAGGAGCGATCACCGGATAAAGCGAGGCGGGGAAGGCGGCCTTCACCACGCCCGCGCCGCTCCGCATGGCGGCCGCGGCCTGGCTGGCCAGACGCATGGCGCCGGTGTAGCGAAGCGATCCGCCAATCAGCGCCAGGTAGCCATAGCTGCCCTTATGGGAAAAATGCGGCCGGGGAGGGAACAGGGGACGCAGATCCGCTTCCTCCACCAGGGCGAAGGGCGGATCCACCGGCGCAATGCCGATGGGACAGTTGATCTTCCGCTTCATGACATCCCTGGCCATGCCCAGAAAATGCCCGGGCTGGAAGCTGCCGACGGAGATGGTCAGGTCGGAACGCACGCAGCATTCCGCCATGCCGCTGTCTCCATCCAGTCCGCTGTTTATATCCACGGACACCACATACGCGCCGCACTGGTTGATGGCCAGAACCGCCTCCCGGGCGGCGCCCCGCACGGGGCCACGGAAGCCGGTGCCAAAGAGGCAGTCCACCACGGTAGCCGCGCCGGCCAGGCTTCCTGCCCCGGCCCAGGGGCGGACGGGAATCCCGGCTTCGGCGCAGCGGTCAAAATAGAAACCGCCGTCCGCGGAGCGCTTTTCACTCAGCGGGATCAGACAGCAGGGAATCCCTGCCTTCCGGAGCAGCAGGGCCAGGACATACCCGTCCCCGGCGTTGTTTCCGCTGCCGCAGACGATGGCCACGGGGCCCCGCCAGGAGACGGCATGAAAAATGGCTTCCCCCGCCCGGCGCATCAGTTCCCGCCCGCTGGTTCCGCCGGCGATGGCGGCCGCGTCGCTTTTACGCATGTTTTCCACGGAAAGAATCTCAATCATCGGCAGCGGCCTCCCTGTTTTCATGACGCGGCGCCCTTCCGCGCATTCCCAGGTGCGCGCCGCAGCTTTCCCGGATGATCAGGGTCGCGGCCCGGACGATGGTGGCGGCGTGATTCTCCGAGGCGGAGAGCAGCTCCCGGATGGCGCTGCGGGCATGCTCCTCGGCCTGCATGTCGATGGAGGTCAGGGGCGGCGCGGTATAGGGACAGAAGAACTGGTTGTCGCACCCGATGATGGCCACATCCTCCGGAATCCGCAGCCCCATCTGGCGCAGCTGATGCATGGCTCCCAGGGCCACCAGGTCATTATAGGCCAGCAGCGCGGTGGGCCGCTCCGCCGGGGGCAGGACGGTCATCATCCGGTGGATTTCCCGCATGCCGTCCTCCATGGTGCCGCCGCCCAGATGGCCGTATTCCGGCGGCGGGGGCAGCCCCAGGGCCTCCAGCTCGGAGAGAAACGCCACCGCCCGGGCGCCGGATTCGATCACATTCCTCGCGCCGCCGATCATGGCGATGCGCTCGTTGCCCAGCAGGAAAAGATGGCGGGCGGCCTGGCGGGCGGCGCCGCTCAGATCGTTGTACATGCAGATGAAGCCCAGATCCGGACGGGGAGGGCAGATGGCCACGATGGGCATGTATTTTCCGAGCCGGTCCAGCAGTTCCCGCAGATCGGGCCGGTCCACGTCGCTGAAGCCGCCGATGAAGAAGGCGCCGCTGAGCCGCCGGGCGATCAGGTTCTCAATCAACTGGGCGGAGAGCTCTCCCTCCCGGGGCAGCTGATACAGCCAGATGGAATACCCGCTGCGCCGGGCCTCATCATCCGCCGCGGAAACCAGGGCGGCGTAATAGGGGTTGCGGATGCTGGGGAGAATGATGCCCAGGGTTTTCGTGTTCCCGCTGCCCAGGTCCTGGGCCACGGAGCTGGGGGCATAGCCATGGGCGTCAATCACCTGCTGCACCCGGGCGCGGGTCACCTCGCGCACGCTGGGGGAACCGTTCAGCACCCGGGTCACCGTCGCGGCGGACACGCCAGCTTCCTTGGCGATGTCATAGATGGTGGTACGCTTCTGAGACAGGCGGATCCCCTCCTTTTTTTGTGCTTATGCCTATCATAGCACGAAACAGACGGAAAAACAAGAAATGTTTTGGGAAACATATCCCAGAAAAGACAAATCCTAATCAACGAGCCATCGAAAAAAGTATAAAAACCGCCTTTTACCCCCTTGACAGGGGGGAGAAAAGGGGCGTATAATCCGGAACAGAAGAGATCGGGAAGGAAAATGTTCGGTTTTTTACAAAAATGTTACCGATAACATTTTTCCGAAACATCCGATCCAAAAAGAAGGAGGATACCCCATGAAAAAGCTGTTGGCTCTGGTTCTTTCCGCGATCATGGCGCTGTCGATGGTCAGCTTCGCCGCCGCGGAAGAAAACGTCGTCCTGAAGGTTGTGGCCTGGGACGTGAACACAACGACCTATTACGCCGCCCAGAAGGAAGCCTTTGAGGCCTCCCATCCCGGAATCACCATCGAGTACATCGATGTGGCCTCCCAGGATTACGGCACGAAGGCCAGCACCATGCTGGCCGGCGGCGACACCTCCGACATCTTCATGGTGAAGGCTGTTCCGGACATCCTGAACTGGTACAACGCCGGTTACGCCGAGCCCCTGAACGCCTACATGGAGAAGGACAACTACGATGTGTCCGGCTTCGTGGGCATGGAGACCGGCTACCGCTATGATGACCAGCAGGCCGCGCTGCCCTTCCGCTCCGACTTCTGGGTGCTGTTCTACAACAAGACCCTGTTCGACAACGCGGGCGTGCCTTATCCCACCAACGACATGACCTGGGAAGAGTACAAGGACCTGGCCATCAAGATGACCGATCCGGCCAACAACATCTATGGCTGCCACTATCACACCTGGCTGAGCGCCGTGGTGAACTGGGCCGTGGATGACGGCGTGAACACCCTGGTGGACGGCGACTATGAAGATCTGAAGTACTTCTATGACCTGTATTTCGCGCTGGAAGACGCGGGCGCCTGCATGCCCTATCCGGAAGTTTCCGCGGCCGGCCTGCATTACAGCGGCGCCTTCGGCAACGGCAACATCGCCATGCTGCCCATGGGCTACTGGTATGTTTCTACCCTGATCAACAACATCAAGGACGGCACCTACAACGTGACCGACTGGGGCATCACCGCCGTGCCGCACAAGGAAGATGTGCCCGCGGGTTCCTCCTTCGGCAACCTGACCGGCGCCATGGTGAACAAGGCTTCCGCCAACAAGGACGCCGCCTGGACCTATGTGGCCTGGCTGTGCGGACCGGAAGGCGCTGCCGCGACGGCCAGCACCGGCAACCGTCCCGCGTGGGTGTCTGAGGACGTGGCCGCGGTCATGTCTTCCGTGGAAGGCTTCCCGACGGATGAAAACTCCAAGCAGGCCCTGCTGCCCACCATGGTTTCCATCGAGCTGCCCGGCCATCCCAAGGCCTCCGAGATCAGCACGATCCTGAACGAAGAGCACAGCGCCATTATCACCCGCGAAATCTCCGTTGAGGACGGCATCATGAATATGAATGACCGCGTCGCCGAGGTGCTGGGACAATAATCCTTCAACCCTGAAATCAACATGATCGGGAGGGGCGAGCTGCTTCGCCCCTCCCCTTGGTTTTTTTCCGGAGTATACACCCCGGGCCGCAGAATCCGACGAAGAAGACGGAAAATCCCTGAAAGGAGTTTTTCCCATGTCACAGTATACGCTGTCCAGAGAAGCGAAACGCAGGAAGGGAAGCCTGGAGCGGAAGAAGACCCTGGTGGCCTTGAGCTTCATCGCGCCGAACTTTATCGGCTTCGCGCTGTTTACCCTGATTCCCGTGGTGATCGCGGTGTTCATGTCCATGACGGAGTGGAACGGCGGGAAGCTGAGCGACATGCACTGGGTGGGCCTGTCGAACTATGAGGCGCTGTTCGCCGTGCCGCAGCGGTATATCGACCGGCTGGACAACCCCAATTTTTTCTCCATCCTGGGGCTGTTCTTTGACAAGGTGGATCTGGGCATCGCGCTGAAGAACACCGTGACCTATACCCTCATCACCGTCCCGCTGACGCTGGTCTGCTCCATTGCCCTGGCGCTGGTGCTGAACAAGGCGGTCAAAGGCGCGGTGGCTTTCCGGGCCATTCTGTTCTTCCCCTATGTTTCCTCCACGGTGGCCATCTGCGTCTGCTGGAATTTCATGATGATGAAGAACGGCCCCATCAATCAGCTGCTGATGCTCTTTGGGTCCACCTTCAACAAGACCTGGACGGCGGATTCCAATATGGCCATCTGGGCGATCATCATCGTCAGCGTCTGGAAAAGTATGGGCTATTACATGGTCATCTATCTGGCGGCCCTGCAGGGGATTCCCCGGGAGCTGTATGAGGCGGCCACGGTGGACGGCGCCAACAAATGGCAGCAGTTCACCCACATCACCCTGCCCCAGCTGAGCCCCACCACCTTCTTCGTCTCCGTCATGCTGGTGATCGGCTGCTTCAAGGTGTACGACACGGTCGCGCTGATGACCGCCGGCGGACCGGGGCGGGCTACCAAGATGCTGGTAACCTACATCATCGACGTGTTCAACGCCTTCAACTACGGCTCCGCCTGCGCCATCGCCATGGTGCTGCTGGTGCTGGTGCTGTCGGTGACGCTGATCCAGTTCCGGATGGAAAAGAAATTCTCCGCGGATTAAAGAAAGGAGGTCTTCCGATATGACGACATCAATCATGAACGCCGGAAAAGCCATCCGGCCTGAAAATCATACCGCGCAGCGAATCGGCAAGGTCCTCCTGTATGTGGCGCTGATCCTGCTGTCCGTGGTTACGCTGATCCCCTTTGTGTGGATGCTTTCCTCCTCCCTGAAGCTGGACCGGGAAGTATTCGAGTTTCCCATCCGATGGATCCCCCAGGTCTTCCACTGGGAGAACTACTCCCTGATCTGGACCAAGGCGCCCATGCTCATGTATTTCAAGAATACCGCCATCGTGGCCCTGAGCGTGACCTTCATCCAGACCATGACCTCCTCCTTCGCGGCCTATGCCTTCGCGAAGCTGGAGTTCAAGGGAAGGGACACCCTCTTCATGTGCTATATCGCCACCATCGCGGTGCCGTGGCAGGCGTATATGATTCCCCAGTTTATCGAGTTCCGGGCCATCGGCCTGTATGACAAACTGACGGCCATCATGGTACTGCAGGCCTTCTCCGCATTCGGCGTGTTCCTGATGCGTCAGTTTTACCGGGGCATCCCCACGGAGCTTTGTGAGGCGGCCCGGATTGACGGGCTGAGCGAATACGGTATCTGGGCGCGGATCATGCTGCCGCTCTCCAAGGCCGCCATCGCGACCCTGGTGATCTTCACCTTTATCGGCACCTGGAATGATTACATGGGCCCGATGATTTATCTGACCACGGAAAGCGTGAAGACGGTTCAGGTCGGCCTGCGCAGGTTTATCCAGGAAAACTCCAGCGACTATCACCTGATCATGGCGGCTTCCATGGTCTCCCTGATCCCGGTATCCGTCGTGTTCCTGTGCCTGCAGCGGTACTTTATCGAAGGCATTGCCACCAGCGGCCTGAAAGGCTGAGAACGCGGCCGCGCGAGAACGGAAAGAAGAGAAGATGAACAGATATGAGGATGCCCTGGAGCGGGCACAGGTAAAATTCAAAGGGAGCATCCGGCCGGCCGCGGACGCGGGGATCATTCCCTACAAGAGCGAGAACGGAAAATGGCTGGAGTCCCCCTATGACGGAAACTCCTGGTGGACCGGGGGCTTCTGGCCGGGGATCATGTGGCTCCTGTATGCCCGCGGCGGCGGCGAGGCCTTCCGGCAGGAAGCCAGGCGGGTAGGGAAGCTGCTGACGGATGAGTTCCGGGTGTTCACGAAGCTGAATCACGACGTGGGTTTCATGTATCTCCTGTCCTGCGGCGCGGACGCGAAGCTGACCGGAGATCCCCAGGCGGCGGTGGATACCCTGCACGCGGCCAGCCTGCTGATGGGCCGCTTTAATCCGAAAGGATATGTCCGCGCCTGGAACCATCCGGATCAGGCGGGATATGCCATTATCGACTGCATGATGAATCTGTCCCTGCTGTTCCGGGCCAGCCGGGAGACGGGGGATCCCCGCTTCGCCCATGTGGCCCGGATACACGCGGATACCACCCTGCGGGAATTCCTGCGGGAGAACGGCTCCGTCAGCCACATCATCGAGTTTGATCCGGAAACCGGAAAACGGGTGCGGGAGCATCCGGGACAGGGCTATGCCCTGGGCAGCAGCTGGAGCCGGGGTCAGGCGTGGGGCCTTTACGGGTTCACCCTGGCGTACCTGAACACGAAGGATGAAAAGTACCTGGCGGCCGCCCGGCGCATCGCCGAGTATTTCACTGCCCATATCCGTCCGGACGGGCTGACGGATTCCGATTTCTGCCAGCCGGCCGGGGAGGAGCGGATCGACAACCTGGCGGGCGCCATCGCGGCCTGCGGCCTGATGGAGCTGGCCTCCGCCACCGGGGAGACCGCCTGGCAGCGGGCCGGGGAGCGGCTGGTGGACGGGCTGCTGGATCATTGCTGCGACTGGACGGCGGACCGCTGCGGCCTGCTGACGCGCTGCACCGCCAGCTATCATGACGATGGCGCCGGCCGGCATACCAACATTACCTATGGGGACTATTTCCTGACGGAAGCGCTGATGAAGCTGACCGGAAAGGATCCCATGCTCTGGATCTGAAAAAGACCCCCTGCCGGATTCCGGCAGGGGAGTTTGCGGTGAAGCTGGAAGGATCAAAGCCATGCGAAAACTGGAAATGGAAATCAGGGCCTTTACCGGTGATCTGAAACCCTGGCAGGGGGCCTTTCCCTGGGACCGGGTCAGGGAAACGGACCGGCGGGAAGTGTTCCGTCGGGCGGAGGAATACGCTTCGCAGCCGTATCCCATGCGGCTGGCGACGGGTTTCCTGGCCTTTTCCCGGGACGGAAGCCGCCAGGCGGATGAGGCGCCTTATTTTTTCCGCCGGAAGAAACTGGGATGGCAGGCGACGGCCTGCTGCCTGGGGCGGGACGCGTATCTGGACGCGGTGGCTGACGGCATCTGGTGCGTCTGCGAGGAAAGCAGCTGGGTCATCAGCGCGCATAACGTGAACGCGATTCCCGGCGCACCGGCCCCCGCGGAGTATCCGCTGCCGGATGTAACCAGGCCCTATGTGGACCTGTTCTCCGCCCAGACAGGCATGATCCTGACCCTGATCCGGAATGCCCTGGGCCGGGAACTGGATGGCATCACCCCCCTCCTGCAGGCGCGGATCACCCGGGAGATCCGGACCCGGATTCTGGACCCATTCCTGACCCGGGATGACTTCTGGTGGATGGGCAATATCCGGAAGGATCTTTGCAACTGGACGCCCTGGATTCTGTCCAATGTGATGCTCTGCGCCATGGGCGAACCCATGGCGGCCTGGGAGCGCCGGGAAGTGATGATCCGGGCCTGTGCCATGCTGGACCGCTGGCTGGATGTGGTGCCGGAGGACGGGGGCTGCGACGAGGGCACAGGATACTGGAACATGGCCGGCGGGGCTCTGCTGGACTGCCTGGAAATCCTGGAGCGGGCGACGGACGGCCGGGTTTCCCTCTGGAAGGAGGACAAGATCCGGAACATTCTGGCGTTCCCCGCCCGGGCGGAGATCGGACGGGGATATTTCCTGAATTTCGCGGACTGTGATGCCCGCCCCATGCTTTCCGGGGAACGGGTTCAGACCGCGGGGGAACGGACGGGCCTGCCGGAGATGGTCTCCCTGGGCCGCGGCCTGCGCCGGGATGTTTCCGTGGAAATGGACGATGTGCCCCACCTGATCCGGCTGTGGAAGGCGCTCTTCCATCCCCCGGCGGCAGAGCCCGCCGGCGGGGAGAATCCGGAGAAGGACGTCTGGCTGCCGGATCTGCAGGTCCGGGTGCTGCGCCGGGGCGGATGGACGCTGGGGGCGAAGGGCGGCCATAACGGAGAAAGCCATAATCATAACGATGTGGGCAGCTTCCTGCTGTACCTGGACGGGGAACCGGCCATCGTGGACGCGGGAAACATGACTTATACGGCCAAAACGTTCTCCTCCAGGCGGTATGAGCTGTGGAACACCCGCAGCGCGTATCATAATGTCCCGCTGATCGGAGGCCGCGAACAGCTGGCCGGGGCGGAGTACAGGGCGGGCGATGTGGAATGCCTGCCGGACGGCCTGAGAACGGATCTGGCGGGGGCCTATGCCCCACAGGCGCGGGTCCGCCATTGTGTCCGAAGCATGACGCTGACCCCGGAGGGGCTGGACATAGAGGATCAGATCGAGACGGAAAACCTGGAGGAAGCCACCTGGATATTCCTTTTCCGGAACCAACCGGCGAAAACAGCAGAGGGCCTGGCTGCGGCTGACATGAAGATGCTGTATCCCGTCTCCTGGCGGACGGAAGTGGAGGAAATCCCGGTGACGGATGCCCGAATGGCCCGGAACTGGCCCGGCAGCCTCTGGCGGGTCCGGATTACGGACGCCGCGGCCCGGGAACATCATGCTCAATGGCGCTTCAGAAGGAGGAATGACCCATGAATCCGGTAAAGAATAATCCCCTGCGGACCCGGGAGGACCTGATCCGGGCTGCTGTACAGATGATGACCCCCCTGCGGGAATGCCTGACGCCGGGAAAGGCCCGGATGATCGTAGGGGAGGGCTCCGCCCATTATCCGGAGGATGTGGCCGGCATGGAGGGATGGAGCCGCGTGCTGTGGGCGCTGGTGCCCATGCTGGTGGGAAAGTGTCCGGAGGCGGAACCCTTCTGGGCCCTGTGGAAGGAGGGTCTGATCCATGGCACCGATCCGGCCCACGCGGAGTACTGGGGTGATATCCATGACAGCGATCAGCGCATGGTGGAGATGGCGGTCCTGGGCGTCGGGCTCTGCTTCGCGCCGGAGCGCTTCTGGCAGGAACTGACCCCGCCGCAGCGGGAAAACCTGTACGCCTGGCTGAATCAGATCAACCGCTATGACATGCCCAAGAACAACTGGCGTTTCTTCCGCATCCTGGTGAACATCGGCTTCCGAAAGGTGGGCTGCCCGGTCAGCGCGGAGCGGCTGAAAGAAGACCTGGATATGATGGAAAGCCATTATGTGGGCGACGGATGGTATTTCGATTATCCTACCAAGCGGGATTATTATACCATCTGGGGATTCCATTTTTACAGCCTGGTCTATACGGCGGCCATGGGCGGGGAGGATCCGGAGCGCTGCGAAAGAATGCGCCAGCGTGCCCGGATCATCGCGCCCCGGTTTGCCTGCTGGTTTGACCGGGAGGGCCGGGCCCTGCCCTACGGCCGGAGCCTGACCTACCGATTCTGCCAGAGCAGCTTCTGGGCGGCCATGGCCTTCGCCGGTGTGGAGAGCCCGGATATCTCCTGGGGCCAGATGAAGCATTTGCTGCTGGGAAACCTGCGGTGGTGGCTCGGCATGCCCATCTTTGACCGGGGCGGCGCCCTGACAGTGGGCTACGGCTACCCGAATCTTTGCGCGGCGGAGGGCTATAATGCCCCCGGCTCGCCCTACTGGGCCATGAAGACTTTTTTTGCCCTGGCTGTGCCGGCGGATCACCCCTTCTGGCAGGCGGAGGAGGAACCCTGCGCGCCGACGGCCCGGTTCCTGGATGAGCAGGTGCGCCTGCTCCTGACCAGGGATCCGGAGAACCGGCAGGTGGTGGCTTACACCGCGGGAAACCACGCCTGGGAGCATATGCATGAAGATGAAAAATATGAGAAATTCGCCTATTCCACCCATTTTGCTTTCTCCGTGACCAAGGAAGCCACCACCCTGAACAAGGGCGCCTTCGATTCCATGCTGGCAGTGAAACGGCAGGGAAGGGATCTCTGGCATGTGCGCAGCGGATGCGAAAGTTTTACCCTGTCGGAGGATCGGATTGCCTGCACCTGGTCTCCCCTGGAGGGGGCCTTGGTGGACACGGAGATCATCCCCATTGGCATGTGGCACGTGCGGAAACACCGGATCCGCAGCAGTTTTCCCCTGGAGCTGGCGGAGGGCGCCTTCTCCGTCCGGAAGGACTGGGCCGGAGATCGGCCCTGCGACAGGGTTTCCTCTGCACTGATCCAGGAATCGGATCGGGCCGCCGTCCACGGCGCCTTCGGAACCAGCGCCATCTACGCCATTCAGGGTTATTCCGGCGGGGAAGTCATCCATACGGAGCCTAACACCAACTTGATCTGGCCCCGCTGCGTCCTTCCCATGCTGCGGGCGGAGGCGGCTCCGGGCGAGACGATCCTGATCTGCGCCGTCTTCACGGATACGGAAGACCGCATGCCGGATCAGATCCCGGAGGAAGTTCGGAAAATCTGCCAGGGCTTATCAGCGTCCGTGCGCGGCAGCTGAACAGAATTTTGAAAAAAAGCTTGACCTGCCTGCTGAGATGTGCTATAATCGCTTCTGTTCCTGATCAATGGATGTCTCCAAAGACACAGGAACAAGAGGAAGGAATTCCTTCCCGAGATGGTCGCATGGCTCAGTTGGTAGGGCGAAGCAATCGTACTTTCCCACCAAAGAGCGAGACCAAAGTTCCCCGAAACCCCTTGAATCGCTTACCCGACGCGATGAGCGTCCGCGAATGTGACACGGACAAGCAAGCTCAAAAGTCGGTTGACATATAAGGTCGCATGGCTCAGTTGGTAGAGCACATCGTTCACATCGAGTCGGTGTGAACGGTAGCCCCGCGTCCATGTGAACGGCTTGCCCGCATCGGGTAGCTTTGTTGCTGGAATCCATGTGAACGGTAGCCCG